>JAVEZS010000010.1:62322-74411 GCA_034002885.1 Bacteroidales bacterium
GGGCACTCCTCGATACAAATGCCGCATGACATGCATTCGGCGCCAATCATTAAAGCCATTATTCACCTCCTTTTATGATTTTAATACCATAACGATTCATTGCGGACAAACCAACCAGCCCTATCATTAAACAATCTTAATATAAGCACTTTTTCCAACATATCAAATTAATTTGCAATGATTTGATGCCAATCAGATGTATAGTCACAAAACTGAAGGGTATTTCAGAGTCAATATATTCAGACGGGCAATTCAGTGACTCAATATTTGTGAGAATATTTAACATGTAACTCTTGCATGGATTGAAAATGAGAAATAGGTGAATAGGCTATATACAGCAAGGGATATATTACTATTGCAGGAGATAAAAAGTTTTAGATGGAATTGCAGAAATGTTTAATCCCTCCGATTACAGCATTTTCAATAAGTAAGTCAGTGATAAAGGGATATGCCATCACGAGTGTAAAAACACGCGCCACCGCGACTTTGTGCCAACTGCACATACCGCCTAACGTTATGCTGCATGAACAAATATTTTGCACTAAATTTGCGATTACGCAATTAAGTACGTATATTTGTACTCAATTAACACCTTAATAATTCAAGTATGATTGCAGCAAACTATTCAGAATTCAGAAAAGAGCTTAAGGACTACCTTGATAGTGTGGAGTTTAACAATGAAACCCTGATAATCAAACGTGGTTCAGGAAAAGGTGCTGTATTGATCTCCCTGGAAGAGTATAATTCCATTATGGAAACATTACACCTGCTGAGTTCAAAAAAGAACGCTCAAAGACTCTACGAGTCAATTGAACAAATGCAGTCTGGAAAAACTGTCCAAAGCAATCTCATTGAAGAATGAAGAGGATTACCTTTTCCAAAAATGCTTGGGAGGATTATCTATTCTGGCAAGCAGAGGATAGAAAGAATCTAAAGAAAATTAACACTTTAATTAAAGACATTCATTCAACACCTTATTCTGGAATTGGTAAACCTGAACCCTTAAAATATGATCTGGCAGGGTTATGGTCAAGACGTATCGATCATGAACATAGATTAGTATATCAGGTGATTGAAAATGAATTACTTATCTATAGCTGCCGATATCACTACGATAAGTAACAATCACGCAGAATAACACGGACAAGCTGCTGGAACAAACTTCAAAAGAGACTATTGACTTAATAGTAAAGATCCGTGAGTTAATGATGAGCTATAAACGCACATTACGAGACAATTATAAAGTCTACAGCCAGGATTTACTTAACAACCTCTTTAGCCATCCATACACAAGAAAAGATTTTATACAACGGGACTTAAATGTCTCAAGGATAACTTCAGCAAATTATCTGAACCAACTCGCTGACGAAAGACCCCTGACAGAAAAGAAGCCTGGGACAGCAAATTACTATAAAAATGCCCCTCTCTTAAAACTGCTCTCCGAAAGATAATGTTAGGAAAATACTAACGGTTACACGGACAATGCGATCCGTCTGACAAGTGTAAGTGTGAGTGTGAGTGTGAGTGCGGGAGTGAGTAAAAGAAAGAGTGAGGCCATCGCTCTCACTCTCTCTCTCATTCTTTCTGTTGACCCACCTGGGCTCGAACCAGGACTCTGCGGAACCAAAATCCGACGTGTTACCAATTACACCATGGGTCAGTGTCAGGAAAATTGCCCTGCAAAATTATGAAAATTTTATAAATGAGATAACTCCCGGTCAGATTGTATTGAAAACAAAGCTCTCATCCGGCATGCGGTCCATTCCTTTTGTTTCGATAACAAAGAAAGGGCATTCGACGAGCGACTTGAGAATAAAGCCGAGTTCGCACATGTCATCATCGCCCTGGTCGTAGTACCAGAGTATTTTGACGCTTTTGGCCAGGTTCTTCATCCCGGCAATAAGTTTAATGATATTATAGATCCATTTTGTGGAGCTTGTATTTATATATTCGAAGCCCAGTTCTATTGTTGTCTTGTTGCCGTTAACGGCAGCATAGTTGCTGATCCAGTCGTAAACCGGACGGTAAAAATCACCCGGATTCTCCGGGATCGAACGTCCGAGAATGAATATCCTTCCGGGTTCAAGCACAATTCTAGGGGTCCTTTTTGTAGGATCCGCCGTATATCGATTCAACTCTTCCATCTGCATAATTAACGCAGACAAGGGTTTTTTATTCTGTGGGAGCCGTCAGAAAGCGGGATGGAAAGGCCTATCTGTTTCCGTTATTGCGGGTAAAGAGGGTGGGTTCCGGCTCTTCCCAGAGGGAGGGATGCTCCTCGTCAAACCTTTTGAGGATGGCCTTCATAAGGGTTTCCCTGAGGAATTCCGACTTGCTTTTTACACGGTACCTGGTGCAGTAGATACCAAGAGCCCTTGCTTCCCTGTTGTTAAGCATGACCGAGATCCTGTTCTCTCTCTTCAGTTGTTTTTCCTTATTTGGGATCCTCTTCAAAACCTCCCCTGATGAATTTGAACGCTAATATAATCAAAGCCCCATCCGTTCTGCTTTCAGATTTTTCAAGTTTTTAACAGAAAGCAAAAAGCCAGCCTGTTAATGGCTGGCTTTCAATTTGATACTATATTTAAAACTTTTATTCTGTTTTAAATCCGAATCCCTGTCATCATTTGCTTTGGAGATGTTTTCCTGAAGTTAAGGCAACGGTCCCCGGGGCTACATTAATTCTCTTTACAATAAAAGTTACAAGTTATTGAGAAGGCCTATGCTTTTCCTGCGCTGCCAAGCACATTGACTATCTTGTGCTTGTAGAGCTCCTTAAGTTTATCGCGTGCCGGTCCGAGGTAGTTGCGCGGATCGAATTCACCAGGTTTCTCAACGAACACCTTACGGATAGCTGCTGTCATTGCCAGACGGCCGTCGCTGTCGATATTGATCTTACATACAGCTGAACCTGCAGCCCTGCGAAGTTGTTCCTCGGATACTCCTGCGGCATTTTCCATCTTTCCGCCGTACTGGTTGATCTCGGCAACGATGTCCTGGGGCACTGAAGAAGCTCCGTGAAGTACTATCGGGAATCCGGGGATCCTTCTTTCACATTCTTCAAGGATATCGAAGCGCAGGGGAGGAGGAAGTTCACCGGGTTTAACCTTGAACTTGAAAGCTCCGTGGGATGTTCCTATGGATATTGCCAGTGAATCGACTCCTGTCTTTTTTACAAAGTCTTCAACCTCTTCAGGTCTTGTATAGGATGAATGTTCTGATGACACCTCATCCTCGATTCCTGCCAGCACTCCCAGTTCGCCCTCAACGGTCACATCGAACTGGTGGGCAAATTCCACAACCTGGCGTGTAAGCCTGACATTTTCCTCGTAAGGGAAATGGGAGCCGTCGATCATCACCGAAGAGAAGCCGGTCTCGATGCACGACTTGCATGTTTCGAATGAATCACCGTGATCGAGATGCAGAACAATCGGTATTGCGCAGCCAAGTTCCTTTGAATATTCCACTGCTCCTTTTGCCAGGTACTGCAGGAGGGTCTGGTTGGCATATTTGCGCGCCCCCTTGGAGACCTGAAGGATAACCGGTGATTTTGTTTCAACACAGGCGCTTATTATGGCCTGGAGCTGCTCAAGGTTGTTGAAGTTGAATGCAGGGATGGCATATCCGCCCTTTACTGCGTCCCTGAATAATTCTCTTGAATTTACTAATCCTAATTCTTTATAGTGAAGCATAACTAATTGATTTTATTACCGGCTGTGAAGTTAGTTATTTTACCCGGAGAGAAAAAAATAATCCCGAAAAAATGCGGAATGTCAAATTTCACTGATCTGAACATGCCATTTAAACCTATTTGCTTATCTTCGTAACCTTAAATTAAAAACCCTGACTCCAGGTGCAGGCATGGGCTATGCAACATCACGGGGAAATCAGGGTCTGTTATTAATATGTCGAAGTATCCCTTATTAATATTCACAAGGACCGCGATGAAAAAAATCCTTCCTTTTATTTTTGCATCGGTTTTTATTTTCCCCCAGGGGGCAACTGCCCAGCAGAAGGTATGGTCGCTGGAGGAGTGCATCACCTATGCAATTGATCACAACATTCAGGTCAAACAGCAGACAATCCAGACAAAGGTACAGAAGAATGCCCTCGATCAGTCGAAGCTCAATCTGCTTCCGGTGCTTAACGGCCAGGTTTCGCACGATTACTCTTTCGGGCGTGCCCTCGACCAGAACACCTATACATTTTATAACCAGACTGTACAGCAGGACTATTTTTATTTCGGAGGACGGACAAATGTGTTCAGCGGAATGCAGAACATCAACACCATTCAGAAGTACAAATATGAGCTTCTTGCCGGAGAGCAGGATCTGAGGCGCATCCGCGACAATGTCTCGCTGAGCGTGGCCATGGCGTATCTTCAGATACTTCTCAACAGGGAGCTGGTCACCGCGAACGAGAACCAGCTAAACATAACCCTTCAGCAGATAGAGAAGACCCGCAAGCTTGTTGATGCCGGAAGCGTGGCGAGAGGGAACCTTCTGCAGATCGAGGCACAGGCTGCACAGGAAGAGCTCAGCCTCATCACGATGAAGAACCAGCTCGAGATATCCTATCTTAACCTGACACAGCTTCTGGAACTGGAGACACCTGCCGGTTTTGAGATAGAGGTTCCTGAGATAAATGTCGAGCAGAATTCGGTGATAACCGGCAATGTTGAGGAAATTTTCAGTCTGGCTCTTCAGACCAGGCCTGAGATAAAAAGTTCTGAGCTAAAGCTCACGGCGAGCGAATATGATCTCAGGATAGCTAAGGGAGGGAGGTTTCCCAGCATCTCGATGAGCCACACCTTCGGCACCCGTTACTCATTCATAAAGGATATGCCGGGCTTGCAATCCTTTGATGAACAGCTTAAAAACAACAAGAACTACGGGCTGGGCCTGTCGCTCAGTATCCCTGTCCTTAACGGATGGCAGGTCAACAGGAACATCTCTAATTCAAAACTTGCAGTGGAGAACAGTCAGTACACGCTTGAAGGTACCAGAAAGGAACTCTACAAGGATATCCAGCAGGCCTACACCGACGCCGTTGCCGCCCTCAAGAAATACAATGCAAGTCTCAAGGCTGTGAGTTCGTCGGAGGAGTCGTTCAGATACACGGAGCAGAAGTTCAATGTCGGGATGATCACCCCTGTCGATTACAACGCATCGAAGACCCAGTTGTTAAATGCACAGTCCGACATGTCGCAGGCAAAGTATGAATTCATCTTCAAGACGAAAGTACTTGATTTTTATAAGGGATTACCCATAAATCTTAATGCAATAACTTCAAAATAAGGCTTATAGTCATGAAAAACAATAAACTGCTGAAAATCCTTGTTCTGGTTGTGATAGTTCTTGTGGTCTTTGCCATTATAGGGAAGAAGGCCGGGTGGATCGGAAAGGCAGCCACAGTCAAGGTGGCGGTTGAAAACGCGGAGATGCGAACCATTGTTGAAACCATTACTGCCAACGGTAAAATCCAGCCCGAAAAAGAGGTCAAGATAACTCCCGATGTTTCGGGTGAGATAGTTGAGCTGACGGTTAAGGAAGGTGATCCGGTGGAAAAGGGGCAACTTCTTATCAGGATAAAGCCCGATGTTTATATTTCGCAGAAAGACAGGTCGATGGCAGCGATAAGCTCGGCCCGTGCAAGGCTTGCCCAGGCTGAAGCACAATTCATCCAGGCAGAACTCTCTTTCAAAAGGACCCAGCAGCTTTTCAGCGAGCAGGCAATCTCACAGTCGGACTTTGAACAATCTGAGGCATCTTATTCAGTAGCGAAGGCAGAGGTTGATGCTGCCCGTTATTCCGTTATAAGTGCAGAAGCGTCATTGAAAGAGGCAAACGAGAACCTTGTAAAGACATCTATTTATTCACCCATGACGGGAAATGTTTCGATGCTTCTGGTAGAGCTTGGCGAGAGGGTTGCGGGAACCGGTATGATGGCCGGAACGGAAATGCTTAGGGTTGCTGATCTTTCGAGGATGGAAGCTCAGGTTGAGGTAAATGAGAATGACATACCGCGTGTTAAACTGGGGGATACGGCACTGATTGAAGTTGATGCCTATGTCGATTACAAGTTCAGGGGTATCGTGACCGAAATCGCCAATTCAGCAAAGACAACAGGAGTATCAGCAGATCAGGTCACCAATTTCGATGTCAAAATACTTGTTCTTCCCGAATCCTATATGGATCTTGCCAGGGAGGGAGCACCCCATCCGCTGAGACCGGGTATGTCAGCCACCGTGGAGATACAGACAGTAACAAAGTCTGATGTTCTGGCTGTTCCGATTCAGTCAGTAACAACAAGGACCGATACCACCATGGTTGTAACAAGGCCCTCCGACGAGGTGGTCAGAACACTTGTATTTGTCACCGACGGCGAAAGGGCTCTGGCCAGGGATGTAAAGACCGGGATACAGGATAACAGTTATATTGAGATCCTGTCGGGGGTTAACACAGGAGAAAGGGTCATTTCAGCACCTTTCAGCGCTATCAGTAAAAAGCTATCCGACAGCACATTGATTGAAGTTGTCGGGAAGGATGAACTTTTTTCCGTGAAGTAAAACGGAAGATCTTTTCACAAATGATAATCTGCCTTGAGACCTCTGGCCCTGTATGTTCAGTGGCCCTTTGCAGTCCTGACGAAGTTGTGGGAACAAGAGAGAGCAGTGATGAAAGGTCGCATGCCTCCAGGCTCACTGTTTTTGTTCAGGAGCTTCTCGGAGAGGCTGGTATAAAGGCCGCTGATCTGAGTGCTGTAGCAGTAAGCAAAGGTCCTGGTTCGTATACAGGCCTCCGCATAGGTGTTTCTGCTGCAAAGGGAATTGCCTACGGGGCATCAATACCGCTTATCGGGATTGAGACCACCCTGTCGATGTTTTATGGAATCAGGGAGGAAGAAAGGCTTAGATTCGGCCTCGGGGGTGATTCTCTTCTTATTCCTGCCATTGATGCAAGACGGATGGAAGTTTACTATTCAGTTTTAACGTCAGGCGGGGAGATACTGAAGAATGTTACAGCGGAGATTATAGGAGAGGAATCTTTCAGTGATATACCCGAAGGGATCAGGGTACTTGTTTTCGGCGATGGTGCAACCAAATGCAGCAATGTTATGAGAAGACCGGATACAGAATTTTTCGGGGACTTCCGGGTATCGGCAGAATACATGCATAAACCTGCATACGAAGCACTTAGCAGGCACAGATTCGAAGATGTAGCCTATTTTGAGCCCTTTTATTTAAAAGATTTCATAACTTCCCAACCTAAAAAAAATATCCTTGGCAAGTAATTTGTCTGATAGTGTTCAGATACTTAAAAAGAAAACCAGAATGAGGATTACAGGATATTTGATTACAGCGTTTCTTGTTCCGGCCCTGCTTGCCGGGCAGGCCTCAACATATAAACCCGGGGAAAAGGTAAATTACGAGGTCAGGTACGGAGTGCTTCAGGGCGGAGTGGCAACTTTCGAACTGAAAACCGACACCTTCCGTGGCAGGGAAGTATGGCATTCGATCCTTACAGGAAGGACGACAGGGATGGTCGACGCCATCTTTAAGGTCAAGGATGTTTACGAAAGCTATATAGAGCCCGAGACTGAACTTTGTCTCTTCTCGGTGAGGAATATCCGTGAGGGGAGGTACAGGAAATATAATGAAGTGGTATTTGACCATTATTCAAGGCCCGATTCAACTATTCTCACAAGCGACCTTACAGGGATCCATGTTGCAGAGAAAGGAATTCATGATATTCTTTCATGCTTTTATTATTTCAGGAATCATCATTTGCCGGCTTATGAAAAATTCCAGAAAGGTGACATGATTACAATAAACACCTGGTTTACCGATGAGCTTTATCCGATAACGATGAAATACTACGGGACAGAGGAGATCAGGACCAAGGTCGGGAAAATAAAATGCCTTAAGTTCAATCCGGTTACCGAGGTTGGACGATTGTTCAAAACACAGGAAGATGTAACCTTCTGGTTCACGGCTGATAAAAATTTTTTACCGGTTAAGATCCGTTTTGATATATTTGTCGGCGGATTTGTTGCGGAGATCGTCAGCTATGAAGGGCTGAAATATCCGCTCGAGATAATTAAATAAGAAGGATTGAGATAATTTAAATGTAACTTAGGATTTATGGCAAGTACTGCAGATTTCAGGAACGGACTGGTGATTGAGTACAACGGGGAACTTCACACCATAGTGCAGTTCCAGCATGTTAAACCCGGGAAAGGACCGGCTTTCGTAAGAACAAAACTCAGAAATATAAAGACAGGAAGAGTGCTTGACAACACATTTTCATCGGGCACAAAAGTCAATGTGGCAAGAGTGGAAAGACGGCCCTACCAATATCTCTACAGCGATGAAGTTGGATACTATTTCATGCATCTTGAGACATACGAGCAGATACATGTTCCCGAGGAACTGATCGACGCTCATGAATTCCTTAAGGAAGGAGAGAATGTTGAGGTTGTCTACCATGCCGACACCGATTCCGTACTGTCAGTAGAGGTTCCGCAGTTTGTGGTGGTTGAAGTGACATACACCGAACCCGGCCTCAGGGGCGATACAGCAACAAACACTTTCAAGCAGGCCACCATCGAAACGGGAAGCACCGTTATGGTTCCCCTTTTCATAAATGTGGGTGATAAGATCAGGATCGACACTGCAAACAGGTCCTATATTGAAAGGGCCAAGTTATAACCCGTAATGAGTCAGAAAAGAGAAAAGCCTGACAGATTAAGCATATCCAGGTTCAAGCTGGATGCACTTCTCAACATTACCCTGTCGATAAATGCAAATCTGCCGACAGGCGAGCTTCTCTTAAAATACGACTCCATCCTGCGCAACAACCTTGGGATTGGCAAGATCCTTATCTTCAAGCATTCCGGACATTGGGAATGTCTTTTTAACGCGGGTTTCCCTGAAAGACTTGAAAGAGAGACGGACGTTGAAACGCAGCTTCTGAGATTCACCGACACCACTTTCCCCAGCGAGGAAGTAGGTATCGAGGGAGCCGACATAATAATTCCGGTTCACAACAACAACATGCCGCTTGCTTTTATTCTTATCGGCGATATCGACGAAGAAGGAAGGGGAGTAAGCCCGGTTATTAAGCATCTTAATTTCATCCAGACTATCTCAAGCATTATAATTGTTGCGATAGAGAACATCAGGCTTTCAAAGGAAAGCCTTCGTCAGGAAGCAATTAAGAAGGAGCTGGAACTTGCAGCGAGGATGCAGCAGAAGCTCATTCCCGGGAATAAAATGATGCCGCGGACAGACAATCTTGTTGTCAGCGGATTCTATTATCCTCATTTTGAGGTTGGAGGTGATTATTACGATTGCATAAGACTTTCCGCCACAAAAACAGGGATCTGTATAGCCGATGTTTCAGGAAAGGGCATCTCCGCCGCTCTTCTGATGTCGAACTTTCAGGCTGCCCTGAGAGCTCTCTTTTCTCACGACATCGGTCTGGAAGAGCTTATTCACCGTCTGAATGACCTTATCAATTCAAACGCTGCCGGAGAGAAGTTCATAACCTTCTTCGTGGCCCGCTACGATGAGGAATCGGGGATCCTCGAGTATATAAATGCCGGGCATAACCCGCCGGTTTTATACGATACGATGACCGGTATGGTGCTCCATCTCGATTCGATATGCGTGGGCATCGGAATGATAGATGATATACCTCCGGTTACACAGAAGAACGTGAACATCGGGAACACCTCCAAGATAGTATGCTATACCGACGGTCTTTCCGATCTCAAGGGAGATGACGGGAAGGAAATCCTTACCAGGGAGATAATCAACCATATAAAGAATACAAGACCGGTTGAGGAAAACATAAGGGAAATGCTTGAAAAGATGGGCATACCGGATAACAATCCCGGGCTTTTTGACGATGTATCGATAATAGCTGCCGACCTGTTGCGGTAGTTATCGGGTGGCTCTCACGAGGAAATAGCTTTTTTTCCCTTTCTGGACGAGCAGGTATTTATTGTTAAGAAGCTGATCGTCGGTTATTATAAGCTCAGGATCATCTATCCTTACCTTGTTTATGCTCAGTCCGCCGCCCTGGACTATCCGTCTGAGTTCTCCCTTCGAGGGGAATATCCCCGTAAGAGCCGAACAGAGGTCCGTTACAGTCACTCCGGCCTTTATCAGGTCGTGAGCCACATCCGAGACAGGAACTCCCTCAAAAACCGACAGGAACGTGTTCTCGTTCATTTTCCTCAGCGATTCGGTTGTTCCTTTTCCAAAGAGTATCTGTGAGGCTTCCACTGCAGATTCAAACTCTTCCCTTGAATGCACCATCACGGTAACTTCTTCGGCAAGTCTTTTCTGGAGTATCCTTTCGTGGGGGGCCTGGTTGTGTGATTCTATGAGTGAGTCGATCTCGGTTTTACCAAGGAGGGTAAAGATCTTTATATAGCGTGCCGCATCCTCGTCTGAAACGTTGAGCCAGAACTGGTAGAACTGGTAAGGTGAAGTCTTTTCAGGATCGAGCCAGACGTTTCCCGATTCCGTTTTTCCGAATTTTGTGCCGTCCGATTTGGTTATCAGAGGGCTTGTCATGGCGTAGGCTTCCCCTCCGGTCTTGCGGCGTATAAGTTCTGTTCCCGTGACTATATTGCCCCATTGGTCGGAACCTCCCATCTGCAGGCTGCAGCCGTATTCGTTGTAAAGGTGAAGGAAGTCGGTCCCCTGGACAAGCTGATATGAGAATTCGGTGAATGACATACCCTCACGGGCGTCGGCTCCCAGTCTCTTTTTAACGGAGTCCTTTGACATCATGTAATTCACGGTGATGTGTTTTCCTATGTCCCTTATGAATCCAAGGAAGGAGTACTCCTTCATCCAGTCGTAGTTGTTTACCATTATTGCCCTGTTGGAGCTGGCGGCTGAGAAGTTGAGGAAACGCGACAGTTGTTTTTTTATCCCATCCTCATTTTTACGGAGAGTTGTTTCGTCGAGAAGGTTTCTTTCTTCCGATTTGCCGGAAGGATCGCCTATCATTCCAGTGGCCCCTCCAACAAGTGCAATAGGAACATGTCCCGCCCTCTGGAAATGGACCAGCAGCATCACCTGCACCATATGACCGAGGTGAAGCGAATCGGCTGTGGGATCGAATCCTATATAGCCCTTTGCACCTCCCTTTGCAAGAAATTCCTCAGTTCCGGGCATGATATCATGGATCATGCCTCTCCATTTCAGTTCTTCAACAAAATTCATAAAGCATGGTTAAAATCAGAAGTGCAAAGATAGCAAAGTGGCTTAAATGGTCACCTCATCAGGTTTCTTTTTAAACCTGTCGAAACTTTTGTCGAAGTTACCCTCCCCGATAATAGGGAAAATGGCCGGTGCAAGGTCGGCGATCGGGTTATAAAATTTTGAGCTTTCGATCTTTTCGCGCGGAAGGAAGTGGTGTTTGGCGTCGATGGCGTTAAGTACTACAAAGATGATACTCAGGAAGAGAGCCGATTTGAATACTCCGAAAACCATTCCGACAAGGGAGTTCAGGAATCCTAGCGACAGCTTGTCGGTAAGCTTGTCGATTACCAGTCCAATGAAATGTATTATTATTACTATTACAATAAAAGTGACAAGGAAAGCTATTATCCCGACATATCTTCCCGTCATGTCGAAGTAGTCATAGAGGCGTGCTGCTGTCCATGAGGAAAATTTAATGGCCCCCCAGATCCCGAGTATAAGGGCGAGAAGTGAAGCCAGTTCCTTTACGAAGCCATTGATGTATCCGCGTGCCAGTCCGAAAACAAGCAGGATGATGATAACGAAGTCGATCCAGTTCATTGTCAGCAGAATTAGTGCATGAAGTTATGAAAGTTTGTGGATTTGACAAAAAAGGGAGCAGAATGATTGGTGCCGGGTGCTTGGTGCTGGGTGCTTGGTGCCGGGTGCTTGTTGCTAGGTGATTGGTGCCGGGTGAGGCAGTAATCAGGGAAATTAAGAGCGGTTTGTAATCCCGAGAATGAAGATAAAATTTTACACCCTGAAAATCTGGTCCCATAGTTCAATGGATGCCTGTCTGCCATCAGGCAGAGAACGGAGGTTTCCTAAA
>JAVEZS010000010.1:74437-77481 GCA_034002885.1 Bacteroidales bacterium
TGACTGCGTCAGCAGCCAGGCAGGGATTCCTGGAGAGCCTTAACGTTTATGGCAATAAATGAAGATATCAAAATCGGATCTGTTTTGAAATCCCCGAAAAAAGATATAATTTTACACCCTGAAAATCTGGTCCCATAGTTCAATGGATAGAACGGAGGTTTCCTAAACCTTAAATTCAGGTTCGATTCCTGGTGGGACTACAATAACGACCCCTTATTCTGCATTCAATAAGGGGTTGTTTATTTTATTATAATCCTGTCCTGTTTGTACCAGGAGGATCATTTTATGTTCAGATAGTTTTAGTAGCCCACCTTCATATCTTTCAGCCTTTTTACCCTTTCCTCCATAGGAGGATGTGTGCTTAATAAATTCTGTAGGCCGCCCATAAACGGATTTACAATGAACAAATGGCTGTCGGCCGGATTCCCCGTTCTGATAGGATTTGATACAACTCCCCGCGACAGTTTGGCCAGGGCATTTGCCAGGCCAAGAGGTTTGCCGGAGATTAAGGCTCCGCCCTCATCGGCGGCATACTCTCTGACTCTGGATATGGCCATCCGGATCAGGAGGGCTGCAAAGGGAACCAGTAAAATGGCAATAAGGATAAGGGGATTTCTGTTTCTTGAGGAAGCGCTGTATCTTCCCATCTGTCCCAGCATGGTTATTGCGCCGACGATTGTTGCTGCCACTGTGCTGGTAAGGGTATCTCTGTTCTTTACATGTGTCAGTTCATGAGCCATCACCCCCGCAAGTTCTTCATCATTGAGGATCTGAAGAATTCCTTCGGTAGCAGCAACAGCGGCATGCGAGGGATTTCTTCCCGTTGCAAAGGCATTTGGCGTTCTGTCGGGAATGATGTAAACTTTTGGCATGGGCAGATCTGCCTTGAGGGCAAGATTCTCGACAATGTTGTACAAGCGGGAGTTGTCGGTCCTTGCAACTTCCCTGGCAGAGTATCTCCTGAGAACAATCCTGTCGCTGAACCAATAGGTAAACAGGTTCATGGCCAGGGCAATGAAAAATGCTATGATCGCACCCTGGGTTCCTCCGATCAGTTGTCCCACCAGAATGAAAAGAACAGTGAGGACTACGAGGAATATGAATGTCTTAAAATTGCTTTTCATTTTTCGGTATTTAAAATTTTATAGTTAAGTTTTTCAAGGAAAAAACCTTAAAGTCAATGATTATTGCAAGAGCGACTTTAACTGGTTTAGTTCCGGTATTTTTATTCTAAGTTGATGTCTGAAAACAAGAAGGACCAATTAAAAAATCCCGGATTCAGGTTTTTACAAACTGTTTCCGGGATTATATGAAATCAGAATTATCTAACACAAAATCAGCACATTTCCTGGTTAATTTCCTTCCAGACTTCCGGAGGGCATCAAAGCTGTCTTCCTCGTTTGGTATCACCGCAAGCTGACATGATGAACAAGATGGCTGATTTCATTGAACAGGATGGCTGGTGACCCTATTTGCCCAAGGCTTTTTTAATAAGGGCAATAATAGCCATCAGGACACCTCCTCCTACACCACCGCCGAGGATGCTTCCAATAATAGAGCCCAGGTCAACGCCACCGGTGGCTGTCCCGACACCAAGTGCTCCAAGCAACTGACCGCCTAATCCACCGCCGATTATTCCGACGATAGAGTTAAGAACAGTTCCCAACGACAGTTTTTTCATCAGTGCGCCGGCTGCGTTTCCGCCTAATGCTCCGCTGATAAGCTGGATAATGATTGCAAGAATGTTTCCCATTTCGGATAAAGTTTAGATTAATAAAAGATATTTAGGTTGTTGTCTTTAAATATAGTAAAAATTAAATAATATAAAAGGAAAGTGAATAAAGATTTGAGCCTTCAAAATCTAAAGCTCACATAAACAGACTAATAGAAATGCCGTTTCTTTGTTTTCCGTAGAAAGGACGGAGCGTGGTCAGCTCAGCTCATCTTTAGGAAAGCGTAATTCTGAGGCAGCGTGCAATTGGATTATTCCACACCGGTGTTTGATGTGCCGGGAAATTCCTGCAAAGCCTCATTTCAGCAGATAGATAAATATAAAGCGGGAACTTCGTTAAACTGCGATACGCCAGAATTTAATTTTCAGGTGTTTACTTTCATTTTTCTGCCTGCGGCACGGAAAAGTTAACCGGGACCATGTACCAGGTGTTGACTGCTTTGCCATTCTGCATTCCGGGTTTCCATCCTTCAAGCAGGCTTACCACCCTTACTGCTTCGGCATCGAAGAGCGGACCGATTCCTTTCAGAACAGTTATTCCTTCCGTCTTTCCTTCTGTTGTCACAATGAATCTGACTATTACCCTTCCTTCAGTAAGTTCAGCTGCTGCATCTCCCGGATATTTCGTGTTGTTCTTTATGAAATTCAGAAGTTCCCCGTCTCCTCCGGGATACATGGGCATCGCTTCGACAACAACGAAAGGAGGGTCTGCTATGATCCTGCGGGGCAGTTCAAACTTAAGGGTCACTGTAGAGTTGTATGGTTTAGCAGTTTCCTTGTTCTTTGGAGGGTCCCACTTCGGCGAGGATTTGATAACTCTGATGACTTCATCGCTCAGGACAGGATTTGCTGACATCGTAGTTGCTGTACTGCTCACAATGCCATCGGGGCTTATGGTGTAATTTACCGAAACCCATCCTTCAATTTTCCCGCTCAGGGCTTCGCCCGGATAGCTGACCCTTGAAGCAACCCACTCCTGAAACTCCATAAGATCTCCTCCCTGGAAAGCAGGGTAATCATTGGGATCCCGGGTTTGCCTTAGCCGTGAAGCCGGCGGGGCTGTATACATTCCAGTCTCAGCAGCCTGTTGTCTTGTAGTAATCTCTATCACTCCGGGGGTTCCCTCTTCACCGTATTTGTCAGTGGCTTCTTTTCCTCTGAGAGCTTTTGCAGAAGCTACCTCATCACGTTTTAAAGTCACCTCTCCCCTGAAGTATGGCTTCCTGCCGTCGACGACTATAAGGGCCTCCGTGTTTTTATCTTCAGCCATCCTGATCCTTACAAATTCTCCTTCATGATAGAAGGTAAAGTC
>JAVEZS010000011.1:0-63874 GCA_034002885.1 Bacteroidales bacterium
TTATAGTTTGTTTCTGCGTTTGTCGATGCATCCGAACTGCTGACCACAACGCGCGACATTCCACCCATGCCGCCGCCGGGACCACCCATTATCATCATGTTGGATGAAGCTTCAGAGACAAGCTTTGTATTGACAAGCGCCCGGTTCTGGTACCTGAGAAGCATTGTCTGAATGGGAATATAAATATTGTCGTTATAAACATTCACCCCCTTTTCTTCGAATCCGGTAAGGCTCACATTTGTCTTCTGAAGAACGCCGATAACCTTGAGCCATATTCCGTTAAACTTTATATACTGCCCCAGGGGATCCATCTTGCTGAAGAATTTTGCCCTTATATTGGCTCCTATTATACAGACCTGTATCCCGTTTTCCTCCTGATAATCATTAAAGAAAGCTCCTGAAACCAGAGGAAGGTTATACAAATCAAAATAATCATTTGAGACCCCGACCAGCTTTGCATTGTATTTCACACCGTTCATCATGGCAGTCGAGTTGAAGGATATCTCGGGACTGATCCTCTTTACTGAAGGAAGCACCTCACGTATTGCCTCAACATCGAGCATGCTTAATCCCCTTGAAAACTTTTTCGTCTGCTTTTCGGTATCTTCCGAACCCGAGGATGACTGATCCTGCACGATTGGGTTGATGAGGATATTGTTAACGCCCACCATTTTCATCTGATCCATGATTTCCTGCTTTGCACCTTTTCCGATGGCAAGCATGGCAATCACTGCGGCAACCCCGAAAATGATACCCAGAGCCGTGAGCATTGATTTCAGCTTGTTCGAGATTATCGACTCGACAGCGATCTCAATGTCGTGGAAATATCTGAAAAAGAATTTGAACATACCGTTTTGGTTTAATGATTAGTTCTGATTTCTGTTAGGTGCTACTGCAGGCGTACTCTGACCCTGTCCTCCCTGTCCGGTATTTCCACGTCGGGCTGCTGAATCCCTGCGCGCTCCTCCGTTCTGTTGCATCATTCTCTGCCTCATTTCAGGATTACTCTGCATCATTCTTCTGATGGCAGCCGTATCTCTTGTTCCGCCCTGAGGCATGGTTCCTCTCATCTGCTGCATACGCTCCCTCATTTCGGGAGTCATTTCACCGCCCGGTACACCCTGGAAATCTCCCCCGGGGAAACCGGGACCCTGAATGTTGTTCCCCTTTGCAGCCTCCTCGGCAGCTCTTCTCTCCTCTTCCCTCTTTGCCCTGGCACGTTCCTGGTTAACTGCAATCAGGGATTCGCCTGAAAGTCTGAACTTTTCAGCTTTTTCGGGAGTGCTCAGGAAGATCTGTGTTCCAGTTTCGAGCCCCTGTTCGATGACAACATTATTCTCATTCTCCTCACCAAGGACAACTATCTGTTTTTCCCCTTTTCTGGTATATACGAAAGGTATGCTGTCGGCTCCCCTCTGGACGCTCTCAAGAGGTATGTAAGTTACATCCTCAACAACCTGTGTGACAATTTTGTTCCCCGTTGTCATCGAAGGCTTCAGAATGGGATCTGATTCATTTACCTTTATTGTAACCTCAAATACCTTCGCATCAGCGTTGGGAAGCTGCTCTCCAATATTGGCAACTGAGGTAACCACTCCCGTGTAACTTCTCTCGGGAAAAGCATCAACTATTATTTCAACTTTCTGGCCTGTCTTTACCTTGCTTACATCAATTTCATTCACGTATGTCTTTGAGATCATCGACGACATGTCCGGAAGAGTAGCAACAACATTATCCCATGGAGAAATCGATGAGCCGACTTTTCTTTTTGCATTCGTCCTGTCTCTTTTATAGATAACCATACCATCAGCCGGAGCATAAATTATAAATTTCTCAAGAAGTCTCTGAAGATCCGATACTCTCTGCCTCTGTTCCGAAAGATTGAACTGTATTGTTCTCATGTCAGATCTTGCCTGCTCAACCTTTAGCGAGTAGCCTTTGATAGCCTGCTCAAGCGAACGTTTTGCCCTGTCGAGCGCTATTTCAGCCTGCCTTATTGTAGTGGGAGGTTCAAACTTCGACTGCTGAAGGGTTATCTCTGCCTCTTCAACAGCAAACCTCAGGTTCTTGATGTTGTCGCGCAGGTCACTCAGTGTCACCGCGGTGTCAAGCATCTTTACCTCGAGGTTCGATTCCTGAGTGGTAAGCCTTTCAAGTTCATCCTTCAGGGTGTTGTCAAAATTGGTCCTGTCGAGTGTGGCAATATAATCGCCCTCCTTAACCTGGGTCCCTTCCGGAACAAGGTCGGTTATGTTAATATTTGCCGCTCTGATCTGTCTGCTCTGTGTGAAATCCGGACCGGTTATATCCATTGATCGCTCCGCCTGAAGCTCTCCGGTTGTTGAGACAACGATCTCAAACATACCCCTTTTGGCTTCAACATACAGATTGGCAACATCTTTCTTCCTGGATATCCTGCCAATAACTATCAGGGCTATGATTGCCAGAACTGCAACAATACCCGTAATGATAACTGACTTTTTCATCGGCGCTATACTAATTGATTTTAAGTTTTCTTATTAATTCCTGCAAAAGTATTCAAATGTGACTTTCGCATAAAAGATTTAACATCTTTTAATTATTAGGATTAATTGTCTTACGCTCTAAAGACACCCATCCTTTAATATTTATTCCGGAGCTAAGCCAAAAAAGAATTTTATTTGCTTTTTTTAACAATTTCGATTACAGTATCGGCCAGTTTTTCGGCAGCTTCAACGCTTCTCTCCTCGGCATAGATCCTGATGATGGGTTCCGTATTGGATTTACGTATCTGAACCCAGCCAGTTTCGGTATCTATTCTCATCCCGTCTCTCAGATCAACAGGAAGGTCCCTGAAATGATCCTTAACATCGTCAAGTATCCTGCTGAAGTCTGTGCCGGGGGAAAGATCCATTCTTTTCTTTGCTATATAATATTCAGGATAGGTTTTCCTGAGATCCGAACATTTCATCCGGCTCAGCGCAAGATGGCTGAGAAAAAGAGAAATACCCACAAGGGCATCACGTCCGTAGTGCAATGCTGGGTAGATCACACCTCCGTTGCCCTCACCGCCAATCACTGCTCCTCTTTTCTTCATCTCCTCCACAACGTTTACCTCCCCCACTGCCGCAGTGTAGTAATTACCGCCGTAATGCTCGGTAACATCTTTAAGAGCACGTGTTGAAGAAAGGTTTGATACCGTATTTCCTGGCCTGTTTTTCAGAACATAGTCAGAAACTGATACCAGGGTGTACTCTTCCCCGAACATCGTTCCATCCTCGCAAATGATTGCAAGTCTGTCGACGTCAGGATCCACCACGAACCCTATATCAGCTTTTTCTTTCCTCACCAGTTCAGATATATCCGTAAGGTTTTGAGGCAGCGGCTCTGGATTATGGGCAAAATTACCGTCAGGAGTGGTGTTAAGCTCAACAATGTCATTAACACCCAGCGCTTTCAGAAGGCCAGGAATAATAATCCCTCCAACGGAATTCACACAATCTATGGCAACTTTAAATCCGGCGGCGGTTATGGCACTCCTGTCGACCAGATCAAGCCCGGCCACCTGCTCGAGATGTATCCTGCTCCAGGAGTCGTCGTGAAGGTAAGATCCTGCATCATCAAGCATTGCATATTCAAAATCTTCAGACCCGGCAATTTCAAGAAGCTCGTTCCCGTCGGCTGCGGAGAGAAACTCACCCTTCTCATTAAGAAGTTTCAGGGCGTTCCAGTGGGCCGGATTATGACTTGCAGTGATTATGATACCTCCGTCAGCTCCTGTACCTGTTACGGCAAGTTCAACAGTGGGAGTTGTTGCAAGTCCGATATCGGTCACATCAATTCCAAGCGCCCTGAGGGTTGTTACAACAAGATTGCTGACCATTGCTCCCGATCTTCTTGCGTCGCGGCCGGTTACGACCATCAGTTTTTTCCTTCCCCGATGGCGCATGAGCCATGTCCCATATGCAGAAGAAAACTTTACAATATCAACAGGAGTAAGACTGTCACCGGGCTTTCCTCCAATGGTACCCCGGATTCCGGAAATTGATTTAATTAATGACATGTGGTTATTTTATTTAGACAAAGGTGCAAAAATAACCTGAAATCATAATATTGTCAAATAATTGTACCTTTGCAGGCTGAAGAAAAAGGTTATGACTTACCGGAATCCTGAAAAGACAGGCAAAAGAAAGAGAAGCAACCCTCCCCCGGCTGAAAATAAGACGGGCAACGATAGTATGAGGCTTAACAGGTTTATTGCTCACTGCGGCATCTGTTCGCGCAGGGAAGCTGACGAACTGATAAGCAGCGGGATGATAAAGGTAAACGGCAAGGTTATTACTGACCTTGGAACTAAAGTAAGTCCCCGTGATGATGTCAGATACAAAAACAAAAAGCTGAAGTCGGAAAAGAAGGTCTACATACTGATGAACAAACCAAAGGGTTATGTTACAACCGTTGAAGATCCTCACGCAGACAAAACGGTGCTCGACCTGATAGGAACCGACAAGTGTCCTGAAAGGGTCTATCCGGTAGGCCGCCTCGATAAGTCAACAACAGGAGTTCTCCTCCTGACAAACGACGGCGACCTGGCAGGAAAGCTGACACATCCCAGGTATCAGAGAAAAAAAATATATCACGTCTTCCTGGATAAAGCAGTGACCAGGAATGATCTCTTCAGCCTTACGGAAGGAATTGATCTTGAGGGTGAGATAATAGCAGCGGATGCCGTATCATACGCCGACCCGGACGACAAAACCCAGATCGGCATTGAGATCCATTCAGGGCAGAACAGGGTAATAAGAAGACTTTTTGAAAAGCTTGGCTATAATGTGGTAAAACTCGACAGAGTCTATTTTGCCGGCCTTACCAAAAAGAATCTTACGAGAGGAAAATGGAGATTTCTGAACGATAAGGAGATAAGCATGCTAAGAAGAGGAATATTTTAACAGCAATAATGAATCACAGATCTGGTTTCGTAAATATCCTCGGTAATCCGAATGTAGGCAAGTCAACAATCATGAATGCCCTGGTCGGAGAAAAGCTTTCAATAATTACAGCAAAGGCTCAGACGACACGTCACAGGATAATGGGTATAGTGAGCGGTGAGGATTTTCAGATAGTCTATTCCGATACACCCGGCATTGTAAGGCCAAAATACCAGCTCCATCAGTCAATGATGAACTTTGTTAAAACAGCACTCACCGATGCCGACATAATACTATATGTTACAGATGTTACCGAAAAGCAGGAAGATATCAGCGATTACACTGAAAAAATAAGATCCTCGGAAATTCCTGTTATCGTTGTTATAAACAAGGTCGACCTGAGCAATCAGGGTGCGCTGGAAACAATCGTTCATTCGTGGAAGGAGAGATTTCCGGGATCACCTGTAATTCCGGTTTCAGCGCTTAAGAACTTCAATCTTGACATCCTTCTTAATGCCATCATCAGTAAACTGCCTGAAGGAGAACCTTATTTCCCAAAGGATCAGCTCACTGACAAATACGAAAGGTTTTTTGCCTCAGAGATCATAAGGGAAAAGATAATGGTAAACTACCAGAAGGAGGTCCCTTATTCGGCCGAGGTTGAAATAGAAAGTTTTAAAGAGGAGAATAACCTTCTGAGAATAAGGGCTGTCATTCACGTTACCCGCGATACCCAGAAGGGAATAATTATCGGTCATAAGGGTGCAAAACTGAAAAAGACAGGTACTGAAGCCCGGCACGACATGGAGGAATTCTTCGGACGGAAGGTCTTCCTTGAACTTTATGTAAAGGTTACAAGGGACTGGAGGGACAGGCCGCGGGACCTTAAGAGGTTTGGATACAGTTAGAATAGAAACACAGTAATGCTGGCAAGGGATCCCAAAAGTGTTTTCCTGTATGCCTGAAGCAGTCATCAAAACAAAATATATGGGCAGAATAGTAGCAATAGTGGGAAGGCCCAACGTGGGCAAATCGACTCTTTTCAACAGGCTTACCGACTCAAGAGATGCCATCGTTGATGAGGAAAGCGGAGTTACCCGCGACAGAAACTACGGCAGGGCAACATGGAACGGCATCAATTTTTCTGTTATCGATACCGGAGGATATGTCAGGAATTCGGAAGATATTTTCGAAGAGGAGATCAATAAGCAGGTACTGCTTGCCATCGAAGAATCGGATCTGATTGTATTCCTTGTTGATGCTGTTAGCGGCGTCCATGACCTTGACATTTCAGTCGCTGATCTGTTAAGGCGAACAGGCAAAAAAGTAGCTCTTGTTGTAAACAAGGTCGACAATATAGAAAGGCTGCACGAAGCTTCTGAGTTTTTCAGCCTCGGTCTTGGCGATTATTTCCCGATCAGTTCGGCAAACGGAAGCGGTACAGGAGACCTCCTCGACCATATAGTAAAGAATCTTCCGGCCCAGTCTGACGAACCAGTCCCGGAAATCCCCCGTGTGGCAATTGTCGGAAGACCCAATGCAGGAAAGTCCTCTCTTGTTAATTCCCTGCTGGGCGAAGAAAGAAATATTGTAACCCCCCTTGCCGGAACAACACGCGATTCGATCTACACCAGATACAATAAATTCGGTCACGATTTTATGCTGGTAGATACTGCCGGCCTCCGGAAAAAAGGGAAAGTATCGGAGGATATAGAGTTCTACTCTGTGATGAGGGCAGTGAGAACAATCGAAAACTCCGATATCTGCCTCCTGCTTATTGATGCAACCAGAGGGGTGGAATCACAGGACATGAATATATTTTCCCTTATAATAAAAAACAATAAAGGACTTATTGTTCTTGTCAACAAATGGGATCTTATTGAAAAGGATAACAACTCTGTCAGGTTATTTGAAAAGGAAATACGTGAAAAAACCGCGCCTTTCGTTGATTACCCCGTTCTCTTTATTTCAGCTACAAACAAGCAGAGGATCCACAAAATACTCGAAACAGTCGACAGGGTTAACCAGAACAGAAACAGGAAGATCTCAACATCCGAACTGAATGACACCCTCCTGGAGATAATTGGGCAGAATCCGCCTCCGGCACTTAAGGGGAAGCATATCAAGATAAAGTATGTGACCCAGCTACCCGTTTATACTCCTTCTTTTGCTTTCTTCTGCAATTTCCCTCAGTATGTGAAGGAACCCTATAAAAGATTCATCGAAAACAGGATGAGGGAGAAATTTGACTTTACCGGTGTTCCTGTAAGGATTTTTTTCAGAAAAAAATAGCTTACTTTGGTGTGGTTTTTGCTCAAAAAGATATATTTACCGGTACCGATGAAAATCAGAACTTTTGCCTTTGCGGTTATCACTATTGCCCTTGCTGCATCTTCATGCGTTAAGCTTGAGACATTGCCGGAGGAACCGCGGATCGAGTTTACTAGTTTCACCATTTTCGACACTACCGATATTCTTGGCAACAATGTCCAGGCGGGAAAGCTTAAGTTTTACTTTGAGGATGGCGACGGAGACATAGGGCTTCGCCCTCCTTCAGGAACTGAAGATGAAATTGTTGATACGATAAACCTCTTTCTTACACTATACAGATTCGACAACGGTGAATCGTCACTTGCACCCGATGATGACCCGTACAAGCCTACAGGCTTCAGAATTCCCTACATGGAAAGGCTGGGACGAAATACAATACTTCAGGGACATATTAATGTGACACTGTATTATTTCTTCCATACCCTGGAAGATTCAATAAGCTATGAATTCAGAATCAGGGACAGGGCCGGGAACACAAGCAACACTGTTTTCACACCGGTTATTCCTGTCGGCATAAAGGGTGTCTATGAATAGCAGCGCAACTAAATCCTGACTCCCATAAAGAGGATATCATCCACCTGATCAAAGCCCTTCTTCCAGTCCTCATAAAACTTTATAAGCGCTTTCTCCTGTTCACCCACCTGCAGATTTGCTGTTTCCTCAATAAAGGTCTTTAACCTGGCTACTTTCATCTTCTTGCCTTCTGGCCCGCCAAACTGATCGGGAAGTCCGTCAGAAAAGAGATAGATAAGGTCGCCTTCATTAAGGAAATATTCCTGATCATCAAAATACTTCTCCATAGCTGACTGTCCGCCGACCGATGACCGGTTACCCTTTATATATAGTGTCTCTCCTCCTGTAATTATTACCACAGGACGCATCGCCGATGCGAATCTAAGATGCCTGTTCCCCCGTGTGAATTCGCAAACGACAATATCCATACCGTCGTTCGAAACACCAAGTTCAAGGTTCTGGTTAAGGGTAGAAAAAATCTGTTTGTCAAGGATGGAAAGTATTTCTGATGGTCTGGTTATTTTCTGCCTCGAAACAATATCCTGAAGAAGGGTGGATCCTATCATTGACATAAAAGCGCCGGGAACTCCGTGACCTGTCGAATCGGCACAAACCAGGATGAACTTATCATTATCAAGCCTGTCGAACCAGTAGAAATCGCCACTTACTATATCGCGCGGATAGAGCATTATAAATGCGTCATTGAACTGTTCCCTGAGTTTTTTAATATCGGGAAGAATACTCGACTGAATTCTTCTTGCATAGTTTATACTGTCTGTAATCTCAACGTTCTGCTTTTCCAGTTCTGCCTTCTGGTGCATAACAACCCTTGTCCTGGCTTCAAGTTCGCTTTCAAGGTAAGCCTGTATCTTTTTCTGTGCCTTCTCTCTCTCCCTTACTATTAAAACTACTATTCCTGCTGCCAGCCCCATCATCAGAAGAAGGAACCACCATGTTCTCCACACCGGTTGCCGGATATTTATAACAAATGTAAGTGGATTATCCTGTGTAAGTCCGTCTTCATTAACCGAGATCAGGTTGAACCGGTAACGGCCGTCACGAAGGTTATAGCTGACCTCCCTCGATGTTGTAGCCTCGCTCCATCTGTCGTCATAATTTTCAAGGAAGGTGCTGTAGAAGACCTTTTCAGGATTGCTGAAATTTATCCCGGTGTAATTTACCCTGATGTTATATCTTTTTCTGTATGGCAGAGAATATGATGACTGGTATGGATAAATAACGTCGTTTATTATCACAGAAACTATATTATTTGCGGGGGCCGAATTGTTTTCCCGATCCTTCGACCTGTCATACACTATCAATCCCTCCGTGGTACCTATGAGAATCTTTCCTCCCCGTGCCTCATACATTCCGTTGGCATTGCATGAACCTCCCCTTGCAAAATCGGTGGAATAGACCCTTATTATCCCTTTTTCCCTGTTATAAAATGAAATTCCACGTTCATGCCCTATCCAGATGTTATCCCCGCCGTCGGCAAAAATGCTGTAGGTATAATTCGACAAAAGCCCGTCGGCAGTGTTCAGGGGATTTACAGAATCGGGATAACATTCATAAACTCCGTTACCATGCGTTGCTGCCCAGATAACTCCCCTGCTGTCGCGTGTCAGGCCGACAACCTTGTTAAGCATAAGGCCGTACATTGATACTCCGTAGTCAGAGATACCCGAAGCCGGATCAATGATAAACAGCCTTTCACTTTCTGTGGCTACGTATGCATTGCCTTCATCGTCAGAAAGTATCTGATTTATGCTGTTATGGGCAAGCCCGTTGTTCCTGTTGTACTGAACCTTCAACGCGCCTGTGCGCACTGAAAGAAGCAGAACTCCGTTCAGAGTTGCAAGCCAGATGTTATCACCACTGATCTCTATATCATTTATATAGTCGGCTCCGGAATCTCCGGTGCTGAAAAACCTTTTCACCTTTCCTGATTCCTGGCAGATAAAAAGACCTGCTCCCTTTGTTCCAAACCAGATATTCCCGCTGTCATCAACAAAGTAGGAGCTTATATCTTTTCTGCCGGTATGAGAAGTGAGGTTTGTGAATGAAACAGTTCTGGCTGCTTCCGGATCGTAGATATAAAATCCTTCGGGTGTCCCAAGAACATAATTGCTGCCCAGCATACCCGGGAAAATTATGTTGTCAGGCTTATCGCCGCCACCCGGCATATGGAATTCAAACGCATCGTTGCCCAGCATAGACAGGCCATTTCCGTTGAAGCCAATCCATATGTTATCTTCGGCATCCTGGTGGAGGGAAAGAACATTGTCTCCTGGAAGCCCGGAAAAGCGGTCAAGATATTTTACCGAGGCAATTGAATCAAATTCGCTTGTGAACCTTATCCTGACAGCACCGCTTTGTCGTGTTGCGACCCAGATATATCCCTGACTGTCGCTCATCAGAGAGTTTACTTCCAGATTCTCAAGGCCGTCATAATCATTGAATCCGGATAAAGCATTACTGCCCTCCTGAGTGTCGAGCAGGAACAATCCGTTTCCGTCAGTTCCTATAAGAAAGCGTGATCCGTTGTCAAGGCTGTAAATACTCATCAGCCTTGCGTAATCAAACCCGTCAACTGAGGCCGTAACTGACAAAGAATCGCCTTTCTCGCTGAGTATCAAGAGATTTTCCTGGGTTCCCAGAAGAAGTTCTCCAGATGCCGAAAAAGCAGCGCAGAAGAAGTTCTGATCGGCAGCGAGAAAAAGAGGAACGGCTTTGTCAGGCCTGGCGGGATCTATCTTAAAGACCGGCTGGCGCTGAGTGATCACATAGATAGTACCGCCCGGTCCTTCAATTATTGAACTGACTGCTGTTCCCGACGCATCAGGAAGAATAACTTTTTCAAGTATGGCGCCGGAAGTATGAAAAAGAGTGCCATCGTTGCATCCGAACCATAGGGTCCCGCTCCTGTCTTTAAGCGTAGATGAAGGATAACGCCCTGAGGATGAATCCGGAAATTCAACCCTGTAGAATTCAATACCGTCGAAGCGGGAAATCCCTTCGGTAGTACCCACCCATAGAAATCCGCTGTTATCCTGTTCAATGGTATAAATTACCTCACTGGGCAGATTCTCTGCTGAGGTGTAATGCCGGAACCTGTAGGTCTGTCCCAGGACTTTCACCGGAATAAGTGACAAACAGACAAGAGCACTAACGATATAAATCTTAGCTAAAAAGGGTCTCATAAAAGATGTACCTATTTCTGTTTCTTTTTTACGGTTATAACCGGTTGATAGACCGGTACGCCACCAATAGGTGAACTAAAAAACTGAAGGGCATCTCCTCTCTGGTTTTCGAGAGATATTACCACATTGTTGTTCCTGACGAGGTATTCTTTCTTTTTATGGAACTGAAAATCGAGCGATTTGCCGATTTCAGCCTGTTCAACAGGAATAACTGAGATTTTCTCGTCATTTTCATTTGAGATAGGCAGGGGTATTCCCTGCTTGTAAGTCGATACTACAAGAATTACTCCATCGTCATCCCAGTCAAAGTTCCGCTGCTTGATCGAAACGATTCCGGTATCGACATAGGGGTAAATATGAGCCACGCTCTTTGTGTCGTTCCACATCCTGAAAGTGTACTCGTATGTAAATGCATTTGCTCCTTCAATAGGCAGCTCGCTTTCGGCTTCGCGGCTGAGGAAATAGCGGTACAGGTTGCCGTCATCGCCTGAAATACCTTCGCAGACTATCTTGAAGATGTAGCTTCTCCATTTTTCGTTGTAATCTCCTTCCGAGGGGTTGAAAGGTCCGAAAGCATAATACTTGTTGTCGTATCTCTGGTCGATCCCGAAGACACGCGATGCCAGAAGGTTCCCCTGCTTGAAATTGTCATTGTTTCTTATTCCCCTCGATTCAACGTTCTTATCCGGATCAACCCCCTTGCCCCCGTATACGGAGAACATGGTCCTGGAATCAAAAACCCCTTGTATTTCATCATTTTCACCACCACAATCCGGATCAAATACTTTTATATAAAATTGTCTGTTATAATCTTTTGGTATGGTAAAAAAGAAAATGGAATTAAAATCATCATCGCCCCATGATGTCTCTCCAGACTTCCCGAAAGTGACCAGAAAGGGAATGTTTTCATCCTTACCGGGTACAGCCTGGCCATAGAGAATTCCGACGGCCGGCGTTACAGTAAGAAAAAATAAAAGGATGATCTTAAATATTGCAGTATTCACTTTCATCTGGGTTCAAAAATAATAATTTTCATATCAAGGCCTTTCTACAACAGAAATATTTTTCGAAACACAGGTTTCCCTTATCATCCCGCCAGGGCCGGGCTTTGCTGTAACAATAAGCTGGATATTATATTCACCCGGGTTTCTGTATGTTTTTTCAACGTTTGGCCCGGTTGCAATGGTCCCGTCGCCAAAATTCCAGTAATATCGGTCAATCTCCCATCCCGGAAGATTGGTGCTGTCGGCGCTGAAACTTATTTCGGTTACAGCCGGTGCGGTATCGGGGCATGTTATATAAGGCTGTTCCACCGCTTCAACCATCAGCATATGCGACTTCTCGTTCAGTTTTACCTCATTGGTAACCAGATTAGTAACATCAAGTCTTACCAGATAGCTGCCGGGTTTTGAATAGCAATGCTCAACCAGCCTGCCCTCTGCCTTTTCCCCGTCTCCGAAGTTCCACTCAAATCTGAAAGGGATAGTATCGTATTTAACAGCATTTTCCTCAACGAATTCAAAGCAGTAGTTATTTATTTCAAGAGGCGAACACTGTGATTTGCGGATAATGGTAGCAGTAAACTCAAAAATATCGTCATTCCTTCGCCTGTTCGATGAAAAGTATCCTGACTGAAGATCATTCTGAGGTACAAAGGCGAAATCATCGGCTGTCGAATTAACAGGCTCAGGAAGTCTTTCAGGCATTTCCCAAACCCCATTACTGAAAGAGGTGGAATAAACATCAAGGCCTCCTGAACCTCCGGAACGGTTCGAAGCAAAATAAAGCCGTCCGGATGAATGAATAAGCGGAAAATTATCCGACTCGGGAGAGTTGACCACTGGTCCGGGATTCACTGGAGCGGCCCACTCTCCGCTGACTAACTCACAATACCAGATATCCGATTTACCCTGACCTCCAGGCATATCCGAAGCAAAAAAGAGAAACTTCCCGTCATTACTCAGAGAAGGCTGGGCTATATCATAATCCGGGCTGTTATACCTGAACGGCTGTATATCTGTCAGCTCCGTCCCCGAAAGACGGGCAGTGAAGATTCCACTGTGGTTCCTGAATTTTCTGCTGCGGGCTGCCTCTCCTGTTTCGATCTCACTGGTGAACCAGACGGTTGCACCGTCAGGTGAGATACACAAGGGGCCTGTATTGAACTGAGCAGTCCTCTCACTTCTGACCATTTCAGGCTTACCCCATTCTGTTGAATCCTTCCTTTCAGCTTTGTAGATATTGTAAAGCCGTCTGTTGTCAAATGAAGTCCGGTCCATAACGCCGCTTATCCTTCTGTCGGAACAGAAAAAAATGCCCTTCTCAAAGAGGACGGGGGATATCTCACTGTATGGAGTAAGGTTGAAAGGCAGTCTGCTAATCCTGTAAGGCGAGGGATCCTGTCCGTGAACACCCGCTGAAATAACAAGAGAAATAAAAATCAATATGACAGGGATCCTTTTCATGTAAATCAGAAATATCTTGGATTAGCTGCACTGACTTTGTATCTGAACTCATATCTAAGAACAAATTCCGAAGAGCCCTTTGAAAAAGATTTCATTGAACCCATTGGGTAATCGTACGAAAATCCAGCCATTAACTGATGGTTTATCTGAACCTGGAGTATTCCCACCGCGACCTTCTCTGATACTCTGTAAGAAGCTCCGGCCCAGATAAGGTCGCCAATGATGAAGTTCCCGTTTATGTCAAGTTGTGCCAGCTTTTTTGTGTTGTTAAGTGAATAATCGATCAGGAATGAGGGCTTGAATTTCAATGCCGGAGAAATGTGTATCAGGGCTCCTGCAGAAAAGATGAACTGATACTGGCTGAAACTGTGGTAAGGTGATGCCGTTCCTGTGGATGAACGCCTGTAGCTGAGAAATGATGGTATCGCAAGTCCGGCATAATAGCTGTCGGTATAATAATAAACGCCAGCACCTGCATTTGGCAGAACCAGACCCTGATCGTTAGTTTTGAAGACCGGGTCGTCGGGATCGTTAAGAAGAAGTCCCGTATAATCTGTATTTGACAGGTCGACTCCAGCCTTCATTCCGAAAGAAAGCCTTCCCTCCCTCATACGTATATGATAGGCGTAGGTGCCATAAAGACTTGTAGACTTGGTGGTGCCGTAGCTTAGAAACTGGGCTGTCAGACCCAGTCCGACCTTGTCGTTCTTCATGGGTGAATGGAGCGACACAGACTGCAATAAGGGTGATCCGCTGGTTCCCATCCACTGGATCCTGTACGACAGAAATCCGCTAAGCACCTCACGTGTCCCCGTATAGGCCGGGTTTATTGCCATACCGTTCTGCAAATACTGGCTGTAGACAGGGAAACCAAGATTTATCCTCGTCAGATCGTCAGTCTGACCTGAAAGCTGGCCGGCAAAAAGCAGGATGGAGAGACAGGCCAGTCTGCTCTTCTGGAAAAATGCATTTTTTATATTTGACAATGTCTTCATAAGCCCGTGCGGTCAATACCGTTTAAGAACAATGAAACCGCTCTTCTTGAATACCTGCCCGTTTCCCGATGACGTTATCTTCAGAAGATAATTATAAGTCCCTTCAGGAAGATCCTTTCCGCTTTTGTTCCTGCCATCCCAGTCGTTCCATTCATTACCGTCAAGGTTTGACGTGTGGTAAACTTCTGTCCCTGCTCCGTTGATTATCCTTAGCTCGGCTGTCTGGTTATCAAGATCGAGACCCCTGACAAGGAATTCATTGTTATAGCCCTGCGGATCATTGTTGGGTGAGAATCCTTCCGGAATGAAAAGGTCGTAGACATTAATTTCAATCTCATCCTCGCTGATGCAGGCTCCTCTCGTTACTCTCCAGAGGAAGGTGTTTTTTCCTTTTGAAATCCCCGAAACGGTTGTCAGCGGATCATTTACATTCCCGAAACTTCCTGAACCTTCCACGAGCGACCAGCTTCCAGTACCTCCTTCAACCGGAGGATCAGCTTCAAGCTTAATTAAATGGTCAAATGTGTAGATTGAGGTGTCATTCCCGGCGAAAGCTGAATATCCTTCGGGTAAAACATCTATAAGTATCTCTATTTCGTTTGATATGCCTGTACAGCAACTGCCGGCTCCTGACGATACATGCCGGCGGTACCTCATAGGGATTGTCAGGGCCGGAGGCTGATAGGTACCGTCAGTCCTGTTATTCGTTCCGGAAGCAGGAACCCAGGTACCATCACCTGTACTTTCTTCCCAGAGATAGGCATAGGTTCCGTTACCCCCCGACAAAGCCTGACCAGAAGCCTGTGCAAGCGGATCAGGGACAGAGGAACTGCAAACCGTCTGATTTCCTGAAATAAGGTTATTGGCAATGGGCGGAAGTACAGTGACACTTATCGCTTCACTCTCCGAAAAACACTGCCCCGACGACGCCCTGCGCCTGAACCAGACAGATGCTGTCAGCGATGAAGGCTGGAACACCGATCCGTCAGTGGCTCCGGTGATGTCGGTCCAGGTACTGTTATCAGATGACGATGACCATTGATAGCTCATATCATCCGGATCATCTGTCCCTCCCGTGGCTATATTGCCGGTAAACCGGGCAGTTGTCTGCCCGCTGCAGATTGTCGTATCAGTCAGTCCTTCAGTAAGAAGAGAAACAATGTTGCCGGAAACCGGTTTGTGAACATTGATTATAACGGGAATACTGACATCCATGCAGGAAGAGGAATTCACAATGCGCCTGTAACCTGTGGTATCGGTAAGGGCAGGCGGACTGAAGTTTCCTGAAGCCACGCCTACATAGCCCGGTATATCGGACCATGAGTGGTTCCCTGTACTGTCCTGCCACGTATAGGAGAATATCCCGTTTCCGTCAAGTGGTTCTGAACCTGAGATTGCTGCCGGAACTGACCCTGAGCATATTGTCTGGTCGGAATTTATAAGGTTGTTTTTTATTACAGGAAGTGTTGTAAGCAAAACAGGTTTGCTTATGCTTATGCAAACATCATTGGCACCTGAAAGCACTACTCTCCGTAAATAGGCCTGCCCTGGAAAAAAGTCCTCAGTTTCATCGGGATCATAAACAGCCAATCCGGCATTGCCGCTTGCTGTCTGCCATGATGTGGCGTCGAGGCTTCTTTCCCACCTGTATCTGTATACGTTGTCCCCGCCTGTCAGGACAGAGGCTGAAGTCCCTTCAACCGTAGTGAATTCCGTTCCTTCGCAGATTTCCTGAGCGGGTGTAATGATCAAATTGTTCCGGACGCTGTCGAGTACATTGATGCGCACCGGAGCACTGGCGTCAAAGCACGAACCGGATGTAACAGTCCTTCGGAACCATGCCGTCTGTAAGAGCGGTTCTTCATGAAGGTATCCTTCCTCATCGCCTTCCACGCCAGTAAATGTTATGTTATCGGAACTTGTCTCCCACTGATATTCATAATTGCCGTTCCCATCCCCGACCGGGCCAAGGGAATTCAACATGGGAGCATTCTGTCCGTAACACAATGTTGCCGGATTTCCCACTACGTTGTTACTGATAGCAGGATGAACGATTATCATCACAGGAAGGCTTCTATCGGTTACTTCCCCTTCGCTGTCGGTTACAACCCTGCGGAACCATGTTGTCTGTGAAAGAAGACCGGGAGGAGTATAGTGCTGCTGATCATTTGTTCCTTCTGCCTCCGAGAAACCTCCACTAGCAGATGTAGTGCTGTACTGCCAGAGGAAGGAATATGGAGGAGTCCCTCCTGCAGGCCTGCTTCCGACAAGCTGGCCATATTGCGTATCAGAACAGACAGAGTCGATACGGCTTCCGGTTGCTGCGGAGTATATTGTATTGAAAAGAAAGCCGTTGAGAGCAGGAACATAATTGAATTTTATCTCGCCTGTTCCATCCTCGGGATCGGTCGGAGGAAGAGTACCGTATGACACTGTTGGCTCAGGGACCGAGGAAGGGATCGACGCTGAGCTAAGCCAAATCAATCCTCCTGCTCCGCCTCCGCCGTTGCCGAATCCTGCCGGATTTTTTCCTCCGTTACCTCCGTTGGCTGAAATATTTAGCTGCCCCCTGAATCCCTGAACGGAAAGTGCCACCGAACCGGCTCCACCCCCGCCTCCTGCTCCGGCATCGCCAGAAGCATCGTCAGCGGAAATGCCGTTTGACCTTATAAAATGATTATTTCCGTATATCGAGTCTGCAACAATTATGACAATACCACCGCCATTACCTCCTGCTGAGGCTGTTGATCCGGTGGCTCTTGTCGAAGCGCCTCCTCCACCACCCAGGAATATTCCGTCTTCTATATATGACTCAAAAATGTTCATACCCCCGTAACCCCCCTCATAGCGATCGTTGCTGCACAGGCCCAGAACAAATTTTTCCGGTCCGCCGTCACCGCCCTTTCCACGATTCGATCCGCCGCCTCCACCTGAGAACCAGCCATTGCCTCCGCCACCGCCGGTAAAATTCCTTCCCTGTCCTTTTGCGTGCTGGGGAAAGAGAAGAATTTTTGAGTCGTCATGAATGGCAACACCTTCTCCCTTCAGGCCTGCATTATTATAGCTCAGGGGATAGGAATCGAGTGAGTTTGCGTCAACATTTGCAGCTACACATTCACCAATACCGTCGACACCTGCTGCTCCTGAAAAACCCGTACCCGTAACATCTATGTCTGCCCCGAGCGTAAGCTTTCTGCCGGCCATCAGGGCAAGAACCCCTCCGGTACCTTCAAGGCTGTTCCAGGCCTGGGCTGTCAGAGTGGATGTTACAACCGGAGAATTGTAGAACGGCACCCTTACAAGCTGTACGTTAGCTTCAACGTCATATTCATTAATGAAAACATTACGTGTAAAATCGATCCTGCCGCTAACCGTATTCACTGCATCTACAATCAGGAACTCATAGCCTCCAGGCGTCCCGTATGTTTCCTGAATAGTTATTCCGTAGCCCGGCTGAGTGGTAATACCAACTCCCTGCATCTGTATCAGAAGAACATAATCGTCTTCCGAAAACTGCAACGCCCGGGCGGGAGATACCGTGACATAACCCGGCCCCGTTGAAGTAACCCTGGCATAACTGTTTATTATCCCTCCTATATCCTCCTGAGCCAGCAGGCAAGGGCTGGCCGGACCGATAGCAAAGAGAAGGAAAATCAGAAGTTTAGCAATATAGTCTGGCAATTTTCTTAACATTAAAAACCGGGTTTCATCAGTATTAAACGAGAAAATTGCCAAATAATTGGAGGGAGGAAAGATTTTTAACTGTCTATCTGATTATTTATCTTTCCATTACCGGGTTTGTAAAGAGGAAATTCAACATAAAATACTGAACCTTTGCCGCTTTCGGATTCATACCATATTCTTCCCCCGGCATTTTCCGCATACCTTTTTGCAATGGACAATCCAAGACCGGTGCCTGATGACTTGGTTGTGAAATTAGGAGTGAACATTCTGTTGCGAAGCGATTCGGGGATGCCGCTTCCATTATCCGACACCGACACCAGTACCCTGGAAGGACCCTTTTCCATTCTTATTTCAATATTGCCCTCCCTCCCCGGTTCAATTGCCTGGATAGCATTTTTAACAAGGTTTGAAAAGATACTGTTTACCTGCTCCTTATCAGCAAAGATTAAGATCTTCTCATTATCGGGGCACGAAATACTCAACGATATGTTGTCGCTGTTCTTGAAAAGTTCGGCGGTTGTCCTTACCTGTTCCATCAGATCAACCCTGACAGGATTTGCAGCAGGGATTTTGGCGAAAGAGGAGAAGGCCGAGGCAATAGAAGAGAGATTGTCAATATATTCTATCTGATTCCTTGTGAATCGTTCCAGTTCCTTGTCAAAACCGGGTACCCGGTCGGACCACGATTTAAATAACTGCTGAACATTAAGCTTCATGGGGGTTAGCGGATTCTTTATCTCGTGTGCTATCTGTTTTGCCATCTCCCTCCAGGCATATTCCCTTTCTGAATCAGCAAGTTTCCTCGCGCTTTCCTCCAGCTCGTCAACCATAATATTATATTGTCTGACAAGGTCGCCTACTTCATCATTGCCTTTGTATGATAAATGTTCACTTTTCTTTCCCAGTTCGACCGATGCAAGACGACTGCTCAGCATTGCCAGAGGCGATGTGAGCCGACCGCTTATGAAAACAGCCAGTGCCATCGTTATCACAACGAGAAGCAAAGTAAAATTTATTACGGCAACAATCATATTTGATATCTCCCGGGCCAGAACACTCTGCATCCTGAAATACGGAAGGTTAAGAAAAGCCAGGAATTCACCGGCCTGATTCTGGAAAGGGACATAGGCTGATACAAATTCAAGGTTGCCTATCATTTCGCTTTGAAGATATTCTGTTTTCCGGAGGTTTGTAAGATTAACGATTGCTATATTGCTCATTCTGCGGCCGGTCAGATTCCTGAAAAAGATCTCAGGCCTCGACGTGGCAATAAGGTAACCATCCCTGTCGAAGAGATTAATATCGGTATTAAAGATATTTGAGAGATCTACCAGCAGCTCTTCCAGTGACCCATAGCTTGTACTCCGCCATTCCGGTGTAAGGATCCTTGCTGAGGAGATTGTGTTTTCCAGCTCCAGCTGAATTGAGCTGAGCTTCTCCCGGATGTTTTCATAATGCCTCTCCTTATACTGATTCACTGCAAGAAGCGACACTACTGTTCCGATAATAGTGAACGACACCAGCAGTATCCCTATAAAGGAGATCTGCATCTTCTGCCTGAAATTCAGCCCTGTGAGTTTCATCATGACAGGCTTCCTTACTATAAAAAACGCCAGGTGGGAAAAGATCAGGATGAAGGCAAAAATATAGGCAAATGATACGAGAATATCCTGGACCGACAGTTCCGGACGGCTTATCATTACCGTGACGTTGCCGTTCCTGTATAAAGCATGCCTGTGAAGATCAGCTTTGAAGAACCTGAAATCAACCACTTTGTCAACATAAACTGCATCCGTCTTGTCGTAGGTGAAATCGCCGGTTGTCAAAACCATCTCTCCGTTTATATATTTTACAAACGAGTACTCCCTCAGTCTTGCATAGCTGTGGTATTTCTTGTCGAGCAACAGTTCGGTATAACCCGGCTGAAAGACTTTTATGTCGCTGTAGAGATCCATGAAAAGGCCGTTCGTCCTGCCATCCTCAAAGCCAAAAAACAATCGTCCCAGGTAAGATGACCGCCCCTGTTTGCTGTCGATGAAATAAAACTGGGTTCCTGTCAGCTGATGACCGCTTTCAATGATTTTCCTCTCAAAGAAACTGAAACAATTCTCCTCATTCAGATTTCTTATTCCTGTCCTGATCGAATCATTCCTGCTGCACAGATAAATATTCAGATTGAAGTTGCCCCAGTAGCCGTTGAAATACCTGTCATGCAGATAATCTGATATGTCATTGAAATCATTGTTCTCAAACATCCGGACATCCATCATCTTTTTCAAAAGGGAGTCGGTTGTTATTGCCGGCCACATATCAAGTAAAAGATGCTCTGCTGTCGGGTCGTTTTCAGTAGAATAGGTAACAAGCTGTATCTTTACATTCTCCTCCGTCTTCTTTTCTGACTGCAATGTTATTACAAAAAGAGAGTACAACCCTGCAATAAGAGAAAAGACAACACTCTTATTAAAGAAAGCCGTATTCCTGATATTGAAAAACCAGACAGCAACCGTCAGGGCAACAAAAAATATTGTGGTTGCTGTCAGCATCGGAATATCTCTGAAAAGAAAAGGTATAAATACAAGGGATGCTAAAACTGACGATGAAGCTATCATGGGGAAGCTTACCTGCTTTAACGTACCTGTGACCCGGTTTATATAGAGAAACGGCAGAAAAGCCAGAAGCAGAACCGATATGAAGCCTGCCAGACTGTCGATATCAAGTTCGAGAACCTTATAGGCCTCAAAGTTAACGTTAGAGTTAAATACCAGGTGGCTGAACATGTTATTGTGAAGGCCTGTCAGCAGTGCAGCCGGGATTAAAAGAAGAATCAGAAAAGGGAAGACAGGCCTTATCCTGCTTCCTGCATCAGACGGGATCTTCACTATTCTGTAAAGAAGATAGGAGTATGCCGCCACGAGGATACTCAGGACAAGCAGATGTCCCAGCGTTGGTATAAGGTCATTCATCCTGTACCTGTAAGGGAGGAAAAGATCTGTCTGGAAAAACGCTGCCGGCCTCCGGGCGACAAGAATGACAAAATATAACGCAAGAAATATCAGCAACGCAGAAAAAAGGCCCAGGCTCCGCTTCCCCTTTCCTGCAAGACTGCAGGCAAATTTAAAGGCGATGTGCACTATGAAAATAAATGCAAATACCCATAATACCATGGGTATGAGAATGAAGCCGGTGTCTCCTTTCTCTCCGGGATAGACGAGTGAAAAAAGGAAAGTACCGTCAGAGGCAAAAACTTGGAACGGCGATCTGTTCCTGTCGGTAGAAAAAGTTGTTCCCTCCGGCATTCCAAAACCAGGTGCGAAATTATTCTTAATTATATCGTTCTCAAACCCATACTCACTTTTGATCCTCAACAGCCCGACAATCTTTTCATTCACAGCTTCAACCGACTTCACAAGGAACCAGCCGTTCTGCATGAATACAAGCGGACCGTTGAATAAGGTGTCAGGGATTACGCCAGGGACATCGAAATCTGTATCTGACCAGTAGGCAAGCTTGCCTCCCATATACTCAAGTATTGTGATGCCGTTCTCCTCAGCCAGAGAAAACAGTTCGCTCTCAGGAACTTCCTCTCCATTCCCGCCATGAGCCAGAAGAGAACTCATCCCCTGCACACAGGTTTCCATTATCTTCTCCTTCTCCTTTAAAATCCTGTTAAAACGTGCCGTTCTGTGTTGAAAAACAAAATCGCCAAGAAAAAGGGACTCCGCAACAAATGCAAGCAGGACCAGGACAATTGTTATTATCAGGGGAGTTATTTTGAGGTTGATGGTATTCATGCTTTCACAGAGTGACACTATTCGTGATGATAAGGTTCACCTTTAATTATGGTGAAGGCCCTGTAAAGCTGTTCAAGGAACAGGAGCCTGACAATCTGATGAGAAAAAGTCATACGCGACAGAGACAGACTCATATCAGACCTCGACACAAGCCTTGAAGAAAGGCCCCAGGGACCTCCTGTTACAAAGACGATCCGTTTCTTTGGAATCATTAAGGATTTCCCGAGCCATGATGAAAACTCCATGGTTGAAACCTCTTTCCCCTTTTCATCAAGAATCACAACATAATCTTCATCCTTAATCAATCTGAAAATGCCTTCGCCCTCTTTCTCTTTCTGCTCGCCGGCAGGCATATTGCGCGAATTCTTTATTTCCGGAACGGTCACAATCTCGAAGGGAATATATTTTGCAAGACGACCGGCATAAACATTCACGCCCTCCGATAAATACTTCTCAGATGTTTTTCCTACCTGAAACAATGCAATTTTCATATTTATTGGCCCGACTTTTGTATGTAAAAAAGTGCCTGCGCTAATGCAAAAATAGTAATTTATAGCATGCCCGGGCATTGTGAAGCGGCTGAATGCCGAAATGAAGCGATCAATGGATAAATTGATTAAATTTGCTGAGTATAGAACCTGAAAGCCAAAAAAATATAATCAGATGAGATTTTTAATTTCAACCGTTATTTTGTTTTTTTCATTAATAACATATTCCTCCGTAACACAGGAGCAGTCAAGGATTCCGGCGGGGATTACTGTCGCTATCAAGGCTGGAAATGCTTCCGAACTGGCTAAATATATGAATTCGACTGTCGAACTGCTTCTCCTTGACAAGGAAGATTTCTACAAAAAGGTCGTTGCAGAGACAATTCTGAAGGACTTTTTCAGCCAGTACCATGCCAGGGATTTTTCAATACGGCATCAGGGAGCAAGAAATGACGCCCAGTATGCGATAGGTAACCTTGTTACCGAGAAAGGAAGCTTCAGGGTATATTTCCTCCTGAAAAAAGTTAACGACGAACTGCTAATCCATCAGATAAGAATTGAATCAGACCCTGCAAAATAAGATACTTAGGGATTTTATTGAGAATTGCCTGAAAGAAGATGTGGGAGACGGCGATCATTCATCCCTTGCCTGCATTCCTGAAACCGAAGAAGGAAGAGCAAGGCTTATCGTAAAGGAACATGGGATCCTGTCGGGAAGCAGGGTGGCAGGGGAAGTTTTCAGAATTGTTGACCCGGGACTGAAATCAGAGATTTTCATTATTGACGGATCGGAAATAAAGCCGGGAGACATTGCCTTTCATGTAAGCGGCAGAATACATTCAATTCTCAAGGCTGAAAGACTTGTCCTGAACATAATGCAGAGGATGAGTGGAATTGCAACAAGTACGCGGCAGTATGTAAACCGTCTGGAAGGATTGGGAACAAAAATACTTGATACCCGCAAAACAACACCCGGAATGAGGTTTCTCGAAAAGGAAGCGGTCAAAACAGGCGGCGGAATGAATCACAGGATGGGATTGTTCGACATGATAATGCTGAAAGACAATCATATCGACTATGCCGGAGGTATTGAAAATGCAATTCGCAAAACAAAAGAATATCTTTCATTGACCGGAAGAAAGCTAAAAGTTGAAATAGAAGCCAGAAACCTACGGGATGTCATGAAGATACTGGAAATTGGAGGTATTGACAGGATAATGCTTGACAATTTTAACATCGACGATACGAAAGAAGCTGTCAGAATGATTGGCGGACGCTACGAGACCGAATCATCAGGAGGAATAACCCTTGATACAATAAGATCCTATGCCGAATGCGGAGTCGATTTTATTTCCGCAGGAGCTCTCACACATCACATTAAAAGTCTTGATATGAGCCTGAAAGCTTTCTAGCTCAGCTGCAGTGAAGGTATTCCTTTACAAGCCTGCTTATCTCCTCATTCCTGTTGTAAAGCCTTTCGCTTAATTCCCTGTCATCATAAGCCCTCAGCTTTTTGACAATATTATCAATCACCCCATGCGGAAACACATTATCCTTTTCAAATATGCCTCGCATGGCAATAAGACAATCGGCTGACTCGCTGCATGAGGTCGGAAGCGATTCAAGTTCCTTTCCATTATTTCCATCCTGCCTGTTGAAAATATTGTAGTCGACATACAGGCTGTCAGCCTTTTCAACAGCATTCTCCATTGTCAGACCGTGCCCGGCAGAAATTACCAGTCCGGCAAAAAGAAGATAAATATCAGCAGAGCCATCGGGAGATCTTAATTCGACAGTCTGCTTCGAAGGCATGTCAGAGAATACTGTCTGATCGGAAGGATTGGCGTCTTTTATCATATTCATGGCACCATTCCACCCGAGGGGGACCCTTATCAGCACCGACCTGTTCCTGTCGCCCCAGCAAATGCTTGTGGGAGCTTCCTGGTGGGGAACTAGCCTCAGGTAAGAAGTAGGAATGGTGTTGCCAAAAGCTGTAAGAGCCTTCGACAGGTCAAGAATTCCTGCAATCATCTTTTTTGCCGTATCGCTTAGTTTCCCGTTTTCAGCCATCAGGTTCTTTCCATCCTTTTCCAGCATCATATGAACATGCATTCCCGAACCGGCTTTGCCCACTGTTATTTTTGGAGCAAAGCTCACCTCAACATTATACTTGAAACCAAGGTTTCTCAAAATCCACTTGGCAAGAAGAAGCTGATCGACCGCTTCATCAATCCCGACCGGAAGGAATTCGATCTCATGCTGCTCAAAATCCTCACCATCCTTTGTGAAACTGCCGACTTCCGAATGTCCGTATTTAATCCTGCAGCCCGCCCTGGCGCAAAGCTCCATGGCTTCTATACGCAGATCCTCAAACTTTACAAAAGGTTTAGGCTGGTGATAACCTTTCTGGTCGGCAAAGGGATATAAAGAAGAATGAGGGGACTTAATATAATACTCAAGCTCTCCAAATGCCTTCATAGTCAGCCCTGTCCTGGTTCTGAAACGTGAATAGGCCTTTCTGAGGATATACTCAGGGGAGCTTTCGAGCGGTTTTCCCTCGCTGTTGTAGAATGAACAAATAATCTCAAGAGTGGGTACGGCCGAAAAAGGATTTACAAATGCCGTCCGGTAACGGGGAATGACATACAGATCGCTTGACCCTGACTCTATGAAGGAAAAGAGGCTTGACCCGTCGACCCTCTCCCCTGCTGTGAGAATTGATTCAAGATGATCCCTTCCCGACGGGACGAAATTCAGGGTTTTAAGCTTCCCGTCATCAGCAACATATCTGAAATTAATCATCCTGATACCCTTCGCCTCTGTGAAGCTGATGATATCCCCCCTGGTAAATTCTGCAGCCGGCTTCTTCAGAAACTGGACAAGCTCGTTTGGATTCATGGAAATGTCGTTGTCTATCATAATTTTGGTTTTAAGAGTCAGGCATGCCAAAATAAATATTTTATCAGAATTAAAAACTGATATTGCTTAGTCCAAAAAACTCCGAACCATTTCATTTGCAAAAAATTTCCTTAATTTTGGGTCCAGAAAATGAAAAAATGAAAATCCGGATCCTTTTTATTTCTCTTCTTCTGTTCGGATGCCGCGAAAAAGTTGCAGAGACCTATTTTACACCTGAAAAAGCTTTAGACTATTTCAGCAAAATTGAAGAGTTATGTGACAGGGATGGAGGAAAGCTGTGGGGAAAGAATCTTTACGGACCGGTTATGTTCATTGAGCGCAGTACCCGTAAAATAACAGCAAATCAGCCAGACAAGGAAGGCCTCCTCAAACTCAGTGATGGTGTCTATACGGGTGAGTATCCATGGAAAAACATCATAACAATATCTGCAATTGAATTCGGTGGCACTCTGTACGGAATTGCTCCGCTGCCTGTGGAAGAAGATCAATTCAGGCTGGTGACCAGGGCTATTCATGCCCTTTTCCACCGCTATCAGAAGGAGAAAGGGATATATCCCGAATATTTCAACGAAACGGAGATGGATGAAAGAGAGGCAAGGATCTGGATCAAACTCGAATGGAAAGCCCTGCGAAAAGCTATTGACTCTGACGGTGAAGAACAGCGTCTTGCAATAAGGGATGCCCTTATATTCAGGGGATCGAACCGTGAGACCTTTCCAGGTCATGCTGAGTCAGCCAACAGATTTGAGAATTATGAGGGCCTTGCAACATTCACTTATCTCCTTTTAACAGCAAACAGCCAGGAAGATTACAGGAAAAGCCTTTTTGATTACCTCGACTGGTTGTATAATTTTCAATCCTATTCGCGTTCGTACGGATCGATCCACGGAGCCCTTTACGCAACCCTGATGCACAACAAGGACTATGACTTCAGTACTATCAATAGCGATACAGCCGATCTGGCCAGAATCGTAAAGCAGCTGTACCAGATCGAACTACCGGTGGTCTGCAGGGATGTTGCCGGAAGTATCTCAATGAATTATAATATTTCCGAGATCCAGGAGCAGGAAGATACGAGGATACGCGGTATCCAGGACCGGCTTAAGGGACAGCTGAGCCAGTTCACCGAAAAACCCGTAGTCTTGCTGGAACTCGAAAGTCCATCCTTCGATTTTGAACCCGAGGACGTGAGCTATCTTGATACCCTGGGAACACTCTATAGTACAATGAGGGTATCGGATAACTGGGGTAAACTGTCGGTCGACAAAACAGGCTGCCTTGTCTCCAACAATTTCAAGAACCTGAGAATCCCCGCAAAAGGATTAAAAACAGAAAAGAATCACATTTCCGGCGAAGGCTGGCAGATTATACTCAACGAAGGCTGGAGTCTTTTTGAATCGGGAGAAAATTTCTTTATAAGAAAAAGCAGGCCCTGAATACCCGGAAAAAGTACCGGATAGAAAAACCCGGATTTCCTGTTTCAAAGGCTAATCCCGGACAGATAAAAAACAAATGGCTATTTCTTCAGAGTCAGACTCCGCAGTGTCTCCTCGAGCGATTGTATCTTCATCTCGGCATCCGATTTCTTCTTCCTTTCAACTTCAATAACGGCCGGCGGTGCATTACTGACAAACCTTTCGTTGTTGAGTTTCTTCATCACCGAATCAAGAAATCCCCTGTAATAATCAATGTCAGCCTGAATCCTTGAACGTTCAGCTTCAACATCTATTGAACTGCCGTCGAGAGGGATATAGAACTCTGCGGTACCAACCAGAAAAGAGGCACAACCTGAAGGCTTTTCTGAGATGTATTCAAGCTCCGAAAGATTGCATAACTTCACTATAACACTGCCGAAGTCATTCCTGAAGAATCCCTCATCGCTTCTTACCAGCAGGTTAATCTTATCCTTGTTGGGTATCTGCTTCTCCCTGCGGACTGACCTGACTGAGCTGACAACCTCCTTAACGGTTTCAAAACCTGAAATTAATTCCCTGTTATATTTTTTTGCCGCAGGCATAGCTGAGACCATGATGCTCTCTCCTTCCTTCCTGGGAGTTATCATCTGCCATATTTCTTCAGTGATGAAGGGCATGAACGGATGGATTATCCTCAGTAGTGAGTCAAAAACAGCTATGGTAGCCTCGCAGGTAACCCTGTCGACAGGTTTGCCGTATTCAGGCTTGACAATCTCCAGATACCATCCGGAGAAATCATCCCAGAAGAGCTTGTAGCTGTGCATGAGGGCTGCGGAGATCCTGAATTTCCTGAAGTCGGAGTCTATCTCCGCGATCGATTTCCTGAGAATCTCATTCATCCATTTTACTGCCGAAGCCGAAGAAGCGGGCTGAGGCATGCTGTCATTTGTCTGCCAGCTTTTTACAAGCCTGAAAGCATTCCAGATCTTGTTGGCAAAGTTCCTTCCCTGCTCGGGGAGCGAATCATCATAGAGAAGATCATTGCCCGCAGGAGAACATAACATCATTCCCACTCTTACACCGTCGGCCCCGTATTTTTCAATCAGATCGAGGGGTTCCGGCGAGTTTCCAAGCGACTTCGACATCTTCCTTCTCTGCTGGTCCCTTACAAGTCCCGTAAGATAAACATTGCTGAACGGCTTAAGGCCCTGGTATTCGTATCCGGCTATTATCATCCGGGCCACCCAGAAGAAAAGAATCTCAGGGGCTGTAATAAGATCGTTGGTTGGGTAGTAGTATTTAAGATCGTCGTTATCTGGATCGTTAATTCCGTCAAAAGCCGTGATAGGCCACAGCCACGACGAAAACCATGTGTCGAGTACATCCTCGTCCTGTTTAAGATCGGCTTCCTGAAGCTGAGGATTCCCGCTTTTTGTCCTTGCAGCAGAAAGGGCTTCGGAAACAGTTCCGGCAACAACAAATTCACCATTGTCATAATACCAGGCGGGTATTCTGTGACCCCACCACAACTGGCGGCTTATACACCAGTCGTGAACATTCTCCATCCAGTGCCTGTAAAGGTTCCGGAATTTTGAGGGATGCAGGTGAACGTCGCCATTCATGACAGCATCAAGAGCAGGCTTTGAAATATCCTTCATCTTAAGGAACCACTGAACCGACAGCCTTGGCTCGATAACAGCATTTGTCCTTTCCGAGCGACCTATCTTGTTATTGTAGGGAACCACCTTCACAAGACTGCCGCTCTTTCTCAGCTCTTCTTCCGCCAGATCCCTTGCAACAAACCTGTCGGTTCCTTCAAAAAGACCCGCCTTGCTGCTTATGGTTCCGTCGGGATTGAAAACATCAATCGACGGAAGCTTATGCCTTAGGCCTATCTCATAATCGTTTATGTCGTGGGCCGGAGTTATCTTAAGACATCCGGTTCCAAACTCCATGTCGACATAATCGTCAAAGATGAAAGGGACCTCCCTGTTCACCATAGGAACGATAACTCTTTTTCCCTTAAGACGGGTATATCTTTCGTCAGCAGGATTGGCACATACAGCAGTATCTCCCAGAATTGTTTCCGGCCTCGTTGTGGCAACCATAACGTAATCGTCCTCACCGGCAATCCTGTATCTCACGTAATATAGCTTCGACTTTTCATCCGTATAGATTACCTCCTCATCCGATACTGCTGTTCTGGCCTGAGGATCCCAGTTTACCATCCTTATACCCCTGTATATAAGACCCTTGTTGTACAGATCAACAAAAACCTTTATTACTGAATCATACCTCTTGTCATCCATTGTAAAGAGAGTACGGTCCCAGTCGCATGAAGCTCCAAGTTTTCTTAACTGCCGCAGGATAATCCCTCCATGCTTATCTGTCCATTCCCAGGCATACTCAAGGAACTTCTCCCTTGTAAGATCGCGCTTTTCAATTCCTTCAGATTTGAGCTTTGCCACCACCTTGGCTTCTGTGGCAATTGATGCATGATCGGTCCCGGGAACCCAGCAGGCGTTCTTCCCCTGCATCCTGGCCCTCCTCACAAGCACATCCTGAATGGTATTGTTCAGCATGTGCCCCATGTGCAGAACACCTGTCACATTAGGAGGAGGAATCACGATTGTGTAAGGCTCCCTGTTATCGGGTTTGCTCCTGAAGAAGCCATGCTTCATCCAGTAGTCATACCACTTGCCTTCAGCTTTTGCAGGCTCATATCTCGAAGGAATTTCCATCATAAACCTGATTTTATGGTAAGTTCGTTGCGATTGCAAAATTATAAAAATATGTCATATCCCCGGGGTGAGAAAGAAAAAGCACAACTCTAATTTTGAAAATGAAGTTCCGACACTGCACTAAAGAGTTACAGAATAATTTAAATAATCTGTCTGCAATCAGGAATTTTCATAATTTTGCTCAACAAATAAAGGTTTTACCCATAAGTATTTATATGCTATCAGTATCAGAAAGAGGCAAAACGATGCCACCATCACCTATAAGGAAACTTGTGCCTTTTGCAGAGGAAGCAAAACGCTTAGGGGTCAGGGTATACCATCTGAATATCGGACAACCTGACATTCCCACACCGGATGTGGCGAAGGATGCTTTAAGGAATCTTAACATCAAAACAATAGAATACAGCCATTCGGCAGGAAATGAATCGTACAGGCGGAAACTTGCTGGTTTCTATCAGGGCATCGGCATTGACATCGAATATACCGATATCCTTATAACAACCGGAGGCTCTGAGGCTGTTTTGTTCTCACTCCTGACATGCACAAACCCCGGTGATGAGGTTATTACCCCTGAACCCTTCTACGCCAACTATAACGGATTTGCCGTTGCAGCAGGGATAAGGATAGTTCCGGTCACTTCCTATATCAGCAATGATTTTGCACTTCCGCCCGTCAGTGAAATTGAGAAGAAGATAACATCAAAAACAAAGGGAATAATCATTTGTAACCCTAATAATCCCACCGGCTACCTTTATTCGGTCGACGAGCTGAGAGCCCTGAGGGACATAGTAAGGAAACACAATCTTTTTCTTTTCGCCGATGAGGCATACCGCGAGTTTTGCTACGACGGTGCAGTCCACTTCTCAGCCATGAACCTTGAAGGAATAGAGGATAATACCATTCTGATCGATTCGGTTTCAAAACGATACAGTGAATGCGGTATCAGGATCGGAGCAATGATCTCAAGGAACCGGGACATTATACAGACAGCCCTCAGGTTTGGACAGGCAAGGTTATCGCCTCCCGGATTAGGCCAGATAGCAGGAGAGGCTTCCATCGACACTCCTCCGGAGTATTTTCAGGAGGTGAACAGGGAATATACTGCAAGAAGAAATTTTATGGTCGAAGCTCTGAACAGCATGCCGGGGGTCTACTGCCCCAAACCAAAGGGAGCTTTTTATACAGTTGCATCCCTTCCTGTGGATGATGCCGACATATTCGCAAAATGGATGCTGAAGGATTTCTCATACATGAACCAGACTGTGATGATTGCTCCTGCTTCGGGATTCTATTCCACCCCGGGGCTTGGAAAAAATGAAGCCCGGATAGCCTATGTTCTGAATACCACCGACCTCGGAAATGCGATGGAAACACTGGCTGAAGCACTTAAGGCATACCCGGGAAGGATATGAAAGGAGATAAAGAATGAGAAACAATGTTCTGAACTGCATTGCGATCGACGACGATCCTTCTTTCCTGAAGCTCATAAGGGAATATTGTTCGAAAATTCCGTCAGTGAATCTCACAGCAACCTTTACAAACCCGCAGGAAGCAGTTCAGGTTCTGAATAACAACCAGACAGACCTGATTTTCCTGGATGTCGTCATGCCCCAGATCACAGGACCCGAGTTTCTTAAAACCCTGTACAACCCTCCGATGGTCATTTTTGTATCAGCTTTCAGGGAATATGCATCTGAGGGTTTTGATGCTGACGCCGCCGATTATATAGTAAAACCATTTGCTTTCGACCGTTTCTCAAAAGCCGTAAACAAGGCCTATCAGCTGATACGACTGAAAACAATGCCCGGAGACCAGAGCGAAGAGAAAGGTACCCTTGCAGACAAGTTCATTATGGTAAAGGTCGAATACACAACCATAAGAGTCGATCTTGATGAGATCCTTTACATAGAGGGACTGAAGGATTATGTAAAGATCTATACCGAAGGAAAGCTGATAATGACGAAAACAACGATGAAAAACATTATGGAAAAACTCCCTCTCACTTCATTTTCCAGGGTTCACAAATCATATATCATTTCAGTCGACAGGATTGAAATGATAGAAAACAGCCGGATTGTAATAGGGAATCAGAGGATACCGATCGGAGAATCGTACAGATCCTCTTTTTTTGATATGATCAACAAAAATCTTGTGTAACTATTAATTGTAAAGCTTCTTTCTGAACCAGACATCGCGGAACGACATGTCGAAATGAAAGACAGCAAAACTCTCCTTTATCAGACCGTTCCTCGTCGTACCATTCTGTCCCAGCTCAAGCGACAGGTTGAGGACACTGAAAACTCCCTTGAGGGGAATCCCTGCTCCCATTGTAACAGCCCTGTAGGTGACAGGTGTATTGTCTATTACCATGAACGACTCGCGTATCTCACCCCCGAACCTGTAAAAAAGCATCTTTCCTGTTCCCTTGTTCAGACCTAAGGAGGGAAATTCCACACCTAAAGAGAACCTGTTTGCATTGCGGGTGCGCACTATGGAGTTTTCAATAGCCACGTCCTCCCAGTTGCTCCACTCATAATCAAAACCTGCACTGAAATACTCCTTGTTAACGGCAAGTCCCACTCCTAAATTCCTCGGTATGCTGTACCTGTATATCCTCTTTTTAAGAGTCTGACTTTCCGCTTCAGTCTCGATGGTCCTGGTGTTCCTTGTACTCAGTGTCTTGGCACTTCCATATATTATTCCGAGGTTATTCCTGAATCCTGCAAGGTTGAACTGGTAATTCAGTCCGTAATTGAGGTCAAAATTCGAGATATAGGTTATGTCTTCAAGATAGTACGAATAACCGGTGGCTGATTCAGTATGGGTAACATCGCCGAAAAGATATGCAGCATTAACACCAACTGCCAGATTTTTAAGAAGTTTCACTGATCCTCCGAGATAGACCTGGTTAACTCCTCCTTCACCGGTAAAAGTCTTGAGATAACTGAGATTGGTTCCTTCAAGGTAGCTAAGCGTGTTGATGTTGTATCCTATCGAGCTGTAGGGCGAAAATCCGAAGCTGGTTGCCAGCCAGGGAGTGAGGCGGAATCCCATCAGGACATATTTGAGGTTCGCATTTACAAGCGATTGATTCTCAGTTGATGTCGAGAAGTTTGTGTACTTACCGAATAATCCGACCTCAAAAATCGTGATCAGACTGTCGAGCCCGCTGTAAGACGCTGGATTCATATAGTTCACCGACCTGTTTGAAAGGAATCCGATGCCGGTTCCTCCCATTGCCTTGAAAGGGCCTGCACTGCTGCTCTCAAGCGAGCCAAGACCGAACACAGAATATGGTGATGAGGTGCTTTGAGCCTGAACGGACAAAGATCCGTAAACAACGAAAACCAGCAGCATCATATAGGTCTTAAGCATCCTCAGCATTTCCGGATCAATAAGTTAAATAATAGAGCTTCAGCTTCACCCTTGGATTTTTTCCCTCAAAGATCACCCTTTCGAGAGTCTTCCGGTAAAAATCCTGATCGAGAGCAATATGCAATCCTCTCTTGTACTCGAAGTACTTCCCCGACAATTCGCGGATGAGGTAAGATGTGATGTCGAATGTATACCTTATTTCCTCGGGATACATCTCGTCGTATTGGAGAATGGCAGCCAGGGGGCTGTTGTTTCCATCCTTGAGCGATGATAGTGAGTTGTCGTTCTCATCTCTCAGGATCGCATTTATCCTGCTTACCCTGTCAGTTTCGTATATATACAGCTTTTCAGGAAGACTGAACTGTTCAAAACTGAATTTCTCAGGTTCAATGATAAGCTCAGCCTTGAGAATCTTCCAGTCAGTAGCGAGAAAAATGTCCTGAAGAGATGGGAACTGCACTTTTGCCATCAGACCGGTAAGCCCCTGCATGAAAGCCTTATTACCGGTGAAAGCTGAATTTTTCCTGTTTCCGGACGCAAGGATATTGTCGAGGGGAGTTCCCGAAAGATCGAGGTCAATATGATTGAACTGCTTGTTTGACAAACCCATCTTTACAGTAAGCTCCTTCTTTACAGGATCCTCAAGCCTGAGATGATAATATATCTTCAGAGCTACCTTACCCTCTGCTGCGTCGAATCCGATAACCGCGTTATTGATGTCTGATCCGGAGGTGATCAGAAAACCCTTCAGATAGTCAAGAAACCATTCCTCAGAGGTAACATCCGGATCCTTTTCATTTATCTTGTTAAAAAGTTCTTCTCCCAGCTCATTAACCGGGATGAATACTGCACTGTCGGAGCTGGTAGCCGGCGAAGGGTAAAAAGTGATGCTTCCGCGTGGTTCCGTCTCATAATCAAATGAAGAGGTTGTGTAAAGGTAACCATCGTTATAGGTGGAGATCTTTTCCGTAAGGACATGAGCGTGAAGAGTCATAGGTGACAGGGTATCGCCATAAACGAATCCCGAATACGGCAGAACTATTGCGGCCGAATCATATACAGCCCTCTCCTCAAGATCCCTGAAAGTCTCATACGCAAGATCAAAATAGGATTCACATTTTACCGATCCGAAAAATCCGTCAGAATAATTGCCTGCAAGCATCACCTGAGAAGCTGAGCTTCTTACCGAATCAAGAAGAATGGTTGAAAGATCGACCCTGAAAGTATCAACCACTAAAAGACGGGTCTGTGATTCAATAAAGTCTTTCCCTATAGTGAATTCATCCTGTTTGGTACAGGAACCATGAATGGCTGCTGTTAACAAAATAACAGCAACCGTAATATATGCTGGAAATGAATATTTTTTATTACTTTTCCTTCCCTCCCAGATACCCTTCATCAAGCATTCAGTTTATGCAAAAGAATATCAAAACGGGGTGGGAACAAAGCATAATATACAAAAAGGCTTAAGTTGTAGACGTAATGCCTTTTTTTGATGATATCTGCGCAGACGTGAAATTAGTGCCTCTATTATCCGGTAATTGTGATATTCAATTTTTATTTATCGATATACTAGTTCTTTTCGTCTACAATTTATTGGCATATATCTACAAAGCTTTTAATTAAGCCGTCCTTCAGATAGTTTTGTGTGAATTATAAATAAAATCATAGCAGAAAATGACGTACAAAGAGGTAAGGAACCTGATCATGGTTCTGATGGTGATCCTGGCAGTTCCTGTGCTGTTTTCATGCAAGGGGGACGAGGATGTTGAACTGGTGGGTAACTGGGTGGAACTGTCGGACTTTGATGGTTTACCGCGTTCTGATGCTGTCGGTTTTGCCATAGGCACAAAGGGATATATCGGAACAGGTTATGACGGGGATTCGTGGCATACTGATTTCTGGGAATATGACCCCACGCGGAATACATGGACTCAGAAAGCTGATTTTCCGGGTGTGGCAAGGAGCATGGCTGTGGGTTTCGGTACCGATTCCAAAGGATATGTAGGAACAGGATGGGAAGGCAAAAACAGACTTAAAGACTTTTACGAATATGACCCGTCTTCAAATTCATGGTCAAGAAAAGCCGATTTCGAAGGCCCGGCAAGAAGAGGTGCAGTGGCCATGTCGATAAACAACAAGGGATATGTCGGAACCGGCGACAGCGTATATTATTTCAAGGACTTCTTTGAATATGATCCCGCATCAGATACCTGGAAGAAAATATCGAGTATCGGCGGAAGCAAGAGAAGCAGCGCCGCAAGTTTCGTAATAGGAAACAAGGGTTATGTTACCGGAGGAATCGACAACGGTGAGTACCTGACCGACCTATGGGAGTACGATCCTTCAAGTGATTCATGGACAAAGAAAAGGGCAATCACCAACTTGTCGGATGAGACATTCGATGATAAATACCTGACCATAAAGGGCGTAGGAAAAGTCGGATTTTCTGTAAACGGAAAAGGTTACCTGGCTACCGGCGGACAAACGACGGGAGTGGAAGTATGGGAGTATAATCCCTCAACCGACCTGTGGACAGAAAAATCGAACTTCGAGGGAACCGTCAGGCAGGGGGCCGTAGGATTCGCTATAGGAACAAGGGGTTTTATCACAACCGGTAAAAGCTCGGGATATTACTACGACGACCTGTGGGCATTTGATCCGGATGCCGTGGCAAATGACGAAGACTAGAAAAAAGATCTTAATAGTACTTGCCCTCTTTCTGACTGTTGCTGCCATAATAACAGCAGCCTTCATCAGAAGAGGGCATTCTTATGATGTGGAACTCTTCCGTAATAATTCCGGATGGGGTTACAATGTACTGAAAGACGGCAGGACCTTTATCCATCAGCCCTATATACCCGCCATCGAGGGAGAGATCCCTTTCAGAAGCAAAGAAGAAGCCGGCAAAACAGCCAGGATAGTGGTCAGAAAACTCCGCAAGAAACAGATACCCGCTGTAAGCAGGGAAGAGATGGAAAAGCTATTCGGGCAACAACCTCCGCCTTTAAATTAACTGTCGTCAGAAACTAATTACCCTTACTATTCGTAGAGAAGATATCGCGACCTGATCCTGCTGAAATCATCCAGCCCTGCTTTCCAGGATGCCCTTATCTCAGACGCACTCATGCCGCTTGTTATCTGTTCCCTGAGGGTTGGACCAGTGGCAAGCACATCGAAATAAGGCGTGAAGAAGGATTCTTTTTCGGGGTAATCGTTGTAAGCCTCAATAAGCCAGTCAAGAATTATTCCTGGCGATGGCACTATCCCGTCGGCAAGTGCATTACGCAGGTCCTTCCCAAAGCAAAGCTCGCCGAGAAGAGGAGGATTCTTAGCCCCCGGCACACTCCCGGGAGTGAAACTGAAACCTCTGTCGGGAAGAAGAGGGGAACCAAAAACCTGAAAAGGAAAGTCTGTGCCGCGCCCAAGAGATATATTCGTCCCCTCAAACCAGCATGTTGAAGGATATAGATAAACCGAGTTCTGGTTCGGAAGGTTCGGTGACGGCTTCACAGGAAGCTCATAATAAGTGGAATGTGTATAGTTGTCGCAGCTGATAACCTTGAGATTGCATTTTACTCCGTTCTTCAGCCATCCCTCTCCGTTAAGCATCAGCGCATATTCACCCGGAGTCATTCCATGAACAACAGGAACGGGATCCATGGCAACAAATGAGCGATATGCCGTATCGCCGATGTTGCCGTCGACATAAAAACCATTTGGATTTGGCCTGTCAAGAACAATGCAGTCGACATTATTCTCGGCACATGCTTCCAGAAGATAATGAAGTGTAGAGATGTAGGTGTAAAAACGAACTCCTGCATCCTGAATGTCAAACAACACGACATCGATCCCGCTGAGATCTTCGGGCGTGGGCTTCTGATGCGATCCATAAAGGCTTATGATGCGCAGCCCTGTTTCCGGGTCCCTTCCGTCCTGAATGATATCTCCCGCATCGGCAAGATCCCTGAATCCATGCTCCGGAGCAAAAATGGCGCTGATATTAATTCCAAGCGAAATAAGGGTGTCGACAAGGTGCGTTGAACCTACCATCGAGGTCTGATTCGCCACAATGGCAACCGAGCGGTCTTTAATCAGCTTAGTGTACTGATCTGTCCGGCAGGCTCCGGGAACCACTGTTTTTGCAGCTTCACTGCATCCGGCCTGACAGAGCATAAGGACCGTGAAACCAGCATAAAGGATGAGTTTCTTCATGTTTTGATTTTATACAGTAAATCTAAGACTATTTATTATTAGTATCCGGATAAATTTCATCATATGAATAATGTCCCTGACAAATTATCCGGTCCTTCACGAACTCACCCCCCGATCCCCCTCTCTACGGAGTCTAATCTTTATACACATCTTGATTATTTGAATTCTTTTTTTGTCCAACTCCTGCTATTTTTCACCCCCCTGCCCCCCCTGGAGGCTACCCTTTATACACATCTTTGTGCAAGTTAGAATAAGAGTCCGTTTATCCTTTTTGTCTACCCCCCAACCTCCCTGGGGGGCTAAGGAGCTAATAATGTGTGATATAGTAGTTCAGGAATTATCCACACTCAGATAATTTGCTTTTTTCGGATTTAAAGCTAATCCAGAGCAGGTATTGAAAATTGACATATCTCTGTAAATGTTTGTAATACAGCATTCTAAAGCCCCCCCTTCTGCGCCTTCGCGTAGCCGCTTCGGCGGAGCAAGGCAGGGGGGATGGGGGGGTAGAACAAGCAGGGAAGACATGCCATCTTCAGGAGGTTTGGGGGGTAGAACGTAAAATGGAAGTGAAGTAATCCAACTATATAAAAAGATGTGTATAAAGGTTAGTAATGGCGTGCAGGGGGTGAGTACATGAACACAGCACTCCATATTAATGGCTATTGAGTCAGCAATGCAATGATTTCAAACGGAATTTACTAATTTTAGCCATATTTTTATTAGATGAACCTACCCTATTTCGTAGCACAACGGCTTATCAGGGGAAGGCGCGAGGAGACATCCTTTTCCAGGCCGATCAATGTGATTGCAGTCACCGGGATTGCAATGGGGCTCGCCGTCATGATTATCGCAGTGGCTGTCCTGACGGGTTTCAAACAACAGATAAGGGACAAAATTGTAGGATTCGGATCGAATATTCAGATAATGAACTTCGACTCGAATTATTCTCTTGAAACCATTCCTATAAGTGACACACAGAAATTCATTCCTGTAATCAAGAGTATGCCGGGAATAAAGCATGTCCAGGTATTTGCAACCAAAGCCGGAATAATAAAAACCAGCGATGCCATCCAGGGAGTTGTCCTGAAGGGAATAGGAAGTGATTTCGACTGGGATTTCTTCCGCAGCAATATTGTCGGGGGCAGCACCTTCTCAGTTACAGATACCGGCCGCACCAACAGCGTCATAATCTCAAGGAGGATCTCCGATATGCTGATGCTCAAAACAGGCGATTCGTTTGCAATGTACTTTGTCCAGGAACCTCCCAGAAGCCGGAGGTTTACAATAAGCGGAATATATGAAACAAGCCTGGAGGAATTCGACAAGATGTACGTCTTTTGCGACATAGGACATATCAAAAGGCTTAACGGCTGGAGCGATGACCAGGTAAGCGGATTTGAGATATTCATTGACGATTTCGACAAGCTCGACCAGATGCACATGGCTGTGAGGGATGCCGTGGGCTACAAGCTTGTTGAGGGCGAAAACCAGGTAAAGGTTACAAATATCAGGATGAGATACCCTCAGATATTCGACTGGCTTAACTTTCAGGATATGAACGTTCTGATAATTATTGTCCTTATGCTTCTGGTGGCAGGCTTCAACATGATCTCAGGCCTTCTTATACTAATCCTTGAAAAGACGAATATGATAGGTGTCTTCAAGGCACTGGGAGCAGAAAACAGGACAATAAGAAGGATGTTTCTTTACCAGGCTGCATACCTTATATCAAAAGGACTTTTATGGGGCAACCTCTTCGGAATAGGTCTTGCGCTTATCCAGCTTAAGACTGGCATTATTTCGCTCGACCCTGCATCGTATTATATCAAGACCGTGCCGATCAACCTTGAGCTTTCGCATATACTGCTCCTGAATGCCGGTACCATGGCCGCAATAATAATGATGCTTATTATCCCCTCACAGCTTATCAGCAGAATTACTCCTGTAAAGGCTATAAAATACGACTGACCCGATTGAATTCCGGAACGGAATAAATTCACTGTCAGTAATCACGAACCAGCAGATAAATGTTCTGCATGCCCCGGTGAACGGTTCATTAAAGGATCCGGGGGAAGGATGCCCTTGGGTCTTTCAGTTCCCGATTATGTTTTTGTAATGCTCGTATCTGCCAAGAACTTCTGAAACAAATGCAACCGACTCTTTTCCTGTGAAGTATCCGTTCTTTACCACCTCATCCCTGTAATAGAGGGGATCCGACTTCCTCTGAAGCCAGACAGCAACATTATCGTTCCAGATCGTGGGATCCTGACCATGCTTTTCAGCCAGTTTCATTGCATCGAGGACATGACCCGGACCGGCGTTGTAGGAGGCAAGGATGAATTTCATTCTCTCCTGTGGATCAGGGATCCTCTTGTCAAAGATCCCATGAAGCCAGTTTATGTATTTTATTCCTGCCCTTATGTTGTTCACAGGAGAGGATTTTATATCGATACCGAAATTCTTCCCTGTTTCGGGCATTATCTGCATAAGACCGTAAGCTCCGGCAGCTGATACTACATCCGGAATGAACCTCGATTCCTGATATATAAGTGAGGCCAGAAGCCGCCAGTCCCATTTTATCACAGCACTGTATTCCTTGATAAGATCATCCCATGGCGAGACCTTTCCTGTCCCCAGGGCATAATAGTCGCTTGAAAAAATTAAACTGCCCCTAGGGTTCCTGAAATATTTTGAATACAGAATGGCGTAAGTCTTTGTCTTCTTATAACTTCTTATCCATCTGTCGAGTTCCTCCTTAAGGTTCTCCGATCCTGATTTCCTTACAGCCCATGCCAGCTGCTGATGACTGCTGAGAACAGTACTTACATCTATTCCGGGGTAATAACCTGAATTCACCTCAGCAACATGTTCATCGCATACCGTATAGTCAATCTCTCCCTTGCTAACAAGCTCAATCAGGGTTTCAGCTTCAAAGGGAACTTCAACAATCCTGAAATGCGTTCCTGTCTGCTCCCTTACGAAAGAAAGCCATTCAGCATGTACTGATCCCTTCTGGACAAAAACAGTCTTCCGGGCCAATTCGCCGCTGGTCATTTCCATCAATATGTCAGTCTCTGAAGACGGTCCGCCGGAACGTCTTCCCGGCTTTCTCTGAACCAGCACCTGACGGGTGCTGTCGAGAGGCTCTGTGAACTGCAGAGACTTCATCCTCTGCGGGGTTATTGTAAGACCCATTGCAAGAATATCACACATTCCGCTATTGAGCATGTCAAATGCATTCTCAAGATCATTTTCAGAGACAAGCTCGAGGTCGATACCGACATGATCCGAAAAGGCTTCAAGCAATTCATAGTGAAAGCCCATCGGCTCGCCCCTGTACAGAAAATAATTCGTTGAATTGAAATCACTCACAACAACAAGCTTTCCTCTTGATCTAATTGAATCGAGGTCGAAAGCCACTGTATCCTTTTTGATTATCTCACCGTGATGGCCGGAACAGGAAGAAAGTATAAGCCCGGCAAAAAGAGAAAGAATAAAAACGCTTTTGTTCAAAAGTAATATGTTAGTTAAACAAATCTCCCGACAGGAGTGCGCAAAGATACAATAATTTTTCAATCATAGAAGGTCCATGCCAGGCCGTAACGGAACATTCTGACGTTCATGGGATAATGCGGGATCATGTAATAGTCGTAACCCATAAGTCCCGAGTTTACATGATCAACCATAAGGAATATCCTCGTCCGTCTCAGTTTAAGGTTAAGGAAAACATTTAAGAAAGGGTAATTTCCTGTTTTCACCTTATCCTGCCTGTAGTACCTTCCCGTTGCCGGCATGTACGAATAAGGCTGATATAAGGTATGATAGATCACTTCAGCTCCCAGCTGCATGTTAAGCTGTCCGTCAGTCTTCCTGAAATTGAAGAGATGCTCAAAATAGCCGGTGCTCCTTGTGGCGACAAGGGGGAGGTCAAGTATTTCGCTGTTACTGCTTTTCTGGATAAGAACATCCGCTGAAAGATGCATTTTCCATGCGCGGAGGTCTTTCCTGACAAAAAGCGATGCAACGGACAATCCTCCGGTGTGCTGGGAGGGCAGTGCAAGCGTATCGAAATCAGTATAATTATCAATAACCGCGTAGTTCAGCCTCATTTCAGCATTGCGGGCCGGATAAAGAAAGCTGGTCCCCAGATCCAACCTGAACTCCCTGGCAGGATCGTTCTTCCATTCAAAATGGTTGCTGCCCCATTGCTCAATCCAGAATGAAGGCTTTCTCATGGCCGCATTTCCTGTAAGGTTCCATGTAGCGGGGCCTTTCTTCCATGCAAATGTTTTGCTTATTATCCCGTTAAGATTAAAGTCGCCTGCCCTGTAACCGGTGAGATAAAGTTCTCCTGTGGCTACCCAGCGGAATTTGTCTCCGATATTATTGAAAAGCCGTCCGACAATAATATTATTGTGCCTGTTCCATGCAAGAGTGTCTGACAGCAGGGTATCATGCGTAGGAACTATCTGACTGTACCTGATAAGCTCATTGCGAAGGCCCACCCCTCCTCCAAGTCTCACCTTCCTCGACTCACCCGTCGAAAAATCGAATCTCACCGTGTTACTTATGCTTCGTGCATATAATGAGTCGAATGTACTTTTGTCGCTTATATAAACAGAATCGTAGAACCCCGAGGTGGGCATGTTGTCTGAATACGTGCGTCTGTTTCCGTCGAAGACCAGGATATGTGAGAAGGTTCCGTTAAGACCATGTGAAACAGGAACTGTATTTTTAACAGAGTCGCCATCTGCCCTAATCCCTTTTCCGACATGGTATTTCTGAACAAACATGAAGTTGCGGTTTTTGAGAAGGCTCTCGGCTTTATTCAGCCCTCCGAGATTCACAGCAACATCGCGGGTATCAAGATCATCAAGCTGGGATGCATCTGCAATTCCCCCGTTTTCCCCGGTCCTGAAATTGTTAAGGCCGAAAGCCATGTAAGCCTTATACCTGTCGCCGGTATAGGAACCGTAAAATGTGAAATTCTTGTCTGACGATCTCTGATAATTGTACTGACCCAGGTTATAAACAATATCATATACCAGCCCGAAATTCAGTAACCTGTTCACGTTCTGCGAGTGTCTTATCCTGAAGGTCTGCTCTGCGGTCTGGCGGGGAGAACCAAAGGTCCATACCAGTTCGGTAAAGGGAACCTGGGTGTTCATAAAGATGTAGTGGTCGGGTTGCCAGGCAAGAGGATAGAAGTAACTGAGAAGGTATTTGTCGGGGTCGCTTATCCTGTCGAAAAAGTTGAGCTGGTAAAAAGGAAGTCCGTAACTTCCCGGCGTGGCATTCAGGGGTGAGTATCTATCCGTCAGCCTGTAACGGTTAAAGAGTGAAAAGAGTGTATCGAAAGGAAGTTCCACCTCTTCGGTGAAGTCCTTGGAAAGGCTCCATTGCCTGATGATTTTCGGTTTCAGTGTGTCGGGCTGCTGAGAAAACGCGACAGATGAAAGACCCAGTATAATCAATATCGTAATGATTTGCTTCATCAGCGGCAAATATAGGAATTATGGGGGATTTTATAACGTCCCTGCCTCAGCTGTACTGCAGGCCGGAGTTAAATCCTCAACACTGTCCGGAAACCTTCTTTCTTTTCGGTTTCAATACATCTCTCCCCGTGGGGTAAGAAGAAGGAAACGCAGAAGAGATTTCTCAGAGATTCTCAGGATCCCTTTTTTAATCGACATTATCATTGAGATAGGCATTGTTTTCCCTTAGTACCGGTTCGTTGTTTTCGCCAGATGAAAGGGTGAATTTGGAAACCTTGCTGGTGTTCTCCTTCTCACCCGGTTCTATTGGCATATTGCGCCTTATATAGGCAGGAACATCCTCAAAGGTTTCTATATTCTCCTTTATAATCTTGTTCGAAAGGCCCTCCTTTCTGAAGAAGTTCTGCATATGCTTAACCTTCTGAAGCGTTGTATCGCGATTTTCCTTTTCATCATCACTGGTCTGAGTATTTCTTTCCCTCAGTTCCATCTGCTCAGCACTGTTTACCGAATGGAAATTGAGTTCTCCCTGCAGTTCATCATCGATATTCGAAATAATCGATTTTGGCGAACGCTCATGAACGGTAAAAGTATCTGCTCCCTTATCAGGAATAATATGGGGAGGCGTCGGGCTGGCAACTGTAAGCAGTTCCACCTTTGTAGGCTTTGGCCGTTTGTAGGGTGTAAAGATGTTGTTTGACGGAAAGCCTGTTGCAATAACCGTAACACAGATCTTGTCGCCCAGGCTGTCGTCCTGAGACAGACCCCTGATAATAAGTGCATCTTCGGATGCTGTTTCGTACATGAAGTCGGTGATCTCGCCCAGTTCGTCCATTGTCAGTTCGTTCTCTCCTCTGCCCGAAGCAATGTTTATCAGAATGCTTTTAGCACCAGTGATGTCGTTCGAGTTAAGCAGAGGCGATGCCAGGGCATTCTCAATTGCCTTCAGAGCCCTTCCTTCGCCCGAAGCCTGACCCATACCCATTATTGCCACACCCGAATCCCTCATTACAGTTTCAACATCGGCAAAATCAACATTTATATAACCGGCCACGGTTATTATCTCCGCTATTCCCTTAACTGCGACTGTAAGAATATCGTCTGCCTTTGAAAAGGCTGTCGAAACTCCCTGATCGCCATAAATCTCCCTAAGCTTCTCGTTGTTGATAACCAGAAGAGAATCAACATTATCCTTTAGCTCGGATATTCCATCAACGGCATACTTGATTCTTATCTTACCCTCCGACTTGAAAGGTATTGTCACCACTGCTATTGTAAGGAGGCCGGCTTCCCTGCAGGCTTTCGCTATTACGGGGATAGCTCCCGTTCCTGTCCCGCCGCCCATACCGGTTGTGAGAAAAACCATTTTTGTGTTTCCCGATATGGCATTCATAACATCCTTAATATTCTCGAGAGCAGCCTGCCTTCCCACTTCAGGCCTGCTTCCTGCTCCCCGGCCTTCCGTAATCGACTCTCCTATCTGAACTCTCACTGGCACGGGACTTTTGGCCAGGGCCTGATGGTCGGTGTTGCATACAATAAAATTGACATCCTTAATGCCCCGCTCAAACATGTGATTGACGGCATTATTACCCCCACCACCAATTCCTATGACCTTTATTATGGATGATCTCTCGACCGGAAGATCAAAGCTTATTATCTCATCTGTCATTGTGGTAATTATTAGTTGTTTATGAACAGTAATAGCATAACAGTAAAACCATATCAGAAATCAGTTTATCCGGGGATCCTCAACCTCGAACATTTTTGAAAGCATCTGTTTGATCTTTTCGGTTATGGAAACCTTTTCGGCTGCTGCTGCTTCTTCAGCCTCGTCATTGACGTCGTCAACAACTTCCTTTTCAACAGTTTCAGCAACAGGTTTCCTTGTCCTCACGTATTCCTCGCGCGGAGCAGCGTTAAAAGATTTCTTGTAGGTTTCGATATGCTCGAAGCCTCTTATGATAAGTCCCACACTCGTCGCATACATTGGCTGGTTTATTTCATTCCTGCCGTTGCCCGAGAGGTTTTCGTTCGGGTAGCCGATTCTCACATCCATTGCTGTCTTGAATTTCATAAGCTGGGGAAGATGCTTCAGCATGGCACCTCCTCCGGTTATTACCATTCCGGCAGCAAGCTTGTCGGCATAACCCGAGTTCTGGATCTCAAAATTCACTATGTCGATTATTTCCTCCATCCTCGACTGGATAATATAGGCCAGGCTCCTGAAAGAGATCTCTTTCGGCTCCCTTCCGCTTATGCCTGGAATTGAGACCACCTTGTCCTCAGGAGCAATGTCCCCAAGAGCCGAACCATACTGCAGCTTTAGCTGCTCGGCATGACGGTCGAGGATAGCGCAGCCTTCCTTGATGTCCCTGGTTATTACATTGCCTCCGAACGGGATCACGGCTGTGTGCCTTATAATGTTGTCATAGTAAACTGCCAGATCGGTTGTGCCCCCTCCGATATCAACAAGAACAACTCCTGCCTCCTTCTCGTCATCGGTAAGGACTGCATCGGCCGAAGCAAGAGGCTCAAGAATCAGGTCCTTGACGCTCAGGTCTGCCCGGCGCACACACTTCTCGATATTCTTTGCCGCTGCAACCTGACCGATCACTATATGGAAATTGGCTTCCAGCCTGCGCCCGCAGATACCGATAGGGCTCTTTATCCCCGTTTCGTTGTCGATAATGAATATCTGGGGAATAACATGTATTATCTCCTCCCCGATGTCGACATGGATCTTGTACATATCCTCAATAAGCCTGAAAACCTCCTCCTTCCTTATCTCATCCTCAAAAGAGTCGCGCATAATGTATCCCCTTGTCTTAAGGCTCTTGATATGCTGGCCGGCTATGCCAACGAAGACTTCCGAGAATTTTACTCCCGATAGCTTCTGCACATCCTCGACTGTTGCCTGGATGGCATTCACAGTCTCTTCGATGTTCTGAACAACACCTCTTTTTACTCCCTTTGAGGGAGCTTTGCTGAGACCGAGAATTTCTATCTTTCCATTCTCGTTCTTCTTTCCGACAATTGCCACAATTTTTGTGGTTCCGATGTCGATTGCTGCTACGTACTGTTCCTTTTTGCTCATAATCTGATATATGGTTTTTTCTGTTTATCTCCTCCTGCAAACTATCTGGTCCTTGTATGCCAGGTTTATTCTCGAGTACTTGTTCCAACCCACCTCAGGAAGGACCCTGTCGTAGAAGACACCCAGGTTCCTGAGTTTCTCCTCAAAATTTTCAGCGCTTCCAAGGTGTATTATGTGGTTTCCCACCCGTGGTATGAGATCGATCTCATCGTTACCGTCAACATAGATCTGGTCGATCTGAGCCGACCAGAAATCATCCCTGTTAATGTAACCGACAAGGTGAAAGATGTCCCTGAGTATTGTATTCTTTATGCTCGTATCGAGAACGCTGACGCCGTCAAGCATCTTCTGGCTTATGTTTACATTGCCTCCAACGATATGAAGGCGGGGGGTGTAAAGGTTCCTTCTCCTGATAACAACCCCTTCATTGTCGACATAGTAGTCGCCCCCGTTGGTCGCCATTACCCTCATCACGGGGGTACGCTGGTCGGCATAAACGTGAAGCGTCCCGTCGATGGTAAGGTAAGCTTCGGCCTTCCTCAGCTCCCTGTACAACGACATGGTCTCTTCAATTTCATCGGTCTTTATTTCGCCCACTGTCTTTCCCACAGGATTGCCGTTGCGCCTTATTATAGTGTTCTGAATGTCCCTTTTTGTCACAAAATGGTAATCGGAGGAATCCTTTATTGTTACAATAACCTTTTTGCATGGCATCGAACTGTGCATCTCCGAATACCAGACCGGAGCTGCCACGAGGTACAGTAACGGAATAAGAAGCAATATCCTGACAAGCCACTTCATAAGACTTTCTGCCTTTTAAGTAAGTCCTCAATCGGTGCAACAAGGGTATCTATATCTCCGGCTCCGATTGTTACAAGAATATCGAGTTCCGAAACGTCGAGACTGGCAGTAATGTCCTCCATATTCATCATCAGCTTCGACGCTGATGTCATTTTTTCGTATATCAGTTCCGAAGTAACTCCGGGTATCGGTTTTTCCCGTGCCGGATAAACCGGAAGAAGAATTGTTTTGTCGAGCTGATCAAGGATCCGCGCAAAGCCTTCCGCGTGGTCGCGGGTCCTTGAGAAAAGGTGAGGCTGAAATATTCCTGTTATCTTCCTTCCCCTGAAATATTCCTTCACCGAAACGACAAATGCCCTTATCTCCTCGGGGTGATGAGCATAATCGTCGATATACGCCAGTCCGGGCATGTTTATCCTGATGTCAAAACGGCGCCTTACTCCCTGGAAAAGAAGGGCTGCTTTTCTTATCTCTTCCTCAGTGACACCGCAGTTCATTGCCACGGCAATGGCTGCAGTAAGATTCTCGATGTTTATTATTCCCGGAAAGGGGAAATCAATTTTACGAATGCTCATCTCCGGAGAATGGAGATCGAAGGTGTAATATTCCCTCTGACGCCTTACATCAGAGTAACTATAGTCTGCATTTTTGTCTGCTCCATAAGTGAAGGAGCTTACATGCTCAGGCACGGCGATGATATCCTTTACTGCCGAATTAAGGAATAGTTTTCCTCCGGGCTTTATCTTCGTGCAGAATTCATCATAAGCCTTTACCATTTCACCCTGGTCGCCATAGATATCCAGGTGATCGGCGTCGGCTGATGTTACCACGGCCATCAAAGGTCTCAGCCGGTGGAACGAACGGTCGAACTCATCCGCTTCCATTACTGTAAATCTTCCCTCGCCGACCAGAAGGTTTGTATTGTAGTTCTTTGAGATTCCTCCAAGGAAGGCTGAGCAACCGACATGTGACTGCCTCAGTATGTGGGCGGTCATTGTCGAAACGGTCGTTTTTCCGTGAGTACCGGCGATTGCCAGGGTATCGGTGTGCAAGGATATCTCTCCAAGAAGTTCGGACCGTTTGTGAAGCATGTAGCCTTCTTTCCTGAAGAATGATATGATCCTGTTCTCAGCCGGTATTGCAGGGGTATAAACTATCAGCACCTTCCTTCGGTCCGGATTGTTCCTGAAGAAAGATGGTATTGTTTCAATATCGTCGGAAAAAGTGATTTCGCAGCCATTGCCGGAAAGCATTCCGGTAACAGGCGAACTGGTCCTGTCATAGCCTGCCACAGTATAGCCTCCGTATCGGAAATAGAGGGCAAGGGCACTCATGCCTATACCGCCGATGCCGATGAAAAAAAATCCTTCTATGTTCTTCAGATCAATCATCCTCTCATTAACTTTATCACCTCTTCCGCAATTCTCCTGTCGGAATCGTGTTCCGCAAGTTCCGAGATATTATTCGAAAGCGTTTTCCTTCTGCCCCTGTCGGAAACAAGCTTTAATGCCTCACTCACGAGTATACCTGCTGCCTTATCGTCGCTTATCATCATTGCTGCATCTTTTGATGCCAGAGCCATGGCATTTTTTGTCTGATGATCGCCTGCAACATTCGGCGAGGGCACAAGGATGGCAGGTTTCCCTGCGAGACAGAGCTCTGATATTGTACCTGCACCGGCCCTTGAGATAATCACATCCGCGGCAGCATAAGCCAGGTCCATCCTGTCGATAAAAGCTCGTGCTGAGATCATATCCTTTGTCCGGCCGTCAAGAATATTTTTTACTCCCTCATAGTAATATTTTCCTGTCTGCCAGAGCCACTGGCAGTCAGAGCCGTTCATCAGATCAATATGTTCAGAAAGGCACTTGTTTATGCTTCCTGCTCCAAGCGAACCACCGAGAACCAGGATGACAGGATATTCCTTTTTCAGCCCGAAGAAAGAGATCGCCTCTTCGCGGTGAGAAGTCAGATCCTTCATGTCCTGCCTTACCGGATTGCCTGTTTTTATTATTTTGCCTGCCGGGAAATACTTTTCCATTCCATCATAGGCAACGCAGATAACCGAAGCTTTCTTAGCCAGTAACCTGTTTGTTACACCCGGGATGCTGTTCTGTTCCTGAATCAGTACAGGGATACCCAGTTTTCCTGCCTGGCGCACCAGGGGTCCGCTGGCATAGCCACCCACCCCTACTGCCACGTCGGGCCTGAATTCCTCCAGTGTCTTCCTTGCAAGGCGAAGGCTTTTTAAAAGCTTGAAAAAGACCCTGAAATTACTCAGGGGATTTTTTCTGCTTATGCCCGCCACAGGAAGTCCGACAATGCGATAGCCTGCGGCCGGTACCTTCTCCATTTCCATTCTGCCTTCGGCTCCCACAAAAAGGATATCAATACCGCTGTCGATCCTCTTCAGGGCATTGGCAATGGAAATGGCCGGGAAGATGTGTCCTCCGGTACCTCCACCGCTGATTATTACCTTTCTATGTTGCTGCAGGCTCATATATCTTTTCTCCAAAATCGGTTCTCTCTTCCTCGGCCAGATCTTCCTTCCTGATCCTGGCATTCATAACCCTGCTTACACTCAGGATGGCGCCTATTGAAAAGCTTATTACCAGGACCGACGTCCTACCCCAGCTCACCATTGGCAGTGTCTGCCCGGTTACAGGGAACAGTCCGACGGCTACAAGCATGTTCAGCATTGCCTGAATGACGATCATCACAATAAGGCCTATCACCAGATAGGCCGGGAAAGCCGTTTCGCATTTCCTCACAATGGTTATTCCCCTGAACAGCAGAATCATGTATGCCAGAACAAGCGGAATTGCTCCGAAAAGGAGTCCGTACTCCTCAATTATTATTGCAAAAATGAAATCAGAATTTGACTGGGGAAGCATATTTCTCTGCGTGCTCTTCCCCGGAGCCTTGCCGAAAAGACCACCGGTCGAGATGGCTATCTTCGCCTGGTTCGACTGATAATCTTCGTCCTCGTCCACTTCGCCCGTAAAGTATGCTTCGATCCTGTTCTTCCAGACCTCAACCCTGTTTTTCTCGGTAAACATGCTCAGAACCATGGCAAAAAGCAGAACGCCCACCACAGCCATTCCAATATACGACATCAGAAACCTGAAAGGCACCCTTCCGATGAACATTATTGTAATGCTTATCGCAAAAACCATGAGCGCTGTTGAAAGGTTCTCCGGCATGATAAGAGCGCAAACAACAGCAACCGGGAACATAAGATACCTTGTTACCAGCATGAAGTTGCCGAGCTCGTCCTTGAACCTCGAGAGAGCTCTCGCCAGATAGATCACAAGAGCCACCTTGGCAACGTCGGATGTCTGAAGCCTGAATCCGGTACCCGGGATTTCTATTGTGCGCACCGCTTCATTCACCCTCGATCCTATAACAAAGGTGAGGATAAGCAAAATCACCGAGAAGAGGAGGATGAGCCCTGCCAGCGAATAGTAGATCCGGTAGGGAAGATGACTGAAGATTATTATTATTCCAAGACTGAGCAGAAGCATGAAGAACTGGCTTCTGAGGAAGTAAGTAGTGTTGCCTCCATGTTTCAGATATGCAACGCTGACCGAAGAGCTGTATACAGCCAGCAGTGAATAAATCATGAAAACAACAACGAGGGCCCATATGACCCTGTCGCCCTTAAACATCCGTATCAGCCATCCCTGTTGCATACTGTTTTTTTTACAGGTTCCTTACCGCCTGCTTGAACTGACGGCCGCGGTCTTCATAATTGCTGAAAAGATCGAAACTTGCACAGGCAGGCGATAAAAGCACAGTCTGCCCCTTTTTTGCCAGGTAATATGACGATCTCACAGCCTCTTCCATTGACGATGTCTCAACAATAGTCGGAACTTTGTCACTGAAAGCCTCTAATATTTTATGGTTATCCTTTCCGAGGCAGACTATTGCCCTGACTTTTTGCTTTACTACTGAAAAAAGCTCGGAATAGTCATTCCCCTTGTCAATCCCTCCCGCGATCCAGACCACTTCTGTTTCCATACACTCAAGGGCATACCATGTCGAGTTGACATTCGTACCCTTCGAATCATTAATGAAGTTTATGCCGTAAACGGTTATAACAGGTTCCAGGCGGTGCTCTACACCCTGGAAATCTGCAAGGCTTTCCCTGATCACCTCTTTCCGGATTGCAAGTACTTTCCCCGCAATGGCTGCAGCCATCGAGTTATAAAGGTTATGGCGGCCCTTTAATGCCAGATCATGAATGGTCATAAGGTTGTTTTTAGTATGGTAATCAATTATCAGGTCGTTGTTTTCGATATAGGCTGCCATCCCCTCCGAAGAGGAATCAGAGAACGGAAGAAGGGTCATCCCCGGCTTCCTTAAGGCCATCTCGTTTTTTATGACAGGGTCATCAGCCCAGTAAATAAGGCAATCCGATTCTGTCTGGTTCCGGGTTACCCTGAACTTCGAATCGATGTAATTCCGGAAATCATATCCGTACCTGTCGAGATGATCGGGAGTGATGTTCATCAGAACTGCCACGTCGGCCCTGAATGAAAACATTCCGTCGAGCTGGAAACTGCTGAGCTCGATAACGTAGTAATCGTAACCTCCTTCAGCGACAGCCATTGCAAAGCTGCTGCCTACATTACCCGTCATGGCGGCTTTCTTCCCGGCTTTCTGAAGGATATGATAAATCAGGTTCGTAACAGTAGTTTTTCCGTTGCTCCCCGTAACACATATCTTGATGCCTTCGGCATACCTTCCGGCAAATTCTATTTCAGAAATTACCGGAATCCCCCCGGACCTTATCTTTAAAATTATGGGAGCATCTTCACGAAGTCCGGGACTCTTAATCACTTCATCGGCTGAGAGTATCTCATCTTCGCTGTGCTTTCCTTCCTCCCATCTTATTCCGTTGCCGTCGAGTATCTCCCTGTACCTGGGCTTGACGGTGCCATTGTCAGATACAAAAACATCATAGCCTTTCTTCCTGGCAAGTATTGCTGAACCTGCCCCGCTTTCTCCTGCGCCCAGTATAACGATCTTCTTCATATAACTACCTGATCTTTAGCGTAACAATGCTTATTACAGCCAGTATTATTCCTACAATCCAGAACCTGGTTACTATCTTCGGTTCGGGAAATCCTTTTTTCTGATAATGATGATGAAGCGGCGCCATCAGGAAAATTCTCCTTCCTGTGCCGTATTTTCTTTTTGTCCTTTTGAAATGAGAAACCTGAATAACCACCGACAGATTCTCGACCAGGAAAATGCCGCATAGTATCGGGATAAGAAGTTCTTTCCTTATTATTATTGCGAACACAGCTATTATCCCTCCAAGGGCAAGACTTCCGGTATCCCCCATGAAAACCTGCGCGGGATATGAATTGTACCAGAGAAATCCGATCGTCGCTCCGATGAAGGCACTGGCATATATAACAAGCTCCTCACAATGAGGTATATACATTATACTCAGGTAATCAGCATAGATGCGGTTACTCGACACGTAGGCAAGTATCCCGAGAGCCGTGCCTATTATTGCCGATGTTCCTGTTGCAAGCCCGTCGAGCCCGTCGGTAAGGTTTGCCCCGTTTGAGACGGCCGTTACGATGAAAATCACTATGATAACAAAGATCAGCCAGGTAAAATAAGACCTTAGCTTAACTGGAACAAAAGCCGCGAGCCATGCATAGTTGAACTCGTTGTTCTTCACAAAGGGAATCGTTGTCTTTGTCGATTTCCGTTCCATGTTGACCTGTCCGTCGGGCATGTACGGTTCCCTGGGATCAAGGAGCTCGACCTTTTCCCCGTCGGTGAGTTCCCTCACGGAAACTCTTTCCATTATAATAACGTCGTCGCTTAAATAGAGCGTCAGCCCAACTATAAGTCCCAGTATTATCTGACCCATTATCTTGAACCGTCCGGCGAGTCCCTCCTTGTTCTTTTTGAAGACTTTTATATAGTCGTCGAGGAAGCCAATGAAGCCCAGCCAGATCGTGGTAAGGATCATAAGGATCACATAGACGTTGTCGAGCTTTGCAAAAAGGATAACAGGGACAATGATTGAAGCGAGAATTATTATCCCGCCCATCGACGGCGTTCCCTTCTTCTGATACTGTCCTTCGAGTCCCAGATCCCTTACTACCTCGCCAACCTGCTTAAGCTGGAGATAGCTGATTATCCTCTTTCCTATAAGAAGGGAGATAATCAGGGAGGTTATTACAGCCATTGCCGAACGAAACGAGATGTAACTGAACATCCCGGCTCCCGGAACGTTGAGTTTATCAAGATATGTAAACAGGTAATAAAGCATCTTCTATAAATTGTATCTTGAATCGAGGGCTGCCTTAAGCTCTTCCCTGTCGTCGAAATGGTGTCTGATTCCTTTTATCTCCTGATATGTCTCGTGGCCCTTCCCGGCTACAAGAATGACATCACCCTCGGCGGCAAGCATAACAGCTGTTTTGATGGCTTCACGCCTGCCTGTAATTCTGAGTACTTTCTTTTTCAGTTCAGGTGTAATACCTGCTTCCATATCGTCGAGGATCTTTTCGGGATCCTCAGTACGCGGGTTGTCGGATGTAAGGATAACTTTTGAGCTTCCTTCAGCCGAGATGAGAGCCATCCGGGGCCTTTTTGTACGATCGCGGTCGCCGCCGGCCCCTACGACGGTGATTAGCTGACACCCTTCGACCCTGATCTTGTTGATGGTACTTATGACGTTAAGCAAAGCATCGGGTGTATGGGCATAGTCGACTATTCCGTAAATGCTTCCCTTTGAGGCAACTTTCTCGAGCCTTCCCGGAACAGGGCCCATGCTGCTGAGGGCTGTGAGTATCTCATCGCTTTTTGCTCCCAGAAGCTCTGAGCTTGCATAGACAGCCAGAAGGTTTGATGCGTTGAAATCGCCTGTAAAGCCCGTCCAAACGTCCCGGCCCTGTATCCTCAGGTGCATTCCCCCGAAATCTTCCTCTATCACGCTGCAACGGAAGTCTGCCATGCTTTTTACCGAAAAGTAATATTTGCGGGCATTGCAGTTCTGGATCATCACCTTTCCGTTCCTGTCGTCGGCATTTACAAGGGCAAATGCTCCGGGACCAAGTGAATCGAAGAATCTCTTCTTTGCATTCAGGTAGTTATCGAAAGTGAGGTGATAGTCGAGATGATCGTGCGTGAGGTTGGTAAATATCCCTCCGGCATAAACAAGACCTGCAATCCGTTTCTGGTCAACGGCATGAGAGCTCACCTCCATAAAGGCGTAGTCGCAGCCTTCTTCAACCATTTCGGCAAGGGTCCTGTTGAGAACCACCGGATCGGGTGTTGTATGGGTTGCCGGAAGTTCCCTTCCTGCAATGTAGTTGCATACCGTAGAAAAGAGTCCGCATTTGTAACCCAGCGCCGAGAACATCCTGTAGAGAAGGGTAGCAGTGGTGGTTTTGCCGTTTGTGCCTGTCACACCTGTAAGTTTCAGCAAAGAGGATGGATTACCATAGAATTCCGATGCAACAATTCCCAGCGCTTCAGCAGGATCTGCAGTTGCGATCCAGCGTACTGAATCAGATGCATTCCCGGGAATCTTCCCGCAAATAACTGCTACGGCTCCTGCAGCAACGGCGCTGCCGATAAAATCATGACCGTCGCTCTTTGTTCCCCTCACTGCGACGAAAAGGGTACCTGGTCCCGCCTTCCTTGAGTCGAATTCAATCCTTTCTATCTCCGGATCCACATCGCCCCTTGTTGCAATTACCGGTATCTTCCTTATAAGTTCACTTATCCGTGCCATATCCTGCTACATGTTCAAATCAAGTGAAACAACAGAGCCTTCGCTGATCCTCGCCCCATGCTGGGGCGACTGTCTCAGAACCTTTCCCTTTCCGCTGTATCTGACCTTGAGGCCTGAATTCTCAAGAAGATAAACCGCATCGCGGAGACTCATTCCCCTTACATCGGGAACCAGGCCTTCCTTAAGGCTTACTCCCACCAGGCGGATAGTGTCGCCATTTTCCCGGGTTGCTACCCAGTCCTCCTTTGAAGTCCTTTTGTAACGAACATCGAGACTTCCCAGAACCTCATTGATATCATCGCTGTAGCCGTTGCCAGCCTCCGGAGCTGATTTCTTTACATCGTCCCTGCTCTCAGCTCTGAATTCCCTGTAGAATGTTGTCGCATACACCTTGTCGGAGATCTCCCTGAATACCGACCCTGCAACAATGTTTCCGTAGTACACTCCGTTTGAAGGGGCATTGACTACCACTATACAGGAGTAAAGAGGGTTTTCGGCAGGGAAGTAACCGACGAATGAAGCCTGGTACGACATCCTTGCTCCTGTTCTGTATCCATGCTTGTCGCGTGCTATCTGCGCGGTACCTGTTTTGCCTGCTATCTTATAGTCGGCATTTCGGAGGTTTGTGGCGGTACCGTGCTCCACTACACCTTCCATCATTGCCTTTACCTTTTTTATTGTCGACCTCGATGCTATTGAATTGTCGAGGACCTCCGTTCCGAAGCTTTTTATTACCTGACCGTTGCGGCTAATTTCCGTAACGAACCTGGGGCGCATCATCTTTCCATCGTTTGCAACGGCATTGTAGAATGTGAGTATCTGCAGCGGCGTCATCTGTACCTCATAACCATGCGACATCATCGGAAGTGATAGTCCCGACCAGAGCTTGTCGCCCGGATCTCTTATCAGAGGCTTTCCCTCTCCCTTTATCTGAAGATCCAGCTGCTGATCAAGCCTCATCTCATAAAGCCTGTTCACGAATTTCTTCGGCCTGTCCTTGTAGTGCTCATTTATTATTATTGAGGTACCTACATTGGATGATTTTTCGAACACCTCCTTAACTGTTATTTTGCCGTAGCCTCCCTCCTTTGTATCCCTTATGATCTTATTGTAGAATTTAACTGTTCCGTTACCTGTATCTACAATATCGCCCGTATCTACGACGCCATCCTCGAGAGCCGCCATTAAAACCGGCAGTTTGAATGTTGATCCGGGTTCTGTGCTCTCACCTATGGCATAGTTGTAGGTTTCGTGATATGTTCCGTCGCCTCTCTGCTCAAGGTTGGCAATAGCTCGTATATCGCCCGTTTCCACTTCCATAAGTATGGCGCATCCGTGATGTGCGTTATGCTTTCTGAGCTGGCTCTCAAGAGCGCTGGATGCAACATCCTGAAGATCGACATCGAGAGTGGTCACTATGTCGTTCCCGTCGCTGGCCTCGACACTCTCGCTCTCATTTACGGTTATCCAGTCGCCTCCCGTGAGGCGCTGTTTCACAACAATCCCGTTTTTACCTGCAAGATCCTTATTGAATGATCCCTCAAGTCCGACACGGGTTCCCTCCTCTTCCATGCTCAGGTATCCTATTGTCCTTGCTGCCAGTTCATCGTGCGGGAGTATCCTTCTGTTCTCAGGCTGTGCAACAAGACCTCCCCGGAACTGCCCTTCCCTGAAGATCGGAAGCTCCTTCAGCTTTTTAAGAGTAGCAAAATCGACCTTTTTCTTTATAAGGAAATAGCGGTCGCCGCGCTTGCGTGCAGCTGTTATCACTGATTTCCATCCCTCAGCCGACCTTACACCGAGATATTTCGAGAGGCCCTCGCAGAGGCCGTTTATTCCGTCCGACCAGGTTGACGACGACATTCCGCTGCTGCGGGTGTCCATATAAATTGAGTAGTAAGGTACAGAGCTCGCGAGAAGGCGTCCGTCGCGGGCAAGAATGTCGCCTCTGTTAGCCGGCATCTCAGCAGTCTTGTAAACATACCTGTCGCTCATCGAGGACCATTTACCCCTCTGAACGTACTGAAGGACAAGGATCTTTACCAGCAGTGCAACAGCCACCGTGATCAGAACAAAGTAGACCACAGCACTTCTCCACACTATTTCTTCCCTTACGGCCATTTCCGCAACTATTTATCAATAACCAGTTTATAGGGCGGTGATTTGAGTTCTTCAAGTCCTATTCCCTTTTCCTTTACCCTCCGGTACACTTCCGACTGCCTGCTTACAAAGATCAGCGTAGCCGAGGTTGAGAGCGATTCAGCCTTAAGGTCTCTCACCTCCCTGGTCAGCTTTGAAGTTTCACGTGTTATTTTTTCGGCTTTAAAGCGGTTGGCAATGTAGAGAGCACCAAGAAGAGTAAGGAAGATGATGAACCACAGGTTCTTCAGAACTATCCTGTCGGAGACAAGAATCCCGCTGAGGAGTTCCTTCATAAAACCAGAACCCTTTGCCTTCTTACCTTTTTCATCTGTTTCCCTGGCTTCTGCCATTGCTATATCTTTTCCGCAATCCGGAGTCTTGCGCTCCTTGCCCGCCTGTTAAGTTCAATTTCCATATCATTGGGTACCGTTCCCTTCCTGTTTATTGTTCTGAAAGGGGTGATCAGGTTCCCGTAGAAATCCTTCTTCTCTTCTCCCTCAAAGTTCCCCGTCCTCATAAAGTTCTTCACCACCCTGTCTTCGAGCGAGTGATAGGTTATCACCACCAGCCTTCCGTCCTTAGAGAGCACTTCAAGGGACTGCCCGAGCATTTCCTTCAGGTACTCTATCTCGTGATTTACCGCTATCCTCAGCGCCTGGAACACCCGTGCATAGAACTTGTTTTCCTGACGCGGCGGAGCTATCTTTCCTATTGCTCCTATTATATCGCTTACCCTTGTGAGTGGCTTCTCAGACCTTGCTGCCACAAGCTCTCTGGCAATTCTCCGCGCGTTAAGCAGTTCTCCATAATCGTAAAACAGCTTTGCAAGTTCAGCTTCCCCGAGGTTCTTCAGCAGACTGGCAGCCGTAACCGGACCCTTCCTGTTCATCCTCATGTCGAGAGCCGCATCCTGTCTGAAGGTGAATCCCCTTTCAGGCTCATCGAACTGATGGAACGACACCCCGAGATCGGCAATTATCCCGTCGACAGACTCGATCCCCAGATACTTAAGGTTGTTCCTGAGAAACCTGAAGTTCTGACCCAGGAATATCAGTCTTTTGTCGTCGGGTACATTCCGCTTTGCATCCTCATCCTGGTCAAAAGCAACAAGCTTTCCTTTCTTCAGCCTTTTCAGTATTTCCGCCGAATGACCTCCCCCGCCAAAAGTAACGTCAACATATATCCCGTCAGGACGGATGTTAAGTCCCCTGACACTCTCATCAAGCAAGGCAGGCACGTGGTAAAACATTACTCCATAGACTCATTTATACTTCCACCCATGAGCTTTTCAGCCAGATCAGCAAAGTCATCAGCAGGCATCCCGATAGTATCATAAACAGCTGCCGACCAGATCTCAATTCTCCCGTCCTGTCCGGCAAGAACGACATCCTTTCCCGCTCCGATAAGGTCGAGCAGTCTTTTGGGTATCAGCATACGATTGTTGCTATCGAGCACAAGCTCGGCTGTTCCCTTGAAGAAATTCCTCAGGAACATGTTATGCTCACGGTTGTAAGGATTTATTTTCTTTCTGATCTTCTCCAGCTGTCTGTTCCAGTCGTCGATGGCATAAAGCACCAGACAGTTCTCAAAAATATCCTTCCTGACCACAAAGTGATCCTGTGCAGTAGCAGGCATCTGCTTCTTGAATGCCATAGGAAGGATGATCCTCCCCTTGACATCCACCCTGCACGGATAATCACCGATAAATGTGGCCATTCCTCTTTTTCTCCTATAAAAACGCTAAAGTATGAAAAAATTATCCACTTTACTCCACTTTACTCCACATTTTTTTAATAGATGTTGATAACTTTTTTACGGGATATCCAATAAATGAGGAGTTTAGGATATAAAACAGCGTAATGGAGCAACTGAAACAATTTAAACCTTAGAAGCAGGTTCAAGGAAAGAATGCTGCAGACGTCAGAGAAAATACCTCCGGAGACAAGAAAAGAAATACGTAATATATTACGTAATTAAATAAGTAATTTAATACGTAAATTATTACGTAAATAACTGTACTTCATTCCACTAACTTTTGAATTCTTTTATTCCATTTAATAAGATCTGTCCTGTTTTCTCATGTACTCATCCCCTGCCTTCGCATAGCTCATGCTTCACCCTCTCTGCGACGTAGAGAAGGTGATCTAGGGGGTGGGTTCGTTATGACCGGCTAATTTTATAATGCCTGTTTTTCAGATGATGAAATTTATCCGGATACAAATGTAATTTTGTACCGATCAAAACCAATCTACAGATGAAAGATAAAGGACTTCAGGTTGATGTGGAAAAGGTGCTGGCATCCAAAAATCCGGGAGCCGCGAAAGTAATTCCGGGTTTTGTAATAAGCTACCTGAAAAGGATCGTGCATCAGGATGAACTAAATGAATTTCTTGCGAAATGCGGAGAGCTCAGGGATGCCGGATTCGTGAAGGCGGGACTGGAACATTATAAAATAAACTATAGCGTAACGGGAGAAGGAAATATACCCCCGTCAGGCCGCTATATTTTTGTTTCGAATCATCCGCTGGGAGGACTGGATGGTCTTGTTTTCATAAACGAGCTGTCGAAGCACTATGACAGTATAAAATTCCCTGTCAACGACATTCTGATGAACATTGGCAACCTTTCAGGAATCTTTCTTCCCATAAACAAGCACGGAGCACAGGACAGAGATTCAGCCAGGAAGATAGAAGAGGCTTATGCCTCCGACAGTCAGATCCTTTATTATCCGGCCGGACTTTGCTCAAGAAAGAAGAAAGGGATCATCAAAGATCTTACCTGGCATAAAAGCTTTATTTCCAAGTCGATACAATACAAGAGGGACATAGTTCCGGCATATTTCTCGGGTAGGAATTCATCCTTCTTCTACAACCTTTCCAATATCAGGAACCTGCTGGGAATAAAAGCAAACATCGAGATGCTTTATCTTGTTGATGAAATGTTCAGACAGAAAGAGAAGAAAATCGATCTTGTCTTCGGGAAGACGATTCCCTGGCAGACCTTTGACCGGACCAGAACGACAGCGGAATGGGCTGAGTGGGTAAAAGATAAAGTCTACGACCTGAAATCATTCCTGCCCTGAAAAAACACCGAAACAAAAAATTTTCTAACTTTCGCCGTTTTTAGTAAAAACGTTTCTTATCCGTTCAACTAATTCGTACAGGATGAAACCAGTTGCAGATCCCCTGCCAAGAGAGCAGATTATGTCAGAGCTGACACCCGAGAGGCTTCTGCGCAGGACAAACAATGGCAACAATGAAGTATATCTGTTCGACAACAACAGTTCTCCGCTGCTTATGCAGGAGGTTGGGCGGATAAGGGAAATCACCTTCCGCCATGCCGGCGGGGGTACGGGGAAGGAGGTCGATATCGATGAGTTTGACATTGATCCTGAAGATCCCCAGAAACAGCTCATAGTATGGGATCCGGAGAACCAGGAACTGGTTGGGGGCTACAGACTCTACTTTCCCCCTAAAGGTTGTACAACATGCAACGTTTCAAAACTTGCTTCATCATCCTACTTCAGGTTCTCTGACAAATTCCTGAAAAAGTACTTCCCCCATATGATGGAGCTTGGCCGCTCTTTTGTCCACCCCGACTACCAGTCGAAGAATATGGGACGCAAGAGCCTTTACGCCCTCGACAACCTATGGGACGGTCTTGGCGCCATTATCCTCGACAATCATCATCTCAAATATCTTTTCGGGAAGGTTACCATGTACCCTCATTTTAACCAGAGGGCAAGGAACATGATCCTGTATTTTCTCAAGAAGCATTTCGACGATCCTGAAGGGCTTGTTGTTCCATTAGATCCTGCCGAACTCAACATAAACAGTGATGAGATGAAGCGGATATTCACCGGATGGCGCTACAAGGACGATTACAAGATACTTTCGAGGGAGGTGAGGAACCTGAACGAGAACATCCCGCCGCTTATCAACGCATACATGGGATTATCCCCAACCATGAGGACATTCGGAACCTTTATCAATCACAAGTTCGGTGATGTGGAGGAGACAGGCATAATGATAACCCTGAGGGATATTTACGTCGAAAAGATAAACAGGCATCTTGCCTCGTACAAGAAAGACTTCAGGATTACCTGGTTCTCGCACGATAATCAGTAAGCCCTCTCGTTTCTTCCTTCCATATAATTAATGAACGACTGGTTAGCCACCTTGTTCCCTCCAGGCGTGGGATAATCGCCTGTGAAATACCAGTCGCCCGTATGTCCGGGACAGGCATTATGAAGTCCCTCTATCGACTGAAAGACAATCTCCACCTCTGCACCGATATCATCCGACTTAAGCATCGAAGATATCTTTGCTGATATCATGTCGGTGCAGAAGGGTTTATAAATTTCCCTTACCAGGTTTCTATTCTCATCCACCGGCTTTAATATCTCGGATTTTGCCTCCTCATAAACTTTTTGAAGTACATCCTCCATCCCGTTGTCTTTCAGAAGGCCCACAGCCGCCCTGAAAGCGATTAGATCGCCGAGCTTGGCCATATCGATTCCGTAGCAGTCGGGGTACCGGAGCTGGGGCGACGACGATACTACAACGATCTTTTTCGGTTCAAGGCGGTCGAGTATCCTTATGATGCTCTTTTTCAAAGTTGTTCCTCTTACAATTGAGTCGTCGATAACGACTAGATTGTCGATGCCCCTTCTTATAACTCCATAGGTAACGTCGTACACATGACCAACAAGATCGTCCCTTCCTGCGTCCTCCGTTATGAAGGTCCTGAGTTTCGCATCCTTGACGGCGATCTTCTCAACCCTTGGCCTGAGTCCGATGAGCCTCGAAAGTTCCTCGCGCGAGAGAGAGCTGTAATTCTCAGTTATTGCATCAAGCTTCGACTTGTTAATATAATCCTCAACTCCTTTTATAAGGCCGTAGAATGCACTCTCGGCAGTATTGGGGATGTATGAGAAGACGGTATTCTCGGTGTCGTAGTCAACTGACTTCAGAACCCTGTGGGTAAGCAGTTCCCCGAGCTTCTTTCTTTCCCTGTAGATAGACTTATCCGTACCCCGCGAAAAATAAATTCTCTCAAAAGAGCATTTCCTCGGCGGGGCTGCATCCCTTATCTGCTCAACTGAAGTCTCCCCTGATGCCTTAACTATTATTGCGGATGCGGGAGGAAGTTCTATTACTTTATCCGTTCTTATATTGAATATGGTCTGTATCACGGGCCTCTCCGAGGCAGCCACGACGATTTCGTCATCGACATAATAAAAAGCCGGTCTGATCCCCGCGGGATCCCTCATCACGAATGAGTCTCCATGGCCGACCATTCCTGCCATTACGTAACCGCCGTCCCAGTTCCGGCTGGCTTTGCTTAAGACCGTTCCCAGGTTAAGGTTCTTCTCAATAAGAGGGGTTATCTCCTTTTTCGTGTATCCCTGATCCTTGAAAAACCTGAAGACCCTTTCATTCTCCTCATCGAGCCTGTGTCCGACATTTTCGAGGATAGTGACTGTGTCTGAAAAATCTACAGGTGTCTGACCCAGATCAAGAAGGTTGTTGAAGATCTCCCCCACGTTTGTCAGGTTGAAATTACCCGCCATCACGAGGTTTCTGGATTTCCAGTTATTTTCGCGGCTTACGGGGTGAACGTAGTCGATATTGTAGTTCCCGAAAGTACCGTAACGGAGATGTCCGAGGTATACATCGCAGGCAAATGGCACATTAGTTCTGATGAATTCAGGGTCGCTGAATTTTCCCGGATTTGCCTGGCGGATTTTGGATATATCCTCATAGATAAGGGTGAAAATATCCTTTATCGGATTTGCCTTGTTCGATCTCTGGCGGAAGATGAATCTGTTGCCAGGTTTTACCCTCAGCTTTATCCCTGCAAGGCCCGCTCCGTCCTGCCCCCTGTTGTGCTGCTTCTCCATCATCAGGTACATCTTCTGAAGGCCCCAGTCCCAGGCTCCGTATTTTTCAAAATAGTATTCGGGCGGCTTTCGCAATCTCAACAAGGCAATGCCGCATTCATGTAAGACATTTTCGCTCATGTCTAATTCTTTTTCTGATCGGGGAAATTGATGATATCCGGAACAAGATACGCGTCCGGAAAGACATTCCGGACCATTAGCAGGTATTTTGTTCCCTCCACGCGGGTACGGTAATCGCCGACTCTGATTTTATAGTATCCCGGCCTTTCAAAACTTGCATATGATACAATATCAGGGAACCTGCTCATGAACTCAGCCCTAGTTTTGGCCGATTCCTCCCTGGCGTTCTTGTTTGAGCTGCTGTAGATCTGGATCCTGAAGCCATCCATACCTCCCCCGAGCCTTCTGTTGTAAAGAATATACCTGTAAATGAGGGTATCAATGCCGGGGTCGTGGATTATCCTGAGTTCGCCGGCGCCCGGGTCGTAGCTTCCCCTTTCGAGGAGCGATGAGGTAAAACCCGAACCCTGTGCAGAAGCGAGACCTTCAGCGAAAGCAAAGAGAAGAATAAATATCAGGATGTTCCTTGACATGGTGAGCTTTTATTCAAGTTCTGCCGCCAGCTCGTCGGTTATCTCGAGATTATGATAAACATTCTGTATATCATCATCATCCTCAAGAGTCTCGATAAATTTCATGACTTTTTTTGCCGATTCGATATCAAGAGTCTTCGTGTTGTTCGGAATCCTCTTGAGGGCTGCTTCCTCGGGTTCTATTCCAAGTTCATTGAGTTTCCTGTTCAGACTTCCGAAATCTTCCATAGCACAGGTTATGGAGAGAGTATCCTCGTCCGATTCAAAATCCTGAGCTCCGGCATCAATGAGTTCCAGCTCAAGGTCGTCCTTCGAAACATTCTCCAGGCTTATCGTAAAAATACCTTTCCTGTCAAAAAGGGAACTGAGCGAACCGTTCGTGCCAAGCTTGCCACCATGCTTGTTGAAGGCTGATCTTACAGATGCAACGGTGCGGTTGTTATTATCTGTAAGACATTCGGTAAAGATCGCTATTCCGCCGGGGCCGTAGCCTTCGAATGTTACATCGACATAGCTGGCGGCATCGGCGCCGACTGCTTTCTTTATCGCCCTTTCAATATTATCCTTGGGCATGTTTGCTCCCTTGGCATTCTGTATCGCCAGCCTCAGCCGCGCATTTGAATCAGGGTCACCGCCACCTTCCTTCGCTGCAATGATAATCTCCTTTATGATCTTTGTGAAGATCTTGCCCCTTTTGGCGTCATTGGCACCCTTTTTCCTCTTTATCGTTGACCATTTATTGTGACCTGACATAGACCTGAAATTTTTAATTTCTGATGCAAAATTAAATATTTCTTTAATACATGAAGCATTGTTGATACTTTTGTAAGCTGATTAAGGGAGGAGTTGAAGAATTTGAAGAGGTTGAAGGGGTTGAAGGAGTTGAAGGAGTTGAAGGGGTTGTAAAAGTCTCTGCGCTTATCTGCGGATTTCAATCTGCGAACATCTGCGAGAAAAGAAGGACGCAGGCGGTGGGGAAGAAGAAGATCGAAGGGGAGAAAGAAGGACGCAGGACGCAGGACGCAGGACGCAGG
>JAVEZS010000011.1:63974-69985 GCA_034002885.1 Bacteroidales bacterium
GACAGCGAGGTGGTGGCTTCGATACTGACGGAGAATGGCTACGAGCTATCCACCGACATAAGGGAGGCCGGACTTATCCTTATCAACACTTGTTCCATAAGGGATAATGCCGAGCAGAGGATATGGGGACGGCTGAAGGCAATAGGACATCTTAAAAGAAAGAACAATGCCGTGATCGGATTGCTGGGATGCATGGCTGAACGCCTGAGGGAACAGATACTTGAAAAGGAACATATCGTTGATCTGATAGCAGGCCCCGATTCATACAGGGATCTTCCTGTCCTTATCTCCGAAGCGGGAACCGGTCATAAAGCAGTTAATGTCCTGCTGTCGAGAGAGGAAACCTATGCCAACATTAATCCTGTAAGAATGGACCTGAACGGCGTTACCTCCTTTGTTTCGATAATGAGGGGTTGCAACAACATGTGCGCCTACTGCGTCGTGCCCTATGTAAGAGGTGCTGAAAGAAGCCGTGATCCGATTTCGGTGGTGAATGAAGTAAGAGACCTTGTTGCCTTAGGATACAAAGAGGTGACACTTCTGGGCCAGAATGTCGATTCGTACAACTGGAAAGATAAAGACCGTCACGTTGATTTTCCGGATCTCCTTGAAATGACAGCGCTCGTTGATCCCTCTCTGAGGGTGAGGTTTTCAACCTCTCATCCGAAAGACATATCGGATGAACTTCTCAAAACTATCGCCAGATATCCGAATATCTGCAGGCATATCCATCTTCCGGCCCAGAGCGGAAGCAGCCGGATTCTTAAACTTATGAACCGCGATTATTCAAGGGAGTGGTACATGGATCGCATCAGCGCAATCCGCTCAATAATCCCCGGCTGTGCCATTTCGACCGATATAATTACAGGTTTCTGCACGGAAACCGAAGAGGACCACAAGGATACATTGTCGCTTCTGGAGTGGGTCGGGTACGATTTTGCCTATATGTTCAAATACAGTGAGCGTCCCGGTACTAAGGCCGCGAGAAAATATCCCGATGATGTTCCCGAAGAAATAAAAACAAGAAGACTTAATGAGATAATATCATTTCAGAATACTCTCTCGGCAAAGTCAAAAAAACAGGATGTTGGCAGGGTTTTTGAAGTCCTTACAGAGGATTTCTCGAAAAGATCACAGGATTTTCTTTCGGGCAGGACATCCCATAACAAGGTTGTCGTTTTTCCGGCAGAAGGACACAAAAAAGGAGAATATGTGAACGTCCGGGTGGAAAGGTGCACATCGGCAACACTTATCGGGAAAGCACTTTGATTGGAATCCTTACCCAGACGAGAGGCTAACTGGAAGAACCCATAAACGGGAGAGAAAGGATCCTCTGCATCGATCTATGGAGTCAGAGGCTCAAACGGTGTTATAGTGATCAACCTGCTCAGGGGAACCGACAAATAAAAACATTTAACATTTATTAATTGTTTGTTCCCCAAAGTACATATAACTTGCATTAAATTTTAATCAATACTCACAAAATGAAAAACAGAATATTTTTTTTATTAATACTTGCCCTGATACCTTTCGCGGTAACCGAGGGACAGAAAGCCGGGAAAAAAATTACAATAACCGGATATGTGACCGACGGCACTCAGGCAAGCATATCTAATGCCATAGTTACAATCGACGGGCTTGAGACTACCCACGTCACCAACGGCAAAGGTTACTATAAGATAAAGGTTAAACCGGAGGTGAAAAAAATAGGTATCCTGACACTTACTAGCGGGATTCTTGAGCAGGAAATCAACGGAAGGACAAGGATAAATTTCCAGTTTGAAGGAACGGTGCCCGATCAGGTCAGCACAGTTCCCGATCCCGGAGAAGATGTTGTCGACATAGGCTACGGAAAGGTTAAAAGAAGGAACATGACAAGCACTGTCAGTAAGATAGACGGCACAAATCCAAAGTATGCGTCCTATAAAAATATATACGATATGATCAGGGGCGAGGTCCCCGGTGTGCAGGTTTCTGGAAACAGCATCAAGATACAGGGAGCATCCTCCCTTACTCTCAGCACCGAACCCCTTTTCGTTGTTGACGGCGTTACGGTAAACACCATCGACGGGATTCAACCCTACATGGTGCAGTCGATACAGGTGCTGAAAGGTTCTTCGGCATCTATCTATGGCTCAAGAGGAGCCAACGGAGTTATCGTAATAAACCTTGTAACCGGAAACAAATAGAGGACGATCCTATTTTTTGTTTCTGTCCTTAATAGCGATATTAAGTTCATCAAGCTGATCTCCCGATATTTCAGCAGGAGTATCGAGCATAACGTCACGTCCCGAATTATTCTTGGGAAAGGCGATACAATCGCGTATTGAATCCTCTCCGGCGAACATGGCCACCCAGCGGTCGAAACCAAAGGCAATTCCTCCGTGAGGGGGAGCTCCGTATTTAAATGCATTGAGGAGGAATCCAAACTGTTCCTCCGCCTGCTCAGGGGTAAAACCAAGCACCTTGAACATAAGCTTCTGTATATCAGCATCGTGGATTCTTATTGAACCACCTCCTATCTCCACTCCGTTGATGACAAGATCATAGGCGTTGGCTCTCACCCTGCCCGGATCAGTGTCCATAAGTGTTAAGTCTTCGGGGTTCGGCGAGGTAAACGGATGATGCATGGCATAGAACCTTGAGCTTTCCTCATCCCATTCGAGAAGGGGAAAATCAACCACCCAGAGAGGAACGAATCTGTCGGCCGCCCTCAGGTTAAGCCTGTTTCCCATCTCAAGACGCAGTTCCGACAAGGCGGCAAGGGTCTTTCTGCGTTCGCCGGCGAGAAGTAGAATAAGATCGCCCGGCCCTGCTCCCATCCTTCCGGCCCAGAGCTTCAGCTCTTCAGGAGAATAGAACTTGTCGGCTGAAGATTTTAAAGTGCCATCGGTTCCGTATTTAACATACACCAGTCCTTTTGCCCCTATCTGGGGACGTTTGACGAATTCAGTCAGTTCATCCGTCTGCTTCCTGGAGTAATCGCCGCAACCGGGGGCACAGATGGCTCCAACGTATTCGGCGCTGTCGAAAACCCCGAATCCGTGCCCCCTGACCATTCCGGTAAGCTCTGAAATCTTCATTCCGAAACGAAGGTCGGGCTTGTCATTGCCATAGTTCTCCATTGCCTCGCTGAAAGGCATCCTGATAAAAGGCTCGCTGAACTCAACTCCTTTTATCTTAAGGAAAAGATGCTTTGCCAGTCCTTCGAAGGTATCAAGGACGTCATCCCTCTCAACAAATGACATTTCGCAGTCGATCTGGGTAAATTCCGGCTGCCTGTCGGCCCTGAGATCCTCGTCCCTGAAACACTTTACTATCTGATAATACCTGTCGAAGCCCGATACCATAAGAAGCTGTTTCAGTGTCTGTGGTGACTGTGGAAGAGCATAAAAGGTTCCGGGATGCATCCTCGAAGGGACAACAAAATCACGGGCACCCTCAGGAGTTGATTTTATAAGGACAGGAGTCTCAACGTCAACAAATCCTGCAGAGTCGAGGTATTTTCTTGTCTCTCCGGCTACCCTGTGACGAAGGAGTATATTATTTCTTACGCTGGCCCGGCGAAGGTCGAGATACCTGTATTTCATCCTCAGCTCTTCTCCTCCATCGGTATCCTCCTCGATGGTAAATGGAGGTATTTCACTGCGGTTGAGTATATTCAGAGAGGTCACCTCTATTTCGATCTCTCCCGTCGGGATCCTGAGGTTCTTGCTGCTCCTCTCCCTTACCAGCCCTTCAGCCTGGACAACAAACTCGCGGCCCAGCTTTCGCGCCTTCTCACACAGTTCCCGGTTAGTATCCATATTGAACAGAAGCTGGGTTATCCCGTATCTGTCGCGAAGATCAACGAATGTCATTCCCCCGAGATCCCTCGACTTCTGCACCCACCCGCATAGTGTCACATTCTTACCTGCATCGTCAAGCTTAAGTTCGCCGCATGTGTTAGTCCTGTACATATGTCTGATTTTGATTTCAGCAAAAGTAGAAAAAATAGACTTACCCGAGAAGAGCATGCAACTGTTATATGGCTCCTGCCGCAAAATAAAGGAAGCAGGAAAAGGGAGGAGCCTCATTCACTGCGGAACGGTTCAGGGGGGGCAGGATTATGTTCAGGGTTAGGGATTTTATTCATTAATTCTTTTTAATTTTAGGAAAATTTAAGTTACAGGATGCCTGAAAACAAGGATGAGCATTTTATGCGGGCAGCTCTTGATGAGGCCCGCAAGGCCTATGATAAACAGGAGGTTCCTGTTGGCTCCGTGGTCGTTTGCAACGACATTATTATTGCCCGTGCCCATAATCTTACCGAGACACTTAACGATCCTACGGCCCATGCCGAGATGCAGGCCATAACATCAGCCGCAGCATGGCTGGGAGGAAAATATCTCATAGGCTGTACAATCTATATTACTGTTGAACCCTGCGCTATGTGTGCGGGGGCGATAGGCTGGAGTCAGGCAGAAAGGGTTGTTTACGGGGCCGATGATCCGAAAAAGGGATTTACTCTTTTCCAGGGGAATTTTCTTCACCCAAAAACAACTGTCAGCAAAGGACTTCTTGCCCGGGAATGCGGAAATCTGATGAGCGCTTTCTTCAAAACAAAAAGATGATCAGACCGGAATACAAATACGTGAAAAACAAAGGAGAAGCCCGGATGAAGCTGCTGAAAGTACAGTCTGATACCGGCCTTCATCCGGTAAAATAAAATTGAAACTAAGTTTACCTAAACCATCCGCCATGACCCTCGAAAACTCAAAATCGGTTATTAACCTGAAGCTTATCAGACGGAGCTCTATCATCCTGTTCCTTGGATACCTTATCCTTGCGTATGCTGCCAGACTGATCCATTTTCCCCTGCTTGGAATGGATGATATGGCATGGACGATAATCCTTCTTCTGATTTTCCTTATCATCATTTTCGTACCCTCGCTTCTGAATCATCAGTATATCTATTATTCCGACGAAGGGGAGAACATTGTCTTCAGATACTATACGACCGGTTTAATTCCGGGAAACAAGAATTCGGTGGAGATCAATAAAAGAACCTTTTCCGGTTTCACAACAGAAAAAAAGTTTTTTGGTTTAATCCAGATCCTGACCCTTTATCAGAGGATAAGGGAAGGTGTGGCCAAATATCCGCCTATTTTCTTAGGAGGCCTCAACGCTGCGCAGAAAGCGGCTATAATAAAATCGCTCAGCTCCTTTGCCCCCATTATAAAAGGAAAAAACGGCGATATGAGTTAAATCATTTTTAATGAGTAAAATAGAGTTAAAATTTGTTTGCCTTTAACTAAAAACAAAGACATTCACTAAAATCCCAATACTATGAACGTAGATAAAATTATGAACAACCTCGAGAAGAAACATCCCGGTGAGGTTGAGTATTTGCAGGCGGTCAGGGAAGTACTTGAGTCGATAGAAGAGGTTTATAATGAAAACCCGCAGTTTGAATCGGCCAATATTATCGATCGCATTGTCGAGCCTGACCGTGTTCTGACTTTCAAGGTTCCATGGGTCGACGATGAAGGGAACGTCAAGGTAAATATAGGTTACCGCGTTCAGTTCAACAATGCCATCGGACCTTACAAGGGAGGCCTCAGGTTCCACCCGAGCGTCAATCTCTCCATTCTCAAGTTTCTCGGATTCGAACAGATCTTCAAGAATGCCCTTACTACCCTTCCGATGGGAGGAGGCAAGGGAGGATCAGACTTTGACCCGAAAGGCAAGTCGAATGCCGAAGTGATGAGGTTCTGCCAGTCTTTCATGCTGGAGCTTTGGAAATATATCGGTCCTGAAACTGACGTCCCGGCAGGTGATATAGGTGTCGGCGGAAGGGAAATAGGATATCTCTACGGAATGTACAAGAAGCTTAAGGGAGATCATACTGGTGTTCTTACAGGAAAAGGCAGCAACTGGGGCGGCTCGTTGATAAGGCCGGAGGCTACCGGTTTCGGTGGGATCTACTTTGCACAGGAGATGCTCAAGACCAGGAATGAGACTCTTGCAGG
>JAVEZS010000012.1:0-61304 GCA_034002885.1 Bacteroidales bacterium
AGGAAAATGTTGCAATAAGACTAGGTGCATCATTCAGATTCAGGAAGCCTGATTCACTTCTGGTAATTGTCAGATCGAGGGCTGGTCTTGAAGCAGGAAGGGGTCTGATAACAAAGGATACGATTCTTATTAATGACAGGATAAACAGGAACCTGATGATAGGAAGTGCTAAAAGCCTGGGTTCCAAGTATGGTATCGACGCAGGTCTGATCTATGCGCTTCTGGGTGATGTAATTATTGAGGAGAGAGACACGAGGAGAAAGATAAACTGCAAGGACGGGGGAACATCAGAGGTATTTATTTATGATGGAAGAAGGATAGAATATACTTTTGATTGTAAGGGAGCTAAGGTTGTGAGAACGTATTTTGAAGGTGATGTGAGAAGCGGAAATATAACAATTGAATATAGTGATTTTACGGAATCCGGTAAAATCAGATTTCCGCAGAGGATTGAAATGTACGACGATCTGAAGTCACTGAAGGTTGTTATCGAAATGAAGAAGATAGAAAGACCATGGAGCGGTAGCCTGAGGTTCATTCCGGGATCAGGATACAGGGTAGTGAAGATAAGATGAGAAAGTATCTCATAATACTGTTGCTGCTTACCGGCCTGACTGCAGAATCATGGGCCCAGAGCAGAAAGGACCTCGAGGAGGAAAGACGTAAAACCCTTGAAGAGATTGCCTATATGGATAACCTGCTTAAGACGACTGCCAGGGAGAAAAATGAAAGCCTTAATGAACTGAAGATAATAGGACGAAAGCTTAATCTCCGGGAATCAGTGCTGAAGGGCTTACAGAATGAAATAGCGCTTCTTACGGAGAGGATTGAACTGAACAATCTGGCTGTGGAGATGATGGAATCAGACCTCACGCTCCTGAAGAAGGATTATGAAAAGGCTGTAATGAGTTCCTACAGGTCGTCAAAAGGCAACAGGGAAATTGGTTATATACTTTCAGCCAGCGATTTCAATCAGGGATATAAAAGACTCAAATACCTGCAGCAAATTACAAAGTACAGAAGGGCGCAGTCAGAGATAATAATGGAGCTCAAGAGTGAAATTGAAACATCCAGAAAGAAAATGGAAGAAGACCTGGTAAGGATGTCGGAGCTCAAAACAAGGGAAGAGCAGCAGAAATACCTTCTTCAAAGCGAGCAGAACAACCAGCAAAAAGTTGTTAAAAGTCTGAGCAACAAAGAAAAACAGTTGCAAAGAGAACTGGACGAAAAGAGAAGGGTTGCCAGAAAGATTGAATCCGAGCTGTCGAAGCTTATGGCTGAAGAGAAGAGAAAGTCGGGGACAAGCGACATGACACCTGAGATGAAGCTTATCGGCGATAATTTTCAGGAGAACAAGGGGCGTCTTCCCTGGCCGGTCGGAAGAGGTATTATAACAAGTCATTTCGGTGTTCATAACCATCCAGTGCTCAAGTACGTCAAGGAGAACAACAGCGACATAGAAATCACAAGTGCGGGTCCGGAACCGGTAATGGCGGTATTCAAGGGTACAGTAGCAAGGATTTTTTCTATACCTGGGGCTAACATGTCAATTATTGTAAAGCATGGCCGTTTCTATACGGTTTATTCAAATCTGGTTAACGTTCAGGTGAAACAGGGAGACAATGTTGATACAAAACAGGTTCTCGGTACCGTTTTCAGTGATTCGTCAAAAGGAAATGAAGCTGTATTGAAGTTTATGATTACGGAGGAAACAGTAAATTTAGACCCGGAATTGTGGATATCGAAAAAAAATTAGAAATTGCATAACTTTTTCAGTTATAATTGTCAAATACGGAATGACTAAAATGTACAAAAGGCTTAAAATAGAGTCGAAACTATCAAATCTCAGACTGATTGAAAACGCGATCGATGAGATCACAGGCGCTATCGGCATTAAGCAGGACAACTACGGAAAAATAATGGTTGCAGCCCTGGAGGCGGTTAATAATGCCGTAACACACGGAAACAGGTCAGATCCGAACAAGATAGTAGATGTTGAAATTGCCTTCGAGGACAATGATATTAACATAACGGTTACAGACGAAGGAGAAGGATTTAATCCTGAATCGATCCCTGATCCGACTATGCCTGAGAATATTGAAGAATTGAGCGGGAGAGGTGTTTTCCTGATGACAAAGCTCGCCGACTCGATAAAATTCAATGAAAAGGGAAACAGTGTAAAAATGAGTTTTAAGGAGGTAACTAATTGAGCATAAGAGTTCATTATGACAATGTAAAATTCAGGCTGAAGAAATCGGGGGAGATCAGAAGATTTCTTGAAAAGGTCATCAGGGAGGAAAACGGAATCCAGGGTGACCTTGATTTTATTTTCACCGGAGACAAAGAGATGATAAATTTAAACAGGAAATTTCTGTCTCATGACTTTTATACAGATGTTATTTCTTTCGGTTATGGAGAAGGAAGAATTGTGACGGGTGAGATCTATATCGGCTGTGAAACTGTTAAAAGAAATGCAACATTCTATAATGTTAAATACACTGATGAAATATTCAGGGTTATGATACACGGAGTACTTCATCTTTGCGGATACAGTGATAATAAGCCTGAGGAAAAGGAAAGAATGACAGCACGGCAGGAAGAATTGCTAGAAACTTTTAAGGGAGGAGGGAAGAGGTGAATTTTTCGTACGATATAATTGTTGTAGGAGGAGGCCATGCGGGGTGTGAGGCAGCACATGCAGCTGCGAAAATGGGAGCAAGGACCTTGCTGATCACCATGGATATGACAAAACTGGCGCAGATGTCGTGTAACCCGGCAATGGGAGGCATTGCTAAGGGCCAGATAATCAGAGAAATAGACGCTTTAGGCGGAATGAGCGGTATCGTTACTGACCGCAGTATGATACAGTTCAGGATGCTTAACAGGTCAAAGGGCCCGGCGATGTGGAGTCCGAGGGCTCAGTGCGACCGGCAACGCTTCAGCGTGGAATGGAGAAAGGTACTTGAGAGCGCGGATAACCTGCATATATGGCAGGACGAGGCGCGTAAGCTTATAATTGAGGATGGTTCAGTAGCGGGAGTGGAGACCTCCTTTGGAACAATGTTTCTGGGGAAGGCAGTTATTCTTACTAACGGAACCTTCCTTAACGGACTGATGCATGTAGGGTTTGTGAACCAGACAGGAGGAAGATCCGGTGACAGGGCATCGTTCGGGCTAAGTGAGCAGCTTGCCGGACTTGGCTTCGCCGTTGAGAGGTTAAAGACGGGGACAAGTGCAAGGATTGACGGAAGGTCAATCGATTTTACGGTAATGACCAAACAAAAAGGTGACACGGAGGGAAGGTGCTTTTCATATCTGGAAAGAGGAGGGAACATTGCCGAACCGATGAGTTGTTTTATTACTCATACAAACGAAGAGGTACATGAAGAGCTGAGGAAAGGTCTTGAGTTCAGTCCGCTTTTTACAGGAAAGATAAAAGGAAGAGGTCCGAGATATTGTCCGAGTATAGAGGATAAGATTGTCACATTTAAGGAAAAGGAAGCTCACCAGCTTTTCATCGAACCGGAAGGAAGGGAGACAATAGAATATTACATAAACGGATTTGCCAGCAGTCTACCCCTGGAAGTCCAGCTAAAGGCTCTGAGAAAGGTAAGAGGTCTTGAGAGAGTAGAGATTTTCAGACCAGGATACGCGATAGAGTATGATTTCTTCCAGCCTACTCAGTTAAAGCCGACCCTTGAAACGAAAAGAATAAAAGGACTGTATTTTGCCGGACAGATAAACGGAACTACAGGATACGAAGAAGCGGGGGCACAGGGGATAATGGCAGGTATAAATGCCGTACTAAGGATAAAGAATCAAGATCCCTTCGTTCTTGGAAGGGATGAATCCTATATAGGGGTTTTGATAGATGATCTTGTAACGAAGGGTGTCGACGAACCATACAGGATGTTTACGGCAAGGGCGGAGTACAGAATTTTGCTGAGGCAGGATAATGCGGACGAAAGGCTTACAGAAAAGGCCTATGCGATAGGACTGGCAACATTGGAAAGACTTAAAGAACTTGAGCGTAAGAAAGCCCTGGTAAATAATATTGTGACATATCTCGGGCAAACCAGTATTGAACCGGAAAGAGTAAATGAATTTCTAGAGAGTTCGGGGACCTCTCATTTAGGCCAGAAACAAAAGGCAGTGGGGATAGCTCTCCGGCCTCAGGTATCCCTTAAGGCATTATTGACTGAGCTTTCGATTTCCTATCCCGATAAGAGATTGACGGAGGTTTTGGAACAGGACGATGAAAAAGCTGAAGAGATAATCGAATCTGCAGAGATACGAATTAAATACGAGGGATATATTCAGCGGGAGAGGGTCATTGCTGAAAAGATAAAGAGACTAGAGAAAGTTAAGATCCCGGAAGACATAGAGTATTCGGAACTGCTTTCAATTTCAACTGAAGGACGGCAAAAACTTTCAAGGATACGTCCCGTGAACATTGGCCAGGCAGGAAGGATCAGCGGGGTTTCTCCATCAGATATTAATATCCTCCTAATGTACTTAGGAAGGTAATTTGTTCCACGTGGAACATTGAAAATTCAAATTGCTCATATTTTGCATTATATTTTCATTTTGTGAAGTTTAGAATTACTTCCTTATGGTAAAGTTATGTATTAGAAGTGACGGATTTTCCCGTTTAGTATAAAAGATACCCATCGTAAAAATGGGGTTTAATTCAGGGATAAGTCACCATATGAGCCCAGGATTGGCGCTGTGCAGACACCTCAAATCCTGGCTTGCACCAGCCAGCATCACTTTACGTTAATCCATTGGTTATATCAGAACCACATATTTACCACGGATTCCACAGATTTCACGGATAAAGTCACGGATTTTATTATTTGAGACAGTCCGTGTACAACCCTTGCAATCCGTGTTATCCGTGGTTAATCAACACATAACAAATAGGGTTTTTACCTGTTAGTACTGATCTTTACAACACAGGATAAAGAAAAAGAGGCGTTAGTGCTGTAAATGATGAAATTTTTTGTCTGAAAGATGTGTTTAAAGGATTGCTTTAAGGCCGCATCTACCCCACTTACCACCCTTCAGTCCGTAATTTTAAAAGTACACTAGTCGGGGATTGACCTGAAATGCGGGTTTAAAATGCCGGGTCTGAATATCTTATATTGTTATCGGTTTTTGCATTACGAAACGTCAGGGAATAATTCCCAACATCTGAAATGCCGGCATAAAGTAACAGGAGTTTAGTTCCAGTGAATATATCGGCCAGATAATTCGCTTCTCTTGTTTGGTTGACTTTTCATTAATTATTCTGATAAAGATGTTGCTTTTGCATATCCCGGGACAGGTAATGGCGTTAAGCTGGAATTTAACCCTGCTTTGGATAACCTGAATCAGAATGATTCTTATTATGATTAACTTTAGGAATGGATATACAAACCTGACTTCACATTGAAAATAATCCAAAAACAAGGGCAATTATGAAAATTTCAGGACAACTGGCAGATGTGCATCAAAGAAGAATATATCCGGCAGAAATTGAGGTTGTGAAGGGATTAGTCGCAGGAATACGTGAGACCGCCTCAGCGCCTCAGCACTATATTCTGCCCGGATTGATTGATTCACATATACATATAGAGAGCTCTATGGTAACTCCACGCTCATTCGCTGTTGCGGCTGTTTCACGTGGAACAACATCAGTTGTCTCCGATCCTCATGAAATTGCAAACGTAATGGGAACGGAAGGTGTGAACTACATGATCGACGATGCCTCCGGTGTGCCACTTAAGTTTTATTTCGGTGTACCGTCCTGTGTTCCCGCAACCGCTTTTGAGTCGGCCGGTTCGGAAATAGGTCCTTCAGAAGCCGGGGAGTTGCTGAAATTACCCCAGGTAAAATTTCTGGCGGAGATGATGAATTATCCCGGAGTTATCTTCAATGATCCACAGGTACTCCAAAAAATCGCAGCAGCCAGAATTGCAGGAAAGCCAGTCGATGGCCATGCCCCAGGACTTACCGGAAGCCAACTTGTGAAATATGTCGGGGCAGGCATCTCAACAGATCATGAATGTACTTCAATTGCTGAGGCAAGGGAAAAAATTTCCCTCGGGATGAAGATCCTGATAAGAGAAGGAAGCGCTGCCGGAAACCTTGATGAGCTGAAGCCTCTTTTCTGCTCCGATCCGGGAATGATCATGCTGTGCAGTGATGACCTCCATCCGGAAATGCTTGTAAAACAGCATATAAATAAACTTGTATCCCGACTTGTATCGGATGGTTATGACCTCTTTGATGTGATAAGGAGCTGTACCGTCAATCCTGTCCTTCATTATTCTCTTGAGAGCGGAGTTATGGCGGTGGGTAGCCCTGCCGATTTCATAATAGCGGACCATCCGCGCAGCATGAATGTGTATGAAACATGGATTGACGGGAAAAAGGTCTTTGACAGGGGTGAGATTCTTTTCTCTCCCGGGAAATCGGTCTGCGTTAACAATTTCAACTGCACGGAAATAATTCCATCAGCTCTGACGGTAAAACCAGAAAAAGAGAAAATGAGGGTGATTGAAGCATTTGACGGAAGCCTTCTGACTAAGGAACTTATTCTAAAACATGGGGGCAGGATGCCGCTTACTCCAGATACCGGAGCTGATCTGCTCAAGATTGTGGTGAAGGATCGTTATGGTGACCGCCCGCCTGCACTGGGATTTATAAAAGGATTCGGTCTTGCATCAGGAGCCTTTGCAGGCTCGGTTTCGCACGACAGTCATAACATAATATGCATTGGAACCAATGATGATGATATTGCAAATGCTGTAAACCGTGTGATTTCAATGAGGGGAGGGCTGGCTGTTTCAAACGGGAGCTTTCTCGACTCAATGTCTTTGCCGGTTGCGGGAATAATGTCGGATGATACAGCTGAAAATACCGCATCTGCCTACGAAAGGCTCTCATCTGCAGTGAGATCGATGGGATGTTCCATGTCGGCACCATTCATGACTCTGTCCTTCATGGCTCTTCTTGTCATCCCCGAACTCAAGCTCAGCGACCGGGGCTTATTCAACGGGAACATTTTCAGCCATGTACCGCTGTTCTGCGACTGAAAAAATACCATCCTCCAATCAGAAGATGGCACACATTACGGTGTGGCTGTACGATGCATGAGGCAGTATCCAATTTTATTATCTTTGCACTGTTGCAGTCACCATGACGCCGATAAAGGACCATAAGACAATAATCACCTCCCTCCCCGATAAACCCGGCGTATACCAGTTCATTGATTCCAATGGAAAGATTATCTACATTGGCAAAGCAAAGAGCCTCAGGAAGAGGGTCTCTTCATATTTTGCAAAGAACCAGACCGGAAAGACGACACTCATGCTCAGGCAGGCAGCCACGGTCAGACACATAATCGTTGATAATGAGTCAGATGCGCTACTCCTGGAAAATAATCTTATTAAAAAGCACCAGCCCCGCTATAACATTCTGCTTAAAGACGACAAGACTTTTCCATGGATCTGCATTAAAAATGAGCCTTTTCCGAGAGTATTCAGCACCAGGAACGTTGTGAGGGACGGATCGCTTTATTTCGGCCCCTATACTTCAGGACTGATGGTCAAAACACTTCTTACACTTGTCAGACAGCTATATAAACTCAGAACCTGTAATTATAATCTCATTGCAGAAAACATAAATTCCGGACGCCTGAAACCATGCCTCGAGTATCACATAGGTAACTGCAAAGCTCCTTGCGTTGGCCTTCAGACCGAAGCAGAGTATAACGAAACCATCCTTCAGATAAAGGATATTCTCAAGGGAAATATTCTTGCAGTAACAGCGAAGCTAAAGGAAAAAATGGTCAGTTATTCGGAAGAAATGCGTTTCGAAGAAGCCCAGATCCTTAAGGACAAAATTGAGACCCTCAACAAATACAGGAGTCATTCGGCTCTTGTAAGCAGTACCATCAGGAATGTTGATGTTTTTGCTCTCAGCCAGGATGGCGACAGAAACTATGTCAATTATCTGAAGGTAGTTGAAGGAGCTGTTGTACAGGCATTTACGCTGGAAATGAGATCGAGACTGGATGAGGAGAAGGAATCACTCCTGGGATTTGCCGTAGCGGAGATACGCCAGCGCTACTCGAGCGATTCACCGGAAATAATTGTACCTTTTAAGCCTGATATTCTGTTAGATAAGGTAAGATACACGATCCCAAGGCAGGGAGACAAGCTAAAGCTTCTGGAACTTGCCGGAAGGAACGCTGTGTATTACAAGCTTGAACAGAAAAAGAAACTTCTTGAACACAGTCCCGTTTCAAGATCAGGCAAAAACCTGGAGAAGATGAAGAATGACCTGCATATGCCTTCACTTCCAGCACATATTGAATGTTTTGACAATTCAAACATTATGGGCAGTGATCCGGTTGCCGCTTGTGTCGTTTTCAGGAACGGGAAGCCGAGCAGGAAGGAATACAGGCATTTCAATATCAAGACTGTAACGGGACCCGACGATTTTTCATCGATGGAGGAAGTGATAAGCAGAAGATATGGCAGGATGCTTGCCGAAAATCAGAAACTGCCCCAGCTTGTCATTATAGACGGAGGCAAAGGTCAGTTGTCGTCGGCTATGAAAAGCTTAGACAAGCTCGGTCTTCGAGAAGCCATTACGGTTATCGGAATTGCAAAGAAACTTGAAGAGATATATTTCCCGGGAGACTCGGTTCCAATCTATCTTGATAAAAATTCCTACTCCCTTAAACTTATCCAGCAGCTCCGGAATGAAGCCCACCGTTTCGGGATAAATTTCCACAGACTGAAACGTTCGTCAGGAATGTTAAAATCGGAGCTCGACTCAATAAAGGGTATCGGACCTAAAACAAAAGAAATACTTCTCAAAAACTTTGAATCTGTATCGCAAATTAAAAATCTGCCTTTTACTGACCTTGAAAATCTGATCGGAGCCGACAAAGCCTCAAAATTGAAAAATCATTATCAGAACCTGCCTTAACCCGGGTGTGATGCATTACTGTATAATAGACTGATTAAAGTGTTATTATACAATGATTTAATTGCAATGCGCGGTTTTAATATCCCCTCCAGAATTGAATATTTCCGGATTCATGGTACAAGGGGCATGATTTTTCTGGTGAAAAGATCTTGTTGACCTGAGTCTGTTCAGGTTTTTTCAAACAAGTTTTATTTCGAGTTCTCTTTCAAGCTCGGATATTATTTTCAGTGAGCCTCCTGTAAACAAACCTTTCATTCCGGCTTTTTCTGCTCCCACGACATTTTCTCCGGTATCGTCTATAAAAAGGCATTCATCTGCTACCAGTGAATATTTTTCGAGCAGAAGCCTGTAAATTCTCTGATCGGGTTTTGACAGTTTAACTTCTGATGAGATCACTCCCCCTTCGAAATATCTGAAGAAGTAATAATCATTTTTTATCAGTTCGTAGGTATCGAGGTGAAAATTTGAAAGGAAGAATAGTTTATAACCCCTTTTTTTAAGCTCTGGAAGAAGTCTCACATTGTCGTCAAGGGGAAACATTATCTCTGTCCTGAAACTGAAAACAAGGGCTATTTCCTCGCGTTTGAGGGTTGATTTTGCAGCTATGGCTTCTGTTGCTTCCTTAACTGTAAGATCTCCGTTATCGAGCATTTTCCATTCATCACTCCCGAATATATCCCTTATGATAGTATTCCGTATGGTTGAAGGATAGTTTTTCTTTAAAAGATACTCGGAGGGAAGGAAACTAATAAGCACATTTCCCAGATCAAAAACCACGTTCCTGATCATATCATTTGTTTTTCATGCTGATAGGTTGACCGGTTGCCTCGAGCACGTTCCACCAGAGTTCTCCTTCGACATCTATTTTTTTGCGTTTTGCGACGGCCATCGGTATTGGAACGAGGGTGAATTCATAGTTCCAGTAGCCTACCACGAAGTCCGTTTTGCCTGCAAGAGCCGCGTGAACGGCGTTCTGTGCCAGGAGATTGCAGAATTTGCTGTCGTTGGCATTTGCCGGGGCACTTCGTATTATATAGCTCGGGTCGATGTATTTTATCGAGTGGGGGAATTCCTTGGCCTTGAATTCCTCACTTATTTTTTCCTTCAGATAAATGCCGATATCCTTGTGTTTGATATTTCCCGAAGCATCCCTCTCTGCGTTTTCAGGATCAAAGAAATCCTGTCCGGCACCTTCAGCCACGACGATTACTGCATGATGTCTTTCTTCGAGACGTTTGCGAAGCAGTTTCAGGAATCCTCTCGGACCATAAAGATCGAAGGGAACTTCGGGAATAAGAACGAAATTAACCTCCTGTATTGCAAGGGCGGCGCTTGCTGCAATGAATCCGGAATCGCGGCCCATAAGTTTCACAAGGGCTATTCCGTTATAGGCTCCGTGAGCTTCATTATGGGCGTTCATGATAATATCGTTCGCTATCGAGAAAGCAGTTTCAAATCCGAACGACTTCTGCATCAGATCGATGTCGTTGTCGATGGTTTTTGGTATGCCGGCCACTGCAATCCTTAGTTTCCTTTTTTCGATTTCCTTGTATATTGCATGGGCTCCCCTCAGGGTTCCGTCGCCGCCTATGCAGAAAAGTACGTTTATATTGAGAATCTCAAGAGTGTCGACCATTTGCTCGACATCCTGATTGCCCCTGGAGGTTCCGAGGAATGTTCCTCCCGACTGGTAGATATCGCTTACCATGGGTGCTGTAAGTTCAATGACCGGATGGTTGTATTTCGGGATAAGTCCCTCATAACCATACTGTATCCCCAGTATGCGGGTGATTCCGTATCTGTAAACAAGCTGATTGACAAGAGCCCTGATCACATTGTTCAGTCCGGGGCAGATACCTCCGCATGTCACAATGGCAACCTTTGTTTTGGCCGGTTCGAAGAAGATGGTTTCCTTTGGTCCGGCCTTTTCAAACGAGGCAGGTATTTCGCCGGTATCCCTGTAATGATTGAAACTTGCTAGCAAAGTCTCATAAAGGATCCTTTCGTCGTCCTTTACGAACTTATAAACCGGGCTGTCCTCATGCTGTGAGGTTTTCAGTGGTGAAACGACACTACATTTACCTACTGTGGTTACTATTAAATCCTCGTATTTCATTATTTCAGGGATATTGTTAGAAATATGCCGGCGCAGTATTTCCTGAGGAAACCTGCTCTTCAAAATTAGTTAAAAAAAACATTGGCATGCAATAACATGCCGAACAATTGTAATGATTATCTGGAGTGGATCGGACAGGTATGGGCTGCCTTTCTTCAGCATGGAAAATGTGCAACAAATGATTTCAGTTTGACTGGATGATCTGTTTTATTCTTCCGATAAGTCCGTTTTCGAGCTTTACCTTTATTCCGTGAGGATGAACGGGAGCTGTTGTAAGTATTTCCTTCACTTTTCCCCCTGTAAGTCTTCCTGTCCTCTTATCCTGGATAAGCTCAACCATTACTTCAAGACCCGGCTTTACATCTGCCCTGCGTGTTCCTTCCATTTCAAGCTGTTTTTGAAGAGTAAACAAATAACCTGTCTGACACAATATTACAGATCAGGGTACAATATTAGAGAATTTTATTTCAGGATCGGAAAAAAAAGTCAAAAGATTTGGATAAATATCTGTGCAGGGTCTGTCAGAAAGCTCCCTTTGTCCTGGTTTTTATGGCATAAAGACCCTTGCTTGCCGTTATGAACAGCTCCTTCCGGTTTTTGCCTCCAAAGCACACATTGGCTGTCCAGTTCTCAGGAACCGGGATATTGCCTATTCTTGTTCCGTTCCTGTCAAAAACGGTAACTCCTTTGCCGGTAAGATAGATATTACCCTGTACGTCAATTGTCATACCGTCGGAGCCCATTTCGCAGAAAAGAGTCTTCTCTGACAGAGACCCGTCCGGATTTATTGCATATCTATATGTTTTACCGGCTCCTATGTCTGCAACATATAAGATCTTTCCGTCGGAAGTGCCTGTTATCCCGTTAGGCTGGACCAGGTCGGAGGCAACCATTTTAAGCGTTGCCCTGTCGGGACTCAGGTAGTAAACACCCTGTATTTCCTGAGGCTTTTCGGTGTGATCCCACCATGATCTTTTGTAAAAAGGATCAGTGAAGAAGACAGCTCCTCCTGGTCCGATCCAGAGATCGTTAGGCCCGTTCAGAAGCTTCCCGCTGAAGCTGCTTATGATCACGTCAGTCTTCTTATCGGGATGAATACACCAGAGTTCATTCTTTTCATCTGCGCACGACCATAGGTTTCCGTCGCTATCGAAGAAAAGTCCGTTGGATCTTCCCGACGGCTGCATGAATGTTGACAGTTTTCCGTCGACCGACCACATCATTATCCTGTTATTGGGCTGATCGGTAAAGAAGACATTTCCGGATTTGTCGGCAGCCGGTCCCTCGGTGAAGGAAAATCCGTCCGCAAGCTTAACGGGCGTTTCTCCCCTTTTAACAATCTTATGAAGTCGTTCTTTCTGCGAAAAGGAAAGCTGAATGAAGAGGGTCATAAAAATAGCGCCCAGAGCAAGTCTCTTAAGGTTCATATCCTGGAAGTTTAGTATTGCTTATTAACCAGACAGTGATCAGGATAACTGAACTCCCTTTATCCGGGCAATGTAATCGTCAATCTGTTCCGGCTTTTCAAATCCGACAATAATCATATCGACTGTTCCCAATCCAAGCACGAACCTGAGTGATTCATCAATCCCTGACGGATTGTCCTTGAGTCTGCCTCCTCCGATAAGTTTCATCCCGATTACTCCCTTTCCTGCCTTATGGAATTTCGCGATTACCGGGACAATCAGGGATGCGTCCTTTTTATCCATGTTATCACCGAAAGGATTTATCCTCACATGGATAACATCGACCCATGGCGAGGCTGCTGCTGCTTCGAGAGCTTCAAAGGAGTGCACGGAGACACCATGAGCCTTTATTATTTTTCTCGCTTTGAGATCTTCAAGCTCATCCATATGCCTGCGGTATTTTTCCGTCCAGTCGCCTTCGGTCATGCAATGAAGCTGAACCAGATCGATATAATCGGTATTCAGCTCCTTTCGGAATCTTTCCACTACCGTTAAGGGATAACCTTTATCGCTGTCGGGAATTCCTCCGGAAGTGATCCACATTTTTGTCCCGAGAACGTAGCTTTCGCGGTCATAGCCCTTAAGTGCCTCTCTTGTAAAGGGATGGGTCCCGTAACTGTCAGCGCAGTCGAAATATCTCATCCCTTTTTCGTAGGCTGTCTTTATGAGTGATTCAGCAACTCCGGCTCTTGTAATGTTCGACGAGCGGTTATATCCGCTGTATCCGGTTCCCATTCCGAGGAGGGTGGTTTTAATTCCGGTCCGGCCAAGTGTAACTGTCCTGAAGGGATCTTGTCCGGCCTTCTTTTCCCCGGAGGTTAAAGCGGGTGCATTTTTCCCTATTATCACTCCGCCCGCCCCAACTGCCATTGTAGCCATGAACTGGCGGCGGGTAAGATTCTTCTTTGCCATATCCGATTATTATATTTTTTAGAGTACTGTTCCGGTTAACAAAATAAATCAAATTAATGTTCAATCTGAGCAAATATGATATTTATTGAAGTATTGACACTTTCAGGTGTGAAGGAAACTTGCTGTCGTGATATATCCTCTGGGTTGCCTTGCTGAAATCTTCTTCCGAACACTCATAGATATTAACGAACTTCTGAGGGTTTCTGTCCACGAGCGGGAACCATGAATTCTGGATCTGGATCATTATCCGGTGTCCCTTTTTAAAGGTATGGGCTACGTCCGGCAGGTCAAATTTTACTTCGGTAACCCTGCCCGGAACGAAAGGTTCGGGCTTTTCGAAGCTGTTACGGTATTTTCCCCTGAAAACCTCTCCTCTTACAAGCATCTGGTATCCACCCATCGGATAAGTATGGTCGGGATTTCCATCAACAGCATCGTGAGGGAAGACATCGATCAGTTTAACAATAAAATCTGCATCTGTTCCTGTTGTTGACACGAACAGGCCGGCTGTAACCTGACCTGTAAGGGTCAGGTCAGTGGTGAGGACATCAGTCTGGTAAACCATCACATCTGGTCTTCTTGAGGCAAATCGCTGATCATCAGTCATATACTCTGTTGTTCTCGCAGCATGTACATCTTCAGTATATGGAACCGGATTCATGGGATCCGAAACATATTCATCGTAGCTATCAGTGGAAACAGGTTTTGTGAAAGAAGCAACTTCCCCGTCGTGGAAATAAAGTTCCTTCCGGATAATGTTTGCCGGCGGCCACTTGTCGAAATTTTTCCATTCATTTGATCCAGTAATGAAAATCAATGCTTCAGGAATGTCATACTTTCTGTTTTCAGTAAGGTAATGGTCGAAGAACAGTTCCTCCTGTTCAATGAATCTTTCGTTTGCATCGAGTCCCCAGCTTATGTTTCCCAGGTTCGTGGCTCTTCCGGAAGCCCACTGCCCGTGCGACCAAGGTCCCATAACAATATGGTTCCTTGTTGATGGACTATTTTGTTTTTCTATGGCTTCGTATGTTTTGAGCGCCCCGAAAAGGTCTTCTGCATCAAACCATCCGCCAACCGTCATTACAGCAGGCGTTACGTTTTGAAGATGCTGTCTTGGGTCCCGTGCTTTCCAGAACTCATCATAATCGGGATGACTGAAAAGGTCATTCCAGAATTTAACCGAGTCACCCAAAAATGCGGGAGCAAGATTTTTAACAGGACCCGTTGAGAGAAAGAACTCATAGTTATCCGGGACAGGCCATTTAAACTGAGGTTTTCCTATGCGGGTGGGCTCGCTCCGGGGCTGCCCGAAACTATAGTAAAAAGGGAAGCAGTCGAGAAGGAAGAATGCTCCGTTGTGGTGAAAGTCATCACCGAGGAACCAGGCAGTTACAGGTGCCTGCGGAGAAACAGCCTTTACTGCGGGATGAGCATTTATTATTCCCATTGTGGAATAGAATCCCGGGTAGGAAATCCCGAATATTCCAACATTGCCATTGTTATTGTCAACATTTTTAACAAGCCATTCCACAGTATCCCAGGTATCGGTGGTTTCGTCGGTGTCCTTGCTGCTTTTTCTGACCGGTATAACAGGACGGATATCCTCAAAGGTCCCCTCGCTCATATAACGTCCCCTGACATCCTGAGATACCATTATGTAATCTTTTTCTGTGTATCTCGAATAATTTTGGATGAAAAAGCTAAAGTGGTCCGGTCCTCCGGGTTCTATGTTGTAGGGAGTCCGGTTAAGAAGGATGGGATGGGGTCCATTGCTGTTCCGGGGAGTATAGATAGAAGTGAAAAGCTTTATCCCATCCCGCATTTCGATGTATACTTCCTTTTTAGAGTACTTTTTTTTCAGTTCCTCAGGGCTGTTCTGAGCCGCTTTGATCTCCTCGCGGCTGAAAACTATTTCAAGTTTTTGACCTGCCTGTTCAAGGATTCCGCTAATCCTGTTATACGAGGAGTTGACCTGTCCGGAGTATCTGAATCCGGCTTCGGAATGTGTAAATGAGAAGTCAGGATAACTGAACTGTGTTGTGGTGGAGGGTATTCCAAAAGCACCCTGGTCAGGGCTGTCCCACGTTGAAGAGTATCCCTGTCCGTCAGTTTTTACATGAACCGTCAGGCGAAGTACAATTCCATCGATTTCTGCCTTTCCGTACCAGTCGCCTTCAATTGATTGCGCTAATGCCTGCCCCCATGCTATGAAAAGCAGGATTGCAACACTTACGATCATTCTTAGAAAAGATTTGTTCTCCATTTCCCCATTTTTTTAATCAAGTCCCATTTCTGTTATCAGGCCGGCCGGAAAGAAAGGTTTTCCTTTCCTTGTAGCGGCAGTGGTTATTTTTGCCTTTACTATCAGCTTTTCGTCGGTTATCCTGTATATCTCCTGAAAAAACACAATCCTTACATTTCCTTCCCTGGCCATCTTCACTGTCACCATAAAGCGGTCGGTGCTTCTCAGGGGGAATTTGTATTCAATCTCGACCTTTGTCACAATAAGGTCGATCCCCTCATCGTGAAGGCGTGAGAAGCTTATTCCCTTTGATATGAGGAACTCATGGCGGGCATGTTCAAGATAATGCTGGTAATTTGCATTGTTGACAACTCCCTGCAGGTCGCATTCATAGTCTCTGACCCGGAATTCAAGCTTATAGAGGTCTTCCTGTTCCTTTAACATAATTGTACAATCAGGGGTTTTTTATCTGGGGTATCTTCTGAAAAATTTCTTGAGTGCAGCATGAAATTTATGTACGTTAGTGGGTTTATAGTACATCAGGATACACTCCTTTGTAATCAGGTTCGTTCCTGATCCTTCGAGCAAGCCAGCTTCCTTTCCCGTATCGGCCATCTGCTGTACCCAGATATTCTTTATTCCCTTCTCCCTGGCTTCATTTATTACAGATAGTGTCTGGTCCCTGCCGGTCATTACTATCAGACCCTTTACATTGTCAGGCAGGCTTTTTATATCGGGATAGACTTTCGATCCGTGTATTTCTGTGGCATGAGGGTTCACGGGGATTATGTCCATTCCCTTTTCCTTCAGTTCCCTGAAGGCGGCGAATCCGAATTTTTTCGGATTACGCGATACTCCAGCCATCGCAATGGGCTGAGAAGCAATAAAATCCTGAATCTGCTGTAATTTAACCATTTGTAGAATTATTAGACGTTAAAGAAACAGTAATTATCCTGAAATGAAAACAGGCTGAATAAGTATAAAGACTTAAAATTACTACAAAAAAGGATAATGGAGAATAATTTTTATTTACTTGGTATGCAGTTAACCTAGCATTTCCTCAATGAAAACTCCTGAAGAAAACAAAGGATATCTTTTTTCGAAGAGGTATTCAAATTATGTGTTTGTCCTGCTTTTTCTTCTTTACATGTTCGATTACATCGACAGGACTGTGATCACCTCGATGTTCACCTCCATTGAGAGAGACTGGGGTATAACTCACACCCAGAGCGGATTGCTGGTTTCGGCAGTTTACTGGGCAATTGTGGTTCTGACCTTTCCGGTTTCGCTTCTTGTCGACCGGTGGAGCAGAACCAAGACGATCGGAATAATGGCTGTGGTCTGGAGTCTTGCGACCGCTCTTTGCGCTCTTACCGGAAACTATGTTCAGCTTTTCATGGCCCGTCTTCTGATAGGTGTGGGTGAAGCGGGTTATGCTCCGGGAGGAAGTGCAATGATCTCAGGATTGTATCCTATTGAGAAGCGGTCGAAGATGATGGGAATATGGAATGCCTCCATACCTCTCGGGACCGCAATAGGAGTCCTGCTCGGGGGTATTATTGCAACCACCTGGGGGTGGAAGCATGCTTTCGGTCTTGTAGCTTTCCCGGGTCTTATTGTTGCCATACTGTTTCTTTTTGTAAAGGACTACAAAACCGTTGACCTGTCATTCATAAGCAGATCGGAGCAGAAGGTTAAAATGGAGAGGAAGGATATTGTCAGGGAGTTTCTGTCGCGGCCCTCCATCATTTACACTTATTTTGGGATAACGGCTGTTGTGTTCGTTACCACCTCGCTGATTACCTGGCTTTCCACGTACTTCGAGGCTGTGAGGGGCCTGCCCCAGGAGAAGGCCGGTTCCATGGCCAGTTCCGTGATGGTTCTTGCGCTGGTGGGAGCACCGCTGGGAGGGATCCTTACCGACAGATGGAGAAAGACAAGACTTAATGCAAGATTGTTTCTTCCGGCCGTCACAACCCTGACCTCAGCTGTGTTGTTGTTCCTTGCGCTTTTCATCTTCAAGGGTACTCTTCAGTACATTGTTTTCCTTCTTCTGGGAATAGCGGTGATGATGTTCATTTCCGGAGCTGCGTCGGTTACACAGGACGTTATCCATCCCGGACTGAGGGCCACATCCTATGCGATTGCGGTTGTGGTTCAGAATCTTCTGGGCTCTTCAATGGCCCCGCTTGTCCTGGGCAGGATCTACGACAAGTCGGATATAGTTACAGCGATGTCAGTTACCCCATTTGTTCTTGTCCTGGGGGCTCTGTTGTTCTATCTCGGATCAAAATACTACGCAAAGGATATGGAAAAGGTTACAAAGGTGCAGCTTGAGGCAGCCTGATACCTATTTTTCCCTTTGAACGGTGTAGTTAACAAAATCGGCAAGTGATTTCCTGACGTCTGACGGAGGATATGTATCGAGAATTGCCAGAGCCTTATCGCGATACTGGTTCATTTTATGTGTGGCATAATCGATACCTCCGCTTTCCGTAACAAAATTAATAACTTCATTTACCTCCGTTCCTGATTTCTTTTTGTTTCCGATAATGCCGAGTATATGTCGTTTTCTGGCAAGGGAGGCTTTATCGAGTGCATAGATCAGGGGCAGGGTGATCTTCTTCTCCTTTATGTCGTTACCCGATGCTTTTCCTGTAAGTCCGTTACCCTCATAGTCGAGGATGTCATCCCGTATCTGGAAGGCTATTCCTATCGATTCCCCAAGTTCCTTCATGACCCTTATGGTATCGGGGTCGGATGTTGCAGCTCTTGCACCGCAGGCCGTGCATGCTGAAAGAAGCGCAGCTGTTTTCCCCCTGACGATATTGAAATAGTCTTCTTCCTTTATGTTCAGCTTCCGCGATTTCTGTAACTGAAGAAGTTCTCCTTCTGTCATCGACTGCACTGCTTCGGAAATTATTTCCAGCATGTCGATACTGTTTTTCTCTATGCTCACCAGCAATCCCTTTGATAACATGTAATCACCTACCAGGACTGCAATTTTCGAATTCCAGAGAGCATTTATGGAAAGGCTGCCGCGCCTCTCCCTGGCATCGTCAACAACGTCATCGTGTACTATTGAAGCCGTATGGAGAAGTTCTATCATGGTAGCGGCAACATAAGCCTGTTCTCCGATCTCTCCGTTCAGCCTGGCACTCAGGAAAACCAGCATGGGTCTCATCTGTTTTCCCTTCCTGCGGAAAATATAATTCAGTATTATTTTCAGGAGAGGGATCCTGCTTTTCATTATATGGCCGAAGTAAGCTTCAAAGCGAGCCATTTCCTCCCTTACGGGCTTTCTTATATTTCCAAGCTCCGGCATAACGTTAACAGGTCAAATATAGTATTTCCTGAATATTTGTACTATCTGTTGCATAATTAAACTGCCTGCCGTGTGCCTGTTTCCTGCTTAACGAGCACCAAGCAACAAGCACCAAGCAACGAGCACCAAGGAACAAGCCTCTCTGATTAATAATAAAAATCACAAAGTCATTTGGGTCCCGCATGAAATATATGATATATTTGCTGATTGAATCGAAATTCTTGGAAAGTCAATGGAAATTAAGAGTCTTAAACCAGAAAATCTTGAAAAAGCTTCAGGAATGTTAAAAGCAATTGCCCACCCTGTAAGAATTTCAATTATCGGTTGCCTCGAGAACGGAAAAAGCAGGAGTGTCACGGAAATCCACAATCAGGTGGGTATTGAACAATCAGCAGCATCGCATCATCTTGGCATTCTTAAGGACAAAGGGGTTCTGGGATCAAAGCGGGATGGGAAGAATACATTTTATTACCTGAAAAATGAAAATATCCTTCCTCTGCTGAAGTGTATCGGGGATTGCTGCAGGGATTAGTTTGAGTCAGGTCTTAAGGGTCAGTCTGCGTCGTTGAACATCTTCTTTTGAAAGAGGATGATGGCAAATACTCCGCATGTAATCGCCGAATCGGCGATATTGAACACAGGTCTGAAAAACACAAGCGACTCTCCCGGCCTTATGGGCGACCAGTCAGGCCAGGTAGTGTTCAGGACCGGAAAATAAAACATGTCGACAACCCTTCCCATCAGAAAGGACGAATAACCTCCTTCCGGTGGAAACAGGATGGCAGGGCGTGTAAAACTTTCACTGAATATCATTCCGTAAAATGCGCTGTCGATTATATTTCCGACGGCCCCGGCCAGGATAGCGCTAACTGAGAGGATAAGGCCAATATATGATTTTTTACGAATAATTGAAACAAGGAACCAGCTTATGCCTGTTATGGCCACTATTCTGAACAGGCTCAGGAAAATCTTTCCTGTTTTTCCCCCCATCTCCATGCCAAACGCCATTCCGTTGTTCTCGATGAAATGCAATAGCCCCCAGTCTCCAAAAAGCCTGATCTCCTGTCCTATTACCATGTGAGTCTTCACCCAGAATTTCAGTATCTGGTCAGCAATAAGAATCACTATGATCAATAATACGGCTTTTTTACCAGCTGACATCCTTTCCGCGATTTGATTTAGGGCCGCAAAATAGTAAAAATTGATGAATAAAAATCCACCTGTGTTTGCATAAAAAACCCTCCGGGACTTATCCGGAGGGTTTATCATAACATCTCATGCCATTCCCTTTGGTATCCTTTTATCCACCAATACATTCACTATTGATGTGGGCCTCATCCCAGCAGTACCAGTCGTCGTTCTCGAAGATGGCGGGGCATCTTACCCTTCCGTTGCCCACTGAGGTGTTCCATTCGACATCAAGTTCAAAAACCTGCTGGTATGATGAATTGTAATAACTGATCTCATAAAAGGCATTAAGGGTATTTGTTGTCAGCCCGTACCTTATAAAGCTATCTTTCAAAGGATTTCCGTTTTTGGTGAATGTATAGATGATCTCACCAATTTTTTCTCCGGGCTTTGTCCAGTCGATACGGAGGATTTCAACCGGATTCTCTTTACTCTCAAAGAGGACCCACTCACCCGATTTTCCGTCCTTGGCGGAGGTCCCTGTGAACCACAGAAAGTCGGTATAGCTTCCCGTCCCGGCCTTTGAAATATACATTTTCCACTCTATGGCTGACGCTCCCACCTGACCCGTGAGCCTTGCGCTGTAAGTAGTATTCAGAATAGTTGCGTCGGCACTCCATTGCCATGTATTGTCATCAATATAAACAGGTGATTTGCCTGCAACCTGACGAAATGAATAAACCGGCACAGCAAGGGTTGTATTGATTATCGCTTTCCAAAGCATTGCCGCGTTGCTTGCCAGTTCCCAGTTTGAATCCTGAGCTCCTTTATAAAAAGGGGTTTCATGATCTCCCTTTGTGGGAGGTTTAGGTTCAAAATTTTCGAAATCGATCTCCATCGACTCAACAGACGGAACATCAGGAGGATCTCCTTTATCTTTCTTACAGCTAACCGGGATGTTCAGTATCAGAGCAGAAATAATCAGCAGAGATAAAATTCTTTTCATATCCTTAAGTATTTATTAATCTGTAAACGTAAAACTCAATCCAAAATTATCAAATAAAGGGAAACAGTCGGACCACAACGGTATAAAATACATATAAGACTCTGCTGCAAAAGCATAAACAGTAAATTTGAACAATATTTATTTTCTATTGTTTAAAGGATAAATTGAAAACAAACATGAAAAGCAAAAACAGCGTAAAAAAAACCAGTCTCGCGGTAGTGATAATGCTAATTGCATTGACATCATTCGCCGGAGGCAATGAAAACTTAAAAAACACAGATATGGAAAAATTTGATACACACGTATTCCCTGCACTGCCCTATGGCTACGACGCCCTTGAGCCATATATTGATGCGAAAACGATGGAGATCCACTACGACAAACACCATCGTGCATATTTCAATAATTTTGTCGGGGCAATAAAAGATACAAAGTATGACAGCAAGACTATTTATGAGATCTTTGCAAAGGTTTCAGAAGCCGGAGATGCTATAAGGAACAACGGCGGAGGTTTTTATAATCACGTATTCTTCTGGAACAACCTTTCGGCAAAATCTTCGGGGCCTTCCGCAGAACTTACGGATGCACTTGTAAAAGATTTTGGGTCGTTCGATAAGTTCAGGGAACTTTTCAGCAATGCTGCAAAGACAAGATTCGGAAGCGGCTGGGCCTGGCTGTATTTGACGGAAGAAGGGAAGCTTGCTGTCGGAAGCACTCCCAATCAGGACAATCCCCTTATGGATGTATCGCCGGTGAAAGGAACTCCCCTGCTTGCACTTGATGTCTGGGAACATGCCTATTACCTTAAATACCAGAACAGAAGGCCTGACTATGTTGAAGCTTTCTGGAAAGTGGTAAACTGGGAGGAAGTAAGCCGCAGGTATAAAGAAGCAAAGAAATAAAACAGCTGTTTTTGGTTGTTTGTATCGGGGGGCTATGCCCCCTTTTTTAATTGAATTTCCCCCGGGCCCTTTAAATAATTACAAATCTTGCTCAGTTCTCATAACCTGAGGGTTTACACTGTAATGCCTTCAGGTATAAAGGAACCGTTTTATTTTCAGGGTAGCTGTTTTCTGGAAAGGCAAGGGTTGAACTACAACCTTGTTTATCTGGCTGTATTTGCTGACTTTGGAGTTTACATATTCAAGAAGCTCGGCAATGAGCTCGTTTTTCTTATCTTCAATCAGGTTCGACATATCCTGTTTCTGCCGTGCCACATCAAGTTTCAGTGTCTGGTATTTCTTTTCCAGCTCTTCCATGTTCAGGTGCACAAGGGCTACAAGTTTACCTTTTTGCTGCACGACAAGCGATTCAACCACAAACCTGAAATTGTTTATTACAGACTCAATCTCTTCGGGATAGATATTTTCACCGCTTGCTCCGAGTATCATATTCTTAAGTCTTCCACGAATGTACAGGTTGTTTTTTCCGTCGAGTCTGCCAAGATCACCGGTTTTGAACCAGCCGTCTGTAGTAAGTACCTCGCTGGTCATTTCGGGATCCTTATAGTATCCCTTCATTACATTTGGCCCGCGTGCCCATATCTCGCCTTCTCCGCTCTTTTTGTCGGGATTGTTTATCCTGAGCTCTATTCCTTCTATTGCCGGCCCTGTAGAGTCGAAAACCGATCTGGAAGGATTAGCCCCGGCGAGCAGAGGAGATGTCTCGGTAAGGCCATATCCGATTGCATAGGGAAACTTTGCCTCGATCAGGAATTTTTCAACCTCTCTGTTAAGCTTTGCGCCGCCAATGCCGTAGAATTTAAGATGACCTCCGAAAGTATTGTAAAGCTTCTTTCCTGCAACTGCATTCAGTTTCTTCCTTATGAATGAAATGCAGTACAGTATTCTGAGAAGGAATTTATCTCTGAATGTCGGAAGGATCTTGTTGTAATAGATCTTTTCCATAATGAGAGGCACTGTAAGCATCATTGTTGGTTTCACCATCTCAAGTGCAGGAAGAAGAACCGATGGAGTGGGGGCTTTTCTGAGATAATAGACACTTGCTCCCGATGTTATCGGAAGTATCAGTCCAAGTGTGTTCTCGTATGTATGTGACAGGGGAAGAACCGACAGGAATCTGTCATTTTCATCGATAGGCTGAATTACCCTTCCCTTATAAGCGTTGAATGATATGTTTTTATGTGTCAGCATGACTCCTTTTGACCGGCCCGTTGTTCCAGAGGTGTAAATTATTGAGGCGAGATCATCTTCCTGAACGTCGTAGCTCACAGCCGGGACTGCTTCCGGATCGAATGAAGGTGTTGAACCCGTTGTCCGGATAACCGAATAGTCCTCAATTGATATCATCGTTTCCAGTTCGGCCGGGCTGAAATCCTCTAATTTCGGAAGGAGTGAGGCTGAGACAAAAACAGCCTTTGCCCCGGAATGCCCAAGGACATTAGCCACCTCGGTAGGGGAAAAGTCCGGAAGTATTGGCACCGCCACAGCTCCCATAAAGGTTATTGAAAAATAGGCTGAGCTCCAGTTTGGCTGGTTACTGCTTAGTATTGAAACCCTGTCTCCGGGTTTTATTCCGAGCTTCTCAAGGAAGGCTGTCAGTGCATAAACTTCCTTTCTGACCTCCTCATATGTTTTAGGCTTTTCTCCGACAAATGCAAATGCATTGTTCTTTCCGAATTTCTTCGCTGTTTCATTGAAGATAGCAGGAAAAGTAAGCCTTGTTTTAATCTCTTCCATCCTGATAGCCTGTATTAATTGTAAGGGACTGCAAAGATGCACAATAAATATGGTAAGATGATAATAACATGATAAATATTGTATTATTGTCCTGACAGTTTTACATTATTTCAAACTTTTTAGAGCGAAGTTGGTTAAATTTGTATACGTTTAAAGAACCGGAAATGACAACAAAAATAAGAGTAACAAAGGAGTTCACGTTTGAAATGGCGCATGCGCTCTGGAATTACGACGGCCCCTGCAAAAATGTCCATGGCCATTCATACAGGCTTTTCGTAACGCTTTCAGGATCGCCTGTTGATGACGCCTCAGATCCGAAAAACGGGATGGTGATTGATTTTTCTGATCTGAAGAGGATAGTCAGCGAGGAAATAGTCAGGATATTCGATCATGCTGTTACAGTATCGGACAATTATGACCCTGAAAAGCTCGGACTCCTTAAAAAGATGTTCGGCAACTGTGTGATTGTGGGATATCAGCCGACATGTGAGAACCTGGTTGCCGACTTTGCTGTCAGGATAGGGAGAAAGCTTCCCATGATGGTAAAGCTCCACAGTCTCAGGCTTTATGAGACCGCAACCTCCTATGCCGAGTGGTTTGCTTCTGACAATGAATAATTCCCATATGACCGAAAACAATTCGAAAAAACTGTTCCTTCTCGATGCCTATGCTCTCATTTTCCGCTCGTACTATGCTTTCATAAGGAATCCGAGGGTAACATCAAAAGGCCTCAATACATCAGCTGTATTCGGGTTTTTACTTACCCTCAGGGAAGTATTACAGAAACAGAGGCCCACGCATATAGCAGTTGTATTTGACACACCTGCTCCGACATTCCGGCACCTTATGTACGATGCCTACAAGGCTACCCGTGACGAAACCCCCGAGGACATAAAAATTGCCGTGCCCTATATTAAAAGACTTCTCGAGGCATACAGGATTCCGATAATCGAATATCCCGGGTTTGAGGCTGACGACATAATAGGCACTCTGGCGCGGAAAGCCTCTTCCAGGGATTTCCTGACGTACATGATGACTCCCGACAAGGATTTTGCTCAGCTTGTTGCTCCCAATGTCTTCATGTTCAAACCTTCCAGGAGCGGAGGCGACTCTGTAAGGTGGGGAGTTGAGGAGATAAGGCAGGAGTTTTCTGTCGACGATCCAAAGCAAGTAATCGACATACTGGCACTTATGGGTGACACGGCCGACAATATTCCGGGAGCACCGGGGGTCGGCCCTAAAACGGCAATGAAACTTATATCCGAGTACGGATCTGTTGAGGAGTTGTTCATGAATACAGGTCAGCTTAAGGGAAAGCTGAAGGATATAATCGAGGAAAACAGGGACAAGATCATCCTTTCAAAGAAACTGGCCACTATTGAGCTTGATGTGCCTGTGGAATTAAGGGAAGAGGAGCTGATAGTGGAAAAGCCCGATTATGAAAAACTAAAACTTCTCTTCAACGAACTCGAATTCCGTACTGTTGCCTCTGAGATCCTGCCTGGCCAGGAAGACAGGGAGATTGTGAAGGAATCATCTTCCCAGCCCCAGCCGCCCGTATCTGCCCAGGGTCTTCTTTTTGGTGAGGAACAGCTGGCATCGGCGTCCGGTAAAACGACAATAGATACAGTGCCTCACGAATATCTTCTTCTCGGGAATGAAGAGGAGATTAAAGAGTTCGCCATGCTTGCCCTGAAGCAGAAGGAGATATGTTTTGATACCGAGACAACAAGCATAAATGCGCTCGAATCGGAACTTGTTGCAATTGCTTTCTCGTGGGAAAAGGGCAAGGGTTATCTTATCCATTTCCCCGGCCCTGACCAGGAAAGCATGAGGAAGCTTGAAATCCTCAGGCCGGTCTTTGAAGATCCGTCGATAGTCAAGATAGGACAGAACATGAAATTCGACATTCAGGTTCTGTCAAATTATGGCATAGAGGTAAAAGGGCCTCTTTTTGATACCATGATAGCCCACTATCTTCTCGAACCGGATATGAGGCATAATATGAACCTTCTTTCGGAGACATATCTCTCATACTCCCCCGTGCATATTGAAGCGCTCATAGGCGAAAAAGGTGCTGGCCAGAAGAACATGAGGTCGGTTCCGGTTGAACAGATAAGGGAATATGCTGTTGAGGACGCTGATGTCACCTTCCAGCTGAAACAGGTTTTTGAGCCGAAACTCGAAGCCGGGGGACTGAAGGACCTTTCGGCCAGTATTGAGATGCCGCTGATAAAGGTTCTTGCTGAAATGGAGAGGACGGGTATAAAACTGAATACCGACGATCTGAAGACTATTTCATCCAACCTGCGGGATGAGATAATAACCCTTGAACAGGAGATCTTTTCACTTTCCGGAACAGAGTTCAATATTTCCTCACCCAAGCAGCTCGGAGACATTCTTTTCCTGCGCCTTAAGCTCGACGATAATGCAAGAATGACAAAAACGAAGCAGTTCATAACCAATGAGGAGATCCTGCAGCGCTTGTCCGGCAAACATCCCATCATAAACAAGGTATTGGAGTACAGGGGATTAAAGAAGCTTCTTTCAACATATCTTGAACCTCTGCCCCAGATGGTAAATAAAAAAACCGGAAGGATCCACACATCATTCAGGCAGGCTGTTGCCTCGACGGGCAGGCTAAGCTCCGACAATCCGAATCTTCAGAACATTCCTGTGAGGGATGAAAGGGGAAGGGAGATTAGAAAAGCCTTTGTCCCGGAAGAAGGGAACATATTCCTTTCCGCAGACTATTCCCAGATAGAGCTAAGGCTGATGGCCCATCTGAGCAGGGATAAAAGCATGATTGAGGATTTTCTTTCGGGAAGCGACATACATGCTGCCACCGCATCGAAGATTTTCGGCATTGATATAAAGGATGTGACACGAGAGATGAGAAGCAGGGCCAAGACAGCCAATTTCGGTATCATTTACGGCATTTCTTCCTACGGATTGTCAGAGAGGCTGACCATAGGAAGAAAAGAGGCCAAAGAGCTGATAGACGGATATTTCAGCTCCTATCCCGGAGTTAAAACATACATGGATGAGAGCATCAGGAGGGCAAGGGAAAAAGGTTATGTGACGACAATGTTCGGGCGCAGAAGATATCTAAGAGATATTCACTCGCGGAATCAGGTGGTTAGGGGTAACGCTGAGAGAAATGCGATAAATGCCCCAATCCAGGGTTCTGCTGCCGATATAATAAAGATTGCGATGGTCAGGATCCACGACAGGCTTGCTGAGGGCAGATTCAGGTCCAGGATGATCCTTCAGGTCCATGACGAACTCATCTTCGAAGTCGTTCCGGATGAGCTGGAATTACTGAAAGACATGGTTATCAATGAGATGACAGGTGCCGCAAGGCTCGATATTCCTTTGAAGGTTGACTGGGGTACAGGAAAAAACTGGCTGGAGGCACATTGACATGGAAATAAACGTTTTGTTCTTTGGGGTACTGGCCGAAGTAACGGGAACACACCGAAAGCATTACACTGGTGTCAGCTCTTTTTCGGATCTGAGGCACCGGGTAGAGGATGATTTTCCCGGTATTGCAGGCTACAATTTCAGGATCGCGGTCAATAACAGGCTGGGAAGCGAAGAGCCTGTTCTCAGCGACGGTGATGAGATAGCATATCTTCCCCCGTTTGCTGGAGGTTAGTTTAGAAGGAATTCCATTAAATAAACACACCATGCGTTTAATTGAAGGACCGGTTTCTCCCGAAATGATCTCCGGGATTATTGCAAAAGGTCAGCAGAAGGCCGGATGCGGGGCTCACACCATTTTCCTTGGCCAGGTCAGGAACGATCTTGTCGACGGAAGGGAAGTAAAAGCTATAGACTACTCGGCATATGAGGAAATGGTTTCTATGGAAGCGGACAAGATCACCAAGACTCTTCTTTCCGAATTTGATGACGTTGTATGGATTGAAATTCTGCATTCAAAAGGAGTTGTTCCGGCCGGAGCCATATCGCTTCTGGTAATTGTTTCGGCAGGCCATCGGGAACAGGCCTCAAAGGCGTGTGAAAAGGCCGTGGAACTTGTCAAGGAAAAACTTCCTGTTTGGAAAAAAGAGATCTTCTCCGATGACTCATCCCGTTGGAAGCAGAATGAATAGCAATTAAATATGATCTTCCTTTCCTGAATCTGCAGCCGTCATTGTGAACTCAGCCGATGCCGGCATGGTTTCCGTAATAAGGACTGAGCCTTTCTTTCCCTGAAGTATTGAATTGTAATCATCGCTCCTGTTAAGGATCTCCAGTGCTTTCAGGATCTGTTCATCTCTTTTTACTGCCCAGGCAATTGAACCTTCCTCATAGAAATACCGGCTCAGTATCTCCTCAACAAGCAGTCCTGTTATCTCACTTCTGAATGTTTCAAGATCCTTTTCGAGCGAGTGGCTGAGCTCTTTTTCCAAACCATCAAAAAGCTCCTTGTGGGAATCATAGTACTTTTCTCTTTTTGCATTACTGATAAGCTCAGTAAGAGACTCTTCCGTGATGGTTTTGTAATTGAAACCGCGATTCAGGAGATATTCCCTGAAATCGGTATAGTCATCATCTGAGAATGAGAATATCTCCGGACTTTTTATATCTGTATTTGCCCAGTAGTACCTGGTTGAATAGTCAAAAATATAATTCCGGAAGTATAATTCAGTTGAAAGCTGGCTGAGCTGAGGAGGCAGAATTTCAACATCCGGGGTAATTCCTCCACCGTCCCTGACTATTCTGCCGTTCCTTGTCCTGAATTCGGATATAAGTGAATCAGGGATTATCCCGACACTTCCGTCGTCGTTCGGATGGGAGAAATCGAGAGCCTGAATGCATCTTCCGCTTGGTATATAATATTTGGCAGTGGTAACCTTAAGCTGGGAATTGTAGCTCAGCGGGCGTGTTATCTGGACAAGGCCCTTCCCATATGATCTCTGGCCCACCACCACTCCCCTGTCGAGGTCCTGTATTGCACCTGCTACGATCTCAGAAGCCGAAGCAGATGCCCTGTTTATAATAACGGCAAGGGGTATTTTTTCGTCAACAGCCGGTCTTGTGGTCTTAAACTGCTCGTCAAACTGTTTTACCTTTCCTTTTGTAGAAACAATTTCATTACCCGGACCTATGAAGAGGTTAACAATATCAACGGCTTCGGAAAGCAAACCTCCCGGATTGCCTCTGAGATCGAGAATGATCTGTTTCGGATTGCCTGCTTTAAGCGTAACAAGTGCATTTTTAACATCTTCGGCACAGTTCTGTGTGAAATTGGTGAACCTTATATATCCGGTGTTGGAATCTATCATTCCGAAGTAGGGTACCGAAGGGACCGCGATTTTTTCTCTTTTTACCGGGAATTCAAGGTCTTTTCCATTCCTTTCAATGGTGAGGTTCAGAACCGTCCCGGGATTTCCCTTCAGCTTTTCACTGACCTGCTCGGTTGTGAATCCCTTCATTGAAACTCCGTCTGCTTTCTTAAGAAGGTCGCCCGCCTTAATTCCGGCAAGATCTGCAGGGAAACCCCTGTATACCTGAGAAACAACAACATAATCGCCTGCATCTCTTACGAGCGAACCTATCCCTCCGTATTTTCCCGTTGTCATAAAAGAAACCTCGTCACCTTCCGATTCGGGATAAAATACTGTATAGGGATCAAGTACCTTCAGCATATTATCAATCCCTGTTTTTACAAGTTTGTCAGGATTGATCTCATCGACATAAAAGGTATTGAGTTCCCTGAAAAGGGTAAAAAAGATGTCGAGGTTTTTCGCGATTCTGAAATCCTTTGTCTCCTGTACTGTCAGAAAGGCAAAGCTGACTGCTGCAGTAAGCAGGATCGCAGCAACAAGTGCAATTCTTGAACTCTTAATCTTTCTCATGATTTGTAAATTCTATTAACCCGAGGTGCGAAAATAACAAGAAAATACTTGTGGAAGGCTGGAATTGAAATATTTAAAACAAGTTTAACATTTTTCATTCTCTGGCATCAAGACAATTGCAGAGTTTTTCTATTGCTTCCCCGACAGATTTATATACACTGTCATAGTCGGGTATGATGGATTTCCTGTATATTAAAACGAATGCCAGTCTGATTTGTTTTTCTTCGAGGAAAGGATACAGGATCTGTTTCTGACGCCGGTATGCTTCCCGCATTCTTCGCCTGATAAGATTGCGTGTCACAGCCTTCCTGAAGATCTTTCTGGGAACCATGAAGGCAATCTGGGCCGGGGATGGGATAGCTATCTCAGGGATTATCCAGATAACCTTGAAATGGGAGGTATGGAATATCTTTCCTTTCTCAAATATCCCTTCTATTATCCGGGTGCTGCAAAGCCTCTCATTCTTGCCGAATGTCTGCCTTTCGCCTTGGTTCATCAGATGAATAGTTATTTCCTGCAATTATCAGGAAACGGTTTCCGGAGCTTTTCCAGTTCCGGTACTGCTGTCCGAAAGTTATCTGCAGTTCTTGTTGTGTTCTTTGAGATACTCATCCAAAGCCATTGTCATTGAAGGAGCTTTGGGATTCGGTGCATTTATGTCGAGTCTTAATCCTTCCTGTTCAACGGCAGTGGCTGTTGTAGGTCCGAATGCAGCTATCTTTATTTCGCCCTGAACAAAATCAGGGAAATTTTCCTTAAGCGACTTTATTCCTGAAGGGCTGTAGAAAACAAGAATATCATAATCGAAATCGCCGTTGTTCCTAAAGTGGCTGCTGATGGTTTTATATAGCGTCCCAATTGTGTATTTTATTCCATGCTTGTCGAGAAGATCCGGTATTTCTGCATTATGGGGCTCTGAAAGCGGAACAAAGAAATTATCATCCCTGTGTTTTATTATTACATCGATCAGATCCTGGAATTTTGCTTTTCCGTGGAATATTTTTCTTTTCCTGTAAACAATGTATTTCTGCAGATAAAATGCAACATTTTCTGTAATGCAGAAATATTTCATTGTATCAGGAACACATATTCTGAGTTCATTGCAGATCCTGAAGAAATGATCGATGGCGGTCTTGCTTGTGAATATCACCGCATTGAAATCAAGAATATTGATTTTTTGCTGCCTGAAATCTTTTGAGGAAACTCCCTCTACTTCGATGAAAGGTTTGAAATCAATCTTCAGATTGTATTTTTTTGCCAGATCAAAATAGGGAGATTTCGGGTTGTTAGGCTCTGGTTGCGAAACTAAGATCTTCTTTATTTTCAATTTTATGCTGATTTAGTTTTACTTACTAGGTAACACCTTCATGTTAATCTGATGCCTGCAAATACTTTATAATTATCAGAACAGGTAAAATTTCCAGGGCACAAAGGTACAAAATCAAATATAAAACTGAAACATTCCTTTTCAGAAAAATAAGAATAAGGCGTGTTATGCGGTAAATATAAAACAGGAAAAGCACAACTACACCGGCAGTGAGACTCAGCCCCTGCGGAAGCAGGTCAGTATATGAGAGGATCATTATCAGAACGAACAGTGGTACTGCGCTGAAACGGTATGACTGATACACTGTCATCAGATATTCATTGAATATTTCCGTCTGGCCGCTTAGATTTCCTGTAGCAAGGCATATGAAATGTCGCCCGGTTACGGCTGCTATAACTAAGACAAGCGAAGCCATCATGATGAGTAAAGGTGCAGTATTCAGGGGTATGAGGCGGTTATGTGCAACCGCGCAATATCCGAACAGTGCTATTACAAGAAAAGACACAAAATTGAGAACTGTCGACTGCCAGTAGAACAATGAACCAGTATCCCTTGAAGACGATTCATTTATTCCACGGAAAAGAAAAAACCGTGTAAATTCGGGGAAGATCCTTCTTGTCGTTATCCTTACCACAAGCCAGAGAAGCGCAGCCAGGAACATGAATGCTGTTATCCAGTCGTAACGCAGGGGGTTATCAGGTATCCTTATGCCATCCTTCAGGGGGCCGGCGACAACTACTGTATGCTGCTGATGCACCTCCATCTGTTTTCCCAGGAGCATGAACGGGAACTGACCCTGCGGGTAGATCACCGGATTGGAAAACAGCGAGTTATTGTCATAAAAAGTAAAGTCGCCAATGCTGTTCCTTGAACTTACCGAGATTGTGTCGGTTATTGTGAATTCGGGAATTGGTTCGCTGATCCTCTTTCTTATTTTACCCGAATCGGCACTCCTGATGTGATCCGGGACTTCGTCAAGCTTACGGAAAACAGAATCCGGAAGAAGATTATCCGTATTAATCCGGATAATAAGCTTGGGTTTTAGAGTATCCTGGGTGTTATAGCCCGTAAGCATCATCTTTTTGCGGAGTAGACCACAAAAGTAATTAATATTGGGATTACCAGCGGAACCTTATTACAGGAGAATGATCAGAAATAGTCCTTCGGGGTCCCTGAAATATCGGCAAGAATGTTGTTAGCCAGTCTGCTTGCCCCTATCCTGAACAGATCGTTGTTGAGCCACCGGTCGCCAAGGCAGTATTTTGTAATGTTGAAATATGTAAGCGCGTCTGATGTTCCGGTTATTCCTCCGGCAGCCTTGAATCCCACTTTTATGCCCGTCTCGTTGTAGAAGCTAAGTATTGCCTGGCACATAACATAGGCAGCTTCGGGAGTAGCGGATACGGCTGTCTTTCCGGTTGAGGTTTTTATAAAATCGGCACCTGCATCCATTGCTATCATCGAAGCCTTAAAGATCTGCTCATAGTCACCGAAAAGCCCCGACTCGACAATAACTTTAAGCCTTCTGTCGCCGATAGCCTCCTTTATGTCGGCTATTTCTTCTGCCACCTCCGCGAAATCATTCCCGAGAAATGATCCTACGGGCATAACAACATCAATTTCATCGGCTCCTTCTTCTACCGCCATCTTGCATTCGGCAATCTTTATTTCCCTGTAGGTTTGTGACGAAGGGAAACCTCCCGCCACGGAAGCTATCCTGACATTTTTAACTGTAAGCTTCTCCTTTACAAACGAAACAAAATTGGGGTAAACACATATTGCAGCAACATTCGGGATGTTGGAAAAACGCCCTGAAAAGCTGTTGACCCTTCCTGTTAAATGCAATATTGTGCTTTTATTGTCGGTGACATTGAGACTTGTAAGGTCTATTGAATTCAGGATGTTCATCAGGAGCCGCTTGTCGGGGGCTTCTGATGCCAGCTGTGATACTGCTTTCAGTCCCTTCCTTATTTCGTTCTCCGAAGGTGCTTTCTTGATAAGCTTTTCATATAATTTTGTCATATACCTTTGCCGGTTAGTGATGTCCTCTTTGCCTTGCAGAAAAAAGAACGGGATCAATATAATGTTTTTTGTTATCATAAATATTGGAAATATTCATTTTTGTAGCGACATATCAACTATTTTCAGACCTCCGGATGATAATTCTTGAATGTTATGATATATCTTCATACTGTGTAACAAAAAAAGTTTCTCATGCCACGTCAGGGTTTCCTTATACTTGCGCTTATTGCTTTTTTATCTGCACTGATATTTTCTTCCTGCGAATTTGAGACTGATAAGGTCTGGAACAGGCCTGTTGATCCGGATGCCGGACCTCCCTTAATAACTCCGGTATATCTTGATCTGGAAGAAGATACGGTCTGGCTCCTTAACGGAAGGGAAATATCCTTCCGCTTCATCAGCAGTATGCAGGAAATAAGGGGAGTTGAATTTCTTATCGACGGTAGTTTAAGCAGCTCATACCTGTCGGATGAAGGTGTTTACATTCTTGATCATGCAAATCTTCAGGAAGGAATTCACACGCTCCGTATAGATCTTGTAACAAGCTCTGGTACCGGAAGCCTTGCAGACCTGGTCGGGGCAGAGGGTTATATTTTTTCAAAATCATGGGTGCTGTATGTTATAAAAGATTATAATACCAAGCTTGCAGCTACCGTAAAAGAAGGCTGTCTGAGCTTCTCATGGAAGGATTACCCGGCTTCCGACTTCATCGAGTTTGTTATTTACAGGGAACTGGGATACAACAACCGGGTGGAGGCAGGCCGGAGTACAACGACTGAATTCACCGATTGTTCATATGTTGGTGAAGGGGCAAGCTATTATATTGAGATGACTCGAAAGAACTCTGATCCTGTTCAATGGGGTCATGTTTCTCTCGACAGGGAGCTGCCCGGACTTAAATTCTCGGCCACCAGGGAAAACGAATATACATTAAGCTGGTCAGAAAGCAAATATTACGGAGCTGCCGGATTGTTCATCCTTTCTATGTGTTCCATCCCGGAATGGAATTATGTTACTGTCAAAGAGACAGATGACCCTGAAGATAATTCATTAATTCTTCCTTCATCGGTCCGCTTCGCCGACAGGATGAACTACAGGCTTCTGGTAGTGCCTGTGAATAAGCAATATTTCAATTTACTCGACCGCTCAAGGTTTGAAACGGATCTTTATGATATCGAAACCGGATTCCGTTTCAGGACAGATGGGGATATTGCATTTCAGCCGGAACAGACAGGACCAGATGATTTTCTGTTTATTTCCGGTTGCGATTCACTTATAAGGTATTCCGTTTCGCAGGATAGAGTCACCGGAAAGCTTGGCTATACTGCTTCGGGATGCAGTATGTGCAATTTCCTTAACTATGAAATATCTCCTTCCGGACAGAATCTCTCCACCCGTTTTGATTGTGATTTTGACCTGATGGTAACTGTTTCAGCCAACCTTCAGGATTACAGCAGATATGATCTTCAGTCGCTTTCCGGCCAGGGGAGCAATTCAAAAGTTCCTGTTTCTGATGCCGGAACAGGCCTGGTGAGTGCTCCAAATTCCGGATTCTACGTTTATGATTTCGTTTCTTCGTCGCCAAAAGGTTATTATGGTAATGAGAGCACAAGTACAGCCGGTTTATCAATTTCATCCAACGGGAGATACCTTTTTGTCGATGATAATGGATTACGTCTTGTCAGATTTGATGATCCGGAATTTGTTACGATCTGGAACAAGCCGGATTATGGCCTTCCTGAATATTTTGAATTTCACGGAACGGATCCGGATGGACTTGTCATCTGGGATGGCACCTGGTTCGCTAAAAGGGATTGCTCTGATTTTTCGGAGGAATACGGCTTCCAGCTGACCGATGATGCAATCCTTCATATCGATTATTATAATGGCAGAATGCTTACGTTTACCGAAGGGCGTCTTTTTGTAAGGAACCTTTCAGACGGATCCCTTGTCGAAGATATTTACATCAACTTCGACCCGACAAACTGGTTTAACCGCTGTATTCTGGTAAACAATGCCGTGATCTGCATTACCGGAGTCATTTATTTTATCAACTAACTGCAGGATGAGACCTTACTTTCAGATACTTCTTACTACCGCCATGATCCTTTTGGTCACAGAGATGCCGGCACAGAAACTTTCTCTCACAGTGGGTGCAGGTACAGGCACCTATGGCATGAAGGAACTCAGGGAACTCAACAGCGTGTTTCAGAAGGCTGTTCCTTTTGAAACAAGGGTGGTCTCCGACTTTCCGCCTTTTCTGAACTATTCGGCCTCCTTAAGGGTTAAGGAAGACAACTTTTATTACGGGCTTTTTTATTCATTTCAAACCACCGGATCGAGGATATCAGCCAGGGATTATTCGGGCGAATATGTTCTGGACATGGTATTGAACGGAAATTCGGCGGGATTTTCAGCGGGATTTGTTATCCCTTCAGGAGGCAGGCTGAATTATTCTGTTTCAGCTGTCTGCGGGGTGATCTTCACCCGTTTGAAGCTGAGTGAGGACTTCGTGGTCACAGATACTGAGATTCTAAACAATAAGTTCAGAGCCAGGGCAAAGAATCCTTTTGCAGGTCCTGTCCTTGCAGTCTCCTGTCCGGTCAGGAATTTCGACTTCGGGTTCAGCGCAGGATACCTTTTCCAGATTACAAGGGGGATATTATCAGGGACTGGAGACAACTCCGGCATTCTGACAAATCCTTCAACAGGAGGCGATGTCAGTGCGGGATGGAACGGATTAAGGGCTGAGTTAACGGCAGGAGTGAGGTTCGGGAAGAAAGAGGAATAAAAGTTATCCTGATTTACCTTCTGTTCCGGGCCAGCGAGGCAAAAATTCCAAGTAATGAAAGCACGGCAAAGATCACGAATCCTGTTTTCATTCCTGAAATGAATCCCGGAAATGTTGAAGGATTGATTGTCTGATTTCCAATGAAAAGAGAGATCAGCATCATCGCTATGCCCATCGAAAACATCTGACCCACCATCCTCATAGTACCCACCACTCCTGAAGCGACTCCAAGGAAGCGTTTTTCGACAGAACTCATTATTGCATTTGAGTTGGGTGAAGAAAAAAATCCGAATCCGATTCCCAGTATCGTCAGAATAAATGTTATTGTACTGACTGGAGTGGCTGGTGTCAGGAAACAAAGGGCTACCAGGCCGGCAGCGGTGAATCCCATTCCTGCCGAAGCTATCTTTCCGGGGTCATATTTGTCCGAGAGTCTTCCTGCTACTGGAGACAGGAGGGTCATGGCTATTGGCTGGGAAATCATTATAAGACCTGCTTCCCTTGCATCGAAGCCCTTGAGATACTGAAGGTAAAGGCTAACGAAAAAACCGACGGCGCTGGTGGCCGAATAGTTTATCAGTGCCGCTATCCCAGAAAAGGCAAAGATCCTGTTACGGAAAAGAAGACTTACATTAAAAACCGGATTCTGACTCCTCCTTTCAAAGAGTATAAAGGCCAGTCCAACTACGGTACCGGAGATAAGGAATATCCATCCGGGCGGCGACGGCAGTTTGGAAAAGCCGTACATAACCCCGAAAAGGGCGATTCCATATAACAGGGAACCTGTCAGATCAAACTTCTCATTTTTCGAATCTGCCCATTCATCCTTTATCTGAGTGCTTATCAGCACAAGGGCGGCAATACCAAATGGCACCAGGAATGCAAACAGGCTCCTCCAGCCAAAGAATTCCGTCAGAAGTCCGCCAATAACAGGGCCCGTAGAGAGACCAAGGTAAACAGCTGTGACATTTATTCCCATAGCCCTTCCTCTTTCTCCCGCAGGAAATACAGAAGTTATTATTGCCAGGCTTGTTCCGAAGATCATTGCTCCGGCTATTCCCTGAATGATCCTGAAGACAATAAGGGATACTATATTCCATGCAAAAACGATAAGCAGAGTCGAAATTGTGAACAATGCCAGGCCAGCTGTGAATATCTTTTTTCTTCCGGCAATGTCGGCAAGACGGCCGAAAGGCAGGAGGAAGACAGCTGACGAAAGGATAAAACTGCTTATTATCCAACCCAGGGCAATAGCGCTGGCACCGAGATCCTCTCCTATCGTAGGCAGGGCAAGGTTAACTGCCGAACCGAGAAATGGCGTAAGAAAGGCCGCAAAAGCTGTTACAACAAGGACCGATCTCCTGAAAGATCTTTCTGTCGCGGTATCTTTTTCGTCCTTCATGAAGAATGTATTGATTTAGAGGCTCTCTATTCTTTTTCCTTTGTTTCAATGATAATGGTGACGGGTCCGTCGTTGACAAGTTCTACCTGCATCATGGCGCCGAATTCTCCTGTTGCCACATCCTTTCCAAGCAGCTCCGAGAGCCGGCACACAAAACTGTCATAAAGCGGAATTGCAGCTTCGGGCCGGGCAGCCCTGATGTAAGAAGGCCTGTTGCCCTTCCGTGTCTTTGCAAGCAGGGTGAACTGACTTATTACCATTATGCTGCCATCGACAGCGGTAACAGGAAGGTTCATCACTCCGTCACTGTCGTTGAAGATCCTGAGCTGAGCTATCTTGTTGCAAAGCCACTCACAGTCGGTTTCGGTATCCGACTCTTCAATCCCGAGCAGAACAAGAATTCCCTGTCCTATCCCGGATTTCAGTTTCCCGCCGATAGTGACAGAGGCTCGTGATACTCTCTGAATAACGGTTCTCATTACCAAATAAATTGCGAAGACCAAATATATGTAATCAATTCCTAAAACTGAAAGAGGCTGTTTTATATTATCTTTGCCTTCATTAACGGAGTTACATGGATTTTGTCACTATAGTCGCCGTTGCTCTTGGTTTGTCGTTCGACACATTCGCAGTTTCCCTGTCTTACGGAGTAATAAGGAACGGGATCCTTTTCAGACAGGCAGTCAGGATAGCTTTAGTCCTGGCTGTTTTTCAGGCCGGTCTCCTTGCAACCGGCTTTTTTCTGGGATCTGTTATCAGCGAAATAGTAAAAGCTGCCGATCACTGGATAGCTCTTGTACTGCTTTCGGTACTTGGGATAAGGATGATCGCTGAGGGGGCAGGAAGAAAGGACGGAGATGGAACCAGGAATTTTGACAGACCTCTCGAGCTTCTGGCAGCAGCTGTCGGGACAAGTGTCGACGCCTTTGCCGTTGGAATCAGTTTCGCTCTGCTGGGGACTAAAATATGGTATCCGGCATTAATTACCGGGGTTATTACTTTTGTGGCATCGATGGCAGCCATCAGGATAGGCAAATCGGCCGGAGAAAGACTGGGCAGCAAAGTGGAGATAATAGGCGGACTTATACTTATCGCTATCGGGATCAAAATCTTCCTTGAACATTTTCTTTCCTGAAGCTCTGTTTTTAAGACAAGTAAGGATGAAAATGACCTTAATCTTCTTAAAGCCGGAGTTTATAACTTTTTACAGAGCTCAGCACGGAAATCCCGGTGTCTGGTTGAAGTTCTGGATGTGATACTCAGAAAGGAATCATAAACCTTTCCCTTTTATTGAAAACAGCCATTTCGGTAAATCCTGCATCCTTCAGAAGCTGGTATGCCTCATCGAAATACTGGGCTACCCTCGATGGCATGTGTCCGTCGGAATTAACGCATACAGGAACGTTTTCCTCACTGAAGATCGCCAGGAATCTCCTGTCGGGATAGAAATCACCCACAGGCCTGTTCCTGCCGTTAGTGTTGATTTCAAAGGAAACATCATATTTTCTGAAACTCCTGGCAAGCTTTCTGTACATCTCTTCGAGGCCGTATGATGGCATGAATCCGTATATCCTTACAAGGTCGCAGTGGCCGATGATATCAAACAGACCTGAGGCAGCAGCAGCTTCAACCAGTGAAAAATAGTAAATGTAAATGTCATTGATGTTCTTACCTTCGTAAAACCCAGGACCGTTGTCGACCGGCATGTCATCGACAAAGTGAACCGACCCTATAACATAATCGAGATCCAGCGGCTCAAGGAAAGAAAAAATCTCTTTCTCTTTCCCGGGTATGTACTCCACCTCCATCCCTTTTTTCACCCTGATTCTCTTCTCCTTCCGGGCAAGAGAAGATAAATATCCGAGGTATCTTCCGGCGTCTTTTTCTCCCAGGCTCCATTCGAAAGGTCCCCTGAAGAGAGTCATATGTTCCGAGAAACCTATTTCACTCAATCCCGCCGAAACAGCTGGGGCAATATACTCTTCCGGAGCCTCCCTTCCGTCGCTGAATGTTGTATGAATATGATAATCTGTTTTATATATCATTACATGAAAAAGATGGGCAGTATTTGATGAAACGCATCAAAGTAGCTTCATTTTTCCTAATAAACAAATAGGGGGTTAATAAAGTAAAACGGAAAATGATAACTTTGTGAAAAACACGCCGCGTGGACAGAAAAAGGAAACCCTGTGATTGCGAAAACTGTGAATTCAGGGAAGTGGTTTTTTCGACCCTCGATGAACAGAATGTAAAGAAATTATGTGATTTCAAGGAAGAAAACTATTTCCGCAAGGGTGAAATAATAAATCATGAGGGAGAGAAAATCACCGATTTCAAATATCTTAAGACCGGGCTCGTGAAACTTTACAGGCGTTCTCCCGCTGGTGAGGAGCAGGTTATTACCATTACGAGACCATTTGAGTTCGTAAGCAACCTTAGCATTTTCTCAGAGGAGAGGTACAGGTATTCGGTATCGGCTCTTGAAGATTCAGTGGTTTGTTCCGTCAGGCTCGATTTTGTCAAGGAGCTCTTCCGCGGTAACGGCGAGTTTGCCATAGGGCTCATTACAAGAATATCAAAGATCAACGACAAGATCATAAGCCAGACACTCGACATAAGGCAGAAAAACCTTGCCGGAAGAGTAGCCTATGTGCTTCTTTATTTCATGGAAGACATCTATAAATCAAGGGTTTTTGACCTTCCGGTGTCGCGTAAGGAAATTGCGGATTACATCGGGATGAGTTCGGCCAATGTAATAAGGACTCTTTCCGATTTCAAGAGGGACGGGATAATAAAGGTGTTTGGAAAGACTATTGAAATAGATAATATTCAGAAGCTTGAGATAATCTCAAAAAGAGGATAGCATATTTTCCCCTGCGACGGTTTCTGCAGGAAATCCCCGGGGAGACTGATATCTGTAACCAACATGTACTCCGGTACGGCCGGGGAAAGGATAGTTTATGAAAAAGAATCTTCTGTCAGCATTAGTTATTTTTCTGCCGGTAATGCTCGCAGCACAACCGGCTGCCACCGGAAACCAGGAAGAAGAAAAACCCAGGACTGAGCAATACACTGTATCAGGGTTCAGGCATGGAGTAAGTTTCTTCCCGGGGATTGAGATACCCGGAGTCCGTTACAAGGCCGGGGACAGGCTCTCATTCGAAACCTATCACTCTCTTGGTGTGATTTATGAATGGCTTGCTAAATGGGAAAAGGAATATCCCGGTCTGGTCGATCTTTATGAAGCCGGGCAAAGCTTTGAAGGAAGGCCTATACTTCAGATCACCCTTACGAACAAAAAGACAGGCAAGGATACAGACAAGCCTGCGGCCTTTTTTGAAGGCGGAAGGCACAGCGGAGAGGTCACCAGTTCGGAATGCGTAATGTGGATGGCACAGTATTTTCTTGAAAACTACGGGAAGGAAGACATTGTAACGAAACTGCTGGACACAAGGAGCATTTATCTGAGGCCGGTTAATAATCCCGATGGTCATGATCTTTACATGAATACTGCACAGAGCAACAGGAGCACTGTAAGACCTGAAGATAATGACGGGGATCAACTCCTCGATGAAGATGCTCCCGAAGACCTCGATAAAGACGGGCTTATCCTGACTATGCGCTGGAAAGACGAAAAGAAGGGAAATCTTGTTCCCGATCCTGCCGATTCAACAGGAAGGATCATGAAAAGAGTTCCTGCGGGTACCGGGATTTACCTTTCAGCTGCCGAAGGAATCGACAATGACGGAGACGGTCTCCTCAACGAAGATGGAATAGGGGGTCTCGACCTTCACAGGAACTATCCTGAAAACTGGAGGCCACAGACAGAAAAGACGGGACGGGGTTTCACTCAGGGAGGGGCCGGAGCTTACCCGCTCAGCGAGACTGAGACAAGGACTGTGGTTGATTTTCTTCTGACTCATCCCAATATTTCCCTTGTGAATTCAATGGACACAAGTGTCCCTATGCATCTAAGGCCGCCATCAACCTCGGGCTCATCGGAAAGGATGTTTCCAGAGGATCTGAAGTGGTACGAGCTGTTCGATGAAATAGGAAGGAAACTTACCGGATACAAGAGAGCAGGAGATGTATATAACGACTATGGTAGAGGCAATCCTCTTTTTGGTCACGGTCCCGACTTTGGTTACTGGTATTACGGGGCTATATGGTATGGCGACGAGATCTGGAACGGGGGACGGTTCAGGGATTACAACAACGACGGGGATACGAACCAGATCGATATGCTTGCATGGGACGATACCGAAAACAGGGGGGAGGGCTTTATCGAATGGAAACCGGCAAAACATCCCGTATACGGGGATATCGAAACGGGAGGCTTTAATCCTAAGTTCTTTTCACAGAATCCTCCGGCAATGCATCTTGAACCATGGATAAGGAACCAGGGTCTTTTCAATATTGAAATGGTGAAGCATCTTCCTGAAATGGAATGGTCGGATGTCAGGGTTAAAAGACTCAAGGCATATAAATCCGATTCAACAGACTATCAGCTCAGTATCGGAGTCAGAAATATCGGGAAGCTTCCAACGGCTCTGAAACAGGCCGACCTTGTAAAAATTGTAAGGAACGACAGGATCGTTCTTACCTTTGATACTACTGGCATGTCAGGCGACAGGAAGGCCTTCAGGGTCATTGAAGAAAAGGTCAGTCAGCCGGCAAGGACGGGCAGGGGAATGCCTGAAGACAGGGAAAGGCCTAAGGGGCCGGTGACAGTATCCAGAAATATTCCATTTACCGGAGGAGGTTCTGTAACGGAGGCTCAGTTCACCATACGCCTTTACAAAAAGGGTGAGTTAAAGGGAAAGGCAGCAATGCTTTCAACACGCGGAGGGATTCTCGAAGGGAAAGAATTTGTAATAACCAACCCTTCTGATTAGTACATTTTTAATGTTTACAAACCAGGAATATTTAATATTTAACAAGAATAATACGATCAGGATGAACATGGAAAATAACAGGGTAAGGGACATTCCGCGAAGGAAATTCCTGGAATTGAGTCTTAAGGGTGGTATTTTCATTGCAGCCACGCCTGCGCTGATGACACAGCTTGTTTCCTGCCGGAACGGAGCTGGATCTTCATCGCTCGATATCGACAGGGAAACACTGACGAAGGTTATCACCAGGGCTCTTGCCAAAGGCGGTGATTTTGCCGATGTATATCTTGAGAACAGGATCTCGAGGCAGATACTGATGGAAGAATCGGCATTCAAAGGAGGACTTTACGGTATTAGTCAGGGTGCGGGTGTAAGGGTGATAGCCGGCAATAAGACAGGCTACGCCTATACCGATGAGATCACGGAAGAGAAGCTTCTCAGGGCAGCCGAGGTGGCGTCCTATGTTGCCACAGGAGGCAGTGCTGTTGTGCCTCCTTTGGTAAACATAGCCGAAAGACCTTCATACATCACGGTGAGTCAGCCTCTTGGCGAGATAGCTGATGAAAAGAGAATAGAGATAATAAGAAGGGCCGACCAGGCAGCAAAAGATTATGACAAGAGGATCAGGATGACCAGCATCGAATACAATGATGAGGTCAGGAGCCGGGTTATTGCAAACAGTGAAGGCCTGTACCTCAGGGATGAACTTCCCCTTCTTTTCTTCATTGTCCAGGCGATGAGTGATGACGGGAATTCCCGTCATATGGCACGGGAGAGGCTCAGCGAGCATGCCGGCTTTGAAATGTTTGAAAGGACGACTCCCGAGGCTGTTGCACGGAATGCTGCAAGAGAGGCCATTGCTATGCTGGGTGCAGATGACGCCCCCGCAGGGATGATGGATGTCGTGATGCAGAATGGCTGGGGAGGGGTCCTCGTTCACGAAGCCGTCGGACATCCTCTGGAGGCTGATAATATTTCAAGGGGCATTGGCGCCTTTACAGGCAAACTTGGTAAAAAAGTTGCTGCTGATTGTTTTACAATGATTGACGACGGGACAATTCAGAACTTCAGGGGAACGATTAACTTCGACGATGAAGGTACAGAGGTAAAGCGTAATGTCCTTATTGAAAACGGTTTTCTCAGGGGTTATATGACAGATATTCTGAGTGCAAAGCAGTTGTCGATGGAAAGGACTGGAAATGGCAGAAGAGAGTCATTCCGGTATATCCCCATTCCCAGGATGACAAACACCTTCATCGCAAAAGGAGACTCAAAGCCGGATGATATTCTTGCCTCAACAAAAAAAGGGATCTATGTTCAGAGCCTTAGTGGCGGAAGCGTTAATCCGGTTACCGGGGTGTTTAATTTTACCTGCCGTGAAGCCTATATTATTGAGAACGGGAAGAAAACAACTCCTGTAAAAGGGGCCACTCTCATCGGATCGTGCATGGATGTCATCTCGAACATAGACGCTGTTGGTGATGACCTGGATTTTGGCCCCGGTATCTGCGGCAAGGGCCAGTCGGCAGAAGTAACGGCAGGAATGCCTACTGTAAGGATAAGAGGAATAAATGTCGGAGGCAGCAGAGCTTAACAGAATGTCAAAAGGTAATGATATGAATTATACAGATTTAACTGAAAAACTAGTAAAGAAATGCTTAAGTCTCGGAGCCGATGCTGCTGAGGTTTATATTGAATCAAGCAGAAACCTTTCGGTAAATGTCCTCAACAAGGAAGTAGAAACAATTGAGGAAGCTTCTGGTCACGGTGCCGGTTTCAGGGTATTCAGGGAGGGCAGGATGGGATTCAGCCATTGCAATGATCTGAGCAGCAAATCGCTTGAAGAGACAATTTCGAAAGCTCTGGCATTTGCAAAGCTTTCAACTCCTGACGAAAACAATGTGCTTCCTGAGGATTTACCGTTAACACCGGTTGCCGACCTTTATGATGAAAGCATAAAGGGAGTATCCATGGAAGAAAAGATCAGCATGGCTGTTGAGCTTGAGAGGCTTGCAATGAACAGGCCGGGCATCACAAAAAGCTCCGGTGCAGGATTTGGGGAAGGTGAAAGCGAAGTCTTCATCGGCAATTCAAAAGGAATCCTGAAGAGCTACCGTTCATCGGCCTGTTCTCTTGGTGTTTCCCTTGTTGCGGAAAAAGGTGACCAGAAGAATACAGGTGGAGAATACTGTACGCGTGTTTTCTTCAGCGATCTTGCCGCACCCGGGGAGATAGCTGAAAAGGCTGCATCAAAGGCTGTTTTGCTGCTTGATCCCGTCATGGTAACAACACAAAGGGCAGCAGTTATCTTTGACGCCGATGTGGTGCGTTCATTATTCGGAGGAGTTCTTGGGGCCATCGACGGTGAAAGGGTTCTCCAGGGAGCGAGCTTTCTGAAAGACTTTCTGAACAGGAAGTTTGCATCTGAACTTATCACAATAATTGACGACGGGACCCTGCCGCGTAATCCTTCAAGTTCCCCTTTCGACGGAGAGGGAGTTCCGACAAGAAAACTTGTTCTTGCCGAGAACGGTATTCTGAAGAGTTATATTTACAACACAAAGGCGGCAAAACGCGCTGGTGTCACCAGCACAGGGAACGCCTCCAGAAGAGGCTTCTCAAGCCTTCCCGGAATAGGGACCCATAAGGTATACATCCGGCCCGGATCGAGTACTCCTGAAGAAATAATCAGGAATACCAGGAAGGGGCTGTATCTTAAGGAGGTAACAGGTTATGGTGTTGATCCGGTGACCGGTAACTTCAGTGGCGGTGCCGGAGGATTATGGATTGCAAACGGCGAAATAGCCCATCCGGTAAAAGGCCTGACCATTGCCGGAAAAGCATCCGATATTTTCAGTTCAATCGATATGACCGGAAACGATACCGATATGAACAAATCATTCGCGGCACCCACACTCCGTGTCGCCGAGATGCAGATCGGAGGTAAATAATCTTTTTTGAATTCATCAAAAAAGTATACTTTAGTGCACTAAAAAAAAGACAATGGTTTCAAATAAAAAGCAGAAAAACATGGCAAATATTAAAAGCAACAAGGGAGTTATTGCAATCCTGACCGGAGGAGGAGACGTTCCGGGTCTTAATCCTGCAATAAGAGCTGTGACGATCAGGGCAAACAGGGAAGGATACAAGGTCATTGGACTGCGCAGGGGATGGGCAGGAATAACAGAAGTTATCAGAGACAGCAAGGCAGACAACAGCAATTGCTATCAGGTCCTTACCGACGACATCGTCAATAAGGCAGGCCGTACAGGAGGTACCTTTCTGCACACATCACGTACCAGGCCCAGTCATATGTCGAAAAAAAGTATTCCCGAACATCTTCAGGACACTTACAATGCAGAGATGAATGACCTTACCCCGGAAGTGATTAAGAACCTCGAATGGCTTGGTGTTGATTACCTCATTCCAATAGGTGGCGACGACACTTTGAGCTATGGGGTGCATCTTTACCGGAAGGGCGTAAAGGTTATAGCCATTCCTAAAACAATGGATAACGATGTTCCCGGAACCGATTACTGCATTGGATTCAGTACCTGCATCTCACGGACAATCCAGATGATCAATACTCTGAGAACTTCGGCAGGTTCGCATGAAAGACTTATGATCCTTGAGGTTTTCGGAAGGTATGCAGGATTTACAGCCATGCTTCCGACCATGGCAGGTGCTGCCAACAGGTGCGTAATACCGGAATACGAATATGAAATTGAGAAACTTGCCCAGCTGATGGTCGAGGACAGGAACAGCAACCCCAGCAAATATTCCATTGTCCTCGTTTCGGAAGGAGCCATGTTCAAAGGTGGTGAAATGATATTCTCAGGAATGGAGAAGGATGCTTACGGACATGCAAAACTCGGAGGTATTGGTGACCTTGTTTCGGACCAGCTCAAGGAGCTCTCACCCAAGTTCAACAACGGAAAAACCATCAATACCATTACTCAGAAGCTCGGTTACATGGTTCGCGGAGGAGATCCCGATGCCCTCGATTCCATTGTCCCGATGGCATACGGAAACCTTGCCCTCGACCTCATTCTTAAAGGCGTTCATGGAAGGATAGTTGTCCTGAAGAACGGCAGGTATGATAATGTCCCGATCGACGTTGTCACTTCATCCAAGAAGATAGTCAAGGTTTCGGAGCACTATAACACCGACAGGCTCAGGCCATATTACCACAGCTTCGAAATGAAGCCCTTCCTTCTGATGGCATCTGACAATTAAGGATTTCAGGAAATATTTTCAATAAATGCAGAGACGAACGGCAAAGGCGTCTCTGCTTTTTTTGTTTATTTTTACCCCATTAAGAATAATATCCTCATAAATCCTTTTTCAGTTGGAATCCGGCATAGTTACGAAATCTGTTGGAAGCCGTTACAGGGTGCTGACCGGCGATGGCACTGTGATCGAATGTGTCCTCAGGGGAAAGATGCGGGTCAGGGGAGTGGTAACCACCAATCCTGTTGCAGTGGGCGACCACGTTCTTTACGATCGGGGTAAGGATAAGGATCCCGGAGTAATTACAGAAGTTCTTGACAGAAGGAACTACTTACTCAGAAAGGCCTCAAACCTTTCGAGACAATCGCAGATCATTGCCGCAAACCTCGATCAGGTATTGCTTATGGTAACCATAGTGATGCCGGCGACCCCGGTTGAGTTCATCGACAGGCTGCTGGTAACAGCTGAAGCATACAGGATACCTGCCAGAATAATTTTCAACAAGACCGACCTCTATGATGAAGCAGATACGGAAAGGATGGAATACCTGATATCACTTTACTCAAAGACAGGATACGACTGCTACCGGCTATCGCTGAGGGAAGGGAAAGGTCTTGAGGCAATCCGCGATCTTTTGAGGAATAAGACCAGCCTTATTTCTGGTAATTCCGGTACAGGTAAAACTACTCTTCTGAACACCCTCGATCCATCGCTTGACCTTAAAACTGCCGAAATATCCGAATACCATAAACAGGGGAAACACATAACCACCTTCCCTGAAATGCACATCATGCCCTTCGGTGGTTTTGTAATTGATACTCCAGGTATCCGGGGTTTTGGTGTTGTCGACATGAAGCGAAATGAAATATATCATTTCTTTCCTGAAATCTTCAGAATATCCCAAAATTGCCGCTTCTATAATTGCCTTCATGAGGACGAGCCGGACTGCGCTGTCAGACAGGCAGTCGAATCGGGAGAAATAGATTTTCTCAGATACCGCAGTTATTTAAGTATTTTGAATGATGATAATACTAAATACAGGTGAAATTGAGTTAATTACAATATCATTTGTATAAATTGGCTTATTCCGGTATCTATAAAACGCAGAGAACCCTACTTATTGTTGTTTTGGCACTTGCCATGATAACAATTGGCAATATCATCTATTACAAAGGTTTATACAATAAGCAGATAGAATATGTCACTACCCTGCTCGACCGCCAGGCAAAGATTTCCGGCTCATCTATAGATAATACCGACGAAGGTTTTATAAAAGACCTGCATCTGATAATACATTCTGACGATCTGGAACATTTTACAACCGATCCCGTTCAAAGATCCAACACTATCGACAAGATGAAACTCTTCTTTTCGAAGTACGAGGATCTGATAACAGGGATGAAGCTTTACGACAATAAGAAAAATGAGTTTACTCTGAAAAAGGATGAGACAGGAACCAGCTGGCTTGAACAGATCTTTGTGCTTCACATGCAGGGGGAAATAATTCCCGGTGAAGTAATTATCAGCAACGGAAAGTATTATGATTACTATCTTCCGGTAAGTAACAATAATGAACTGATAGGTAATGTAGTTGTAACAGTCGATTTCCAGAGATATTTCACCGGGTTGTTTAAAGCCTTCAGCCTGAAGGATTATCAGTGGCAATGGGTTCTGAACGATCTCGGAGAGATCATTTACAGCAACCATGGTGAGAACCTGAGATACACTCATCTGCCGAGAATTTCGGAAAGCCTTGCAGCCGGAGAGTCGGCAAGCATCATTCACCGTGCCGGTGGAGAAAATATTCAGCCGGGAGAGATAATCTCATCCTATTATGCCACGCATTTACTTCAGAGGAATTTCGGAATCATTTTTTCTTCACCAACAGACGAGATACAGCAATACATAATCAGGAACTCCCTTCTGATGGGACTTGGCACCCTGCTTCTCCTGACGCTTGTTTCTCTGCTTATTCTAGGGCACCTCAGGAGACATAAAGCAGAGACAGAACGCCTGCGGAACTCCGAGAAGATACTTGAAAACATAATGGACAGCATACCTGCCGGACTGGTGGTATATAACCAGGAAAGGAACATTATCAGGGCAAACAGGATAGCTGCCGGTTATATATCGGGTTCCCGGGGAAAGGACATTACAGGTGAATCATATCCTGAGACTTCGGTCACCGATGAAGATAATTATTATTCCAGATACCAGGGACTTGATTTTTCTTCCGATAACTTATTCGTCTTTAAAAGGAATTCCGAAGAATGCATAATTCTCAGATCCTCGGTTCCGCTTATCTATTCCGGTGAAAAAGCCTCGATGGATATGCTTGTCGATGTCAGTATGCTCGAAAATGCAAGGAAGAAGGAGTCAGCCGGAAGCAAGGCTAAGTCTGATTTTATTGCACGGATGAGTTATGAGATCAGGACTCCCCTGAACGGCATAATAGGAATGACGGACATTCTTGAAAAGAAGAATCTGCCGGCTGAGGCAGGCATGGTGGTATCGCTTCTGAAACGTTCATCTGAGGTTCTGCTCAACATCATCAACAATATTCTTGATTTTTCAAAAATAGAAACAGGAAAACTATTTCTTGACGAAGTGCCTTTCAGCCTGCGGGAAGAGATCGTGTATAGCCATGATCTTGCAAGGGCTTTCGTCGACACTTCGCAGGTTGCAGTTGATTGTTCGGTTGACGATGATGTGCCGGATAATGTGATCGGAGATCCTTTCAGGCTCCGCCAGATATTAAACAATCTTCTCAATCATTCGGTCGAAAACACTGCTTCGGGAAAGATATCGGTAAGATGTTCGCTTAAAGAGAAGAAGGAGGGCTTGTTGATCCTGGGTTTTGAAATATCCGACACCGGCAAATCGTACAATCAGGAAAGCCTTAACAGGATCTTTGAAGGGTCTTCAGGCTCATCTGCTGTCGCAATAAGTGCTGATGATGAAACAGGCTTCGGAACTGTTCTGGCCCGCCAGATAATAAGTCAGGCAGGAGGAGGTTTCTCCGCCGTCAGCCCTTCGGGACTTGATGAGGGGAAGGGAACCAGGATTAATTTCACTCTTAATCTTCATTCAAATGAAAAACCTCATAAGGACCTTGATTTTGATTTCATAATGAAATTCAGGCAGGTAAGGGCCCTTGTAATTACGGGGAGCCAGAACCGCGATGAAGAGCTGCTTGGAGAACTGCATAAACTGGGAATCGGCTTTACAGTAACCACCTACCAGAAAACAACGGCAAGGCAGATAAAGGCGGCAATGCAGGACGAAGAGCACAGGTATCACCTGGTGGTAATTACTGACGACAGGGAATTCGATGGTTTTGAACCTCTTGAGGAACTTGGGAGCGACGGACTCACATCAGCTTTCAGACTTATAGTTATAAGCTCCAACGACAGGAAAGGCAACCTGGTGAAATGCAACTCAAGGGGAGTTGATCATTATCTCGTAAAGCCCTTTGATACAAGGGAGCTTTACGAGGTTATAAAGGAATGCTTCCCGTTTATTGGCAGCGGTATAAAGGAAAGTGATAAGGATAAGGCGATGAATGATCTCAGGATCCTTGTCGTTGAAGATAACAAAATGAACCAGAAGGTCATCGGAACGATGCTGAAAAACCTCGGATGCTCCTGTGACCTTGCCGATGACGGATTTGAAGGCCTGATGAAAGCCAAAACACATAAATACGATATAATCTTCATGGACCTTATCATGCCTGAAATGGACGGCTTCGAGGCATCCCGGAAGATACTTGAATTTGACAGCAGTTTAATGATCGTAGCATTTACTGCTGATAACCTGCCCGAATCGAAAAGGAGGGCTGAACTGTCGGGTATAAGGGATTTCATATCCAAACCTGTCAGAATCGATGATCTGAAAAAATTCTTTTCGAGGTATTTCGTAAGGGACTTACATTTGTAATAAATTCGTGGCCTGGACGGAATACCTTCCGCTCCCTTAATGAATTGCAATGAGCCATAAGACCATTCCTTCTGCAGATATAATAACCTTTCTCCGGATGGCCGGAGAGTATTCAGTTGCCGACGTCCGCTCTCCCTCAGAATATAAAGCCGGGCATATCCCGGGAGCTATCAATATACCCCTGTTTAACGACATGGAGAGAGAAATTGTGGGCACTAAATACAAAAAGGAAGGCAGGTTACAATCGATACTAAGTGGCCTGGAGCTGTCGGGGCCCTCTCTCCGCAATAAACTCGAAATGGCACTGCAGGCGGCAGGGGGAGGGAAACTCCTGGCTTACTGCTGGAGGGGAGGAATGAGATCGGAAGCAATGTCATGGCTTTTTTCACTCGGGGGTATCGATACCGTTGTTCTTGATGGCGGCTACAAATCCTACAGGCGTTATGTACTTGGGGAGCTGGCGGCTGAGAGAAAGATGATAATACTGGGTGGCCTGACCGGGAGCGGTAAGACAAGGATCCTGGAATATCTTAGTGGTAAAGGTCAGCAGATCATCGACCTCGAAGGATTGGCAAACCATAAGGGATCGGCATTCGGTTCACTTGGCCAGCCACCTCAGCCTTCGTCGGAACATTTTGCAAACCTGCTCTGCGAAAAACTCCGGAAGTGTGATCCTGACAAACCTGTCTGGGTAGAGGATGAAAGCAGAAATATTGGATCCGTGTTCATGCCGGGGGAGTTTTACCTCAATATGCAGAGGAACATTACTATAGTGCTTCTCATGGATTCCATGACACGTCTTCCCAGGCTCCTTGAGGAATATTCCTGCTATCCTTCTGAAGAATTATCCGCCTCAGTTGAAAAAATCAGCAGGAGAATGGGGGGAGAAAAAGCAAAGGAAGCACTGGAAGCAATAAAACGAGGCGATTTTGCAAGGGCAATTACCGTAACACTTGATTACTACGACAGAACATATCTTTTTGGTCTTAAGAGAAAAGATGAGAACAGGGTTGTCCTGATAAATACCGATACGGACGATGTCGAAGTCAACGCGGAAAAAGTTGCTGGTGCCGCCAGGGAGATGAACCTGCTGTGAGAAGCATTACTGATGCTGCTCTCCGGCGACATCGGTCCATTTATAAACCTTGTCGGATCTTCTCAGTACTGAAGGCACCTTAAGCGAGCAGAACTCACCCTTCAGGGCTTTTTCCGTCACTTTCATATCAACATGTATCTCATCGGCCCTGTATTCCATTACACCGGTTGACGGCCCTGTAACAAGCAGTAGGTCGCCTTTCTCCAGATCTCCGTTCTCCAGCTTTATTTCAGCGACACTCAGTCTTGAGAAGAAGTTTGTTACTTTTCCGATATATGTCTTTCTTCGGGTTGCAGCCGAACCATATCTGTTGTTCCATTCCCCGGGTTTTTTTCCGAGATAATAACCATCCCAGAAGCCGCGGTTGAAGACAGCCGACAATCTGTTTGTCCAGTCAGCAATTTTTTCCTCGCTGTACGATCCTTCCAGAACTGAATCCACTGCCTCATTGTAACAGGATGTAACTGTTTTGACATATTCAGGCGACCGGGCCCTGCCCTCAATTTTGAACACACGCACCCCTGCATTGATAAGCTTGTCAGTAAAACCTATTGTACAAAGGTCTTTTGGCGACATTATATATTCGTTGTCGATCTCAAGCTGGTATCCTGATTCCTTTTCAGTTACAATGTACGATTTACGGCATGTCTGGTAACACTTTCCCCTGTTGGCCGACATGTTGTTCTCATGGAGGCTGAGGTAGCACTTGCCTGAAACCGCCATGCATAGTGCACCATGAACGAACATTTCGATCCTGACGAGATCGCCGCCGGGGCCCCTGATATCCTGTTCAACAATATTGTCGTGGATTTTCCTCACCTGACCGAGATTCAGCTCTCTTGCAAGGACTGCCACATCGGCCCACTGAGCAAAGAACCTGAGTGCCTCAGTGTTTGTTATGTTGCACTGGGTCGACAGATGAACCTCCATTCCCCTTGCAAAGGCATATTTTATCACAGAGAGATCCGAGGCGATTATGGCATTAATTCCTGCTGACATTGCCGTGTCAACGATCATTTTCATTTTGCCGATCTCGTTGTCGTAAACCACAACATTCAGGGTTAGATAGCTTTTCAGTCCGTTATCCCTGCAGATTCCGGCGATTTTGCGTAAGTCGTCGGGACTGAAGTTCACTGATGAGGCGGCCCTCATATTAAGGTCGCCGGCGCCGAAATAAACCGAATCGGCTCCGCCCTGCACTGCGGCCATCAGCGATTCGTACGAACCTGCGGGAGCCATTATTTCAATATCTTTCCGGTTCATCCGGGCATAAAGGGATTGATTTTTGAAAGGTATCAGACGATGCTGTTTTTCATTAAAATTCTTATACAGGTACCTTTTCCTATTTCCGACGACTTAACGAAGATCTTTCCACTGTGATACTCCTCGATTATCCTTTTAGCCAGTGAAAGGCCAAGGCCCCAACCTCTCTTCTTTGTTGTAAAACCGGGAAGGAATATCTTCTTCCACGACGATTTCGGCAGGCCCTTGCCGGTATCATAAAAATCGATCACAGCATGTTTGTCTGAATTCTCAACTCTTATGGTTATCGATCCGTCGCCTTCCATAGCGTCAATGGCGTTTTTACACACATTCTCGATAACCCATTCAAAAAGAGCGGGGTTGACCGGAATATTTATTTCTTCGTCAGGAGAAAAGGGAAGAACAAACAGAACCTTTGAGGATGATCTTGTCTTCAGGTAATTTACCGAGTTCTGGATCAGACTCAGGATATTTTCCTGCGTAAGCGTCGGTTTTGAGCCTATTCCTGAAAATCTTTCGGTAACTTTTTCCAGTCGTTTTACATCCAGGGCCAGTTCCTTTGTTACAGGCAGGTCGGGATAATTGTTCTGGAGTATCTCGATCCACCCCGACATAGATGTTGTCGGAGTTCCCAGCTGATGGGCAGTTTCTTTCGACATTCCCACCCAGACACGGTTCTGTTCTGCCTTGCGGGATGAACTAAGTGCCAGGTAGGAGGCGAGTATGAAAAGAACAATAAATCCCAGCTGGATATAGGGGTAATAAATAAGTTTACTAAGGATTATGCTGTCCTTGTAATAGATCTTATTGGTAAAGCCATTGGCGAGCTCGATAATGATCGGCTCATTGGCATCTTTGATCTTTTTCAGTCTGAGCGCTATATAAGCAGGATCCTCAGATTTGTCCGGACCGAGATTCCTTGCTCCCAGGATACTGTCGTTTCCATCGGTAAGAATTACAGGAACGGTATTGTTGTTTTCGATTATGTCAGCAAGGAAATCGAGGTTCTGGGTTGAATCGGCTGAGTTAATAAGCCGGGTTGCCTCGGCCCAGATCTCAACCTTCTTTCGTTCCTCCTGCTTAAGGCTGCGGACAAGTAACTGCGTATATATGAGTGAACTCACTCCAATAAGTATGGCAAAAAGGAATAAGAAGATCTGCCAGTTGCTCCTGTTTCGGAAAATATTCAAGGTCTTGTCAATTTTGGGTGAAAAAGTACTAATTCTTTTTAAATAGCCTGTCCAGAAAGTTCTCTTTTGTTTCTTCCTCTTCATCCGGCACAACCGCTGTTGTATCAGCTGATCCGTCCCAGCTTATCCTGAACCGCCTTTTAGGCGTTCTGACGGCAGGTTCGGTATTTCTATACAACCCATACTCTTCGTTTATTATTGTTTTCAGGGTCTGTTTTTCTTTCTTAAGGTTTTCACGTATCTGGTTTCCATGGGCTTTCATGTCGTAGCTCACATCCACCTCTTCTCCCTTTCCCTGAATAAGGAGAAAGACGGATGTTCTGCCAAGTCCGTCATCTTCCACCTCCCCGAATTCATCACTCAGCTTTTTGTTGCTTCTTGCCTTTTTGCTGAGTATTTCCGACAGAAGCATCCTGACGTGATACTCGTAATCGTTGTCGAAACTATGCTGCCCGTTTACCGAAAGATCAGCAGCCGAGGACCTTATATCCATCTGAGGGATGTAAAAAACATTATTCCTTATGAAAAAGTCATTCTCCATTTTCTGGAACTTTATATTTTCCAGTTCAGTGAGCGATATAAAACGCGACAGGGCCTTTACCGGGTCAAAACTGACCAACGCCCCGTCGGATATGCTGTACCGGCCTTCCGCAGCGATCGATCTGATATCGGGATTCATAAGGGAATCGGCCGGCAGCAGAAGGGTTATTGACCCTGAAAGGGACCCGGCCAGATTTTCCGCCTTGATGAAATCCTGTCCGAAATTGTTAAAGGTTATAAATGCCTCGTTAACGTCAATATTCTCAACCACGAAGTTGCCTTTTCCTATGAACGACTTGTTACTGTTCTGTACCACAATACCATTCCCCGATATTATTCCTTTCTGGGAGATGAACCTGACGTTAGTGAAGTTCAGGGATCTGGGAGCAATGCCAAGGTTTCCTGAAATGCTGCCTGCATTGAATCTCTTGTAAGTAAGAGTGTCGATCCTGAAATCCACCCCGACCATAACGTCGCCTGGCAATCTTATTGCCCTGACTGCTGTGCCGGCTTGTTCTTCTTCCTTTTCGCTCTCCGGCATGAGGCTTTCGGGTTCTAATGATCCCGCCTCAAAAGTGGCATTGCCTTTCAGGATAACAGCATTACCTGCAAGCCAGCCCGGAAGATTGTCCAGGGTACCAGACATGCTTAATTTCTGGTTATTAAGCATCAGACTCAGGTTTCCTTCTGAGGAAGTCTCTTTCAGAACTATGATGCCGTTTGCCTCCTTTACTTCTGTTTTTCTGTTTTTTATTTCAAACCCTACCGAATTGAAGGATAGTTTTGACTGGGAATTCAGGTTAAAGACATCTCTGAACCGGAATGACTTTTTCTTTCCCGGGTTTCCCTTGAAATTCAGATCGAGATCAATTGATCCTGAAGCTCTGCCTATGTTTTTGAGATTCAGGAATTCAGCTATTTCTGCCGGCAGCACTCTTCCCCTGAATTGCAGTTCTGCCCTGGGGTTTGTAAAATCCGAAAGTAAAAAAGAGCCCGAGTAATCGGTCGATCCGAACCTGGCAGAAAAGCCGCCAATATCCAGAGTGCTTGTTGCCCGGCTGTTCCCTGATCCGTTTGAATAGGAAGCTTCGAAGGATATCCTTTCGACTTCCAGATCAGATCTTTTGCTGGCAATCCGGGCATTATCCAGAGAAGCTTTTATGTCGTAATGAGGATCTTCGGTCCGGGTTGATTTCCCCTTGATTGTGCTTTCAAACTTTAGCCTGCCTGAAGGTATGAAATCTGATGCTGCTTTTTTGTACTGTTCGGGCAGTATTTCAGGAATCCCCGAGATATCTATATTATCCCCGTTAACCGTAAGGTCAATATAATTGTCTGAAGCGACGAATCCGTCAAGGATAAAATTCCAGTCTCCAATTCCGAAAGTGGTTTTCCTGAAGAAAGTGCCTTTATTGTTTTTGTTGAGGCCAATGTCGATATTCATCGGAACAGTATGGGTAATATTGATCTTCTTCAGGCTGAAGAGATCGATATCGGTCTCAGAAACACCGTTGAAATCGATGTTCTCATTTCTGATTTTGCTTTTAAACCTGCTATCCATGAATTTACCCTTTATCAGCAGCCCTGCTCTCAGGTCCTTGTAAAGGAATTTCACATTCTGGAGGATTATTCTGTTTAGATTGATATTTATTCCTTTGCTTCCGGCTGTATCACTTCCGGCTGAAAGATCATAATTGGTTCTTCCCATTTCGTCGGTGTACAGGTTCAGGCTGCCGTCCCTTACACTTATGCTTGTGAAGGTATACACTCCTCTGATAAGGTCTGACATCCTGAAATCGATCGAGGCTGATTCTGCCTTCAGAAGTGTATCGGTATTGGTTCCCCTGAAAGCTGCAGGTGGAAGCCCTGGTGACGAATTTACAAACACATCCTTAAGTTCAACTGATGCTTTTGGGAATTTTCTTATCAGCGACAGCCGGTAAGAGCCTGTTTCTATTTTAGTTGCAAGACTGTTGTTGACGGTATGGAGAACCAGGTTACCTACCCTGTTTTGAAGCAAAAGGGATATGATAAACAGTATAGTGAGTAAAATTAAAAGAACAATGGAAATTATTTTCAGAATCCTTGCCACCAGTTTCATTTACATCTGCAGTAAATACCCTTCAACCAATATAATTAACGGTAAGCAAAGTTATATTATTTGAATGAAATACGTTTTATTCGAGAAGGAAGCTGAAATCATCCCTCTCCCCAAGTTCAACCGGCTTCCTGTCCTTTCTGAATATCCGTGCCTTACGCGGTCCGATAAGTCTTATTTTTTTGTTTTCGACAAGGAACATCGTTCCCTCCCTGAGCCCTGCAACCCAAAGGTTGTGATTGGCTTCGATGAACTCTTCGATTCTCTGTTCACGGGTTTCTCCTGCGTGCCCATCAGGATTTGCATCAAGATAGTGGGGATTTATCTGGAACGGGACCAGGTTAAAGGCCTTGAACGATGAAGGCTGAACGACAGGCATGTCGTTTGTTGTCCGGATTGTAGGGCAGGCCACATTTGATCCTGCGCTCCATCCGATGTATGGGGTTCCTGAGAGAACTTTCCTTCTCACCGGATCTATCAGTTTGTTCTCCCTTATTAGCTTCAGCAGCATCCAGGTATTGCCTCCTCCCACAACAACAGCCTGTGCTTTTTCTACTGCCGCCACGGGATCTGAGTAGTTGTGAATGGAGATGATGTCATGTCCGAGCTCCCTGAACCTTTCCCTTACCTTGAGTTCATAGTCGTCCCACGAAAATGTTACTGCAGCATATGGGATAAACAGGGCTTTTATGTGTTTTTCGCCCAGGAATCTTTTTATTTCTGCCCTGGGGTAAGCGAGATATTCCTCCCCGGCATTTGTTGAATTGCTTATAAGTAATAATCTCATTTCTATAAGGATTTGTTTCGCTCTTTGCCGGTAATTCAGGCAAAGGGGAAGCCGTTAATAATACTCTTTAAGTTTTTTTATGTTGTGGTTATCGGGGTTACTGACAATCTCTAAAAGTCTGAACGAGTAGTCAATTATGTTGAATACGAGCATCCTGCCCGAAAGGACTTCTTCCGAGCCGGTTATAATTTTAATGACCTCGCTGGTCATTATTGTTCCGGTAATACCTGGCAATACTCCCAGAAGGCCTGAATCTGAAGGATCAGGGTTTTTGAACTTACCGGACTCCTTCGGGTTGAAACACCGGTAGGTGGCTCCGCCCCTGTAGTTGAAGACAGCGACCTGCCCCTCGTATTTATATATGGCCCCGTGAACCATCGGCTTGTTGAGGATCACACAACTATCGTTGATAACATAGCGTGTCTGAAGATTATCGGTAGCGTCTACAACGATGTCATAATCCCTGAGTATTTTCAAGGAGTTTGAGGCATCAATCCGCAGGTTTATCCTTTCCGTTTGTATTAAATTGTTCAGCTGTTCAATCCTTTTCGTCGCAATTATTGATTTCAGCTTTCCGATGTCCTCGGAACCGTACAGCACCTGCCGCTGAAGGTTTGCCTCACTGACAGTGTCAAATTCCGCTACGGCAAGTTTTCCGACGCCAGCAGCAGCAAGATATTGCAGAACAGGGCAGCCCAGTCCACCGGCTCCAACAACAAGAACAGAGGCCTTTTTGAGTTTTTCCTGCCCGGCAACTCCTATCTCCGGCAGCATTATCTGCCTTGAATAACGGCGCAATTCACGGTCTGACAGTACTGGTCCGGGCATTTCGGTAGCTCAGGTATGATTTTCACAAATATACACATAATAAAAAGCAACGGCGCTGTTCTTAGCGCCGTTACAGAATAATACAAGGAATGAAAAACTGCTTTTAATCGTTGAATGTGAAAGCCAGTCCGATCTCAAAAGGTTCGAGATTATGGCCATCCGGCCCTTTAAGGTCTTCAAACCAGGGTGTCAGATAATATGTTCCAAAGACGCTCAGGTTGCTGAATCCTATTCTTCCGGTGACCCCCCCTCTAAGCATGTTAAGGTTATAATCACCTTCGCTTCTGAACTTTTCGTCGTTCTCATAAAGCACTTTTGTCCATGATTTGAGCCTAAGCCCTCCAATAACCCCTGCAGCGATGCTGAGCCTGTTGCTGTAGCCGGCCGGGATCTGAAACTCAAGGAGAACGGGTACATTAAGATAAAGAACATTGAATTTGGATTTTTTCACGGGGAAGCTGAAGTCAGGAATTACCTCTGCGACAGTTCCTTCAGTTCCGATACCTATTGAATTGTCGTACTCGAAGCGGTAGGTGTTATAGTTAAGTCCTATACCGCTTACAAGCCCTGCAAATCTTGAAAAACCAATATTTACCTGTGAGAAATTGAAATTGAAGCAGTTTGAATTGCTGGCATCAAGATCCATGTATGAGATATTTGAAGGAAGTGACACTGAGCGGGTGTGCATATAATTGTTGAAACCAATCTCGAATCCTGCCCAGTGGCCTCTGAAATTTCTTCCCCTTCTGTCGCGGTACTCCCTTTCCTCGTAGTTGTAGCCATGCCAGTCTTCATCTGTTTCATTCCTGTAATCTTCAAGCTCTTCAGTTTCAGAGGGATCATATTTTTCAATATCGAACTTCCTCTTTCCTTCAGGCGATTCGGTTATCTGGAGACCCCTGTTTCCCATTTTGATTATAACCAGCGAATCTCTTTCATCGAACCTGAACAGATCATCACCGATAATAACTGTCACTGTGCTGCCCGAATCGGCTTCCACCGGAATGCTCTTTCCGATTACCGTGATCTCGGGCGACTGGACTGCGAATCCCTGGCAGAGAACTGCCGTAACAAGTACCATCAGCATCAAACTCTTTTTCATGGCTTTTCCCTTTCTTAATTTTTACATTGATCTGACGGATCAATATGTCAAAAAGTTACAGAGTATCAACCTGCTTTTTTGCAGGGGCTTTGAATTTTAAAAGCTTTGAGGAAAAATAGTAGGACCTTATCTCCCCGTTCTCATCAAGATTTTTTCCGAGAGCCATTTCCCATCCCAGAAGTTTATTCAGCCCGTTTATTCCTGCATGAGCCAGGTCGTACCTTTCCACCGGCCTGACAGGCATAATGGTATCCCTCATTATCTTTTCGTGGAAAACCCTTGCAAGGAACTTATCGACATTGCTTCTGTTGTCGTCGAACAGCGGCGGTATATAAACCGGGTTGAATTCAATAAGAGATTGTGCAGAAGGTCTCCGGTATGCAATCATTGCTTCCGGAATAAAAACAGGCATTACAGACAGAGGAGCGGTTCTGACAGTTTCCGTTAGAAGATCCTCTGTTTCCGGATCAGATGGTATATCATCTTTTTCTAAAGTGACAGCGGGAATAATTGCTTTCTCCTGGCGGCTTGTGGAAGCAGTAGCTTTTTCCGCAATGATTTTACCATGTGCAATGATTCTGCCGGGTATACCTATCAAGATTGTATCATTGGCTGAAATCAGGGTTGTATTGAAATCCAGGTTGTGTTTATCAGCCGGAGAAAATAAAGTATTTAATAACAGAAGAATAACTGCCGCTGCGGAACTAAGTCCGATCAGGGCAAGTCTTAGTGTCTTCTCTCCGGCGGTAAGCTTTTTCAGCTTTCCCTTTCGGGTGAAAGAAACAGAGGGAGGTCTGAGCCTTGTAAGATGAAAAAGATCATTCACCTTGCTTTTTTCCTTGTTTTCTCCTGTAATCCTTTCCAGTTCTTTTTTCTGTTCCGGCGTTATGTCATTTTCAAGGTCTGCGATGCACAGGAATTCAAATTGTGACTCGCTGAGATCTTCAGGTTGTTTGTAAAGTCTGTTTTTCTTAAGGTATCCTTCTTCGTTCGGCGCTTTCAGCATCACAGAAGCCAGTCCGTCAAGCTCTTCCATGAGGTCGGGATTTTCACCTAGGAATATCATCAGGGCGATGGTCTGTTCCTCATCAAGGTTACCATCGAGCCAGTCGGTAAACCATATTTCGTAATCTGACCTGTCGGGTTTCATATTCATATTACTGTTTCTATTTTCCCGATGTAATTCTTGAGGGCCACCCGGCCACGATATATGTTTATTTTTACCTGCGCTTCCGTCATCCCTGTTATCTCTCCTATTTCCCTGTAGCTGTATCCCTCATAGTCGCGTAAAAGAACAAGAGACTTCTGGTGTTCGGGAAGTCTTTCTAGCGCAAGATGAAGGATCTCATTCAGGTCGCTGTACTGTGCCTCCGATATATCCGATATAAAGGCATGGTAATCGGTATTTTCGAGGCTTGTCATTCTGGTTTCCCTCCTTATGATGTCGATCATAGTCCGGTAAGCAGTGGTGAAAAGCCACGACTTCACAACCGGATATTCAATTTCGGCAACATTTCTCCATAACTTCTCCCAGGTATCCTGCACAATATCACCGGCCCGTTCCTCATCCTTCAGGTTGGCCCTGATGAAGCGGTATACGGAATCTGAATACTCTTCAACCGATCTGTTAAATTCCTTTACAGTCATAAAACACAATACACCCTAAAGACGATTGAAAACAGAAATAGTTACGAAACAGGTTGTAAGAATTAAAGAAGTGAAGAATTTTTCTGCCTTTATAAAGCTAAGCCATCTGTTTAACCCGGGATGGAAAGATCAGGACTAAAAGGGAAAAACCTTATCTGTTTTGTGTTATCTAACCACGGATAACATGGAGAACACTGGTTATACACGGATTGTTTCCGATAATAAAATCCGTGATTTTATCCGTGAGATCCGTGAAATCCGTGGTTAATCAACTCGTGCAGATCAATATTCTTAATAAGAATGTAATGAAATCTGCAATTTAACTCTCCGGACCCAGATATGCATGATTTTCAATGCTATACATATTGTTATAACAACACCCGGATGGACATTTTATACTAAAAATGATATTG
>JAVEZS010000012.1:61404-64116 GCA_034002885.1 Bacteroidales bacterium
TATTCTTAATAAGAATGTAATGAAATCTGCAATTTAACTCTCCGGACCCAGATATGCATGATTTTCAATGCTATACATATTGTTATAACAACACCCGGATGGACATTTTATACTAAAAATGATATTGTGTCAGGTAAAATATTTATTGTACTACAATAAGTTTTTATTGTAACACAATAAGAATTCGTGAAAATTCTCCGGGTCTGTCTGATCTTCCTGCCGCCTAAAGCCTAATGCCTCATACCCCTTTCTTACTTAAACTGATACACCTTCACCCAGTCGACCTCCATGGTTGTCATTCCGCTGATGGGAGACTCAACGCCGCCAGCCAGCAGGACGTACATTGCTTCCTGGGGTACGTTGGATGTCTGGCGGGCAATTTCCTGGCCGTTAATTTTCCATACGAGAGAATCGCGGGTCCATTCAAGTGTATAGATAAAGAAATCGTTTGCATATTTCGGGCCGATGGAGGATTTTGAGAAACGTCCGGGATCGGCCACGAAATCGGTCCACACCTTGTTGTTCGACGTACGGCATATATCAATATGGGGAGTGATTCTTTCCGAGAGCATCCAGAAATTATTTCTTGCAGCCGGGTTGCCGAGCTTTATCTTGGCTGAGAAGATACCGTATTTTTGCCTGAAGCTTTTTCCTGTGGAAACAATCCCCGATGTAAAGGCGAATTCCTTCATCCTGAATCCGGTTTTTGCAGACCATACCTTTCCCGTTGTGCGGTCCGGCTTTGTATGTATTTTAAGAAGGCTGTTCCTCACTTCAACATTTGCCGGGGTATAGGCATGCAGGTCGTTCTCGACGGAATAATTGTCCTTAAGGAGCTTGTCGCCCCAGTAAAAATTGGTCATCCATTTTCCGGTATCGAGCGAATCGCCGGTGAAATCGTCGGCAAAGGTGAGGTCATATTTCTTAAGCTCATCGAATTTTTTGGAATCTTTTACCTTGAAATACCAGATGATATCCTCATTCTTCTGAATTTTCTGGTATTCCTGCATATCGCGGTACTCCTGCGTTTTTTCAAAACGTTTTTTATCCAGGAGGTAATTCTTTCTGTCCATGAATCCGGGCGTGGCCAGGTAGTCCTTGAGTTCGTTGTACCTTGCCAGCCGAACGGAACCGTCGATATTCAGGAAATTGGCATATTCCTTCGAGGTTTTAAATTTGTAATATTCACTTATGTCCGGGCTGTCTTTCAGTCGTTTATATTCAAGGAGCTTTTTGTATTCCTCCATATCCCTGAAAGTAATAGGCTTCATGTTCTTTTTGGCGAGGAATTCCTGACTCTGTATAAATGCGCTCAGTTCCTGGTATTTTTCCACAACTTTCGACTTCACTTCAGCAGCATTGCCCTTTACCACTGCCTTTAAGTATGCTTTTATTTCAGGATCTGACTTTAGCGATTTGAACTCAAGGAATTTCCGGTATTCATCCGTATCCTTGAATGTAATAGGCTTCATTTTCTGCTTCTGACGGAATGCGTTTGATTTTATGAAGCTTTCGAGCTCCTCGTAATTCCTTATTTTCTCCGATCCGTCGAGTTCCCTGAACCTTTTCAGAACATTTCCCGAAACGGTCTTAAAATACATGACAATATCCTTCGCCTTCTGCATCGACTGGAATTCCTTCTCCCTGGAATACTCTTCCGAGTTTTTATACCGGAGTGATTCAATCTCCTTTTTCTTCTGGATAAAAGCTGCCGAATTGACCAGTTCTTTTAGCCTGGTGTATTTGTCCAGAAGTTCAGATCCGGCAAATGCCTTCAGCTTTTCAAATTCATCGGTCAGGGCTTTTGAAGCCTGTTCTATTTTTATAGTGGAGGGTATCAATCCAAGTAGTAGCCTGAGACTTGACATTGCAGATTATTTTTATCAGTTGGTTAAAGATAAATAAACTTGTATAATAACGTTCGGAGGGCACAATTATTTGATCGGGAGGAAGAAATCAGGAAGGCAGGGGGCAGGGAGCAAGGGGGCTGGGTGCAACTCAAAGCGCACATGGTATGCCGCTTTATCTGAAGCTTAATGGCATTATGAGATTTAAAGTTAAGCCAGGATCTAAGGCAGTATTTCAAATTTTTTCTGATCTTTATTGTGGAATAAATATTTCTCAATCTAAACTTTACAGCTATGGCAAACGTTTTTTCCCAAATCTATCTCCATTTGGTATTTTCACCATTGGGACACGAAAATGCAATTCCTCAAAAACACAAGGAAGAACTGCAAAAGTACACAACAGGTATTATCACGAACATGAAGCACAAATTACTGGCAATTAACTTTATGCAGGATCATGTTCATATTTTTGCAGGTTACAGTCCTTCTCAGCCCTTACCGGATCTGGTCAGGGATATCAAGGCCAATTCTTCAAGATTCATTAATGAGAAAAAATGGATCGCAGGTAAATTCAGATGGCAGGAGGGATACGGAGTTTTTTCATATTCCCGCTCGCAAATAAACTATGTAATCAATTACATAAATACACAGGAGAAACATCATAGAACTACAACATTTAAGGAGGAGTTTCTGAAAATCCTGGATAAATATGAAGTTGATTATGATCCCAGATATTTGTTTGATTGGATTTAATTGGTTTTACAAACATGCCGCTCCTGCGGAGCTCAACAAAATGTAATGATGCCGGATTCCTACAAACATGCCGCGTCTACGACGCTCAGAACCGTGTAAAGATGTCGTATTC
>JAVEZS010000012.1:64216-65739 GCA_034002885.1 Bacteroidales bacterium
TGCCGGATTCCTACAAACATGCCGCGTCTACGACGCTCAGAACCGTGTAAAGATGTCGTATTCATACAAACATGCCGCGTCTACGACGCTCATTACGATTATGCCAATTCTGTTTCACCCGCATCAGGATTTTTTAGGCGCGTGGCGCCGACATGTTTGTAGGTAATCCGGTCAACACGTTTTCCGGAGCCCCGTCAGGGCGCCATGTTTGTACGGCGGCATGTTTGTAGCGCCCCGTACCGCGTACCCCATACCGTTTTTCCCCAAAAAAAACTTGCATTTCTCAAAAATCCGTTTTATATTTGACTGACCGTTCAATCAATAATATTTATATAAAATAGGTATTGAACGATAAAACGACTGCTTATGTCTCCAAGGACTTCGAAACAATTTCAGGAGATAAGGGAGGAGAAGAGAACCCTGATAATGGACACCGCTCTTGAGCATTTTGCCAGTGAGGGTTACCATGCTGTCACTATCACCGACCTTGCAAAGCATGCAGGCATATCAAAGGGCCTGATGTACAATTATTTCGAGAGCAAAGAGGCACTTCTCAGGGCTATTATTCAAAGATCGGTGAGCGAAGTACAGAATTACTTCGATACTGACCGCGACGGTTTCCTTTCAGGGGAAGAATTCGAGTTCTTCGTAAGGAAACTTGGAGTGCTTCTGAAACAAAAGCGCGATTTCTGGAGACTTCTTTTTCAGATCCTTATGCAAGGGGAGGTCAGGGAGCAGTTTCTGAGTTCCTTCGTGGGAGCAAGTTCGCTTGAGAGTTCAGGAATTAATCCGGCACCGGATATGCCTGCTGCTCAGATAATGAGGGTGATCACCGATTATTTCATCCGCAAGGGCGAGCGGATGGGTCCGGGTTATGATTCAATAGCCGAAACGAAACTATTCATGCTGACAGTGAAGGGTTATGCGATAACCAGCATCTATGCCGGCGATGGTGAAGAGGAAGATAATGAAAAGATAATCAACAGGATAATTGAAATGTTCAAATGACAGTCAAAGTTACCAAAACACGTATCGGGGCGGCCTTTCTGATGTCCCTGCCTCTGTTTTTACCGGTTGTTGCCGGAGCCCAGGGGATGAGCGCCGAAGAAATTGTAAGGCGGGCTGACGAAAAATTCAGGGGTGAAAAGAGCAGCTACAGCGTCATGGCAATGCAGATAGTAAGGCCGGAATGGACAAGGACCATCGAATTAAAGAGCTGGAGCCTCGGGGACGATTATGCCCTTGCCCTTATCACCGCACCTGCCAGGGAGGCGGGCCAGAGTTTCCTCAAGCGCGAAAATGAAATGTGGAGCTGGAATCCTTCCATAAACAGGCTTATAAAGCTTCCTCCCTCAATGATGTCACAGGGCTGGATGGGTTCCGACTATACCAACGACGACATACTGAGGGAATCGTCGGTTGTAGATGACTATAACCATGAGATACTTGGGGAAGAAATGATTGACGGCCGTCTCTGTTACAGGATAGGGATGAAGGCCAGGGATGATGCTTCAATAGTCTGG
>JAVEZS010000012.1:65839-67082 GCA_034002885.1 Bacteroidales bacterium
AGAAGAATTTTTCGGATCCCGAAGCCAGGCTGGTGAGGTACAGGATCACGGATGAAGTTGTCAGAAGAATGGAGGAATCAAAACAGATCCCTGGTGCCATTATGGATAAGATAAGGGCATCCGAAGGCAGGTCGTGGACCTCGGAGGCCAGCCTCAGGCTGGAATTTGAACCTGATGGCAGTGAAAACGAAGAAATCCTTAATACCATCCTCGGGTTTACCCGGTTCCCTAACTCCTTTCTTTCCCCGGATGACGAAGGAGTATTGGTTTCCGACAGGCTTGCGGGTTTTCTTAAGGTAGGGATAGGCGATTCGGTGATACTGATGGGCCAGGGATATCATGGTGTTTCGGCAGCAGGGCTGCATCCTGTGCGGGGCATAATAAAAATGCCCTCTCCCGAAATCGACAACAAGCTGGTGGTAATGACCATCCCCGCAGCCCAGCAGTTGTATGATGCAGGCGGCAGGATTACCGCACTGGCCGTGAATCTTACTGACAGGTCGAACCGGACGGTAAAGTCAGTAAAAAAGGACATCAACTCAATCCTCGGCGAAAGCACCACTACCGCAAGAACATGGTATGAACTGAATCCTGTTCTTTTTCAGCAGATCCAGGGCGACAGCCAGACCGGTCAGATGATGCTGGGGATACTTTATTTCATAATCTTCTTCGGCATTTTCGGGACAGTCCTGATGATGGTGTCCGAGAGGAAAAGGGAATTCGGTGTTCTTGTGTCGATCGGGATGCAGAAAAGAAAACTTCAAAGGATTGTTGTCCTGGAGATGATCCTCCTCGGCATCTTTGGTCTTGTTGCCGGCCTGGTTGCCAGTATGCCGCTGATAACCTGGTACTATGTTAATCCGTATATCCTCAGGGGAGACCTCGGGAAGATGATGGAGGACTGGGGCTGGGAAGCTGTAATGCCTACTGCGCCTGTGGGACCTTATTTTTTCTGGCAGGGCCTGATAGTCCTGTGCATGGTGCTTCTCGCAGTGGTTTATCCGATGAGAAAGATAGCCAAAATGAAGGAAATTGAAGCTTTAAGAAGTTAAACATTATTGATTATGATCTGGTCAATAGCCTGGAAGAATATATGGCGCAACAAAAAGCGCAGCCTGGTGGTGATCATTGCCGTTGCACTCGGAATCATTGCCGGAGTCTTCATCATAGGTTTTGTTGAAGGCTGGTCGAAACAGCGGCTCGATGATGCCGTTTACAACGAGGTATCACATATTCAGATCCA
>JAVEZS010000013.1:0-8091 GCA_034002885.1 Bacteroidales bacterium
GAAACATCAACATTGCTGGCTGCAATCACACGTACATTGGTCTTCTGTACCTTCGATGAACCTACCCTTATGAACTCGCCTGACTCAAGCACCCTGAGAAGGCGGACCTGAGTTGAAAGAGGCAGTTCCGCAACCTCATCAAGGAAAATAGTGCCGCCGTCAGCCACCTCAAAATATCCTTTCCTGCTTTCAGTAGCTCCTGTAAATGAACCTTTCTCGTGACCGAAAAGCTCAGAATCAATAGTGCCTTCAGGAATGGCCCCGCAGTTAACCGCTATATACTGGCCATGCTTTCTCGAACTAAAACTGTGAATCACCTGAGGAAAGATCTCCTTCCCCGTTCCGCTCTCTCCGGTGATAAGAACCGAGAGGTCGGTCGGAGCGACCTGCACGGCAATGTCAAGGGCACGGTTCAGACCAGGGTAATTGCCTATTATTCCATATCGTTGCTTTATGCTCTGCAGATCTTTCATAGCGTCTATAATACAGGTGCGAATTTAAGACATTTTTAAAACATTGGGAAATTCAATTTTCGTAAATTCGCACCATGAAAACAGCTGAGAGATATCAGTATGCAGGCATTATTCCTGCACGTTATGCATCCACCCGTTTCCCGGGCAAACCACTTGCTCTCATCGGCGACAAACCAATGATTCAAAGAGTATATGAACAAGCCTCGAAATCGCTGGACCTTGTCTATGTAGCAACAGACGACGTCAGGATATATGAAGCAGTAGAAGCTTTTGGGGGCAGGGTCGTAATGACATCCGACACGCATCAGAGCGGAACTGACCGCTGCGCTGAAGCAGCCGGAAGAATAGCCGGAGAAACAGGCACAGAACCTTACGTAGTGATCAATATCCAGGGGGATGAACCCTTTATCAGGCCCTCACAGATTGATCTGCTGAAATCATGTTTCAACGATACTTCAGTGGAAATTGCCACTCTAATAAGAAAAGTCCGGCCAGCGGAGCCGCTTGACAATCCAAACCATCCAAAGGTGGTGGTTGATGTTTCAGGCAATGCTATCTATTTCAGCCGTAGCGTAATACCATTCGTCCGTGATAAGGAAGCTGATATGTGGCACCTAAGCCATACTTTCTTTAAACATATCGGACTCTATGCATACAGGACCAGCATCCTCAGAGAGATCACCCAACTGCCACGCAGTTCCCTGGAAAAAGCGGAATCTCTCGAACAGAACAGATGGATTGAGAACGGATACCGGATCAGGACGGCTGTAACAGAATGGGAAAGTATTGGTATCGACACTCCTGAGGATCTTGAAAAAGCCGTTAGATTCTTTTATCAGATTAAATAAAAATGTCTACCTTTATCACGAATTATTATCAAATTTCAGAGGGTTGCTTATGAAGCATAATTTACTCCTGATCATATTTGTACTGTTCGCGTTAAACTCTCACTCACAGAGTGATACAAGCAGTGTTGTCAGGAGTGTCCCCCAGAAAACCTTCATCAGGGAAAGTAGCGGTTCAAATATAAACATATACCCTGTTCCGGTGCGTCAGGATTCTTTTACTATCAGGACCGACAGGGAAATGAAATCGGTGAGGGTTACAAATATGATAGGCCAGGATATCTTCAGGGCCGATTATAAGGAACCCATACCACAGGCCAAAGTTATCCTTAAGAAACCGACAAGGGGGATGTATCTGGTAACTATCGGTTTTACTGACGGTACACGAATCGTGAAGAAAATAATGATTGAGAATCCCAAATAATGGGTTTATATACAGACTGACCGGCTAAAGGGGAATTACCGGAAATTTAATATTTTTTTTTAAAGAGACAACAATAACAATTGTTGCTTGTTATTCATTAAGGGGAATCAGATTGGTTTCAAACAGTAATTCAGGAATCCATGGAAGAAGGGATAAATGTGTTTTCGATAAAGGATCTCGAAAACTTTTCGGGGATAAAGGCCCACACAATAAGGATATGGGAAAAAAGGTACAAAATTCTTGAACCTGACAGAACTGATTCAAATATCAGGACATACAACGAAACTGAGCTAAAGAAAATACTCAACGTAGCATACCTTAACAGGAACGGACTTAAGATATCCAGGATTGCCAGGCTAAACGACGAAGAACTCACAAAAAATGTGATGTCAGTGAGCAACAGGTCGGAAAGCATTGATCAGAATTTCCAGCCGGGGAAACTGCTGATGTCGGCAATCAGATTCAACGAAGCACAGTTCAAAAACGCACTGGAACCTTTTCTTATTAACTATGGCATTGAAGATTCCTATATCAGATTCCTGAACCCGCTACTCGAGAAATCAAGGATACTCTGGCAGACCGGAAGCCTGACCAGGGCACAGGAACAGTTTGTCAGGAACATCGTGAGGCAGATACTGATTTACGAGGACACACTGCTAAAGAACAGTCCCGGAAAATCAAGCCCCTCGGTGGCAATGATAAACACCTCCGTTAACCTTCCCGATAACAACTTCCTCTTTTACAAATACATGTTAAAGAAAAGAGGCTTCGATGTGATCTTCACCGGAGGTATCCTCCCTGCTTCAGAAGTTATTGAAATTCATAAGCTGAAAACTTTTGACTATCTCATTGTAAACAGCAGCGCATTTGATTTTGCCAGGAAAAAGATAGGATATTTCAGCACCATAGGGAAGTCGCTTCTTATAAGGAAAATAATCCTTACCGATTATCCTGATCTGAATGAAAAGGCTGTTCCCGATAATATCCTTATTACAAGGAATCCGGCGGAATTCAGAAAGATCATCGCTTCCCTTCGATAAGACTGAGAAAATAATCTCTCTCATCTCTAAGGATTACATGCGGATGCTTTGCCTCGACATCTGCTATTGACGATAGCATGGCTGCGGCATACTTTCTTACTCCTTCCTGGTCGTTGCCTTTAATCCGGTGTGAAAGCGACCTGGTAATTCCTTCAACTGCATTCCAGCATTCGAGGGTGGTGTCAGAAAAATAACAGTGGCAAAAGGCATCCCAGATGTATTCAACAGCAGCCTGTGAAATGTGTATCATATCCTCCCCATAGAAGCGGTAGTCGCGCAGATCGTCCATAACCAGCTCGTAAGAAGGAAAGTAAGATGGTTCTGAAGGATGTTCCAGCAATTTCTCAATTGCAACGAAGAGTACCGATTTGCTGACCTGATTGCCATGAGCTCCATCCTTCCAGTGCCTGACCGGACTGATGGTGAAGACGACCCTGAGTTCAGGGAAGAGTAGCCTAAGCTTATCCAGCAGCCCGATCCACAGATCAACTATTTCGTCAACAGTAAGTAGCTCGTGAATGAAACGCGACTGAGGAAGCTTGTGACAGTTTGAAACAATCATACCGTTCTCTGCCAGTCTGAAGACTCTTGCCGTACCGAAGGTAACAAAAAGAAAGCGCGCACGGGATATAAACAGGTGAGCCTCTTCCGTGCTGTTACGGATCATCCGGATGATTTCGTTACTGTCGGATGATGAGAATTCAGTTGAATGATCAAAGCTGATCCAGGTCCCGTCATTGTAGTACAGGTCGCCCTGTGTATATTTCCTGTTCATGGCAACAGCATCCACTGCGCGCAATACCGAAACAGGATTGTACATGGTCCCGCAGGGATTGATCATCACCGGCATCCTGCCCGATTCAAACTGTCTGCCCATTGAAATGGAAAAGCATGAACCTGCAAAAAGCACAGGATCCTGATAACTTATTCTCACCGGCGAAGGTTCGATCCTGAAAGTCGTCCTGAATTGGCTCATGAGAAAGGGGTCTTTTACACAAGCCTGGCATTAAGCCAGTTAATCAGATAACTAAAAAAGTCTTCCCGGAAAAGCTCATTATGAAGTTCGTGATATCCTCCATTCCATATTTTAAGCTCAGCAAGTTTTGTTCCGGCTGCAAACTCCCGGCTCCCTTCCGGTGAACAGATCATATCGTTGCTGCCATGCATAAGAAGAAGAGGAATGGTGAGCGAACCTGCATTCCTTATTGCATCTTCTCCGGCTTTCATCGCCTCAGAAAAAAGGCTTACGGATATCCTGTCGTGCACCAGCGGATCTTCAGTATAGGCCTTTATAACTTCATTGTCGTGGGTGAGGTGATCCGCGATCAGGCCCGATGGCTGAACCAAAGAGGGAAAAATGTTCTTCACTATAGCCGCCATCTTTACTTTCGAACGCTCCGGCTCAAATGAGAGCTTCAACCATGGAGAAGTCACTATCGCAGCCTTTATCCGTGGCTTTTTCCTCAGAAGATAGTCAAGAAGAATTCCGCCACCCATGCTGTGACCGTAGAGTATAACAGGGGTTCCCGGAAAAGTCTTTCGGCACTCAGCGACAAGAATATCAATCATCTCATCTGTTAAACGGTAACTTCTGATATGCCCTTTTTTACCGTCTGAAAGACCATGTCCGGGAAGATCTACTCCTGCAAAACCTATCCCCTTTCCGGCTAAAAGCTCAGATAGGCTCCGGTATCGCTGGATATGTTCACCCAGACCGTGAATCAGAATTACAACAGCACGGAGACCGGAACCCGGACTCCGGATAAATCCCCTGAGGATCTGACCATTTCCTAATCTTATGTTGAAATCCATTTTTACTTTAAAAATACAAAAGTTGTTCCGATTATAAGGCACTGCAGCCTGCATTTCTATAACACTTAACCATGCCGATTGTTGAACTGAACTGCCCGGAACAAATCCTTTAAAGATTTAGATTATTTTTTTCAAACTTGGAAACCGCTTTAAAAAGCCGGCCTTACACATTGATTATGTGATTTTTGCCGCCCATGATCTGTTTAGAATATTCGAAGAATATATAGATTTACAGATATTAAGATTTGTTTATCCTATTTGTAATTTATATATTTGTATCACAAACAAAAAAACAACAGCCATGACAGCACATGAATTCAACAACAGCCTGATAGAAATGAAGAGCAATCTGCACAGGTTCGCAATGAGTCTTACATCAGACAGGGATACTGCGCTGGATCTTGTTCAGGATACCTATCTCAAAGCAATAACATACAAGGAGAAGTTTGTCGATTACACAAACCTTAAAGCATGGGTCTTCACGATAATGAAAAACACATTTATCAACAACTACAGGCGCAATGTAAAGGAAAACACAATAATCGACGGGACCCAGGATCTTTATTACCTCAACATGCCGCACGACAAGGGATTCATCTCTCCCGAATCGAATTTCGCACAGGGTGAGATTGAAAAAGCAATAGAATCGTTGAGTGATGATTTCAGAATCCCTTTCAAAATGCATATCGAGGGATTTAAATACCACGAGATCGCAGAAAAGCTGGGACTAAAGATAGGAACAGTGAAAAGCAGGATCTTTTTCACAAGACAGAAGCTTATGAACATCCTCAGGGATTACGATAGTTAGTACGATTAGTAAAGTTAGGGTTATTAGGTTATTAGGTTAGGTAAAAGGCTGAATTCATCAGCCTTTTCTTTTTATAGCCAGCCCTGTCACTACAAATAGCAGAAACAAGCCTGATACAACCCAGGCCCAGAGATTGGAACTCTTTGAAACAGCCTTCATTTCATATGGCTCTGTCAGGAAGAAGTCAGATTTAACCGGCCATAACAAAAATCGATGACACTTTATAATTCTCTTACATCAGTTCCTATTGCTGCCCTGATGTTGTCCATTAGTTTCTCATATCTGACCCTCGACATCGAAGTGTTTTTAAAAAGCCGTGAAAATCTTTCAGGCGAAAGATCCTTCCACTCATCGATGCTCATTCCGGCAATTTCTTCGTCTATGGTGAATTCAGGAGATCCGCAGGGGCCTGCCTTTTTATTCCATGGACATACCTCCTGACATCTGTCGCACCCGTAAATTCTCTTTCCAAGCCTGGGTACTAACTCAGCCGGAACCGGTCCCCGGTTTTCTATCGTAAGATTAGCGATACATTTTCTTGCATCTATTGTCCTGTTGGAGTTTATCGCACCCGTCGGGCATGTTTCAAGGCATATCCTGCAATCACCGCACAGATCTCCTTCAAAGGGCTGATCGTAATCAAGCTCAGCATCGACAATCAGTATCCCTATGAAAAAGAATGATCCAATTTCCCTGTTGATGACAATTGAATGCCTCCCCTGCCATCCGAGTCCGGCTTCCCTGGCCCATGCCTTCTCAAGAATGGCAGAGCTGTCAACGGTTATCCTTCCTGTAACTCCGGGCCTTTTATCTTTTATCCAGGCAAGTAGTCTCCCGAGTTTCTCAGCAACGACCCTGTGGTAGTCTGTTCCGTAGGTGTACCTTGACAGGACTGGGGCTTCAGAATCCCTTTGACCTTTTTCCTGGCAGTATCCAAGTCCGGTTACAATTAATGACCTGGCTCCCGGCAAAAGGCTGGAGGGGTCGAGTCTTTTGTCGATATCACGGCTGAGGTAGGCCATGGAATCATTCATCCCCGCATCAACCCAGTCACTGAGGTAAGGCTTATATTCATCAAGCCTGCGTGCCCTGGCTATTCCGCACAGATGGAAGCCCAGATCAGCTGCTGTCGCTTTTATTCCGGCTGAAAGACTATCATCAGCAGTTGAAGCCATTTCTGATTTTTAAAGGAAACCCAGTTCCAGCTTTGCCTCATCGCTCAGCATACTTTTATCCCACGGAGGGCTGAAAGTAAGCTTAAGGTCACATTCCCTCACCCCTCTTGTTCCCGCCACCTTGTATCTCACCTCTTCAAAGAGCGATTCAGCCATTGGACAATTGGGTGCCGTAAGTGTCATCGTTATATGTGCTACCTGGTCATCATCAAGCTCTATGTTGTAGATCAATCCGAGATCGTAGATGTTTACCGGGATCTCAGGGTCATAAACGCTTTTGAGGACCTGAACGATCCTCGTTTCGGTTTCAAGTTTTTCGGCAGCATCCATCTTTATCAAAGTTTAAAATTCAGATGTCATTTATTTACCAGCCCTTGCCTTAAAGGCCATGGCATAAAGCTTCATCTGGCGAACCATTGCAAGAAGACCGTTCGATCTGGTAGGTGAAAGGTTCTGCCTCAGACCAATACTGTCGATAAAATAAAGATCAGCATTTATTATTTCTTCGGGGGTGCGGCCGGAAAGAACCCTTATAAGGAGGGCAACAATACCTCTTGTTATTATTGCATCACTGTCGGCCGTAAAGGTGATTACAGAACCGTCGTAATTAGGATATAGCCAGACTTTCGACTGGCAACCCTCTATCAGATAATCTTTTACTTTGTATCTGGGGTCGATCACGGGAAGATCCCTTCCCATTTCGATCAGAACATCATATTTATCCATCCAGTCTTCGCTTACTGAAAACTCTTCAACTATACTATCCTGAACCTGGTCGACTGTCATAATTGTTTTTAAGAAAACATTCCTTTAATCTTTTCAATTCCCATGCCAAGAGTATCGATCTCTTCCGTAGTATTGTAAAAGCACATCGAAATCCTCACCGTTCCATCAATTCCAAACCTGCTCATAACGGGCTGAGCGCAGTGAGTCCCTGTCCTGACCGCTATTCCCAGCTTATCAAGGACCATTCCGGTATCGTACTGGTGTATTCCGTCAAGCAAAAATGATATTGTGGAAATCTTATGTGGTGACGTACCGTAAATCTTCAATCCTGGTATTGCGGTAAGCATTCCGGTTGCATAATCGAGAAGCATCTTTTCCCGTTGCGCGATATCGACTCTTCCCAGACCCGACAAATAATCCAGCGCTGTCCCGAGGCCTATCGCTCCGGGATAATTCATGGTACCTGCCTCAAATTTGAAAGGCAGTACATTATACGTTGTCTCTTCAAATGTGACTTTATCAACCATGTCACCTCCTCCCTGCCACGGAGGCAAAGCGGAAAGCCATTTTTCCTTTCCATACAATACCCCGATTCCTGTGGGCCCGTAGATCTTATGTCCCGAAAACACATAAAAATCGCAGTCAAGAGCTGAGACATCAACCTCCCCGTGCTGGATCCCCTGTGCTCCGTCAACCAGAACAGGGATATCCATTGTGTGAGCCGCTTTAATTATATCATCGAGAGGGACTATGGTTCCCAGAGCGTTTGAGACCTGGGTAACGGCAAC
>JAVEZS010000013.1:8191-12090 GCA_034002885.1 Bacteroidales bacterium
AGTCTTTCCCTCAGGGCATCCACATTTATATTCTGAATAACCTCGTGTGCGAAGGCAAACATCAGCAGCAGCCTTGCCTCTCTTTTCCCTATGCCCCTCGACTGCATATAGAAAAGTGCATTTTCGTCGAGCTGGCCTACAGTAGCTCCATGGCTGCATTTAACGTCGTCAGCATATATCTCAAGCTGTGGTTTGGAATCCATTTTTGCATCATCCGTGAGAAGAATGTTGTTGTTCTTCTGATAAGCCATAGTGCCTTGTGCATCCCGGGCAACGAAGATCCTTCCGTTAAAGGCCCCGGTTGCCATTTCGTCGAGTACCCCCTTGAACAACTGGTTGCTCGTACAGTTGGGGAAGGCATGGTCAACATAGACAAAGTTATCCGTGTGCTGCCATTTGTCAGAAAGGAAGAGCCCGTAGGAATTGCATTCTGCCCCTTCACCGCCAAGGTAATGATAGGTACTGTTCCTGACCAGTCCTCCGTGAAGGGTTATGTTATTCGATGAAGCGTAACTGTTACGCTCCTGGTGAATAAAGGTATGAGTTACCTTGCAGGCATTGTTATGCTCGTTCTGAACCCTTATTATATTGAAACGGGAATTTTCACCGACAAAAACCTCGGTGACAGCGTTGGTGAGGAATCTCCCCGGCGAAAGTGTATGGTCGCAGATTATGAGAGTGAACTCAGCATTTTCTTCAACGATGATAAGGTTCCTGTGCTGACTGAAAGTATCCTCCTCAGAATCCACAAGGTTCACTACCTGAACCGGTTTCCTGAGAACAGATCCCCGCGGCACATGAATGAAGACTCCGTCGGAGGCCATGGCAGTATTCAGATGTATAAGCCCGTCGGTTTCACTTACTGCATATTTGCCGTAATGCTTCTCGATTACCGATGGATATTTGAAGGAGGCTTCATTAAGGCTTCCTATAACGATCCCTCCAGGTAATTCCCTGAGTTTCCCGTTTATTGTAGGATAGTATCCATTCATAAGTACTATTCCATGGGTGTCGAGATCGGCAACGTCGCACCTGAAATCCTCAGCTTTTCTGAAGTCTTCTTCGCCCGGGATGAAATAGGTTTTATAATCATGCCTGAAAAAGAGATCCAGATTGGTGTATTTGTAAGCCTCGTCCTTTCTCGACGGAATACCAAGCTCACTGAACTTCTCGAAAGCTTTCGTCCGGAAAGAATTGATCACCTGTGAAGAGCCTCCGGTTATCCTTTCAATATTCCCCGTGTAGAGCCCCGAATAATACTCAGTTAGTTCTGACTTTCCGTTCATCTTACTCCTGATTATCAACCTCTTTTTTTATCCAGTCGTATCCTTTCTCCTCTAGTTCCAGGGCAAGTTCCTTACCCGCCGACCTTACAATCCTTCCATCGTACAGCACATGGACAACATCAGGAACGATATAGTCGAGCAGCCGTTGATAATGAGTAATCACAATAGCAGAATTGTCGGGTTTCTTCAGCTTGTTCACACCGTTTGCGACAATCCTCAGCGCATCAATGTCAAGGCCGGAATCGGTCTCGTCGAGAATCGCGAGCCTGGGTTCAAGCATCGCCATCTGAAAGATCTCATTTTTCTTCTTTTCCCCTCCTGAAAATCCTTCGTTGACCGATCTGTTTGCCAGTGCGGAGTCGATCTCCACCAGTTCCTTCTTCTCCCGCATAAGCTTCAGGAAATCCGAAGCCGAAAGAGGGTCCTGGCCCCTGTGTTTCCTGTGCTCATTAACAGCCGTCTTCATGAAATTAACCATGCTTACCCCTGGAATCTCTATGGGATACTGGAAGCCAAGGAAGATACCTTCCCTCGAACGTTCTTCAGGTGACATATCCAGAAGATTCCTGCCGGAAAATGTGACAATACCTTCTGTAACGGTTACATAGTCCCTTCCTGCGAGTATGGCGGCAAGAGTGCTTTTCCCTGATCCGTTAGGGCCCATAATGGCATGTATCTCACCTGGCCTGACATCAAGACTGATCCCCTTCAGTATTGTTTTTCCGTTAATCGCAGCTTTTAGATTCTTAATACTCAGCATATACCTATAAAATAAAATTCTTTATCCCACACTGCCCTCCAGGCTTATCTGAAGAAGCTTCTGCGCTTCAACTGCAAACTCCATAGGCAGTTTGTTAATAACTTCCCTGACATAACCATTCACAATAAGAGCTATTGCATCTTCCGTTGAAATTCCTCTCTGATTGCAGTAGAAGATCTGGTCCTCCCCTATCTTTGATGTGGTAGCCTCGTGCTCAACAATTGATGACTGATTATCGACTTCAATATACGGGAAAGTATGAGCGCCGCACCGGCTTCCAAGAAGCAGGGAGTCGCACTGGGAGAAATTACGTGAATTTGTGGCATTCTTTAAGACCTTGACAAGTCCGCGATAGCTGTTCTGACTTTTTCCTGCCGAAATTCCTTTCGAAACAATCCTGCTTCTTGTATTCTTCCCGATATGGATCATCTTTGTTCCTGTATCCGCCTGCTGATGGTTGTTTGTGACAGCCACCGAATAGAACTCCCCTGACGAATTGTTGCCTTTAAGAATACATGAGGGATATTTCCATGTTATCGCGGATCCCGTTTCAACCTGGGTCCATGAAATCCTCGAATTCTCTCCACGGCATATACCCCGCTTTGTGACAAAGTTAAAAATGCCTCCCCTGCCCTCCTTATCTCCCGGATACCAGTTCTGAACGGTGGAATACTTTACCTCGGCATTGGTCTCTGCAATTATCTCAACAATAGCGGCATGAAGCTGATTCTCATCTCTCATGGGTGCGGTGCAGCCTTCAAGGTAACTCACATAGCTGTCTTCATCGGCTACAAGCAGAGTTCTCTCAAACTGGCCTGTATTGGCTGCATTGATCCTGAAATAGGTTGAAAGTTCCATTGGGCATCTCACTCCTTTTGGAATATAGCAGAACGATCCGTCGCTGAAAACAGCTGAATTGAGAGATGCAAAGAAATTATCCGTGTATGGCACCACGGTACCCATGTACCTTCTGACAAGTTCCGGGTACTCTTTTACCGCTTCACTGAAAGAGCAGAAAATGATCCCCAGCTCTGCCAGCGTCTCCCTGAAGGTGGTCTTCACTGAAATACTGTCCATTACAGCATCAACTGCCACTCCGGATAAATGCTTCTGCTCTTCCAGGGGAATTCCAAGCCTGTCGAATGTCTTTTTGAGCTCGGGATCTATGTCATCGAGACTGGCAACTGCCGGTCTCTGCTTTGGTGCAGCATAATATATGATGTTCTGATAGTCGATGGGAGGAATTTCAAGGTGAGCCCATGCAGGCATTTTCATAGTCTGCCAGTGACGGAACGACTTCAGTCGGAACTCAAGCAGCCATTCAGGTTCTCCCTTCTTACCCGATATCAGACGTACTATATCTTCATTCAGACCGGCAGGAATCTTCTCGGTCTCAATATCTGTATAGAAACCGTACTTATATTCCCCTGATGTAACATCGTTGATTATATTGTCCTGATCCTTTTCCATCTAATCCGTTTGAACACTTAACTCCCACTATTACTAACATTCCGCAATCCGATTTGTTGATCCGGGAATAAAACCCCTCCGGAAATAAACCTCAGATCCCGGTCACCTGTCCTGTATCCAGACCCGGTTTCCTTTCCGGATATCTGACAAAGTCATAAAAAAATAAAAAAATAAAACCCTTAATTAAATTTAATCTAAATAAGGATGCAAAATTATTAAAAATTAACCATTCCCTGAAGTTTTCAGGACTGAAAATTAACTTCAGCCGCCGTGGAAAACAATTTGACGGTCCGGCAGATGGTTAAATGTTGTTAAATTCCTCACCGCATATAAAAGCTTAAATATTTTATGTGACGTGAAAAATCATTCAGGAATGTTTTTTT
>JAVEZS010000013.1:12190-63926 GCA_034002885.1 Bacteroidales bacterium
GGAGGCGCAGGCAGTGTGGTGGGCGATACCACCACAACCATGATGTGGATCGATGGTGTTTCTGCTTTTAATGTCCTGCATGCATATGTTGCAGCCGTTGCAGCTTTCTTTTTCTTTGCCTGGTTCGGCTCACACCAGCAGGACAAATACCAGGTTATCCAGAAAGAGTCGGTTGAAGGAATAAAAGTCGACTGGAAAAGGATAGCAATAGTTGGCCTTATTCTGGTAGGAGCCATCCTGTCAAATGTGATATACGATATGCCTGCTCTGGGAGTGTGGATAGCAATATTGATTGGAACTCTTTTCATTAAAATTCCATGGAAGGAAGTACCGGGAGCAATCAAGGGGACTATATTCCTTCTCTGCCTTGTTATGTGTGCATCCATGATGCCCGTGGAGGAACTGCCGAATGCAAGCTGGGCTACAGCTTTTGCACTGGGTTTCCTTTCATCGGTTTTCGACAACATCCCTCTCACAAAGCTTTGTCTCGACCAGGGCCACTACGACTGGGGTATGCTTGCATACGCAGTAGGATTCGGGGGGTCAATGGTATGGTTCGGATCGTCGGCCGGTGTGGCGATAACCAATAAGTTCCCTGAAGGCCGTAATGTGATCCTCTGGATAAAAAAAGGATGGCATGTGGCAGTTGCCTATGTGATCGGCTTCTTCGCCCTTTACCTTATCCTTGGATGGGAACCAGCCGACAATAAGGAGCACAAGATCATAAACTGCCCTGTTCCCGGGTGCCCGATGGCCGGACAAGAAGAGGGACACGGCACTGTCGGGTATTTCGAAATATTAAAGGATACTGAATAAAAACCAATATTATTTGCAAAGGGCCGTGAACAACGGCCTTTTTTTTCGGCCTGAAAATTGTTGTGAAGGTTTTTCGGAATATCTTACCTTTATTGTCATAAAAAATCAGAGTGTGAAACTCACATGATTATCAAAAAAAAACCTATGTGCGGTTTCCCAATAACATTAAAATCAAAATTAAATAATGATGAAAAACCTTGCAATACTTATGATACTGACTATTACAGGCATGGCTGATGCTTATGCCGATAACGAAAAGGAGGTCATGGCTGCTATAAAGCACGTGACAGTTTACCCCGACCGTGCCCAGGTAACCCATGAGGCCTCGGTTGAACTACCTTCCGGAAAATCTCTTCTGCGGCTTGGCGGCCTTTCGCCTTATATCGACGCGCAGAGTATTCAGGTAAAGGGTACGGGTTCCTTTGTAATTATTTCTGTAAACCAGCAGAACAACTACCTTGAAAATCTTGAGGACCTTCCCGAAGTAAAAACAATCAGAAGCCAGATAGAGGCCCTTCAACTGAAAGTCGAGGATGAGAAAACCGCTGTTACGGTCCTTCAGGAAAAGGAAGCTTTTCTGGTTGCCAACAGAGCAGTTCCGGCAAAGGAGGGTGGTTTTTCAGCCGAACAGCTGAAGAGCTTTATGGATCTGTATACAAATAATATGGATCAGGTGAAAAATACTATTCTTAAAAAAACAAGGCTCATAAAGGATTACGAAAAACAGATTGCGGCCCTGCAGAAACAGATCGCTGACAAATTCGGGAAGCAGCAGCTACCTTCCGGAGAGATATCGGTTGCCGTCAGTTGCGAAAAACCCGTAAGCGGTAAAATGTCGTTCAGCTATGTTGTGAGAAATGCCGGCTGGTACCCCTCCTATGATATAAGGGTTGATGACATCTCGAAACCGGTTACAATGTATTATAAGGCAAATGTTTACCAGAATACCGGGGTATCCTGGAAAGATGTCAGGCTCAGTTTCTCCAATGCAACACCCTGGATTGCCGGTGATGTCCCGGCGCTGGATCCCTGGTTTATCGATTACTACCGTCCTGAACCAAACATCATGATAAGAGGTTATGCGTCGGGAGTCAGAAAATCTGGCGAAGCAGTTATGCAGTCGCCTCAGGCCGAGGATCTCAGTATGGAAGTACGCGAAGAGGCAGCCCTGCCGCCCCCTGTTGAGAAACAGGTGGGTGAAACAACTGTAACATTCGATGTAACAGAACCCTATTCCCTGGCTTCCGACGGCAAGGTGCAGACCATAGAGATTCAGAGGACAACAACAGAGGCTGATTACAAATACGTAACCGTACCCAAACTGTCAACACTGGCGTACCTCACGGGAAACATAACCGACTGGGCAAAACAAAGTCTCGTGAGCGGTGAGGCAACACTTTATTTCGAGAATGCCTTCGTCGGAAAATCATTCCTCAACGTTAACCAGCTAAAGGACACCCTTACCGTTTCGCTCGGCACCGATAACAGCATACTGGTAAAGAGGGAAAAAAGACAGGATTATACAAGCAGGAGAATTCTGGGGTCGAACAAAACCGAAACCTACTCCTTCCTCATCACGGTCAGAAACAATAAGTCAAATACTGTTAAGATCACTGTCAAAGATCAGATACCGGTTTCAACCAACAGCGATATTGAGGTAAATGCCGTTGAACTTACGGGAGGTAGATATAACTCTCAGACCGGCGAAGTAAACTGGGAGCTGGAAATAAAACCACAGGAGACCCGTCAGCTTGTACTGACCTATTCGGTAAGGTACCCGAAAGACAGAAATATTATTCTCGAATAGGAAAAACGAATGAAGATAATCGGTAACCTGCTCTGGCTGATCCTGGGAGGGATAATCATTGCAATAGAGTATTTATTCGGCAGTATTGTTCTTTTTGTAACAATAATCGGAATACCATTCGGACTCCAAACGCTTAAGATGGGATCGCTGGCTGCCTGGCCTTTCGGAAGAACAAGCAGGGCAGGGGAAAAGGCAAGCGGCTGCCTGAGTGTTTTCATGAATGTCCTGTGGCTCCTCGCCGGGGGTATCTGGATAGCTCTGACGCACGCCATGCTGGGAGTCCTTCTTACTTTCACAATAATAGGAATCCCGTTTGCCAAACAGCACTTTAAACTTACCGAGCTGGCAATAAATCCTTTCGGACGGAGAATAATGCATACTTAAATAAAATTGATGGCAAACCCTGAAAAGAGCAGCACTCCCATCGGAAGCATGGGAAAATTCGGACTTATTGATCATATCACCCGTAAGATAGCGCCTGTCAGCAAAAGTACTGTCCTGGGGATCGGTGACGATGCTGCAGTGATTGATAACGGCAACGAGGCGACACTCGTCTCAACCGACCTTCTTCTCGAAGGGATTCACTTCAACCTGGTTTATACACCGTTTAAACACCTTGGCTACAAGGCAGTCGTCAGAGCCTTGTCGGATATCTGGGCCATGAACGGCAGCCCGGCGCAATTACTTGTTGCAATTGGAATAAGCTCAAGGTTCTTTGTGGAACAGATTGATGATCTTTATGAGGGAATATACCTGGCATGCAAGAAATATAAAGTCGACCTTGCCGGAGGAGATATAACCAGTTCAGTAACCGGACTGACGATCAGCGTTACGGCAACAGGTAGTTCTCCGGTAAAAGATCTGGTGCTGAGGAACGGGTCAAAACCGAACGACCTTATCTGTGTCTCCGGAAATTTAGGGGCTTCCTTCATGGGCCTCCAGATCCTTGAAAGGGAGAGAAAGCTCTTTGACAAGGACAGGTCATTTCAGCCAAGCCTCGAGGGATACGAGTATATTATTGAAAGGCAGTTAAAGCCGGAGTTCCCTGTTGAAATCCTCACCAGCCTGAAAAAAACCGGCATCAGACCGACCGCCATGATCGACGTTTCTGACGGCCTGGCTTCTGATCTCCTTCATATCTGCAAGCTTTCTGATACGGGATGCAGAATATTTTATGACAGGATACCTGTGGATACAGAGACCATCAGAGCTGCGGGAGAGCTGGGTTTAGACCCTGTCACTGCCGCACTCAACGGAGGAGAAGACAATGAGCTTCTGTTTACTGCACCTCTCGTGGATGCCGATCTGATAAGGACTGTTCCGGATGTAACCATTATCGGACATATGACTACCTCCGATCAGGGTTTTCATCTGGTGAACGAGGAGGGGTCAGAGATTGAGCTGAAGGCTCAGGGTTGGGAAAAAAACTGATACACTACCTTGGTCCCCTTATAATGCCTCTTTCCGATTTTCTTATGAAACCAGTAATATATTCCCTGTCAGGCGACGGGGTAACTTCATTATCAATATAATCCAGGGCCTGCGAAACGTTCATGCCGTTCTGGTATATCATCCTGTATATATTGTGTATGGCATCAATGCGTCCTTTATCGAAACCCCTTCTGGTCAGCCCGACTGTGTTGAGTCCCATGTAAGACAGCGGATCCCGGTCCGCTTTAATGAACGGAGGAACATCCGTTCTGACCTTTGAGCCGCCTCCTATCATCACATGACCTCCTATCCTTGCAAACTGATGAACAAGTGTTCCTGCACTGAGTATAGCCCAGTCGTCCACCTTAACTTCTCCTGCCAGGCCCGTACTGTTACCAAGGATACAGTTGTCGCCGATAAAGCAGTCATGACCAACGTGAGCATAAGCCATCAAAAGGCAGTTTTTTCCGACGACTGTCTTTCCCACAGAGGCTGTTCCCCTGTTTACTGTTGAACCTTCACGGAGGGTGGTCCCGTCTCCTATCTCAGTTGTTGTTTCCTCTCCCCTGAATTTAAGATCCTGAGGTATGGCTGAGACAACTGCGGAGGGAAATATCCTGCAGTTCTTTCCTATCCTTGCTCCATAAAGAATGGTAGCATTCGGACCTATCCATGTACCCTCTCCTATCTCTGTATTCCTGTCGATGTAAGCGAAAGGCTCGATTGTTACATTCTCGGCTAATCTGGCTTCGGGATGAACAAATGCTAAATTCGAGATCATTATATGATTGCTATTTGTTTTTTATTACCTGTGCTGTCATTTCTCCCTCTGTAACCAGATGATTTCCAACAAATGCCTGTCCGTACATGGTTACTATGCCTCTCCTGAGAGGTTCCACAAGCTCCATTTTCAGGATAAGGGTATCGCCGGGTACAACCTTGTGTTTAAACTTAAGCTTATCGATCTTCAGAAAATATGTTGAATACCTCTCGGGTTCCTCTACAGTACTCAGAATCAGAATACCCCCGCACTGGGCAAGCGACTCTACGATAAGCACTCCCGGCATAACAGGTTCATCCGGAAAATGTCCCTGAAAAAAGGGCTCGTCAAAGGTAACGTTTTTAATTCCGACCACAGTGTTCTCGTCAAGCGAAATAATCTTGTCGACCATCAGAAAAGGATATCTGTGGGGAAGCCTTCGCTTTATTTCTTCAAGAGTGTAAACCGGGGCCTCTGTTGTATCATAAACAGGGATGTTCTTTTTTGAATGTGATTTTTTTATTTCCTGCCGGATTAGTTTAGCCAGCCTTGTATTTGCAAAATGACCTGGCCGGGTTGCAACCACTTTCCCTTTTATCGGCTGCCCTACAAGGGCGAGATCGCCCATTATGTCAAGCAGTTTGTGGCGGGCCGGTTCATTGGGATAACGCAGCTCGGTGTTATTGAGAACGCCTGCTGTATGTTTTGTTATTCCCGGCCGGTTGAAGAGTTTTGCAATCCGGTCTATCTCCGACTGGTCAACTTCCTTTTCAAGAATGACCACAGCATTATCGAGATCCCCTCCTTTAATAAGGCCCATTCTGTGAAGAGGCTCAAGCTCATGAAAGAAAACAAAAGTCCTGCTTTTGCTGATCTCTTCCGTAAAATCATCAATCGAATCGAGAATGGCGTATTGATTGCCCAGTATTCTTGAGTTGTAGTCAATCAGAACATTTATGCTCAGGTGATCGTCAGGGTAGATAATGAGGTCAACACCGTGCTCCTCATCCGAGAAGGCAATCTTTTGCTTTACTGTAAAATAATTACGTTCTTCCTTTTGTTCAGTGAATCCGGCCTCAAGTATTGCTTCCGTAAATCTCCATGCAGCCCCGCCCATAATGGGAGCTTCCGGTCCGTTCAGATCAATTATCGCATTGTCAACACGTAATCCGTGAAGAGCTGCAAGTGCGTGTTCTATTGTTGAGACAGAGGCATTGTTCTGCACAAGGGTCGTTCCCCTCGACGTGTCTGTTACATTTTCGGCAATAGCATCAATCATCGGTTGCCCGGGAAGATCGCTTCTGCAGAATTTGTATCCGTGATTGGCCGGGGCAGGCTTGAAAGTAATGGTAACATCAACACCTGTATGCAATCCCTTCCCTCTCAGACTTACCTCTCTTGCTATCGTTCTTTGTTTCTCACTCATGCCTTTCTGAAAAGTATTATTTCACGGGTACAAAAAAAATCAAAAAAAACGAACAATCAAACGAATAAACGCCGTTATGAAAATTTATGGATGCTCCAAAACCTCTATTCGGCTTTCCCAAGGTTCTCCAGCTTCCTCTCAAGCTGGTTCAGTTTTGTATTCATCTCGGGAAGTCTCTTGAATATTATCGACGACTTGAGAAAATCTCTGTGATCGATTGCCGGAGTACCAAGAAGAATACTGTTCTCTGTTTTTATATCACTGGGTATTCCTGCCTGCGCACCGACTTTTGTCCCGTCAGTAATTTTAATGTGGCCTGCCACGCCAACCTGTCCGCCAAACATGCAGTTTCTTCCTATTTTAGCTGACCCTGCAACCCCACATTGTGCAGCCATAACTGTGTTTTCCCCTATTTCGACATTATGTCCTATCTGAATAAGATTATCAAGCTTCACTCCCTGACGGATGATCGTTGAACCCATCGTGGACCTGTCGATAGTAACATTTGCCCCGATCTCAACATTGTCTTCCAGGATCACATTGCCAAGCTGGGGAATTTTCATGTAGGTATTTCCAGCCTGCGGGGCGAAACCAAATCCGTCACTCCCGATTACGCTTCCTGCATGAATAATGCAGTCAGACCCAATGATGCAATCATGATATATTGCCACACCGGGATAAAGGACACAATTGTGGCCGACCACGGCAGAATCACCAACATAAACATTCGGGTAAACAGAACAATTATCGCCTATCCTGCAGTTTTCGCCTATATAGGCATGTGCCCCTATGTATGCATCCTTCCCGACAACGGCCGAAGGCTCAATAACTGCTGTAGGGTGAATCCCCTTTTTCCGGGGCCTGGCCTGGTCTACAAGCTGAAGCAGGGAGGCAAAAGATTCATAAGCATTTTCAACCTTAATCAGAGTGGGCTTTACTTTTTCGGAAGGGATAAAAGTCTTGTTTACAAGAACTATCGACGATTCTGTCGTATACAAATATGGTTCATATTTGGGATTGGCCAGAAAGGAGAGAGCTCCCTCGCGCCCTTCCTCAATCTTTGCAATAGTATTGACTTTTGTTTCAGGATCCCCAACAATTTCCCCCTTAAGAAATCCTGCAATAGTTGCTGCGTTAAACTCCATATCCTATCTATTTATTATTGATCTTAATTCCTTTGGATAACATAAGAAATACTTTGTAACCCGGTCTGACACCAGATCATGATTGAACATATCCGATACATCCCTTATCCCGGCTGTGGCTCCCCCCTTTAGCAGTATTCTGACCTCGGGTTCGTCAGGAGCATAGGTAAGGTTAGAAACAGCGTCGGTGAAGATATAATAACCTGCTGATGCGGGATTTATTCTCATCCCGGATATTGCCCCCTGAGTCAGTTCCCTTATCCTTTCTTCCCTGAAAGGCTCATTCTGAAGTTCTATGGCGAAAAGGTTTCTCCGGATAAGGCGCCCCGCCAGGTCCGACAGAACCGGATCGGAGTGATCAGCCCAGTATTTTGCTGAAGCAAGAATATCAGTATCATCAAGCCTGGTAAAATTAGCAGCTACAAATGCCGGAGAGAACACTCCCCTGCTTCCCATCTCGGCAGAACCGATATTATTATAAAGAAAGAACCTGAGCGCAGGTGTTGCAAACATGTCAACGCCATTCATTGCCAGCTCTTTGGCTCTGGCCAGGACCTTTGCCAGAAGACTTTCGGAAGAAAGAACTGTCTTGTGCATATAAACCTGCCAGTACATCAGGCGCCGTGCTATCAGGAATTTCTCTGCCGAGTAAATACCCTTCTCATCAATAACCAGGGAATCGTTGACAACGTTAAGCATCCTTATTATACGGTCGGAACCAACCGAGCCTTCAATAACTCCCGTGAAAAAGGAATCCCTTCTGAGATAGTCAAGCCGGTCCATGTCCATCTGACCGGCTATCAGCTCGTGGAGAAAATTACGTGGATATATCCCTTTGAATATATCAATTGCCATATCAAGGCTTCCGCCGAAGGAATCATTCATCCTCTGCATGAGAAGCAGCGAAAGGTCTTCATGGCTAATGCCGTTTATAAGCGACATCTCGAGAGCATGGGAAAAAGGACCGTGACCGATGTCATGCAGGAGTATGGCTATAAGAGCGGCCTCCTCCTCCTTCTCTGTAATATCAACTCCCTTGTTTTTAAGCGTTCTGAGCGCTGTCTCCATCAGATACATGGCTCCCAGACAATGCTGAAACCTGCTGTGGTTGGCTCCCGGGTATACAAAACTAGTCAGCCCGAGCTGCCTGATGTTCCTCAGACGCTGGAACCAGGGATGTTCAATAATATCATAGATCAGATCACCCGGAATGCCAATAAACCCATATACCGGATCATTGATGATCTTTCTTTTATTTGTTAAAAATCCCACTCCTTAAAATATTGCTTACAAAATTATTAATTTGTTTCAATTCAGACAGCAGAAAGGGACGTACTGTTGTTCGCCGGAATTTATAAATTTACACTTTATGCTTTAAAACACTCCCATTTTTTGTCACATTTGTAATTTTCACCGTCTTTATATCGTCAAATCCTGAAAACCTTATCCATTCGCTTCAGAGTATGAAGATCGAGATCCGGCAACTGAACAAAGTATATCCCAATGGGAACCATGCTATTAAAGATGTAAATCTTGAATTCGGGACTGGAATGTTCGGACTTCTCGGACCAAACGGTGCAGGCAAATCCTCCCTGATGCGCATTATAGTAACACTCATGAAACCGACCTCAGGAGTGGTCCTTTTCGACGGGAAGGATATTCAGAAACACAGGAAGGAACTGAGAAGCCTTCTGGGTTACCTGCCTCAGGATTTTCGTTTCTTTACTTCCCTTAAGACCTGGGAATTCCTCGATTATTCAGGATCGCTCGCCGGGATGAAGAACAAGAGGCAGAGGCTGGCCGAGGTTGACAGGCTTCTTGATCAGGTGGGACTTCTTGAAGTCCGCGACAGGCAGGCGAACAGGCTGTCGGGAGGTATGAAACGACGGCTCGGTATAGCACAGGCACTGATAGGAAATCCGAGGATAATTGTTGTTGATGAGCCGACTACAGGGCTGGATCCCGACGAAAGGATACGGTTCCGCAACATTCTCTCACAGCTCAGCCGTAATGATGTAACAATAATACTTTCAACCCATATTGTGGGTGATATTTCATCAACATGCCAGGGAATGGCCCTCCTGAACCGCGGAGAACTGGTTTTCTCAGGCTCACCCGAAAACCTCATAAGGGAGGCTGAAGGGCATGTATTCAGAATGACTCTTACTCCGGCGGAATATAATACCGCAAAGGAAAAATACAATGTAATTTCTACAATACCGGTCGAAAAGGGATGGGAAGTGCAGGTGGTTTCCGGAGAGGTTCCCGAATACCGCCATGAAACCGTAGTTCCCAATATTGAGCATGCCTATGTATTTTACATGGAACATAAGCTTCACGCCGATCTGTCAGAATAGAAAATGAGATTATTCCATAATATAAGGAGTGTGGCAAAATACGAAGCCAAAACCCTGAGAAGAAGCTGGTTCTTCAGATTGTTCTCGATCGGAGTAATATTTATTCTTTCCTTTCTCAACCTGGGTCTTTTTTCTCCAATCGGAGACGAAGACTGGCAATTTGTTTCCATACCCTCAAATGTCCCGTTTCTAAACCTTTACATGCTTAATATTGCCCAGTCTATCGTAGTGATATTTCTTGCAGCTGATTTCCTGAAAAGAGATAAAAAGGTCGACACCAATGAGGTCCTTTATACGAGATCGATGTCGAACCTCGAATATGTTCTGGGAAAAACAGCAGGCATACTCAGGCTTTTTATCGGCCTCGACATTATTATCCTGTTGATCGGACTCCTGATGAACATTATTTCAAAATCAATGTCGGTCGACTGGCTTTCATACATTTATTACCTTCTTATCATCTGCGTACCAACAATTATTTTCAGCCTTGGACTAGCTTTTGTACTGATGTCACTGATTAGGAATCAGGCTGTTACATTCCTTGTGCTGCTCGGATTTGCAGCAATGAATATGTTCTGGCTATGGTTCAGGGCAGGTTCTCTCTTCGACTATATGGCTTTCGGGCTGCCCCTTTTAAAATCAACTGTTACCGGATTCGGAAATCCGGAGCTTATAATCAACCAGCGTCTGCTCTGGTTCTTTCTGGGAATGGCCCTCGTTCTTGCCACCGTACTGCTTTTCAAAAGGCTGCCCCAGTCCAGGATGCATTCTTCCATTGCCCTTGTATCTATGATATTGTTTTTCTCGGGAGCAGCGGTATGCGGCTATAATACTTATTCACTCTACATTAACGATGTCAGGGAGAAAGAGGCAGTAATATCGGTCAACAGGCAATATGAGAACAGCGATTTCGTGAGCCTCACAGAAGCATCCATTGAATACATTCAGGACGGAACCACTTTTGAAGCCAGCGCAGAGCTAACATTTATTAATAATAACGATGACCCTCTGGTAAAATACCTTTTCTCCCTTAATCCTTATCTGAAGACTTCCAGCATCACTGCCGACGGAAAGGAACTGAATTTTAAACAGAACAGTCATATAATCGAAATAGATCCGGCCTCTCCCCTTCTGCCCGGAAAGAGCGATTCGCTCATAATATCCTACTCAGGATCAATAGATGAGTCATTCTGTTATCCCGACTACTCTGGTAATCTGAAACAATCGCCCTACAGGGTTGAGATGCTTACAATAAGCAAGAGACAGGCATTCCTCGACGGGAACTATGTCCTTCTTACGCCCGAAACACACTGGTATCCCGTTCCTTCCCTTAACTACTACCCGTCAAATCCGGCAAGGATAAAGGTCGACTTTACCAGGTACCGCCTGAGGGTAAGGACTGCCGAAGGACTTTTCCCTGTATCACAGGGAGATATGAAAACCGAAAATGGTTATTACAGTTTTAAACCTTCTTCACCGCTTACCGGTCTTACCCTGGCAATAGGCGATTATAAAGCAGATACCCTTATTGCCGACTCAGTAAAATATATCGCGTATCACTTCCCCGGCCACGATTATTACAAAAAGGACCTTTCCGGGTTGGCTGATACTCTTCCTTTGCTGGTTTCAGGTATAATGCGCGATCTGGAAACCGCCTTCTCGACCCCTTATCCTTTCAGCGAACTGAAACTTGTGGAAGTACCCGTTCAGTTCTACTCCTATCCCAGAATGAACACGCAGACCAGGGCTGAGCTTCAGCCTTCGATGGTCCTGCTTCCCGAAAAGATGTCGACACTCCGCAATGCCGGATTCATGAAACGCTTTACCCAGCAGAAGAAACGTATGACCCGCAACAATCAGGTTATTACTGATAAAGAATTGCAGGTCAGACTATTCAACGATTTTGTCAGAAACACCTTTATCAGCGGACAGAATTTCCGTTATGTAAACGGTGTGGCTATGAACGAACCTGTCCGGTACAGACTTGGCCCTAGTTTCTATTTTTTCAAGAACAATTTCTATTCGAAGGAATATCCTGTGATAAATGCGGTCTTTGAATCTCATCTCCAAAAACAGATTGAACCACAGTCAGAAAGAGCGATTGGCTCCGGAGGCCTTTCGGAAAATGACAAGGCCAATCTGATACTAAGGAATGCTTCCTTCCGGGATATTCTTGCCACTACTCCCGGAAGCGATACCATAAGGATGATCCTGACTCTGAAAGGCGATTACCTCTTTAATCTTTTCAGGGCAAAAGCAGGTATCAGCGGATTTAACTCATGGTTCAGGGAATATATTGATGCCCATAAATTCCAGAGTATTGATATTGTCTCGCTGAACGAAGAGATGAGAGGGAAATTCGGGTTCGCCTTTTACCCTTACCTTAACGACTGGTTCAACATTGAGGAACAACCAGGATTCTTCTTCAGCGATCTGCAGGTCAGTGAGACAATTGCCGACGACCGAGTCAGGTACAATGTCACTTTCGTTGCTTCAAATCATGAACCTGTGGCCGGCATTTTTAACATTTCCTTCAGAACGGGAGGCCAGACCGGAGGAGGAGAAAGGATTGCTGCAACAAGTGCTTACCAGGGCGGTTCAGGGCCGGGAATTTCAACTCAGGGAAGGGGTATGGAATCTTCAGATATTTCAAGGATAATCGTCCTTGAACCGGGCGAAGCCAGGAGAATCAGTATAATTCTCGATGGACAGCCCAGGGAAATGATGATTAATACCTTGTTTGCCAAGAACATACCAGGAGAGATTGTAATGCCGGTGGATGAAATAAGAAAACTGAGGAACGTATCTCCTGTATCGGAAGGTGAAGTAAGGCTCGAATCGCTTCCTCAGATAAGCGAACCGGGAGAAATAGTGGTCGATAATGAAGATCCGGGCTTTAGCGGTGCAATTCTGAATGTACAGATACCCCTTAAGAAAATTCTCGGTGTAAAGAAAAGGGAAGGATTCGGTTATGATCAGGTCAATATGTACTGGGCACCGGAAACCTGGCAGCCTGTCGTCCAGTCATCCTACTACGGAAAGTATATCCGTTCCGCAGTATATACACGGGGAGCCTCAGGAGAGAGATCGGTGAGCTGGAAAACCGGAATCCCATCTCCCGGCCACTACGATGTCTTTACCTATATCGGGAAAAGCGGAAGTAACACTGTCTTCCGCAGAGGAGGAAGTGAAAGCGGTGACGAGGGAGAAAAAATCTTCAGGGACCTTCACTTTAAAATCCATCACGATGAAGGCACTGATGAGATAACATTGGATTTCGAAAATGCGGAACCGGGATGGAATATGCTGGGAAGGTATTACTTCTCTTCCGACAGCGCCCTGGTGGAACTTACCAACAAGACTTCGGGAAGAATGGTAATCGGCGATGCCGTGAAATGGGTAAAAGTAAAGTAAAGATCTTCATCCGGGAAAAAGTGAGTTCTGATGAAGAAGTAATTGTCAGTAGTATAGCCGGGGAGAAAAAGTCTCCGGCGAACCAGAGTGGATAACATCATGTGATATTTTGAATACCAGATATTAAAACAAGGAGCTAAGATGACAGAAATAAAACGGACCAGAAAAATATTATTCCTGGTAATTCTCCTGGCAGTTGCCGGAACCGGTGCTGTAAGCTCTCAGCAGGGACTTACCCTTGAACAGGCACTTAACATAGCCGAATCGAACAGCCCGACTATGAAAAGGACAAAGCTTGGACTGATCAGAAGCCAGGAGAACCTCAATGCGCAGAACGCTGCCCTGAAATCACAGTTCTCCCTGTCTGTCGATCCGATAGGCTACAGCCAGAACCGATCTTTCAACGATCTGATATCAAAATGGAACTCTGTAAAGACCACAGAGAGTTTCGGTTTGTTCAGAATCTCGCAGCCAATTGCCATGACCGATGCGCGAGTCTCCCTGATCAACAGGTTTGGATACCGCGATTCATTCAGTGAGTATTCAAATTCAACCACAAAGGGATTCAGCAACGACCTTTCCCTTAATTTTGAACAACCCCTCTTTACATTCAACAGGACGAAACTTCAGTTAAAGGAGCTCGAACTTGCTCTTGAAAACTCAAGGATAAGCTATGCCGTTCAGCTTCTCTCACTGGAGAGAAATGTCACTCAGGCTTTTTATTATGTCTATCAGCAGCAGCAAAGTCTCGAAATTTCCCTGACCGCATTTGAGAATATGCAGAACAGCTACGACATGATAAAGAACAAGGTGGAAGCAGGGATCTCAGCACGCGAGGAAATGTTTCAGGCTGAACTTAACCTTGCCACGGCAAAATCGGATTATGAAAACAAACAGGTAGAATACGAGAATGCCAAGGACCGGTTCAAGATGATGATCGGAATGAATCTATACGACGACCTCACTGTAATTCCAAATGTCACAGTGGATACAGTGCAGGTCGACATCTCCTTCGCCATCGATCAGGGACTTGCCAACAGGATGGAACTGCGCCAGCGCGAAATTGACATCGAAGCATCGCAGTTCGACCTTGTCCGCACAAAAGCCCTGAACGAATTCCAGGGTAGTCTGGCATTATCTGTAGGCCTTTTCGGCGATAATGAGAAAATCGGGGATGTCTATTCCAGTCCGACCGATAAGGAAGACGTGTCTCTCTCATTTACAATTCCTCTCTGGGACTGGGGAGAAAGGAAATCGAGAATAAAGGCCACAGAAGCCACAATAGAGTCGGCAGGCATTTCCCTCGAAGAGGAGAAAAATAACATTATCCTGGGAGTCAGGGAAGTTTACAGGAATCTTATTAACCTGAGAAACCAGATAGGCATCGCACTTCAGAATGTGACGAACGCTCAGCTGACTTACGACCTTAACCTCGAAAGGTACAGAAACGGTGATCTTACAGGAATGGATCTCAACCTTTTCCAGGAACAGCTTTCCCAGAAACAGCTCTCGTATACCAATGCACTCATTTCTTACAAACTGGAACTCCTGAACCTGAAAATCCAGACTCTATACGATTTCGAGAAAAAAGAACAGGTAAGTCCTGTTATGGAACTGGAACAATAAAACTATAAAGACATGAAAAATACTATTTTCCTAATCGTCGCAGCTTTTACACTTATTAGCGCCTGCAGAAACCAGGATCAGACACTGAATGCGGATGTCGAAATACCCGTTACTGTAGAGGAACTTAAGCTGAAGCCTATTGAAGAGTATATCAATACCACAGGAACAGCCTTCCCCAAAGGTGAAATTGAGATGAAATCAAAAATAGCAGCATCCTATTTTCTCGGGGAAAATCCCCGGACAGGAAAGCTATGGCAGCTTGGCGACAGGGTAAACAGCGGCGACCTGATAATCAGTCTTGAGGATGAAGAGTACTTTAACTCCGTGAAACTCGAGACTAATCAGCTCAACCTCGAACTTATGGAAAGCGAGCTGAGAAAACAGGAATCACTATACGAAAAGGGAGGTGTTACCTTAAAGGAGCTGAAGACGGCAGGAATAAACTATGAAAATGCAAAGACAGCTGTCGCAACATCGAAACTTCAACTCGAAAAGATGAAAATAATCGCTCCCATAAGCGGGGTGATCGTCGATCTCCCCTATCATACCCACGGCACACAGGTCGAAGCCGGACTGACAATGGTGAAAATTATGGATTACAAAACAATGTATATGGATGTTCAGCTTCCTGAAAAATACATCGCAGTGATCAAACCCGGCCTGAAGGTCAAGCTGACAAATTATACAATACCTGGCGATACAATAATTGGTACCGTCACGCAGCTGTCTCCGGCAATCGATGCCAGCTCACGTACCTTCAGGGGAACAGTGTCGATCGATAACCACGACATGCTGATGAGACCGGGAATGTTCGTAAAGGCTGATATCGTTACCAGCAGGAAAGATTCTTCGGTTGTCATACCGAAAAACATAATCCTTTCGAGGCAGAGAGGCAAAACGGTTTTCGTGATCGACAGGGGTGTTGCAGAAGAAAGAATAATAGAGACCGGGCTGGAAAATGTTACAGAGACGGAAGTGATCAGGGGCCTGTCACGGAACGAAAGGGTGGTGACCGGCGGCTTCGAGACCCTGAGCAACAGGTCAAAGGTCAAAATCATTAAATAATCCAAATGAACAGAATTGCACGTTTTGCAGTTGACAACCCGGTAACGGTACTGATGCTGGTTCTGGGAATAATTCTCCTCGGCTTTATCTCATTCGGAAAACTTGGAACCGACCTTTTCCCCGATCTGAATACACCAAAGATATACGTGGAGATAAAAGCCGGGGAAAAACCGCCCGAAGAGATTGAAAAAAACTACGTCGATCAGATAGAGTCGCTTTCGATGCGCCAGAGCGATGTCGTTCAGGTATCATCAGTGTCGGGGAGCGGATCGGCCGTCATTACAATTGAATATGTATGGAACAAGGATATGGATGAGGCATTCCTCGACCTGCAGAAGGAGTTGAATTCATTCAGTCAGAATTCAGATCTCGACGATTTTACAATCTCACAATACGATCCGAATGCTTCTCCTGTAATGGTGATGGGACTCAGAAACGACCGCATCGAAAATATGGACGAGCTGAGGAAGATAGCTGAGAACTACATCCGAAACGAACTGGTCAGGATCGAAGGAGTGGCCGATGTAAGGCTTGTCGGAAAGGAGGAAAGTGAACTTGTTATCGAAACCAGCAAATATCTTCTTGAATCATATGGTCTTACAGCAGATGCAATTGCAGCCCAGATTAATAATTACAACAGAAATGTTTCGGGAGGATCAATAGTCGACATGGGAACAAAATACGTTGTAAAGGGTGTCAGTGTTCTGGATGATGCCGTGGACCTCGAAAACATCATTGTAGGTTTCAGGCAGCCTTCATCCCTCCCCGTCACAACCGTCCTGGAAACTTCAGGTCTTTCCCCTTCCGACAGGATCCCGGTCTACCTAAGGGATGTTGCTGAAATAGGATTTGCCAACAAGGAACCGGAAAACATCGTAACAATAAACGGTGAAAGATGCATCGGTCTTGCAATATACAAGGAGCCTAAATTCAATACGGTAGATGCAGTCAGGAGCCTCGACAGGTCATTCGATGACTTGAGCAGGGCCTTGCCGGGCTACGAATTCATAAAGGTGACCGACCAGGGAAGATATATTAACAGCGCAATAGGCGAGGTCAAAAACACTCTGGTGATAGGTATTCTTCTGGCTGTTCTCGTTCTTTTTGTCTTCCTCAGAAGGATTGGAACAACCCTGGTGATCAGCATTGCAATACCCGTATCGATAATTGCAACCTTCAATCTGATGTACTTCAACGACCTGACCCTTAACATAATGACACTTGGAGGACTGGCCCTGGGTGCTGGAATGCTCGTCGATAATGCAATAGTTGTCCTTGAGAATATTACACGAACCCGGGAGGAGGAAGGATTGACACTGAGAGAATCGGCTATTAACGGTACCGGGCAGGTTGGAGGAGCCATAACCGCATCGACAATCACCACAATAGTAGTGTTTCTTCCTATAGTGTATCTCCATGGAGCCTCAGGCGAAATGTTCAGGGATCAGGCCTGGACCGTGGCATTCTCACTGATCTCTTCACTGATAGTTGCAATGCTGGTTATCCCGATGCTTATAAGCACCTTGTTCCGGGAAAGTAAAAATAAGAACTCATCAGCAAAAGCATTTCACTTTAATTGGTACAGGAATTTTCTGGAGAAGGTCCTTGAGAAACGAGGTCTCGTAATAATTGTTTCTGTCTTTATCCTGGCACTTTCTGTCCTGCTGATTCCTCAGCTGGGCAGTGAATTCATGCCTTCGCCGGAATCGGCTGAGTTCACAATAGGCCTTAGGCTTCCGGAAGGCACAAGCCTTGAGAGAACAAACAGCACCGCGGTGAAGGCTGAACAGATAATAAGGGAGCTCCTTCCGGAAAAGGTGAAAATGATCTACACCCAGTCGGGGGAAGACAATACATCGAACCTCGGGCAGATTGCAGGCTCGAAGGGAGAGAACACCGCATCGCTTAAGGTTATTCTTGAGAAGGATTATGTTACCCGTACCGAAGAGGCAATATCACTTATTGAAACCTATCTCGCAGCGATTCCGGATCTGGAGGTTTCATTCACCAGGGAAGAGACGGCTCTTCAGACTTCACTGGGGACTGAAGAATCGCCTTTTGCCCTTGAAATATCAGGAGAAAACTATACGGAACTTGAAAGAATACTGAAAGAGTCGCGGGCCATTCTTGAACAGAATAAGGAGCTATATAATATAACCACTTCTCTCGACGAAGGAACGCCTGAAGTGGAAGTCATTGCCGACCGCTTTAAGACAAGTTACTATAACGTATCTGTGGAAAGCGTTACAAACCAGGTAAAAAGTTATCTGGAAGGTTCCCCTGCCGGCACTTTCGAGGTCGAAGGGGAAATGAAGGACATAACCATCAGACTCGGGAAAACTGCACTAAGCCATCTTAAAGACCTGATGATAACAGCCGGCGATGTAAAAGTGCCTCTGAGCGAACTGGCAGAAATAAGAACAGTGGTAAGCCCCAGGGAAATAACCCGGCGTAACCAGGCACGTACCTGCTATCTGTACGCAATGGTCAGAGGTGGCAGGGCATTTGATAAAGTGGTTGGAGAAGCAGAAGCGTCGCTGAAACCTGTTGCTCTTCCTCCTGACTATAAAATGGAATTCACAGGAGAAGAACTGAAGAGAAGGGAATCAATGAAAAACCTGACATTTGCCTTGATCCTCTCCCTCGTCCTTGTTTTTATGGTTCTTGCATCACAGTTTGAATCGGTTCTGCAACCTTTTGTGATAATGCTTACCATACCCCTTGCAGGTGCAGGAACTGTTCTTACTTTCTTCCTTCTGGGAAAGCCTCTGAATATGATGGCTTATATAGGAATAATAATGTTAGGCGGTATTGCAGTTAATAATGCCATCATCCTTATCGACAGGATAAACCAGCTCAGGGAAGGGGGTAAAGGCAAGAAAGAAGCCATCATACTTGCCGGCTCCCAGAGAATCAGACCTATTATTATGACAAGTGTCACAACCATACTGGCCCTGCTGCCCCTTACCATTGGTATTGGGGAAAGTGCTTCACTTAGAGCCCCGATGGCCATGGCGGTTATCGGAGGGCTTGTATCCTCAACGCTGCTGACTCTGATTGTAATACCATGCGTTTACTGGATCTTCGATTCTTTTGGTGATCTTCTGAAAGGCGGAAGGAAGAAATCCCTTACCACTGTTTAAAAGTTGAAGGCAAGAAAATGGACTTTGTACTAAAAAGAAGGATTCTCGTAATTATGCTCTTGCTCGGGCTTTCAATGCTCGGTTACATATCCTATAAAAAACTGCCTCTGGAACTTATCCCAAATGCCCAGCTGCCGACACTTATTGTCCAGGTTGCCACTCCGCTTGAAGTCGACCCCTCATATATCGAGACCCAGGCAGTTGTTCCTATTGAAGGAGCTATCGGGACCCTGGAGAACGTGGAGAAGATCGAGTCGAACATTACATCACGGTATGGTACCATAATGATATCCTATACCAAAAATTCAGATATAAAGTTTGCTTACCTAAAACTGCAGGAGAAAATCGACCTGATAAGAGGATCTGTTCCGGAAGAATTCTTCATAAGCGTTATTAAAATCGATCTTGAACAGCTCACCAACCAGTTCATGTCACTCCAGGTAAGGGGAGAAGGAGGCGTCGACAGGATAAGGAACATAGCAGAAAGGGATATCAGGCCCGAATTTGAGAATCTCGACGGGATAGCCGGAGTGCAGATTTACGGCGGACAGGAAAACTCGATCGAGGTACGACTCAACCGGAAAGCTTGTAAAGCACTCGGAATCACAATAAGTCAGGTAAGCAGCATCCTCAACAGCAACAACAGAGACAAGACATTTGCAGGGAAAGTATATGACGGCGGAAATGAGCTTTTTGTAAACATAATATCAGACTTTACTGAGGTAAGAGAGATCGGGAACATTATTGTCAGAAAGGAAGGACCTGTTCTGCTGCGCGACATTGCAGAAATATTCTATGGCGTTAAGGAGCCTGAATCGTACAGCAGGGTGAACGGAATGGACGCTGTCACAATGAACCTTGTCAACGATAAACAGGCCAATCTGATCCAGCTTTCACACAATGCAGCAGCACAGGTCGAAAAACTCAACAGAGCCCTGGCTTCATCGGGAGTTGAGATTGTGGTCCAGAACAACAGCGCGGAGACAATGGAGAAGAACATTAACCAGATAATAAACCTTGCTGTGACAGGGGGTATTCTGGCTATATTCATCCTGTGGTTCTTTCTCCGTAACCTGAGGCTTGTTACGGTAATCGCAATTTCAATACCCGCCTCTGTATATACAGCATTCAATTTCTTCTACGCATATAATATCTCTGTCAACAGCCTCACTCTGGTAGGAATAGCTCTTGCCATCGGAATGCTTGTCGATAACTCTGTCGTGGTACTGGAAAATATCTACAGACTTGCCGGAACAGGAAAAGATCCCGGAACTTCGGTGAAGCAGGGTACAAAAGAGGTTATACGTTCTGTGTTTGCTTCAACCCTTACAACAATAGTTGTCTTCTTCCCCTTCATCTTTTCAACGAATTTTCTTATAAGGATCATCGGTAAAAATATCGGGGTATCAATAATATCAACCCTGCTTGTTTCTCTTGGCGTTGCATTGGTCTTCATCCCGATGGCAACGTACTACCTCCTTGCCAGGACATCCGGAGGCGAATCACTGGTTTTCAGGAAACTTTCGATACACAACAGACTTATCCAGGCTTACCAGCTTTTTCTTAAAGCATGCATGAGAAACCCGGCCACAACCATTATCGGAGCCCTTGTATTATTTTTCTCAGCTTTGCTTGTCAGCCTTACTATCAGCCTGAGCTCAAATCAGGAAATTGAGACTCCGGAGTTCAGGATCAGCGTAATCATGCCGGCCGGCTCTACCCTGGCAAAGACAGATGCTGTCGTTTCAGAAATTGAATCAAGACTTGCATCTATGACTGAAAAAGAGGATATTGTGAGCCGTATAGAGGAAGAACAGGCAACAATTACCGTAAACCTCTACGAAGACTGGGATAAGAAAAGCAAAAGAACACTCCCCGAAATAAAAAACGATATTTCTGAACGTACCAAGAATATCTCATCAGCGGAGATCACAATGGACGGAATATCAGCCTCAGGAGGATTTACCTCAGGCGGCTCAGGCGTTGAAGAGTTCGACCAGGGTGACGATCTTGCAGGCCTGCTCGGAATAGGGTCCGAATCTGAAAAGGTAATCATAAAGGGACAGAACTTTGAACAGATGAGGAACCTTGCAGATGACATAAGATCGTATATCGACGAACTTGAAACAATAGACAATGTAAGGATCAATGTGCAGGACAACACGCCCGAAGTACAGCTCCACTTCGACATGGATTACCTTCTCAGAAACAATTTCACGCTGATGAACCTGTCATCGTCACTGGCTACATTCGGAAACGAATTTACCTCAGGAGCAAGTTTCAGACAGGGAACCGAAAACTATGATATAATAATTAAATATGCCGAAGAGGATACTGCAACGCGCAAAAGACCTTTCAAGGGGATAGACGACCTGAGGCATCTTGAGGTGAGCAGTCAGGCAGGCGCAATGATGGAAATGGAGGAGCTGGCTTCTGTAATTTTCTCGAGAGGCATGGGAAATATCCATCGTGAAAATCAGGAGAAAAGGATTACTCTGACCTATACATTCAGGGAAGAGATAAGATCGTCGAAAGACCTTCTGGAACCGGCAAGACTGGAAATCGAATCAATTGTTTCGGGAATCAGTATTCCTTCAGGCCTCGCAGTTGAAGTTATTCATGAAGACGACCAGCTTAAGGAATTCTATAATCTCATAGGAATAGCCTTCCTTCTGATATTCATGATACTTGCTGCTGTATTTGAATCGCTGGCCACGCCATTCGTTCTGCTTTTCAGCATTCCCCTCGCAGCGCTGGGCTCCCTGATAGCCCTTATCCTTACGGGAAACTCGCTCCTGAATGCCAACACTCTTACCGGATTCCTGATACTGCTTGGGGTTGTTGTAAATAATGGAATTATACTCATCGACTATACCAACATCCTCAGGAAAAACGGATACAGACGCTCAAGAGCCCTTATGACAGCGGGCATGGCCAGATTAAGGCCAATACTGATAACAGCCTTCACCACTGTGATTGCCATGCTCCCCCTGGCAATGGGCAAGGCAGAATTCGTTTCGGTAATTGGCGCCTCTTTCGCAATAACAGTCATAGGAGGCCTCACTCTGAGCACTTTGCTTACCCTGGTCTTTATCCCTACCTTTTATTCGGGACTCGAAAATGCCCTTCAGTGGATAAGATCGTTAAACCTGGCGGCAAAAGCTGTTCAGCTTGTAATCTTCGCTTTTCTTATACTGTTAGTCTATACTTATATCGACAAATTCATCTGGAAGCTGATAGCCACAATTCTTGCAGTGATCGTCGTTCCGGCATCAACCTGGTTTGTGATGAACAGCCTGAGGAAGGCTAAGGAAACAGTAATCCCTCCCGATGAAATGATCCATATCCATATCCAGAGCCTTGTTAAGATCTATGACAGGGAAAACCGCTGGTCGAGGGAATGGAAAGCCGGAGCAAGGATCAGGGAACGCCTGGGACTTCAGACGCACATCAGGAGCTGGAAAGATCTGAAGCTGGTTTCGTGGCAACTCCCCCTTCTTGCATTCCTTGTATACTTCACATATTTCTATCTCCGGAAAGGATTCTGGATTTTCATTTTCAGCCTCGTTACATGGTTTGTATTGGCTGCATTGTGGAACAGCCTCAGGGAACTCTTCATAAACCTTTCAGCCGGCACGAAGAGCAGGTTTCAAAAAATACTGACTGATGCAGCCGATTTCGCAATGTTCTGGCTTGTACCCCTGCTTAACCTGATTATGTTTCAGATGAAATGGGATAACATAGCAGTTGTCATAATTATAGGATTCCTGTGGTTCGCCGGACTGTTCATCTATAAGACCGGTATTATGCTCAACCGGAAAAATGTAGACATCTACCGGCTTGAAGGCCGCTTCAAGGGGCTCCGAAAGACTCTGTTCAGGTTCGTAGCCGCTGTTCCTCTTATTGGGAAAAGGAAGAAACCATTCAAGGCTTTGAGCTGTGTTTCCCTGACTATAGGGAACGGGATGTTCGGACTTCTCGGTCCGAACGGAGCCGGGAAAACAACCCTGATGAGAATAATATGCGGTATACTTGAACAAAGCTACGGCAAGGTGTGGATAAACGGACTCGATACCCAGGAGAAAAGGGAAGAACTGCAGGGATTGATAGGATACCTCCCTCAGGAATTCGGCAGCTATGAGAACATGACAGCACATGAATACCTTCATTACCAGGCAATGCTGAAGAACATTGTTGACAAGAAAACACGCGAAGAAAGGGTAACCTATGTTCTTAAGGCGGTCCATATGGAAGAAAGAAGACACGAGAAGATAGGATCGTTCTCCGGAGGTATGAAACAGAGAATGGGTATAGCGCTTATCCTCCTCCATCTTCCCAGGATACTGGTTGTGGATGAACCAACTGCAGGCCTCGATCCAAGGGAAAGGATAAGGTTCAGGAACCTTCTAGTTGAACTCAGCCGGGAGAGAGTAGTAATCTTTTCCACTCATATAATAGAGGACATATCAAGCTCATGCAATCAGGTGGCTGTCCTTAACAGGGGAAAACTCCGCTTCCTCGGGAAGCCCGCCGATATGACCCACGAAGCAGCCGGACATGTATGGCAGTTCAGCCTTCCGTCGGACCAGTTCAATGATTTCGTCGAAAATCACCTTGTCGTCCATCATATGTCCGAGGGCGATCAGGTGAGGGTCAGGGTGATCTCCGAATCGAAGCCCTGGGTAAACGCCGTGAGCGCCACCCCCAACCTCGAGGACGCTTACCTGTGGCTTTTGCGTAGAAAGGATAATAGTAAAACGGAAAATGCTTAAAAACTCACTTTCAATACCGACGTTTAGCTCCCGGCTGACAGGAAAACCAGCCGGGATTGGATATGCTTTTACAATATCTCAAATACAAGGCAGCCCGGATAAAACAAGAAGACCATGAAAAACGGCAAACTGAATAGCTACCTGACGCTGACAGGCAATATGATCCGCTATAACCTGAGGATAATATTTGCCAATAAGTTCATATGGTTCCTGGCAGGAGCCGTTGCATTCTATCTGGGGGTTTCGGTACTGTATGCTTTCACGGCTGAAATTTCAGATATAGCCGATTTCTTTTATATATTTATTTTCTCAGGATGCCTTCTGGTTTTTTACCCATCGGTATTCGGGATACAGAACGACCAGGATGCAAGGACCATTGAAATCCTTTTTGGAATTCCCAACTACAGGTACAAAGTCTGGCTGGTAAGGATCATACTAATCTTCATAATTACCTTTCTGATTATGCTGGTTTTTTCCTTCCTTTCCTCAATCCTGATAGTGAAATTTCAGATCCTGACAGTTACTGCACATGTCATGATGCCTGTCCTTTTCCTCGGAATGATGGCATTTATGCTTTCTACAGTGATCCGCAACGGTAACGGAACAGCAGTGGTAATGATCGTTTTCGGGCTCTTCTTCATGATCCTGGATGACTTTCTGAGCAAAAGCCAGTGGAATGTCTTTCACAACCCCTTCGACCTCCCCTACGACGTAAACCAGATAACCTGGTCGATAATAACTGTCAAGAACAGGATAATTCTTGCAACAGGCAGTATCCTCTTTCTCCTGGCTGCCCTTTACAACCTTCAGAAAAGAGAAAAATTCATGTAGTAAAGACCTGGTCTACTCCATTTTTTCAACAACCACAATATCAGAATACTGGAGCTGCCACGCGGGTCCTTGCAATATATTTAAGAACTGTGTCCTGAATAAGAATTGCGTTTCCATTTAACAATATTTAAACTGATTGTGATCAGGTAAATGTTATATTTGAATTTGAAAATTTACCTCATCATAATCAGCTTATGAATACCCTGAACCGCCGCCACTTTATAAGAACCTCTCTACTCGGAGGTGCAGCCCTGACCGTGGCATCGCCTCTGGCAGCTTTCGCAACAGCTGACCGTCCCGTAAATGCCTCACAGCTGAAATCGGGTGTTGGTCTGACAACAGGAGACAACAGGGCCGACATGGTCTTCAGGGCACTGCTCCCATACTCCAGACAGATCCATCAGGCAATAGGCAACCGGCGCGTTGTTCTCAAGCCGAATAACGTCTCGATCGATATTCCGCTCTGCGCAACTCATGCCGATACCCTCGAAGGAATTCTTGAATTCCTTAAATCGATAAAAAAACTGGATAATGTGGTTATTGCCGAATCGGCTGCAAACGGTCCCACATTAGACGGATTCAGCAATTACGGATATTTCAGGCTTGCCCAGAAGTACCCGGTAAAGTTCATCGATCTCGACAAGGAGGAATACGAAATCCTGCATGTGTTTGATGAAAAGGATTTCCGTCCCCATCCAGTTAGGTTCTCAAGCGTTCTTTTGAGCCCTGATTCATATATTGTATCTGTTGCAAGGATGAAAACCCACGACAGGGCTGTTGCCACACTTTCTCTTAAAAATATCGTCTTCGGAGCGCCTGTCAAGGATGAGGGCTTTACTTTCGGAAGAAACAGGAGGGAAGGATCAAAAAGCGATAAAGCGATAGTACATGGAAGCGGCTTCAGGGGGATAAACTATAACCTGTATGACTTGTCGTCAAGGCTTCACCCCCATCTTGCTGTTATCGATGGATTTGAGGGAATGGAAGGAAACGGTCCTAACAGCGGCACCCCTGTCGACCACAGGGTCTGCGTGGTCAGCACAGACTGGCTGGCAGCCGACAGGGTAGGGATCGAGCTTATGGGAATTGACCATACAACCGTTGCCTGGCTGACTTATTGTGCTCAGGCAGGAAGGGGAACAGCTGATCTTGAAAGCATTGAAATCACAGGGGAAAAGATCAGCGATCATATTATTCGCTACAAGCTGAGCGATAATATCGATAAGCAGTTGATCCTGAAAAGCCAGGCCTGACAGGCTAAAGAGGCTTTACAGCGACTTCCCTGAAATATACCGTCGAAAGTCCGTCATGATTCTGGAGCCCGATATATCCTGATTCAGGCCTTGGACCCCTGTCAGGTTCGAAATCCCTCGTTTTCTCGGGCACAGCGTCACCTTCGGTAAAGTCTGTAACAAGCTCCCCGTTTATATGTACAATAGTCCTCTGTCCATCAAGAGTTATTTCCATTGTGTTCCATTCGCCGGGAGCTGTCTGGGGATGAGCTAAGGCTTTTGTCAGAGAGTACAACACTCCTGAACAATGATACTCTCCCCCTACATGCCTCGTCCCGTTATCTATCTGAACCTCGTATCCTCTGTTAACAGCAAACCATTCATCCGCAGGTTTTTCCGGAATGCGGATAAACACACCCGAATTAGCGTCATTATCCTTCACCTTGTATACAACCCGGATAACTACATTACTGAATTTTTCGGCCGGATAAAGAATCATTCCCATTCCTCCCACCGTCTTCAGAAGTCCGTCTTCAACTACAAATTCTCCGGGTCCCACCTGCTCCCAGCCGGTAAGATCCTTCCCGTTAAAAAGCTGACGCCACGATTTGTCCTGGCCTGAGCAGGAAATCAGAAGAAGCGCAATAACCAGTGTAATGATGTTTTTTTTCATTTCAGATTGTTTTTGGTTTCTGCTAATTTAAGAAATCCATCAATCAATTCAAAACCATTCAGAGCCATCCTTCGCAGAAATAAAGGAGTCAGGCCTGCCCGGCCATTATTTCCTCTACCATTTTCGTCACGGTGCGGAAATCTATTTTACCGGTTCCCATCATGGGAAGCTCATTGATAACTATAAACTGCCTGGGAAGAGCTATTATCGGAAGGTCTTCCATCATTTTCCTGAGGATCTCAGTTTTATTTATCTCCCTCGATACAGAGGCAACGATGTAGGAACCCTTTTTTTCATCCGACACTTCCACGACACAACACGATACCCCTGCGGGAAGATACTTCTCCATGATGTTCTCCACTTTAACAAGCGAGATCATCTCTCCGCCCACCTTGGCAAATCTCTTGAACCTGCCTGCATGCCACAGATAACCGTCCGCATCGAAATAACCCATATCGCCAGTATTGTACCAGCCATCGTTTATGGCCTCAGCAGTTAGCTCAGGATCATCATAATACCCTTTCATCACCGAGTCACCCTTCACAAATACTTTTCCCGTCTCTCCTGTTTTGCATTCCTCACCGGTTTCGAAATTCACTATCCTGACCTGTATTCCCGGGATTACCCGGCCTGTGCTGCCCGGCCTGTTGAACTGATGCGAGTTAACTGAAATGACAGGCGAGGTCTCCGTAGCTCCGTAACCCTCAAGCAAAGTAACTCCATGCTTCTTCAGAAAGCCTTCCCTGAGCGAATCAGGACACTTATCCGCTCCTGCCACCATCAGTCTGAGACTCTTGTAATCGCCCGGCTCGGATTTCTGGAGGTATCCCCTGAAAAAGCTTGGTGTCCCTACCATAAGAGTCGGTTTCTCCTCGCGTGCTATATTGCTTATTGTCTGAAAATCGAGAGGATTGGCATAGGTTATCATAGTCATGCCAAAGTAAAAAGGCACCCATAAATTAACTGTAAGCCCGAATATATGGAAGAAGACGAGATTCGACAGGATTATGTCCGCTTCGGTGATACCGACATAGGAACTAAAGTTCTCTATATTTGATGAAATGTTGCGATGGCTCAGCTGGACAGCCTTGGGATCCTTTTCGCTCCCGCTTGTGAATAGTATTGCGACAGTGTCGTTCTCATCACCCCTATGAATGAAATTCAGGATCATTCCTGCAGGAAACATCGCCTTAAAAGCTGCTCCAAGCTTATCCATGGTGGTCACACTCTCCATAATATCCTCTATCATTACCATGCCTTCCACAACAGGACAGTTGATCTTTTGAAGAAGCGACCTGGAAGTAATTATTGTCGTGAATTTGCATTTCCGCTGAGCATATTTCGCATTCTCAGCAGCTCCGGTCGAATAATTTATCATCACCGGAATCCTTCCGCTAAACAGTGCTCCTGTTGTAGCAAGAGCACAGCCGGCTGAGGTAGGAATCATTATCCCGATGAATCCCTTATCATACTTTTCAAACTTGGAGCTTAGTATCAAACTGGCAATCAGCGCCTTTGAATATGTTACGCTTTTCCCTGTGGTCTTGTCGATAATGGCAGTTTTTCCTGAATGCTTTTTGGCCATTCTGACAAATTGATGATGTAGAAGCATATTTACGGCTTTAGGTTAAACTCACTTTTTTCAGGGGGCCAATATAATTATTTATTTAAAGCCTGCAATGAAACAGACATTATCATTTTCAATCCGGTCGAAAACAAGAAAATTGCCTCTGTGTCGTTACACCGCTATCTGTAAGCATATTAATAACTTTGTACCCGGCTTGTTCCGGCAGAAATTAATCCCATTCGAAATTTATGCCCGAACTGACGACTCCGTATTACGATGATCACAGAAGTCGATCCAGACAAGGATAAATGTATCATGATACATGCTTGTTATGATCCCCCCTGTTAAAAATTACCTGGACGGTAATAAATGAAAAAAAATGACCTGATTGCACCCCCGGATAAACAGCTAATCTATAAGATGTGTATAAAGGGTAGCCTAACAGGGGGGGTTGGGGGGTGGAACAGGCAGATGAAATATGAAGAAATGCCTTCGTCAGGGGGATGGGGGGCAGAACGCAAATTGGAAGTGAAGTAATCCAGCTTTATAAAAAGATGTTTATCAGGATGAGGGATAAACAAAGAAGCCATCCTGAACAGCAATCCCGTCTTATTCAAAAGGATGTTCCTTCCTGAAATCAGGCCTGTAATTCATGTGGCTTTCCATATCCTGAACCCAGCCGTTCCTGAACCCAAGCCTTTCCATTTCCCTTACAACAATTTCATATTCCTCACTGTAAAGGGTCCTGTTCAGGTCGGGGTGCCCCCCTGCAAAAGGAGTGGGATGATACTGGGACATTAGCGAAAGATGGATCCCGTGTGAAAGCTCTTCAGCAATGTTCCGAAGAACATTAAGGCTGTCGCCTGATTGGCCCGGAAGAACAAGATGCCTGATGAGAATCCCGTTCTCAGCCCTTCCCTCTTCATCAAGAGGGAGAGTCGATCCCTTCTGATAGTACATTCTTCCGAGAGCCTTTAAAGCCACCTCCGGGTAATCGGGTGCATCCGAATACTCCCTTGCAAGCTGCGGGGAGAAATACTTGAAATCAGGAAGATAGATATCGATGAGACCGTCGAGCGAATCAATCGCTTCCGGCTTGTCATAACAATTAGTATTATAAACTGTTACAGGATTCCATCCTCTTTCATTAAGACCTCTGATTATAGCCTTTACCTGGGGAACGACATGAGAGGGAGAAACAAAACCCACTGCCCTGATCCCTTTCTCAAGAATTGCAATTATCGTGTCAATCGCTTCAGTATATGTGTATGTGTCAAGACTCCCTCCGGCCGGCTGACGGCTTATCTCATGATTCTGGCAATAAACACACCGAAGATTGCAGCCCGAAAAGAAAATGTTGCATATACCGTCAGGTCCGCTAACAGGTGGCTCCTCACCCCTGTGAATGCATATCGAAGCGATGTTCATACCCGGGCCGGAGCGGCAGTAACCAGCCGGTCCTCTGAACCTGTCAGCCCTGCATTCCCTGGGACAAATCGTGCATTCAGACAGAAGCTCAATTTCCTCCCTTCTGTAAAAACTATAATCCATTTCTATAGAATAGAATCAGTTAGCGAAGATAACCAATTTTCCTGCTACACTGTTTTTCCCGGGAATCTCCCTCGTGAAATTACCCGCTTCCTGAGATTCATTCATGATATAGGAGAAATTAATATCACCCTGATGCTTTGAAAATCAAAAAGAATCATTATATTTGCATCCGAATTGAGGCGCAATTGAGACCTAGGGGACCAGAGTCCCCTATTTTATTATGATATTCAGAACATGATAGATAAGGCAACCATAGAAAACCTTGCGAAACAGTTTGTTAACGACAACGACCTGTTTCTTGTGGCTGTTAAGGTAAGCAGTTCAAACAGGATCACTGTTCTTGCCGACAGCATGAAGGGAATCACAATTGATGAATGTGCCATGCTTCACCGTCATATTGAAAACGGTCTCGACAGAGAAACTGAGGATTTTGAACTGCAGGTTTCTTCTCCCGGACTCGAAATGCCCTTCTGCGTTATACAGCAATACTACAGGAACGAAGGACGCAAAGTGGCAGTTGTTGATGATGAAGGGACAAAATATACCGGGATACTGAGGAATGTTACCAGTGGAGGATTTGACCTGGAAACAGAAATAAAACAAAAAGGAAAGACAAAGGAAATAAGAATTTTTCCTTTCAACTTTGACCAGGTAAAAACTGTAAAAGAAGTGCTTGAAATAAAGTGAAAGCGAAGATATTAAAATGATATCAATTTAATATTGAAATGATATCAATTTAATATCACAAGCGGATTTAATGAAGAAATAGCAATAAGAAATATATCAAAGTTTTATCAAGAAGAATAAAGCAGATGGAGAATATTAATTTGATAGACACCTTTTCGGAATTCAAGGAGCTTAAGAATATCGACCGTCCAACGATGATGAGCGTGCTTGAGGATGTTTTCAGGAGCATGCTCGCCAAAAAATACGGATCAGCCGACAATTTCGATATCATTGTCAATATCGACAAGGGCGACTTTGAGATCTGGAGAAACCGCGTGGTTGTGGAAGATGACGAACTTGAGGATCCGAATACCCAGATCCCGCTCTCGAAAGCGAAAGAGATAGACGAGGACTATGAGGTGGGTGAAGAGGTCTCTGACGAAGTTAAATTCCTCGATTTCGGCCGCAGGGCCATCCTTTCGTTAAGGCAAAACCTCACCGCCAGGATTCTCGATCTGGAAAAGAACAATATCTACATAAAATACAAGGACAGGATAGGAGAAATTGTTACCGGCGAGGTTTACCAGGTATGGAAGCGCGAGATCCTTGTTCTCGACGACGACGGTAACGAACTTATTATCCCGAAAAGCGAGCAGATACCTTCCGATCATTTCCGCAAAGGCGATTCAATTCGTGCCGTGGTGATAAAGGTTGAAATGAGGAACAACACACCATTCATAATACTCAGCCGTACTTCTCCGGTCTTCCTTGAAAGGCTCTTTGAGCTTGAGGTACCGGAGATCTTTGACGGACTGATAACCATAAAGAAAATCGTGAGAGTACCCGGAGAAAGGGCAAAGGTGGCTGTCGAATCGTACGACGAAAGGATAGATCCCGTAGGAGCCTGTGTGGGGATGAAGGGTTCGAGGATACATGGGATAGTAAGGGAACTTCGCAACGAGAACATTGATGTAATAAACTACACCTCAAATAATCAGCTCTTCATTCAGAGAGCCCTCAGCCCGGCCAAGATAACTTCGATAAAGCTGATAGAGGAAACAAAAAGGGCTGAAATTTATCTTAAACCCAATGAGGTATCGCTCGCAATAGGAAAGGGAGGATTGAACATAAAGCTTGCAAGCCAGCTTACAGGTTATGAGATAGACGTTTACAGGGAACCGGGAGGTGAAGATGAAGAAGATGTCAACCTTGAAGAATTCATCGACGAAATAGATGAGTGGATCATCGACGAGCTTAAGGCAATAGGATGCGATACGGCCAGGAGTGTTCTGAATCTCTCTATAAACGATCTGGTGAAACGGACCGACCTGGAAGAGGAAACCGTAAGGGAAGTAGTTAACATTCTGAGGGCTGAATTTGAGTAAGAGCACAACAACATAAAAACCGGATTAAGATTTAAGAAAGACTAAGGACTGATCTATGAGTGAAGACATTAAGGCAACAAGATTGAGTAAGGCAGCCCGCGAATTCAATGTGGGGATATCCACTATCGTGGAATTCCTGCACCGGAAGGGCTTTGATCTTGATCCAAACCCAAATACAAAGCTTCCGCACGAAGCCTACCTGCTTCTTCTCAAAGAATACAGCAGCGACCTTAACGTTAAGAAGGAATCGGAAAAACTGATGCTGAAAGATCTTCACAGGAAGAAGGAGACAGTATCAATCGACGATCTTTCAGAAAGTCAGAAAAGTGAAGACCAGGATAGGGATGAGGAGATCCTTGTGAAGGACATTTCAGCCCCAAAGAAAACAATCGATATCAAAACCGAAATCAAGAAACCCGATATCAAACTGGTCGGGAAAATAGACCTTGAAAAAACACTTAAGCCAAAACCGGTAGTCCCCGAAGCACCCAAACCCGTTGAGGAGAAAAAGCCTGCAAAGGAAACAACCGCACCCGAAAAGAAAAAACCTGCTGCAGAAAAACCGGCCGAACCTGAAAAAGAAACTGCAAAAGACGAAAAGACTAAATCACCGATCGACATTCATATAATAGGGAAGATCGATCTGGGATCTATTGCAAGGGGAACCCAGAAAAAAGAAGAGAAACCAAAAGAAAAAACTCCTGAGACTGAAAAACCAGCGGAAGAAAAAGCCATCCTGAATGAGGCTCTGCCTCTGGCAGGGGAAAAGATCCAGGAAAAAACAGTTGCAGAACCTGAAGCGGAAATAAAGCAGAAGACACAGGAACCCGAAGAACAGGCTGCTCCGGAAGTATTCAAGACAGAATTCAGGAAACTCTCCGGGCCCACTGTGGTCGGAAAGATAGAACTGCCAGTCGAAGAACGCAAAAAATCTGCTCCCTATCAGCATGTCAACGTTGGTGGAGAATCGGATCCGAGGAGAAAGAAGAAAAGAAAAAGGATTACGAAGGATAAGGAACAGGTCCAGGTTGCTAAACCAGCAACAGTTGCTGATAAAAAAGACAAGGCTCCAAAAAAGGGGAGCAGCAAAAAAAGACCTGTACGTGTCGAAGTTGACGAGGAAGAAGTCCAGAAACAGATCAAGGAGACTCTTGCCCGCCTGACCACAAAGGGAAAATCAAAAGGTTCACGCTACCGCCGCGAGAAAAGAGACGCGATAAGCCAGAAGCACAGGGAGGATGAGGACAGGATCGAACAGGAAAAGAACATCCTGAAGGTCACGGAATTCGTTTCAGCAAACGAACTGGCCTCCATGATGAACATCCCTGTAAACAACATCATCTCAACCTGCATGAATCTGGGATTGTTTGTTTCCATAAACCAGCGGCTCGACGCCGAGACAATGGCATTGCTCGCTGACGAGTTCGGCTATTCGGTCGAGTTTGTCAGTGCTGAACTCCTTGAGGCCGTCAGGGAAGCGGAAGACGACGAGGATGAGCTGAAGCCAAGATCTCCGATAGTTACTGTTATGGGGCATGTCGACCACGGAAAGACAAAACTTCTCGATTATATCCGCCGGACGAACGTCATTGCCGGCGAAGCAGGTGGAATTACACAGCATATCGGAGCCTATGCAGTTGTTCTCGACGACGGGCGCAAGTTAACATTCCTTGATACCCCGGGTCACGAGGCATTTACTGCTATGAGGGCCAGAGGAGCACAGATAACCGACATTGCGATAATTGTAGTTGCTGCCGACGACGGGGTGATGCCCCAGACCGTAGAGGCCATAAACCATGCATCGGCTGCAGGAGTTCCCATTGTATTTGCCATAAACAAAATAGACAAACCCACTGCGAACCCTGAAAAGATCAAGGAAGCCCTGGCAAACATGAATTACCTCGTTGAAGACTGGGGTGGAAAGTACCAGTCGCAGGAGATCTCAGCCAAAAACGGGCTCAACATCGACCTCCTTCTGGAGAAAGTCCTTCTCGAAGCTGAGATGCTCGAGCTTAAAGCAAATCCCGACAAACCTGCCCTTGGAACAGTTGTCGAATCATCACTCGACAAGGGACGCGGATTTACGGCAACAGTACTTGTAAAAGCAGGAACTCTGAGGGTCGGCGACATTATGATAGCTGGCTCTACCTATGGACACATCAAGGCCATGTATAACGAAAGAGGGGCAAAGGTAAGCGAAGTGGGGCCGGCAACACCTGCCCTTATCCTCGGGCTTAACGGCGCACCTCAGGCCGGAGATAAGTTCAACGTTATGGAGAGCGACCGCGAAGCCAAGGAGATAGCAACAAAGAGGGCACAGCTTCAGAGAGAACAGGGACTCAGGACTCAGAAGCACATCACCCTCGATGAGATAGGAAGACGTATTGCAATCGGCAACTTCCAGGAACTGAACATTATAGTCAAGGGCGATGTCGACGGCTCTGTGGAGGCCCTGAGCGATTCACTTATCAAACTGTCAACACCTGAGATACAGCTTAACATAATCCATAAAGCCGTCGGCCAGATATCTGAATCGGATATCCTGCTTGCTGCTGCATCAAACGCCATTATCGTGGGATTCCAGGTACGTCCCTCTCTCTCGGCACGCAAGCTTGCTGAAAAGGAGGAGATCGATATTCGCCTCTATTCAATTATCTATGACGCAATAGAGGAGATAAAGGCTGCCATGGAGGGAATGCTCTCACCGGAGGTCAAGGAAGAAATAGTCGCTACCCTCGAGATACGCGACATCTTCCGTGTCACAAAAGTGGGAACTGTTGCCGGATGCTATGTCAAGGAAGGGAAAATAACGAGGAACACAAGAGTAAGAGTGATCCGCGACGGGATTGTCATATATACAGGTGACCTCGGCTCCCTCAAGCGTTTCAAGGATGACGTCAGGGAAGTCGTCGGAGGATACGAATGCGGACTTAACATCAACAACTTCAACGATCTCAAGATCGGCGACGTGATTGAAGGATACCAGCAGGTGGAGGTAAAAAAGACCTTATAAAAGCGCCTGGTATTGTTCAGGATTAAGAAGATCATCAACCTCAGACAGGTCGCTGATCTTTATTTTTATCATCCAGCCCTCTCCGTAAGGATCCTTGTTGACCAGATCAGGGGAATCCTCAAGCGCCGGGTTGAGCTCAAGAACTTCACCTCCCACAGGCATGAACAGGTCAGAAACAGTTTTGACAGCCTCGATCGTGCCGAAAACTTCCTCCTTGTTCAGTGTTTCTCCAATAGTCTCTATCTCGATAAATACTATGTCCCCAAGTTCTCCCTGGGCAAAATCGGTAACACCGATATATCCAAATTCACCTTCTACGCGAAGCCATTCATGATCCTTTGAGTAGTGCAGATTAGCCGGTATATTCATATCTTTTTGATTATAAATTGTTTGTCTGTGGTTTCAGTCCTTAGGTTAACGTACTCACAAAAATATACTAATTTTTTAAATATTTCTCATTTGTGTCTTTCTTCCATGTGAACAACGAGGGGGCCACCTGATAAATGCCCTGGGCGCGTAACATGGTATGGACGACGATGAACAGCACCAATTCTGATAAAACTTGTTTTTCCTGTTTTTCTCAGATCCGATTATTTACTGGGCAAGAGTAAATTTAAGACTAAATCCGAAATTAGTGTTGGAAGTTGGGAATGTTTGTGCAACAAAAGGATTTGTCAGGGAATGATCCGCGAAAATCTGAAGGTTGAATCTGTCGCTTAAGACATAGTCTGCCGTCGCTCCTATTGAGAATATTTTCGTTCCTGCAACGGGCTGGTTAACATCTTCAATAAGCTTTCTGGCAATAGTCTTGTTGTCGCGCATCGAAAGATCAAACCTCAGGTTAAGGTCGCTCTTCAGAACCTTCTGGGTCCCTCCCGTTCTGATCATGATCTGAACATCATCGAACCGGTAGCCGGCACCCACAACAAGCTCGTTGACACGGTTGTCTGTTATCTGGTTTCCTGTAAGGTTGAGAGAAACAGTTCTCGATTTGCGCCACTCAAGTCTCGACGTGAGATTGTTCTTCCAGTTCATGTCGACATTTATCATGGGACTGAACTGTTCACTAACGGTTACGACATTGATCTCATACTGCTGAATGAAGTTTTTCTGAAGGTCCCTTATATTGTTTAATCCGTTGGGGTCGGTGTAATAGTTGAGGTTTGTTGTATAGGAACCTACCTGGTATACGCTTCTGTACTGATGTGTAATATTTATCGATCTGAACACTTTCCTCACAAATTCGAACTTCGACAGACCGTCGAAAGTGATCCTCCAGTTTGGCATCATCCTGGCGGCTGAAGGGAAAGTCGACAGGGTTACCTTATGCGGGTCAGTCTTCGTGTAGGCGGCATAAAACGCCGGAATAAGAACCTCTCTCGAAGTTTTTCCGTATCCGCTCTTGAAACCGTCTTCGGTGGGAAGGCCTGTCGACGGATCTATATCGGGCTCGTATCCGGGATCAAGTTCCCTCCTTGCATCAGCCCTGCGCTGAGAAATGATTATTGCATTCTTTTTGAAGTTCTCAAAGGTGTTTGAAACGTAATTGTTGTCCTTCGAGACTTTCTCGAAAGCAGTACCCCATGATATCACAGATATCGAGAAGTTGCCGTTCACAACCCTGTTTCGCGTGCTGTCGGGAAAGTTACCGTTGTAATCGGCAGTGTAATATGCTGTTTCATTTTCAAGAAACCTCCTGTCGGCATTAATATCAATTTTCAGTCCGGGGAAGGGTTCAACAACGCCTCTTAGCGAAAGGTCGAGCCTGTTGTTGTAGACAGACGGAGTGTTCAGAAGAGTGTCGGTGGTTATCCATCCGTTACTGACAGCTTTATCGAAGAAATCCCTGTTGCTGATTCCGAGAATAAAAGGTATACCCGGGGCAAGGGTATTATTGGTTCTGGAAAGGCCCATGAATCTCGACTCGGGCATGAATCCGGGAAGAAGCTGTCCCTGCGATGATGTATAGGTCATGCTCAGCGATCTTATTCCCATAAGCGCCCTGACCAGGTATTCTCCGGTAACAATGGCCGGGTTTCGTTTCTTCTCCACTCTTCCTTCAACAGTTACCTGGGCCCCGTTAATTGTTTCAGATGGTGTGAAGTTGACCCTGTTCTCGCTTACGATCTCAAGTGTCCCCTTGAGTTCGGTACCGTCAGGCTTCACAACCTTTACAGTGACATCCTTCGTCTTAAGGTTATGTGTTATATACCTCACGGTATTTTCCCGGAAATTCAGATTGCCTCTCGAGTATGTTTCAGTTTTGTATTCGGTCTTCATTCTGCTTGCTGCGTCGGGCCGGGTATTGTTTTCAATGTTCTTGAGGAATTTCGACTTGCCGTAAAGTGTTGCCAGGTTTGCTGTGGTTGAAAGAGTGAGCTCATTACGGTTCTTTATAGTGTTCCCAAGATTTATCTCCATTGAATCGGGATAAAGAGCCCCGGCGATCCAGGAATAATCCGATCCGAACCTCGCGTTGGCGTTTACCCACGAAAGCATTGGGATCTTATTTACCGGGATGTTGTATGTGACGTTGAAATAATGATTATAGGAGGTTGTTCGTCCAAGCTGTTTCAGGTTGGTAAGAACTGAATCGCGCCAGTTGTCATAATCGCTCCTGTAACGCTTCCTGTCGGCGGCACCTTCAGGTTCATCGATGCGGGCAATATTTGTCGAAGTAAAGTCGATCTTTAGCTGCCTTGTAAGATCATATTTTACATCGAACATTCGTGTCCATTCAAAATCCTTCCTGAATGTGGGATTTATCAGAAGACCTGGATTATTGATGTTACGTGTCTTCACTTCATTGTAATACCTTGCCACATCGGTACGGAACGAAATGCTTCTCGGGAAGGGATAGAAGTTGAAATCCTTGATAAGCCTGAATAATGGAGAGTTAAGGAACTTAACGTTTTTAAAGGGCATGATATTCTGAGGCTGGGCCTCAAAATTGTAGTTAATACCTCCCTTGTAATTCCTTTCCAGATCGATCTCGGTCCGGGTATTGCTTCTGTAGTTTTCGTTATAGGTATAATTTACGCTGAAGTTAGCCAGATCCCATGCTTGGGGCTTTTCACCCCTTTTGGTTATCCCTGCGTTATTAATTGAGATTGTCTTCCGCCTCGAATAATCCTCCGATATCGATTTAATCGAATCCCTTACCCTTTCGTTAGGAGCCTCCTTCAGTGCATCTTTAAGAAGAATGTCGGGATCAAGCGGATTATACTGGGGCTTGATCCTCGTTTCGGAGTATCCGGCATAGACCGGCAGCCTGACCCCTGCTTCCTCCGGGAAGAATTTCCCAAGCTCCATTGTTGCCGATACATCATACTTATATACCTCTTCCTTGCTTCTCTCATTTACTTTCTTGTCGATGCTTCCCCATCCCGGGGTGCTTGCCTGTCCGACAATGTCAACAGTTCCCAGATCGGCAAGACGTGCCTGGAGATGCGCGTTTGCCGCCCATCCCCCATTCTCAATAAAATCGCTGAGACGAAGCTCGTTGACCCAGACCTCAGCCGATTTGGGGCCGCCTGCATCATTATCGGGATCTCTTGTCTTTATGGGATTCCTGATACCTACCATTATCACCTTGACGTTGCTCAGGTTTGGATTACCGCATACATACACCCGGTTCGAATCGTCCCTGAAGGCAAATACGTCGGATATGCTGAGTGACGATCCGCTGGCCTGCATCTGCCTGTTCCTTTCCTTTTTGGCTTCCTGAAGAACAGAAAGATCTATGTTGAACTGGTTTGCAGCTGGCCAGACCAGGGCTCTGTCCTCATCGGAGTCGTTATCATAATTGTCGCTGTAAGGTGTTAGTTTAAGGGGTACCTCATATTCGTAGAAATTCGACTTGTAGTCGGAACCGATCCTTACAAAGGCAGTGAGTTCATTATCGTAGAGCGGCTGACCAATAAGAGCTTCGGCATGCACTTCCATCCTCAGCCTACGGTACTGACGGATGTCGAGGTTCACATTACGGTAGGCTGCCCGGGCATCTCCGTCGGAAAGATCCTGCACCTTCAGTACCATCGATTGTTCATCAAGCTGCCTCAGCTGGGGATTCTGCGGATCAACAACCCTGTCGAACCCGGGAGGGAGAACATAGTTGACAGGTTTCTTGCCTGCATTGTCCTCTATGCTTACTGAGCTGATCTCGAATGATGCATCCTCGGGTTCCGGAATTGTTATTCTTTCGCCCCCTTCCATGAAGGTGATATTGTACTTCCTCCATTCAGCCCTTACAAGATTCAGTTCAGCAAACCTCATTACGACAGGCTCACTGAAGTTTTTCATGAAAAGCCTCATGAAACGTATAGATTTGAAATCGTTTATCACCCCGACTGTTTTCTGGTATTCCGTCACCGGAATCCTGAACTGATACCATTTGACCTTCGATTCAATCCCATTGGCAAACTTTACCGTCGGCTCTATCTCATCAACTATATAGTTCATCCCTACCTTCATATTTTCAGGTCTGAGGCTTACCCTGTACTGGTAGTAGCTTTCTGTTTCATTCAGAGTGTTGTCGCGGTTTATGTCTTCCATATCGGGAAGGGTGGACCCTGATGTAGGATATGACTCCTGCGACATATCCGACGTGGGTGAGTTGCCATCCTGACCATTGTATCTCTTGTACCTGTCGAGGATCCCAAGCTGATCGGCGTCATAATCAGATCCCCTGAAATAATGGAAGTCGTCATTGGACGGATCCTTCATGATCTCTGGAAAAACCTCTGGTGATGTTGCTGACTGGGCCCGCTGAAGGTAATCCTGGAAGAAGGTTGTCTCATCATCGTTCATAAGGCCGTCAAGTCCGACATCCTGGTACATCCTCGATTCATTGCTGTTATCAAAGGCATGAACCACCGACTGTACTGTGGCAACTCGTCCCCATGACGTTGAATCTACATTTATAACATCGGCTGAGGAAGGAAGCCCGTTCTCAAAACTCTTCCGGCTGTCGCGGAGAATATCCTCCGAGACGTTTCCAAGGTTGAAAAAGAGGTCTCCTCCCTGGTGCTGGGGATCTTCAACAAAGGGATCCATCATCCAGAATTCAATGTACTGGACGTTGGCTGTCTCAAAATCACTTGTCAGCACTTCACGCATTATACCTCCCCACCTCGATTCAGGGTTGTTAAGCTTTCCCTGTTCGTTCATTCCCCTGGAATAGATTCCCGCTTCTGCATCAAAGTTATAAGGTCCTTTTTCATCGGGATAATATGCAACGTTCAGGATCGACAATGTGGTAGGGATACCGCTCTGGCTCTCCCTGTTGGGAAAGATCTCATTTTCGTAGATCTCCCTTACGAAATGACTCGACTGTGTCTCCGGATCGTTCTTTATATGACCCGGTGTCGACGATCCGTTCCTCAGGAAAAGCGGATCAATGACATACCAGGCTATCCTTGCCCTGTTATTGCCGCTGTTCAGGTCGTTGTTAAGCCTTGCTTCGGGAAAGAGCTGATCCTGGCCCTGCGGGATACTTGCTATCGACCATGCGTTAAATGATTTCAGGTCAAGAGGTATCTCGCTCGATTCAAAATCGTCGATATACGAATTCCCTGCATTGGAGATAGCCCGTGAATGACCGGGAATAAGCTCTGCAAATTCACCGTTAAAGGAGATACTCGAAGGGGTCTTGGTCTCCAGAAGCGGGATCTTGTCAAGAAGGTTCGTAAGCATCTGCGACTCTCCCCGGTAAGAGGTGTTCAGCCCCCAGATGGTATTTGAAATGGGTTCCTCGCCGAAATTGACTTTCTGTGTATACGGACGCTCATTGAGATGAAGGATCGTACCACCAATGTTGAACCTGTCAGAGAATCTGTAATCGAGATGCGTGCCAAGAAGTGTCTTGGTCTGAAAGCCGAAAAACTGGTTGCTTTCGAGAGATACCTGAATAGGGGTCTGCGACTCGATAAGGGCCGGGTTGATTACTGTAACAACACCAAGGTTGTAATCCACGGTAAAGTCGACATTCTCTGTAAGGGTAACTCCTCCCGCCGTGACTTTTATCGATCCTGCCGGAATATTAGTGGCGTTAAGTCTTATCTCCGATCCCGACTCCGAGGAATACTGCCCCATCATCTTGAATTTGTTCCGTTCCGCCATCTGCCTTGCCACAGTCTGAGTTGAATCGTAAAGCTCCTGGAAGACATACTTTTCTGCAATGAAGGCATCTCCTATCTTGCTTTTCAGATAGCTGCCGAAAGGTTCAGTCACCGGGAAAATAATCTTGCCCCTGCTCATATTGACTGTAACACCTTCAATAAAGTCAAAATACCCGTCCGGTACACGGTCGCTCTGCGAATTAAGATTATCGAGTCCGAGAACCTGAAGAAGAATTCTGTTAGCTACTCTGCCTTCGGGAAGATAATTAATAGCATTCCCTGTCTTGTCATCTTCATAGAGGATGTTAAGCTGGAAATTACCGCTTTCAAGCCTTCCTGAACCCAGAGAGTAGATATTCTTCATCATCAGGTCCCATGTTGGATATTTCGGGCTGAGCGTGGTCCCTTTAATAAGCTTCAGTATAAGAGTCTGTGGCGCCGTGATCCCATCGGTTGAGAATTCCCCAACCTTATAGATCTGTCCGTTCAGGGTGTATTCAAATGCCACTGCAAGGACTTCATCGGTATTCAGGGCAGTGTTGAGAGAAATATATCCCAGCTGGGAGTTTACAGTGTATTCCCTGTCGTTAAGCTTCCTTGCATTTTCGATCTTCTCAAAATCCCGGCCGATCTGAAATCCGGGATACAAGGCACTGAAGACTGTCGTGACCTGGTCAACATCGCGCAATGCAATGTAGTTTGTATTGAGCTCGTCATAAAGGCTATTTGCTGAATTGTCGGGATACCTTGTTGCTCCTGGCACAGCCTGGAATGAAGGCACATTATTGTAGATATGTGCACTGTTCTCGGCCAGATCCGCAAATGCAGCTATGTTCCTTGTCTCGTCATAACTGCTTGTCTTGTTTGTGATCCATACTTCTATACGGGTTATATTCAACCCGGAGGCTATTACCGGAAGATTCCTCAGGGCTTCATCATAAATATCCCGGAAATGGTGGGAGAGAAAGAAATGCCTGTTGGCCTCATAGTCATCAGCATAGATCTCAAATTCGCTTAACTGTGCTCCTCCTTTCACCTCGATCGTTGAAGACTCACCTTTCTGTTGAGAAAGGACAGTAGTCACATTAAGCTTCCCGAACTGCATCTCAGTCTTAAGGCCGAAAAGACTGTAGCTTCCTGTGATGAGGGTACCCGGAAGCGGTAAAGTAACATCTCCCGCTTCAACCTTTTTTATTATCTCATCCTCCTTCCCGGAATACTGAAGCTTTGTCCTGTTCTCGAATTCGAACATTGCATCGGTATTATAGTTGACCCCCAGTTCCATTTTGTCGCCGATGGTCCCGGTCACGTTCATCTGAATCTTTTCCTTGAAGTCGAAGGTCGGAATAGTCCTGAGCTTCTCCGAAAGGGTGGGATTCTGAGTCCTGGAGATGTTTATTCCGAAAACAAGCTCGGCCGAACCCTGAGGGACAATGTTGATAACATTGCTGCCAAATATCTTGTCGAATGTGGCTCCCCCTATTTCTATCTGGGGAATAAGGTTCGACCTGAAGCCTGAAACCTCTCCTGAAACCCGCGACTCCCAGTAATCGCGCATCTCCTTGTTGAACTGATATTTACGGAACTCATCGGGCGACATGCGCACCGGGGTCCTGTAATCAAAATCACCTACCTTCTGATAGATAACATATTCATTCCGGTCGGTATCGTACACGACAGTCGATCTGATGTTCGAAGGATTGTAGAGAAATAGTGGTGCTTTGGGTACTGTCTCGTACGGATTTGATGGAATATCAGTAAGCTTGAGAGGGGATTTTCTTATGGTGTCAGCTGATGATGCCCGGACAGGGATCTGACTATTGGCTTCCGACGAAAAAAGTATTAGAGAAGCAAATAATAGAAAACATGAAATCTTCAGCAGATTTTTATATGATATCCCTGATCCCAAATGAAGTTATATTCTTATTTACAGGCTCTTAAGTGCCTTCTTGATAAGCTCTTCAACAGTCAGGCCTTTTTCTTCCCTGATAATCCTGTCGAGAACCTTCAGAACGGCACTACGGCCAAACCCAAGCATCACTAAAGCTGATAACGCCTCTTCACGTTTGGTATTGTCTGCAAATGCAAATATTTCACCGGTTCCGCTATGTTTTCCAAGTTTGTCCTTAAGCTCAACAATCAGCCTCTGGGCTGTCTTTAAACCAATTCCCTTAATACCCTTCAATGTATTGAGATCCGATTCAAGGATTGCCTTTTCAATCTCGTTGTGATTAAGCGATGAAAGCATCATTCTTGCAGTTCCGGCTCCGACACCGCTGACGGATATAAGAAGCCTGAACAGATCGCGCTCCTGCCGGGCGGAAAAGCCATAAAGCAGATGAGCATCTTCCCTTATTACCTCATGAACAAGAATCGTGCATTCCTGTTTCCCTTCAAGCTCCGTAAAGGTTGAAAGGGAAATATTTAAAAAATACCCTATCCCGCCGTTGTCCATGACAATGTAGGCGGGAGTAAGCTCCGCAACTTTTCCTTTTATGTAATCGATCATAACTGATTTTCTGAATTGAAGATCTCGGGAGGCAATTCATCAACGCGGTCGGTATGGATCTCTATATCCTGATGCCTGAGGGGGTTGCGCGATATCTCATCGTACATCTCCCGGTTCCTGAAAATATCACAGGCAAGATAAAGTGCATGACGGAATGAACTCTCTGAGGCTTCTCCCTTTCCTGCTATCTGAAATGCTGTGCCGTGGGCAGGTGATGTCCTTACGAAAGGAAGACCGGCGGTAAAATTAACTCCGGTATCAAATGAGATGGCCTTGAATGGAGCCAGGCCCTGATCGTGATACATAGCAAGTATCGCATCATATTTTACAAATAAGCCTGCCCCGAAAAATCCATCCGCTGCGAAAGGTCCGAAAACAAGAATATTCTCCTTCTGTGCCTGAAGAAGGGCTGGTGCAATTATCTCAGCCTCTTCTGTACCGAGCAAACCATTGTCGCCGGCATGAGGATTAAGGCCTAGAACCGCTATCCTGGGCTTACGGACTGCAAAATCATAGATAAGTGACCTGTTCATCAGTCTCAGCTTATTCAGAATAAGCCCGGTATTCAGCATTCCGGGGACAGTACCGAGAGGAACATGGCCTGTGGCGACACCTATCTTCATGCTCTCGCTTACCATGAACATGAGAACGTCCCCTACACCTGCCTTTGACATCAGATACTCAGTATGACCATTGAACCTGAAATCATCCGACTGTATGTTTTTCTTATCAATAGGGGCTGTAACCAGAACATCTATTTTCCCGCTTTTAATATCACTGACTGCCCTCTCAAGCGACGCAAGAGCTGCTTCTCCTCCCTGTGGAGACGATTTTCCCAGCTCAACCCTGATATTATCGTCGAGACAATTAATAAGATTGGCCTTCTTTGGATTTGCCTCTTCAGCTGATCGAACGTTATTGAAACTGAAATTATTAATATTAAGTGCTTTGCGATGATATGCTGCCACTTTGGGAGAACCGTAAACAACCGGCGTGCAGATATCGGCCATCCCGGGATCCATAAGAGCCTTAATTATCACTTCATACCCGATACCATTTATATCGCCCTGTGATATCCCTGCTACAACTAATTTTTTGTCCATATTTTAGCTCATTTCTGCGTTTCAAGAGTTTCAGCATACATCTTCAGAAAGGTTGAAAGCAACCTGACACCAGTTCCAGGACCGTCCTTAAGCCTGTAATAATCATCTTTTTTAAGGGAGCCCGGACCTGCAATATCGAGATGTATAAGCGGATATTCAGCAAATTTTTCAAGGAATTTGCCAGCGGTTATCGCACCTGCTTCCCTCGGTCCTGTATTCCTTACGTCAGCAAGATCCGATTTGATAAGCTCACCGTACTCATCCCAGAAAGGAAGCCCGGCAACCCTTTCGTAAACTTCGTTGCCTGCCTGCTCAAGCAACCTGAAATATTCCTTTCCGGCATTTCCCATTATAGCCGATGCCTGAGTTCCGAAAGTCATTGCAGCCGATCCGGTGAGAGTGGCAATGTCAATAATAAGCTCAGGCCTGTATTTTGATGCATAGCTTATGGCATCAGCAAGAATAAGCCGTCCCTCCGCGTCAGTATTGCCAATCTCCACTGTCATTTTATTGTACATGGTAATGATGTCTCCCTGGGTATAGGCATTACCTCCGGGACGATTATCAGTTGCCGGAATAAGTCCGATAACATGCAGGGGAAGACCTGTACGCGCAATAGTGTAAAGTACTCCTGTTACGGCTGCAGCACCTGCCATATCGCCCTTCATATTGTCCATATGGTCTCCTGTCTTAATATTCAGACCGCCTGTGTCGTATACGATCCCTTTGCCAACCAGTACAACAGGCCTGCTGTTAAGCTGCTTTTCGGGCTTCCACTCAAGAATGCAGAAAACCGGGGGGTCGACACTACCCCTGTTGACTGAAAGTAGTCCTCCCATCTTAAGGGCTTCTATTTTACCCTTGTTAAGAACATCGACACTGAAACCGGCGGCACTTCCCCATTTCTTTATCTCACCTGCCAGGACCGGAGCATTCAGGTGATTTACGGGTTCATTTATAAGATCCCTTACAAAATAAACTGCATCAGTCAGTTCACTGAGCCATCTCACATCAACCGCATCCTTTGTATCAAGGATAAGCAGTTTTGCAGGATAGTTATTCTTGTCCTCCTTTTCCTTCTTTGTCTTATACTTGCTGAAGGAATAAAGGCTGAGTACGAGACCTTCGGTAAAGGCTTCCAGGGCACCTTGAAAAGATACTGAAGATGAGATGACAAGTTCCTGATGATTGTTCGACCGTATTAGTTTCTTCATTCCGGATGCGGTCTTGCGAAGCTCTTCTTTTCTTCTGTAATCGGGGCCCTCGCTTCTTGCCTTTACGATGTATGTCTGCCTGAAATAACTGTTGATAACTATGTAATCTTCCTTGTCGCCAATCTGCTTCAGGGCATACTCCTTTTCAGACAGGGATAGATTCAGCCATTCAGGCAACTCCCTATCTTCGGTAATAAAAACAACTGACTGATCCGGTGTTATTTGTGATATTTTTACTATGTGAGGTTTCATAAAATATGCAATGGATTTTTGAAGAGGTAAAGTTAATTAAATTATTGATTGTGTAATTTCTAAAGAGTTACCTTTGTTCTTCATCTGCCGGCTGAGAGGGAAGAATCAACAAAGCAGTCAGGCTGAAGTGATTTAAATGAACAAAGACTGCAACTGAAATGGTACACAACGACCTTTATCTGAAAGCTCTCGATCTTGTCCCGCTTACAAAGGAGGAAGGTGTTTTCCTTTATGAAACCGCCCCTCTTGAGGAACTGATGCTCACTGCTGACAGACTGAGGCATATCCATGTGCCGGGGAATAATGCGGGATGGATGATCGACCGTAACGTGAATATTACCAACGTCTGCTTTTCACAATGCACCTTTTGCAATTTCTGCCGTAAAAAGGGATCGCCGGATGCCTATGTAACAACCATCAGCCAATATATAAGCAAGATTGAAGAGCTGATTTACCTTGGGGGTGATCAGCTTCTTCTTCAGGGCGGCATGAACCCTGATCTGGACCTTGATTTTTATTCAAACCTGTTCAGGAAGCTCAAGGAGCTCTATCCCTTCCTTAAACTTCATGCCCTGGGGCCGCCTGAAATAGTATACCTTTCCAGAAAAAGCAGAAAATCATTTAACGAAGTTCTGGAGATTCTGGTCGAGGCTGGTCTTGACAGTCTTCCGGGAGCCGGGGCGGAGATACTTTCAGACAGGGTCCGCAGCATAGTTTCTCCTGCCAAAGCTAGTTCTGAAGAATGGCTCGGCGTGATGAGGGAAGCACACAAATTGAACCTTCCCACTTCAGCAACCATGATGTACGGTTTTATTGAAACCATTGAGGAAAGAGTGCATCATCTTGTAAGACTGAGGGACCTTCAGAATGAGAAACCGGAGGGTACCCGGGGCTTCATCACATTCATACCATGGCCATTCCGTGATGAAGGAACCATTCTCAGGGAACTTATGGGAGTAAAAAGCAGTTACACCGCTACGGGGTACCTGCGGCTCATTGCAATAAGCAGGATTATGCTGAATAATATTCAAAACATTCAGGCTTCAATACTTACAGTGGGAAAGGATATCGGAATGCTTTCCCTCCACGCAGGCGCCAATGACCTCGGATCTGTAATGATCGAGGAAAACGTTGTCAGCGCTGCAGGTTCAAATTATCGCTTCGGAGCAGACGAAATGCAGTCGATTATCAGGGAGGCGGGATTTAATCCTGCAAGGAGGAACCAGAAGTATGAATATCTTTGAAAACTTACAACAGGAAAGAACTGCAAAAAGAGCTTTCTCTTTGATTTTCAAATACTCCCATGATTGTTTCTGACTAAATACCCATGCAGGAGTATATATAAGCAAAAAAAGGGACGCTGCAGAGAGGTCCCTTTGATAAAATTCAAAGAATCTTATTTCTTATTTAACTACTTCCTTATTGTCGGAATCAGTATCGACCTTTGAGGCTTTCTTGAATTCTTTCATTCCCTGGCCAATTCCTTTCATAAGTTCAGGTATCTTACGTCCGCCGAACAGGAGAACCAGCACCAGCAGAATAAGAATAATTTCGGTCATTCCAATCTTTCCCATCTCTTTAATTTTTAGAATTAACGCAAAGTTATAAATACTTTGATGATATACAAACCACTTAAAAATAATTCTTGTCTGCTGCTTCTGTCATATACATATGCTGCGAATCCCAAAGTGCGGTACGAGGGTCAATTATCCTGACCTGCAGTTGTACGATCTTAAAACCAGCCTATTTGCTCAGAAGCCGCATTATGTCGTTTCCGTTCGCCAGAATGAGAAGACCCAGAAGGATGATCATTCCTGTCATCTGCGCATACTCGAGGAACTTGTCGCTGGGCTTTCTTCCTGTTATTACCTCATAGAGCAGGAACATCACATGTCCTCCGTCGAGAGCCGGTATGGGAAGTATATTCATAACTGCAAGAATTATCGATAGAAGGGCCGTCAGGTTCCAGAACGACTGCCAGTCCCATACTCCGGGGAATATACTTCCTATTGTAATAAAGCCTCCGAGCGATTCGTAAGCTTTGGTGTGCTTTGAAAAGATCACCTTGAACTGCTTCAGGTAATCACCTATAGTCCTGAAGCCTTTTGCTATTCCTGCGGGTATCGATTCAAGGAAACCGTATTTTACTGTCCTGAGCTCAAAAATCTGGTCGTAGGATCGCGAGCTTGCGATACCAAGAACCCCGTCGGATGTTGGTTTTACCGGGATATCTATTCTGGCGCCGTTTCGCAAAACATTCACTTCTATGGTGCCGGCACGGTTTTCGGCCAGATAGGTCTGAAATTCATCGAACCATTCAAACTGGTTCCCATCCAGTCCGACAACCTCATCGCCTTCCTGCAGGCCGGCAAGCTTACCTGGCGATTCCTTTCCGAAACCTGAAATTACATACGGTCCGAAAGGCGTCCTGGGATCGAAGCCTCCCCTGCCTTTTAGCATCTGAGCTATGTATTCTATCGGAATGTTGATGTCGATGATCTCTCCGTTCCTCTCAACCTGAATGGTCTTTCTGCTGTTAAGGACTATATCGGATGTGATCTGTGCAAAATTCTCTATTTTCTGATTATCGACCGATATGATCCTGTCGCCGTTCAGGAGACCTATTGAATAGCCTACAGAATCGGTCACGATACCGTATTTCACATTGGAAGTAGGAAGATAAGTTTCGCCCCATGCATACAGCACTCCCACATAAATAATCAGAGCAGATATGAAGTTGAATATAACACCTGCCGTCATGATGAGAAGGCGCTGGCCCGACGATTTTGACCTGAACTCGTAGGGCTGGGGAGGCTGCTTCATCTGTTCCCTGTCCATCGATTCGTCGATCATCCCTGAGATTTTCACGTAGCCTCCCAGGGGGATCCATCCGATCCCGTATTCCGTCTCTCCCACCTTCCTTCTGAAAAGTGAGAACCAGGGATCGAAGAAAAGATAGAATTTCTCAACCCTTGTCCTGAAAAGCTTTGCAAAGATAAAATGGCCGAATTCGTGGATGATCACAATTATTGAGAGGCTTAGCAGAAACTGCAGTATCTTGATTAGTATTATCATGATCTTTTTTGTAATTCGTTAATATAGTCTGTTGCGATGGCTCTTGCCCTTTTGTCCGATGTCTGAAGGAAGCCAAGTCCCGGAGATGAGAAATATTCTGTCTTTTCCATTGCATGCTCAACAACATCCGACATCTGCCGGAATCCTATCTTTCCCGAAAGAAAAGAGCTTACAGCGACCTCGTTTGCAGCATTCATTATGCATGGCATGTTGCCGCCCTCCTGCAGTGCCCTGTAGGCAAGAGCCAGGTTTCTGAACCTGCCGGTATCAGGGGCAAGGAACGAAAGTGAAGGGCATTTTCGGAGGTCAAGTTTCGGCAGATCGGATACAAAACGGTCGGGGTAGGTCAGAGCATAAAGGATCGGAACTCGCATATCGGGCATCCCAAGCTGAGCCTTAACCGATCCGTCGGCGAAATGAACGAGGGAATGGATCACTGACTGAGGATGAATTATTACTTCAATCCTGTCGGGGCTAAGATCGAAGAGCCACCTTGCTTCGATCACTTCAAGGCCTTTGTTCATCAGCGATGCCGAATCGATTGTTACCTTGTTGCCCATTTCCCAGTTTGGATGCTTCAGGGCTTCGTGAGGTTTCACCCTCTCGAGTTCTGCCTCAGTCAGGTTCAGGAAAGGCCCGCCGGAAGCGGTCAGAGTTATCTTCTCCACCGGGTTTCCGGCTTCTCCGGCAAGGCACTGGAAAATGGCGGAGTGTTCAGAATCGACAGGTATTATTCTGCTTCCAGATTCCTTAACGAGTTTCCTTATTATCTCACCGGCGACGACAAGGGTTTCCTTGTTGGCAAGGGCAATTCTCTTCCCGGCATTTATTGCTGATATTGTTGGGCGGAGGCCTGAATAGCCAACCATTCCCGCAACCACCATGTCGATATTTGAGCCTGTAACGATTTGTTCTATTGCTTCTTCGCCGGCATATACCTTTACAGGGAGATCCCTGAGGGAATCCCTGAGAAGATGATAATGATCCTTGTTGCCGATAACCACGGCATCGGGCGTGAATTTCCTTGCCTGCTGTTCAAGAAGACGAACATTATTACCGGCAGTAAGTACCTCTACCTCAAAATCCCCGGGATATCTGGAAATAACATCAAGAGTCTGGGTACCAATTGATCCTGTCGATCCAAGTACTGCGATTCTCTTTGGCATGGCAGTTCTCTCCCTTTAAAAGATTATGTGTTTTTCAGGGTCAAGCGGACTGCCCTTGTACCAGATCTCAAAATGAAGGTGCGGTCCCGAGGTGTAAAGCTCACCCGAGTCACCTACCACGGCAATGGCTTCCCCTGTTCTGACCTGGTCGCCTGTCGACTTGAGAAGAGCTGCATTATGCTTGTATACCGAAACAATACTGTTGGAATGCTGGAGCTGGATAACATAGCCTGTCTCGAGGGTCCACCCGGTGAAGATAACGGTGCCATCGAGCGCGGCATCGACGTACGAATTTGGTTTTGTAACAATATCGGTACCGTAATGTCTGAGCGAGGCGTCGAATTTTGCAGAAACGATCCCTTTTACGGGAGGAAAGAAATGAAGGCCGGCAAGGCTTGTTACGGCTTCGGGTGCAACAGGGCTAAGTGTAAGGTTATACCTCTCGTTGTTTTCCACCTGAGCCCTGAGGGCTGAGTCTTCAGGCGAATCAACAAAAGTTATTGTTCCGTAGTTGCGCGCTGTGTCGCGAAGGGTGTAGACATTTGCAGGTTCACGACCAGATATTATGGCATTAAGGTTTTCGAAGTACTTGTCCCTGAGATCAAGCTCTTTTTCGAGCGAGTCGAGACGGATTGCGCTGAGAAGGATGTTCCTTCGCATTTCAACATCAGGGTAGCCGGGAATGAACTCCCGGAGGTTCGTGAAAGCAATAAGAGCGGCAGTTGATCCTATTATAAAAAAAATAAGAAAAGTAATAAGCAGGAAGGAGTTATACTTTGTAAGCCGTATTCTCCAAACCTCCTCAAACGTGGTGTCGTTACTGACCGCGAATCTGTATTTATCGCGCCAGTTCCGTTTTTTCTTTTCGTTTTTAGCCATTCTTTTTTATTGACAAGCCTGCAAAGATAATAAACCTCAGACAACCTTCACAGCTTTGTCCTCACTTTGCCATAGACCATGCTTTGTACAGACCGACATTGCCGACAGATTCATTGAAACATCGGGGGCGACAATAAAAAAGTCGACCTCAACGTGCGACGGGAGGTTGCCGTAAACACCCGGCGTATAACGGGCCTCTGCAAGAAGCGTCTCGCGGTTCCACAGCTGGATAAGGCTAATGGAATGATCATATTCATCAGGATGAGGATAATCCTCTCCCATTATCACTTTTACCATGAATTTATCTCCCCTCTTTACCTGGTCGGGGCAGATAACATGAGGCATATGGCGGTCGAGATAGTCGCGTTTTATCTCCTTCTCTTCCTTTTCGATATCTGTTGCTTTAAATACCCGTGGCATAATTTTTTGTTTGATTACCAGACAAAAGTAACTCTAATTCCTTTTTGTGGCAAAATGTTGGTCTAAAATATGGAAGTTGCAGTTGGCAGTTGGCAGTAAAAACTTTGACTGCCGACTGCCAACTATGGGAAATAAATAACAATGCAACGATCTCATAAAAATAGGCAAAACTGTTACCGTGACTCAAAAAAATCGCAACAAATTTGTTATTTGGTTTACAAATATTAACTTTGCATCGAAATTGCGGGGTGGAGCAGTGGTAGCTCGTTGGGCTCATAACCCAAAGGTCGGAGGTTCGAATCCTCCCTCCGCTACAAAG
>JAVEZS010000014.1:0-3388 GCA_034002885.1 Bacteroidales bacterium
GAAGGAACGGTGGTCAGGTTTCACGAGTATTCATCGGACAGGGAAGAACCCGTATGCCAGCATTTCGGTATCTGCGGAGGCTGTAAATGGCAGCATCTTCCTTATCACCTTCAGCTGCATCACAAGGAGAAGCAGGTAAGGGAGAACCTTTCCAGGATCGGTAAGGTGGATATAGCCTCAGTTAATCCGATTATCGGATCGTCTGAAGTTTTCAGGTACAGGAACAAGCTTGAATTCACTTTTTCTGACAGGAGGTGGCTAACCCGGGAGGAGATGAATGCGGACCGCGATACACTCAGGGAAGATGCTCTGGGTTTCCATATTCCCGGGCAGTTCGACAAGGTTCTCGACATAAAGGAGTGCCTTCTTCAGGCTGAACCTTCCAACGCGATACGTAATGCAGTAAGGAGGTTTGCGCACAAAAATGCCTATCCTTTTTTCAACCTGAGGGAACAGGCAGGCTTTCTCAGGAACCTGATAGTGAGGACTACATCAACAGGAGAGGTGATGGTCATCGTCGTTTTCTTCCTTGATGAGAAGCAGCGGATTGAGAAGCTTATGAGTTATCTTGAAGGAGAGTTTCCTCAGATCACCTCGCTTTTTTACATCGTGAACACCAAAAAGAACGATTCCCTTGCCGACCAGGTCCCGGTTCATTTCTCCGGATCAGGTCACCTGACGGAAGAGATGGATGGGCTGAAGTTCAGAATAGGCCCGAAGTCCTTCTTTCAGACTAATACAGAGCAGTCCTGCCGTTTATACAGGATAGCAGGGCAGTTTGCTCAGCTGACGGGGAAGGAAACGGTTTACGACCTTTATACCGGGATAGGCACAATAGCCAATTTTCTGGCCCAGTCGGCAGGCAGGGTGGTCGGGATTGAGTATATTGATGAGGCAGTAAGGGATGCTGCTGTTAATTCGCAGATAAACGGGATAGGTAACACATGTTTCTTTGCCGGCGATATAAGGGCTGTCATGAACCCTGGTTTCTTTGATGTGCATGGCAAGCCGGATGTAATCATTACCGACCCTCCGAGGTCAGGCATGCATGAGGATGTTGTCAGGACTATGATTGAGGCATCGCCTGCAAGAATTGTCTACATCAGTTGTAATCCGGCGACTCAGGCGCGCGACATTGCGGTTTTGTCTGAGAAGTACCGTGTTGATGCGGTCCAGCCTGTGGATATGTTTCCGCAGACGCATCATGTTGAAAATGTTGTCCTTCTTTCGAGGGTTTGAAATAAGTAAGGTCAAATTTTGAAGTTAATACTTGTTTGACTATTTTTGTCGCGCCGGAAATAAATTCCGGAGAGATGGGTGAGTGGCTTAAACCAGCAGTTTGCTAAACTGCCGTATGGGTAACTGTACCGGGGGTTCGAATCCCCCTCTCTCCGCAAAGCCAAAATAATCCCCTTCCGTCAGGAAGGGGTTTTTATTTTCATTCTGGACGTGCCATGCTTGCATGAGCACGTACGGGATGAAAATAAAAACCTTGCGAGAGCAGCGAGCAAGGGATTATTTTGGCTTTAAGCTTCCCCCATAGGGGATCATGAGCGCAGCGAATAATCCCGTGGAATAAAGACCGAAGACCGAAGACCCCTGCCTGACTGAATGCGTCAGCAGGCTGGCAGGGAAGACGGATGACCGAAGTGAGGAGCGAAGCGAATAATCCCGGCAGGTAAGATTTTTCAGACTGACCGTTCCATGCTGGCATGAGCCCGGGCAGGATGAAAATAAAAACCCTTGCGAGAGCAACGTTTTGTAGAGGCGGCAGATCTGCCGCATTTACACGCATAGGAAAGAAATGTGCCACAAATAAATCCCGGATGTTATTTTCAGGAAAAATTATTTACATCCCGGCACCGTTTAACCCTAATTACAAGTATTTTCATCCCAAAAATAAGAGCATGATCTATTCAAATTCAGATGTCAGAAGACAGGACAGGCTCCTTGATGAGAAATCCGCCCAGAGCCTTCTGAAGACAGGAGAATACGGTGTATTATCGGTATTATGTAATGATACAGGCGTTTACGGATTACCAGTCAGTTATGTCTGGGATGATGAAAAATCCCTTTATTTGCACTGCGCTACCGAAGGCCGGAAACTGAAATGCATAGATTCGAACAACTCTGTATCATTCTGTGTCGTCGGGAAGACAAATGTCATTCCCGATGAATTCACGACCGAATACGAAAGCATCATACTTGAATGCAGGGCTCACAGGAATCTTGCTGAAGAGGAGAGGATGAGCGCTCTGACCCTTTTTGTTGAAAAATATTCTCGGGAGGAAAGGATGGCCGGACTGGAATATGCCCGGAAGCTTTCCGGTATCACCGAAATAATCCGCCTTGATATTATAAAGTGGTCTGGTAAAAGAAAGCGTGTCGATAAAGAGGATAAATGACAGCTTTCCTCCTTAGCATTATTGTTTGGCTTTTTATCAGGATTCAAACTGTTTTTTCTATTTTAGAGTTGTTTTTAAGGATCCTGGCTGGTATGTGATCTTGTTCAGACAAATATGGATGTTAATCATAAACCGAATCACGGTCATCTGAAAACAAAGGAAATTGCTTCCGGACTTACGGTAAGCGACAGGATCAGATCATTGAGGGAAAAGACCCTTTCTGGGAAACGAATTCTTTCAATCGATCAGGCCGCCATCATCACAAGAGTTTACAGGGAAAGCAAAGGCGACCCTGTGATAATCAAAAGGGCGAAATCCCTGGCCGCATGCCTTCGTGAAATACCAGTTACACTAGATCCTGAGGAGCTTGTTGTGGGCAACCGGACTCCGGGCATAAGGGCCGGTGTTGTATTTCCGGAGGCAGGGATCACATGGCTTGCAAGTGAACTGGATTCTCTTCATGTAAGAGAGCAGGATCCTTTTGAAGTAAGGAAGGAAGATTCTGATTTCTTCAGGGAAGAAATAGAGCCCTTCTGGCGCGGGATGACACTTGAGGACGACATTTATCAGAACTGCGGCAAAGACATAAGTGCCATCTCGGGGGTTGTGAAGATAAACCAGAGGGATCATGCCCAGGGCCACATTTGTCCGGATGTAAAAAAATGGCTTCAACACGGCCCTGCCGGTCTTCTCGAAATATCTCTTGAGAGGATGAAGAATGCAGGGCCGGATAAAAGGGATTTTTATGGGAGCGTTGTGATAGTCCTCGAAGCTGCCTGCGATTTCATCAAACGTTATTCAGAGCTGGCAAATGCTCTTGCAGAGGATCATTCCGACAGCCCTCTGGCTGAAAACCTTCGTGAAACAGCTGCTGTATGTGAAAATATTGCCGGTCATCCTCCTGTCGGTTTCAGGGAGGCTATTCAGTCGGTATGGTTCCTTTTTGTGATCCTGCAGATGGAGTCAAATTCCTCGTCATTCTC
>JAVEZS010000014.1:3488-12115 GCA_034002885.1 Bacteroidales bacterium
AGGAACTGATGTCACGGCAGGAGGGGCCAGATATAACCTTTCCGGAATCCAGGCAATTCAGGTAGCCAACATTGCCGATTCGCTCGAAGTTCTTCGAAAGCTGGTCTTCTCTGAAGGCTCAGTCGGAAAGAAGGAGATGCTTGATGCACTTCTTTCTGATTTCGGGGGGAAGGAGCTTTTGCGTCAGCGTTGCATTCACAGGGTAAGGAAATATGGAAATGACGAAGCTGACGTCGACGAGCTTGGTGCTGTATGGATCCGTTACTTTTCGCAGGTGCTCGGGAGATACAGGAATATCAGGGGAGGCAGGTATCATGTCGGTCTGTATACTGTTTCAGCCCATGTTCCGATGGGTAAGAATGTAGCAGCCACTCCCGACGGAAGGTTATCCGGCACTCCTCTTGCCGACGGGGGGATCTCGCCCATGTACGGACGCGACAAGGCAGGACCGACGGCTGTGCTGAACTCGGCTTCAAGACTTCCTTTCCGTTTAGCTTCGAACGGGACTCTTCTTAACATGAAATTCCTCCCATCCTTTTTCAGGTCAGAGGACGATCTGAAAAATTTCTGCTGGCTCCTGAGGGCTTTTGTGAAACTGGGTATCCATCATATTCAGTTCAATGTTGTTACTGAGGAAGATCTTCTCAGGGCGCAGGCTTTCCCCGAACAATACAGGGGCCTTACCATAAGGGTTGCGGGATATACGGCTTACTTCACCGAGCTTGCCGGAGAACTTCAGAATGAAATTATTAAACGCAGCACCTATGGAGGCTGACACAAATCCCTCAGGATATATCTTCAACATAAAACGCTTCGCCGTTCATGACGGACCGGGGATAAGAACTTCAGTTTTTCTGAAGGGTTGTCCGCTTAGCTGCATCTGGTGTCATAATCCTGAAGGCATCAGTCCGGCTGTAACACTCTGGTATAACCGAAATACATGCATTCTTTGCGGAAAATGCATAGCTTCATGTGGAGAAGGGGTGCTTTCATCCGGATACTTCAGGGGGAGGCAGATAGTTGAGATCGATCGCGATCTCTGCACCCTTTGTGGCGATTGCGTGAAGGAATGTCCCACCGGGTCGCTTGATTTTACAGGAAGGGAGATCCGGCTCGATGAGCTTATGTCAGAAATCCGTAAAGACACTCTTTATTATGGCATATCAGGAGGAGGTGTCACCCTCACGGGAGGTGAACCTCTTGCCCAGGGGGAGTTTTGTCTTGCAATTCTTAAAGCATGCAGGAATGAAGGGATCAACACGGCAATTGAGACTTCGTTGTACTGTGAAAGGGAAGTTCTTGAGAGGGTTGTTGATTTTACCTGTCATTTCATTGCTGACATGAAAATATCTGACAGGATACTTCACGAGAGGTACACCGGCAAACCGAACGATATTATAATGGAGAACCTCAGGTTCCTTGCAGCTATGGGTAAATCTGTTAAGGTACGGGTTCCTCTCATCAGTGGGATCACGGATTCATCGGGCAACAAAAAGGAAATACTCAATTTTATAAAAGGGACAGGGTCCGGGATTCAGATTGAATATCTTGAATATAACCGACTTACGCCAGTCAAGTATGAGAAGATGGGTATTCCTTTCTCTCTTGACGCGGATTGATGTCGGCAAACCATCTGATTTGTATAAATTTGGTAAGAAACAAAAATCTCCTGCCGTGAAAAAAGCAATAATAATGGTATTTATTTTCCTGTGTCTGAGTGTGACGTTGAACTCACAGATACAAAGGACCTGGTGCAATCCTGTTAATCTTGATTACGGCTACACACCCATTCCTGACTTTGCTGTTGCAGGAAAGCACAGGGCCACAGCCGATCCCGTTATAGTAAGCTACAAGGATGATTATTTTCTTTTTTCAACAAATCAGTGGGGATACTGGTGGAGCAGTGACATGTTGAAATGGAATTTTGTTCCAAGGAGATTTCTCAGGCCATGGAACGCAGGCTATGATGAATTATGCGCCCCTGCTGTGGGTGTCATCGGTGATACCATGATTGTCTTCGGCTCCACTTACACAAGTGAGTTTACGATCTGGATGAGTACAAATCCGAGGCAGGACGACTGGAAACCGCTTGTTGACTCATTTGATATAGGGGGTTGGGACCCAGCCTTTTTCACTGACGATGACGGGAGGCTTTACATGTATAACGGGAGCAGCAACAGGTTCCCCCTCTATGGAATCGAACTCGACAGAAAGACTATGGTTCCAAAAGGGACAAGAAAGGAGATGTACCTTCTTGAGCCATGGAGGTATGGGTGGCAGAGGTTCGGGGAATATATGGACGACACTTTTCTTGATCCCTTTATGGAAGGCGCATGGATGACAAAGCACATGGGAAGGTATTACCTTCAGTACGGGGCTCCGGGAACGGAGTTCAGCGGTTATTCCGACGGTGTAGTCGTTGGAGATAATCCCCTGGGTCCGTTCACGCCCCAGTCGATGCCCTTCAGTTTCAAACCAGGCGGTTTTGCACGGGGGGCGGGTCACGGAGCTACCTTTACTGACAAATGGAACAACCACTGGCATGTTTCAACAATTACAATTGCAGTCAAGAACAATTTCGAGAGAAGGATAGGGATATGGCCTGCGGGATTTGACGACGACGGAGTGATGTACTGCGATCAGGCTTTCGGTGATTATCCGGCCTTTCTTCCTGATGGTCCTTCCGATCATCTGAAAAGCCGCTTCACGGGATGGATGCTTCTGAACTACAACAAGCCGGTGGCAGTCTCATCGACTCTTGGAGGCCACACCTCAAACTTTGCCGTTGATGAGAACATAAAGACATACTGGAGCGCCGTTTCAGCCAGTTCAGGCGAATGGATCGAAACAGACCTGGGAGAAGTCTCGGAGGTCAGGGCCATTCAGATAAACTATGCCGATCAGGATGCGGAGTTTCTGGGGAAATCGGAAGGAGTATTCCACCGGTACAGGATACTCGGATCGACTGACAGAAAGAAGTGGAGCCTGGTGGCAGATAAAAGTAAGAATATGACAGATGTACCACATGATTACATCGAACTTCAGAAACCTTTCACTGCCCGTTATCTCCGTCTTGAGAATATTCAGATGCCCACAGGGAAGTTCGCTATCAGCGGATTCAGGGTGTTTGGCCTTGGAAGCGGCGCCAGGCCCGGAGTGGTTAAAGGATTCACGGTTCTCCGTACAGCCAGGGATAAAAGAAGTGCATGGATCAGATGGCAGTCATCAGACGATGCATACGCATACAATATTTACATGGGGACTGAGCCCGACAAGCTTTACAACTGCATTATGGTTTATGGTTCGAATGAATACTGGCTTAAAACTCTCGACAGCGAAAAAACCTACTATTTTGTCATCGAAGCCCTCAGCGAGAATGGAGTGGGCGAAAGGAGCCGGGTTGTGATTTCTGAATGAGAAACAGGCATGGCAGGCAGGAGAAATGGCTTAATATCTGGAAATCTTTGCCAGGCTGAAGTACTTTCTTTAAAAAACAGAATGAAACAGGCCATGGTTTAAACAAAATGTCCTAAATTAGATTTTTCATTTCGTTGATTGAGATCTCTGGTTTACATTTACAGGGCATATTGTGAGGCGCGACAGGGAAATAAAAATATAATTGTTATTTTTTTTATTGCCGGAACTCTAAAAATATGTATATTCGCCCCGATTTTTTTCAAAGTAAACGATTAGCATAAAATAATCGGAAATTTAACAAAACAAAGTATTAAAAAAGGAGAAAAAATGAAGAACAAAGTGTTAATGGGATTAGCAGCTATTATGATGGTTGCAGTCCTTTCTGGTTGCGGTAAGAAGCCTCAGGTTGAGATTGATGCTGCCAATGCTGCAATTGAAGCTGCCAGAACTGCTGAAGCAGCAGTTTATGTTCCCGAGGAGTTTGCAGCCCTTCAGGATTCATTGAATGCTGTTATGGCTGCCATTACAGCAAAAGAATCAAAGCTTTTCAAAAATTTCAAACTTGAAACAGAAAAGCTTGCTCAGGTAGCAACTCTCGCCAGCACTGTTTCCGCAAGTGCAGCTACAAAGAAGGAAGAAGTTAAAGCTGAGGCTGCTAATCTTCTTACAGCCATCAAGACTGTTATCGAAGAGAACGGCAAGCTTATCCCCAGGCTTCCGAGAGGCAAGGAAGGTGCAGCAGTTATAGAGCAGATCAAGGCTGATGTTGCAACAGTTGATGCAGCTGTTGTTGAGGCACAGGGTCTTTTCGACAATGGTTCCTTCATGGATGCAATGAACAAGATCAAAGCAGCTAAGGAAAAAGCTGATGGTCTCAATGCAGAGGTTAAGGAAGTTCTTACAAAGGCAAGGATAAGATTCTAGTATTATCTGTAAAAAATAAAAATCCCCGGGTAACACCGGGGTTTTTTTTAACCTTTCCATAAATGAGGCTGAAAAGGGCATGGAGGATAACATTCCGGATAGCAGGATTAGTTGCGGCCTTGTCGCTCGTAATTTTTCTGCTCGTCCGCTTTGTTCCCGAACCCCCGGCCCAAAAGGTGGAGCTTGCCAGGCTGGCACTCTCTGAAGCAACAGCCAATAAGGCTGATACATATTCCCGGAAACTGTTCCGCGAAGCCAGGTCTTTATATGATTCGGCAATGATAAACTGGCAGGCGGAAAACGAGAGGTTCATTTATTTCAGGGATTACGGAAGGGTGTCAGAATTTGCTGAACAGTCGGCCAGGAAAGCAAGACAAGCGGCAAAAATATCTAAAAACAATGTTACAGACCTTAATATTTATCTTGGGCAGAAGATCGGACAACTTAACAGGATCTCTGAACTGATAAATATCAGGTTCTCGGCATATCCGCTTTCTCCCGAAGTCTGGAAAGATATTTCCAGGGGCAAAATGCTTCTCAAGGAGTCGGAAGTATCGTACAACAAGGGTGATTATGCTCATTCGAGGACAAGACTGGCGGAGGCCGATCTGCTTCTTTCAGGTTCGTATGAAAAAGCTGTGAGGCATCTGAGCGATTACTTCACTTCCTATCCTCAGTGGAAGAAATGGGTCGATAAGACCATTGGCGATTCCCGCAGGAACAGCAGCTATGCCATTATAGTGGATAAATATTCACGAAAATGCATAGTTTATCATTCGGGAGTCAAAAAATATGAGTATACTGCAGAGCTTGGCCCTAACTGGGTTGGTGACAAAAGGATGAAAGGCGACAAAGCCACTCCTGAGGGTTTGTACAGGGTAACAAAGAAATTAGGGAACAGCAGGACTAAGTATCACAAGGCGCTTCTTATTGATTATCCCAATGCAGCCGACAGGGAAGAGTTCAGGCAGGAGCTTGCTAAAGGGACTCTTCCGAAGAATGCGAGGATAGGCAGTCTTATTGAGATCCATGGCGACGGCGGAAGAGGTGTCGACTGGACTGACGGATGTGTGGCTCTTACGAACAGTGAGATGGACGTGGTCTATAAAATTGCAAGCGAGGGTACGCCTGTTACGATAGTGGGTTCAACCTTAAGTTATGAACAGCTTTTTGAATAACATGAATATAATGGATAAAACAGCAAAAGACAGGATTCTCCGCATCGCGGTGCCTGTCGGAGCATCCATACTGGCCCTTTTGTTCCTTTTTGTCTTTATGCTGTATGTCGTTCCGGGCATTCAGGAACTGGAAGCAGGGCGCGGTACAAAACTTGTCAGTGATCCGGAACTGGCCGTTGATCCGGAATACAAAAAACAGATATCAACTCTTGCGAAGGATATACAGCGGCTTTCTAAAAAATATGCCTCCTACACATCGGGTCAGTCATATGTTGTCATTAACACAACTGACAACAGGTTTTCTCTTTACAGGAACAAGAAACTTATTAGGGAAGGTTTCTGCAGCTCTGGTAGTTATACGATGCTGATGGCTGAAGGGGAGAGGAAGTGGATTTTCAAAACACCAAAGGGAAGGTACTGGATACAGGGTAAGACCACATCGCCTGTCTGGAGAAAACCCGACTGGGCTTTCGTTGAAGAGGGTTTGCCTATACCTCCTGCCAACCATCCATCGAGGTGGGAATACGGAGTTCTCGGCGATTATGCCCTGAGTATTGGCGACGGTTATCTCATTCACGGGACTCTTTACAAGAGGTTCCTCGGCATGCCTGTTACCCATGGATGCATCAGGCTGAATGATGAGGATCTCGAAGCGATTTACAACACACTGAGTGTAGGATCAAAGGTTTATATCTTCTGAACCACAAAAACGGGGCATAAAATGGAAAACTCTGAAAATATTACCGGTAGCGGCATTGTGAATAATCAGCGCCGGAATATGACCCTGCTTGTTGCAGCGGGAATTGTTGCTGCATTTCTTATATATTATACGGTCATGTCGCTCATCGCCCCTGCCCGCAAACTTAACGAGATACGTGCCGGGTTCGGCACTGAACAGGAGGGAGAGATGAAACCCGCAAGCGGATACTTCACTGATTCGGCTTACGTGGAAATGATGACCCGGAAAACTTTTCTTCAGTCGAGGATCTCGATGGCTGGTACCGATTCAGTTTATATCACCCTTAACCTTGCCGACAGTACGGCCAATCTTGAGATAAGCGGGGTGGCTGTACATACAGCAAAGATCAGCAGCCTTAAGATGAGCAGGATTCTCAGGAGGGAGAACGATGTGGTGATATCTTCCATGCTCGCGTCCCCGATGACCATTGTAAAAGATTACGCCACAATAAGGAAGGAGCCACTCATGGTCAAGATGGCTCCGAAGGACACCTCAGAGTTCAAGCCCGATGTTATTCCTGATACATCTGATTACGAACCGGTGAATTATATACTTGAAATGGACAGAGGCATCAGGATATTTGTTTACCAGGAGACTGATACTATTGCAAAGGATAAGAATTCACTTTTTTTCTTCGATCTCAGGGACAGGATGAAGAATGTTTCCGCTTCACTTGGAAGAACGATCCGGCTGAAAGTTCCTGAGTATCATCCATTCATAAAGATACGTGTTCCCAAGGCCGATGCCAAGGTCCTTTACAGGGCTGTTCCGCGCAAGGGTCAGATAGCAATTTACAGATAAGATCTTTTTTGATCCCGGGAGGCCAATGAATCGAAAAAAAATGTAGGTTTGAGACAGACTCTAAACTTAATCAACCTTCATGGCACGATTTACCGGTATAATTGGGATCATTGTGATTTTAGGACTGGCTTACCTCTGGTCGAATAACAGGAAAGCCATCAATTTAAGGCTCGTTATAACCGGCCTTCTTCTTCAGATAGCGCTTGCGGTCTTTATCCTGAAGGTCCCTGTGGGACAGGATATTTTTGCCTGGCTGGGGAAGGTAATAAACAAACTTCTTGATTTTTCACAGGAAGGAGCCCTTTTCGTCTTCGGGGATCTTATGAAGATAACGAAGATTCTGCCTCCGACAATTGCAAGCGCCGGTGTATTCCTTTTCACTCTTATTCCGACAATAATTTTTGTTTGCGTGCTGGTTGCAATGGCCTATCATGTCGGAATTATGCAGAGGATAGTTGCTGTTCTGGCCCGCTTCATGCACCGGGTAATGAGGGTTAGCGGAAGCGAGGCCCTGTCGAATGTTGCAAGTGCTTTTGTAGGCCAGGTGGAAGCACAGATAATGATAAGGCCTTACCTTACGGGGATGACAATGTCGGAGCTTCTTGCCTCGATGACAGGAAGCATGGCCTGTATTGCAGGAGGGGTGATGGCTGTCTATATATCAATGGGCGTTCCTGCTTCATATCTTCTTGCAGCCAGCCTGATGGCAGCTCCCGGGGCGCTTGTTATTTCCAAGATTGTGTTTCCTGAAACCCGCGAATCAGAGACCAAGGGAGAGGTCAAGCTTGAAGTTAAAAAGGAACAGACCAACATAATGGATGCCATTTCACATGGCGCCAGCGACGGAATGGCAATTTCGATCAACGTTATTGCAATGCTTATAGGAGTCATTGCCCTTGTGGCTCTTGTTGATGCCCTTCTCGGATATTTCGGACTTTTTCTCGGCTGGACAGGCCTGTCGCTTGATTTTATAGGACTTGACGTTCAGAACCTGAGGCTTAAGGATGTCTTCGGAGCTTTTTTCTCACTTTTTGCCATAGTAATGGGAGTACCCGTTTCTGAATCATTCGAAGTGGGTTCGCTGATGGGTACCAAGATGGTTATTAACGAATTTGTTGCCTACACCGACCTGGCTCCGATGATACATCAGGGAATTCTTAGTCCCAAGTCGGTCGTAATAGCAAGTTTCGCTTTATGCGGCTTTGCCAACTTCAGCTCTATTGCCATTCAGCTCGGAGGAATAGGAGCAATGGTTCCCTCCCGCAAAGCCGACCTTGCCAGGCTGGGTTTCAAGGCTATGATCTGCGGTACGATGGCATCATATATCTCCGCGTCGCTCGCAGGGATATTGATGTAATAAAGGATCATTTACGTAATAAATTACGTAATTTAATACGTAATTAATTACGTATTTTTCCAAAGCGGCGGTATGCATGCTGCCACCCCAAGAATTCTGTCTCTGCGGACCTTAATATGATAATGAAATGCCCGACCTCAGAGGGAATACGAGCGCCGTCAGCGCGGTATGTTTGTAGAAATACCGGACCCCATCAAATGATTATGAGCGC
>JAVEZS010000014.1:12215-16052 GCA_034002885.1 Bacteroidales bacterium
GGTCTTCGGTCTTTATTCCACGGGATTATTCGCTTCGCTCATGATCCCCGGAGGGGATGCTAAAAGCCAAAATACTCCCTTGCTCGTTTCTCTCGCAAGGTTTTTATTTTCATCCTGCCCGTGCTCATGCGAGCATGGCCCGGTCATTCTGAAAATAAAAACCCCTTCCTCACGGAAGGGGAGTATTTTGGCTTTGCGGAGAGAGGGGGATTCGAACCCCCGGTCCACCGATTGGCGGACAACGGTTTTCGAGACCGCCGCATTCGACCACTCTGCCATCTCTCCTTTTTTCCCGATCATCAGGAAGTAACGCCATCTGGGTTTCTTGCCTTTCCAGGCAGTACAGAATTCCTTGTTCCGGGCTGACAAAAGTAATAAATATTTATTCTTAAAAAATCATTCATATGTTTTGATAACAGTGTTCTAAAACCTTATTTTGCATAAAAGTCAGATAATTAATAAATAAACCAAACAAAAGAAATCGTGAAATACGTAACCAAAATGTTATTGCTTATGGGATTATCAGCTTTCACATTAAATTCATGCCAGAATCAGCCTGAAGTTGATAAGTCCAATCCCTTTTTCTCCGAGTACAATACTCCATTCAATGTTCCTCCTTTCGAAAAGATAATGGCGAAGCACTACCTGCCCGCATTTGAAAGGGGCATGGAAGAAGGAAGGAAAGATCTGAAAGCGCTTATCGAAAACCGTGAAGAACCTGATTTTGAAAATACCATAGGAGCTTTTGACAAAGCCGGTGAACTGCTGACAAAGGTAAGTTCCGTGTTTTTTGCACAGGCATCCGCCAATACAAACGATTCGATCCAGAACATTGAGATGGAGATATCCCCCAGGTTAGCAGGATATTATGATGAGATAACCCTTAATCCCGATCTGTTCCTCAGGGTTAAGCAGGTTTATGAAAAACAGCAGAACCTCAATCTTGCACCAGAACAGAAATTCATTCTGGAGAATCTTTACAAACAGTTTGTCAGAAACGGGGCAAATCTTGGAAAAGAGGACCAGGACACACTCAGGAAGATAAATCAGCGTCTGTCGGTCCTGGGCGTTCAGTTCAGCCAGAACGTGCTTGAAGAGACAAACAACTACAGACTTTTTGTCGGCGGGGAAGGTCTTGCCGGACTTCCCCAGTCGTTGAAGGATGCTGCTGCTGAAACTGCAAAGACTGCCGGAAAAGAAGGAGAATGGGCCTTCACAACCCAGAGACCGAGCATTTTTCCGTTTCTTCAGTATTCTGAAAACAGGGATCTCAGGAGAGAGCTGTTCAACGCTTACATTAACAGGGGTAACAATGGCAATGCCAGCGACAATAACAAGATACTGGCCGAGATTGTGAAGCTCAGGGCTCAGCGTGCCCGGCTGCTTGGCTATGAGTCGCATTCCCATCTGGTTCTCGAACCAAGGATGGCAGGGAATCCGGATAACGTTTTCAATCTCCTTAACAATCTATGGAGCAAGGCTGTGCCTGTTGCACAGAATGAGGTGAAGGAGATGCAACGGATTATAGACAGGGAAGGTGGAAAATTCAGGCTTGAACCCTCCGACTGGTGGTATTATGCAGAAAAACTCAGGAAGCAGAAGTACGATCTGGATGATAATGAGCTAAGACCTTATTTCAAACTTGACAATGTAAGGGATGGTGTATTTACACTGGCAAACAAGCTATACGGTATTACTTTTGAACCTATTGAAGGATGTCCCCTGCCTCATCCCGAGGCTCAGGCATATGAGGTTAAGGAAGCCGACGGTACTCACACGGGCGTACTCTATATGGATTTTCATCCCCGCGAAAGCAAGCGCCAGGGGGCATGGTGTGGCGGTTACAGAAACCATCATCTTGTTGACGGAAAGCCTGTGACACCGGTCGTAACTGTCGTCTGCAATTTTACCCGTCCGACCGGTGATCTTCCTGCTCTTCTGAACCTTGAGGAGGTGGAAACGCTTTTTCACGAGTTCGGACACGCACTCGAGGGTTTGTTTTGCAAGAATTCATATAATCTCTCGTATATAGCCTGGGATTTCGTGGAACTGCCTTCCCAGATAATGGAACACTGGGTTACGGAACCTGAACTCCTGAATGTTTACGCAAGGCATTATCAGACTGGCGAACCGATGCCGGAAGCACTTGTGAAGAAGATTGAGAAGAGCAGGCATTTCAACCAGGGATTCATTAATACCGAGTTGCTGGCAGCTTCACTCCTTGACATGGCATATTATACCCTTGAACACCCGGTAGACATTGATGTACAGGAATTTGAAAAGCAGTATTTTGAGAAGATAGGGCTTATTCCCGAGATAGTATCAAGGTACAGGAGCACTTATTTTCTTCATATCATCGACGGGTATGATTCGGGATATTACAGCTACACGTGGGCAGCAGTACTCGACCATGATGCATTTGAAGCCTTCAGGGAGAAGGGAGTATTCGACCGGACCATTGCCGAATCATTCCGCAGGAACATTCTTGAAAAGGACGGAACGATGGACGCCATGCAGATGTACGTAAACTTCAGGGGCAGGGAGCCTCAGATAGAGCCTCTGCTTAGGAACAGGGGCCTCGTGACAATAAGCAATTAATCGAAGGCTTTATCAATTTCTTCAAGCGAAACACCAAGGCTCCTGAATGCAATGTCGTTCAGGAGCTTTCTGTCACCTGTAATGTGAATGGTTGTCTGAGTGTGAGTAATGCTTTCACCGGGTTTTAACGCTGCTGCCGGAGACGATGTCTCTATTTCATAAAAGGGGCCCATTATTGAGCCATCTTCAAGCGGACCGTCGTTGTAGCTGTTGAGGGCATCACCCGAAAAGGGTTCATCCTGTATCTGCCATGCTGAGTTGACGTAATCCTTAACTCCTTCCGGGAGTCTGCAGAACAACAGAGTAAGTATGTTGTTCTCGAAATCGAAGCTTCCCAGTGTACCAATTGCCCTCAGAGGAGGAATACCTATCTTGCCCCTGCTCTTTCCGTCGGCCCTGAAGTAGATAATGTTACCTGAAACCTTAAGCCTGTCGGCCGGGATCGGACCGAAATAATTGTCATTCACCTTGGGTCCTGATTCCTCCGGAGAGCCTTCCCTGACCGGGATCACAACGGTAACGGCAGGGGAGGGGTTGAACATTCCCAGCATCCAGACCGACAGAAGTCCGGATTGTTTCGTCCATTCATTTTCACCCCTGTTCCTGAGGATATTCTCGGAGCGGTATGCAACAAAGTTTGTTCCCGCCAGGTCGATGCCGGCTTCATTTTTTACATCATCTTCACCGAGTAATGTAATGTTCCTTTCAATTGCTATACGGAAAATAGTACCGCTGTAGTTTTCGACCTGAGTCTCATGGGAAAAGGAAGCAGATGATTCTGTAACAGACACCGGTGTGAACGGCAGCGTGTCAAGAAATGCTGGAGTCTGCCAGTTTTCATAGGTGAATTCATCGTCTTTTCTGAAGAAGATTGAATACTGGCCTCCCTCGGGTCCGAGCCAGAACCTTTCCTCTCCGCCATAAGGCGTTATGTGAGGAAGGCCTTTCCCGGCCGAGATAAGGGCATGGTTTATCCATCCGAAGCTGAATCCTGCTTCGCCCACAGCAGTGCTGGTCATTACCCTGCCCTGCCATGCCGGAACAACGGCGACAGCCGATTTTCCTTTTTTCAGTTCAATTACCTCAGTGTGTTTCCTGAGAAAATCAATGTTATAACCATATTGTTTCAATGAGTCGTATGCCATGATTTCAGAGTTGTTATTTTTTTGTTTCTGCTGTCCGCTGCAGGAGATAATAAAAAGAAGAGGGATCAGGGGTGAAAAAAGTCTGTTCATCGGT
>JAVEZS010000014.1:16152-62803 GCA_034002885.1 Bacteroidales bacterium
TGTCCTTTTTGCGCCACGGGGAGATATGGATTCAGGGGCGATCTGGAAGCCGGCGATATTGTGAATCAGGTTATCAGCATACCTGAGCGGGCCACTGTGACACACGTTGTATTTATGGGGATGGGAGAGCCTTTGGACAATATTGACAATGTCCTGAAAGCATGCAGTATTCTCACAGCAGAATGGGGATTAGCCTTAAGTCCGCGAAATATAACAGTTTCAACAGTAGGTCTTACCGCAGGGATAATGAGATTTCTTTCTGAATCGGAATGCAATCTTGCTCTGAGTCTCTATTCACCTTTTCCTGATGAAAGAATAGCAGTTGTGCCGGCTGAGAAGCACAATCCGGTCATTGATATTATTGAGATGCTGAAAGTGTTTCCCCTGAAAAAGAAGAGGAGGATCAGTCTTGCTTATGTAATGATGAAGGGGATAAATGACACTGATGATCATCTCACGGAGCTGAAGAATCTGCTTCACGGTTCTAGGATACGGGTTAACCTGCTTCCATATCATAAGGTACCGGGTGATCCGAATATTTCATCATCGACAGAAACGATGATGAAATTCAAGCATGAGCTTGTTATTTCAGGGATTTCTTCATCGATAAGGAAATCGAGGGGAGTTGATGTATATGCAGCCTGCGGACTTCTTGCCGCCGGGATGAAGTGAAATCAGAGAGATGGATTTATGAGCTGGAACATATGTTCATTGAGATAACCATCTGTAGTTTTTACCCAGTCTTTTTTTATCCCTATCTGAACGAAGCCGGCTTTCCGGAAGAGATCAATGCTTTCACAGTTATTAGCCAGAATATTACAGAAGAGCTGATGCATCTGCAGAGTGGAAAAACAGTAATCTGTGAGGCTTTTCAGGGCCATTGAGGCATATCCTCTTCGCCTGTATCTTTCATCGGCTATCAGGATTCCTACCCCCGCTCTTTTGTGAAAGGGATCGAACTCGAAAAGATCGATGGTGCCGATAGTAATTTTATCAGCGAGATGATCTATCATCAACCGTAGCTGTCCGGTCTCATAGATAGTCCTGTGTGAATTCTCCAGGTACCGTTTAAGTGTGTACCTGGAGAATGGCACAAGGGTATTGCTTATTGTCCAGTAATTGACGTTATTCTCCCACCTGTAGAGTAACTCCAGATCCTCAGGTTCAGGAGCCCGCAGATTTATTTCCTTATACTCCATATGGGATAAAATAAATCCTTAATTGGTTCAGGGCAAATTAATCTCTCTAATAAATGCATCTTCGAAGTCTTTCTTAACTCCTGCAAGAACTTCTCTGGCCTGTGCAATTGAGGTAAACTCACCGAACAGGTATTTATAGAATCCGTCTTCAGAGACAATTTCCTTTATTCCGTCATATCCTGCGAAGACTCTTTCTATGTCGACAGGCGATTTTAAGGCCTTAAGTTGTATTGTGAACACCTTTCTTGTCTGTGCAGGATTTATTACTGTCGTTTCCAGGATTCCTTCCTCCCTTTTGTCAAGGTCGAACTGATTGACAATATAGGCGTCGCTCATTCCTCTTTCCTTGAGGTATGCCAGGTAAGTCACAGCATCGGGCTGGTTGTAGAAAACCCCGAGAGTATAGAGGTTCAGTGAGTCAGTTTTTATTGTTCTCACAAAGAGCATTTCGTCTTTTATCAGGTTACTGAAATATCCTGAATGCAGGTTTTCCTTTGTCTGCATGAGGACAATACTGTACTTCAGAGAGCCTGGCTGGCGGAGGTGCTGGGGAGTATAGGCTTCCTGTCTCAGTACGATTCCTGTTCTTGGATTTACAATACCGAAGGTAACCCTCCTGTTGTATTTTCTTCCTTCGGGATTATCGCTTCCGTCAGGATTTGTATTGCGTGCCGCGAAATTTGATTCTCCGAATGCTTTTTTGACAAACCTGGCTGCGTTCAGACCTCCGGCAACAAGATAATCGATAACAGCCTGAGCTCTTCTGTCGGCCAGTTTCCTGTTATACTCGATGCTGCCTTTTGAATCGGTGTAGCCTGCAACCTCAATATTCAGGACCGGCGTTGTTATCATTATGGTCTTCAGCATTTCGAGGGCTTGTTTTGCATCATCTGTTATCTCGGACTTGTCGAAATCGAAAAGGATATTTTTTATCGAAAGGAAATCGCCGGCTGATACCTTATCGGGAGCCAGTGAAGGAGTTACCGGCAGGTAGCTTCCTGTATAATACAGAGGCAGACTGAGGCTTATGGTATCGGTATGATATCCGTCGTGGCTTATGTAGACCTCGTATTCACCAGGTTTGATATCGAAGTTGAAGGTTCCGTCCGGAGCAACCTGAATATTCTGGATAATTTCATTTGTTGTAATGTTTTTAACTGTTATAAGGGATACCTCAGGATCTACCTCCATTCCATCTTCAAGATTTATCTTTCCCGAAGCCCTTGTAATCTCATCGGCAGGGTCAATAGCCACTACTGCGTAGATGAATCTGGTGTTGGTCTTGTCGTCGAAGCGGCTTGCAACGAAGCCGGGAGCGTTATTGTTAAGGATGAAATGAGCGTTTTCCTGGACAGTGTTGAATGAATAGGGCATACCTACAGGCTGGGTCCACGATTCACCCCTTTTTATTGATCTGAATACATCGTATCCTCCCATGCTTATATGTCCGATGGAACTGAAAAGAAGTGCATTGTTGGCAGGATCAAAATAAGGTGTGCTTTCGTCGTAAGGCGTGTTAATTACATTTCCGCAGTTTACCGGTCTGTCCCACGATCCGTCAGCGAGTCTCTGTGACGTCCATATGTCAAGGTCGCCCTCACCGCCGGGACGGTTGCTTGCGAAATACATGGTCTGGCCGTCTGGTGTGACGAAGCCATGTGCTTCCCAGTAGATTGAGTTTACAAACTTTCCGACGCTTTTGATCTTTGTCCATGTAGTATCTTTTCTGACACTGTAATATAGATTGCCGTCGCCGCCATCATCCATGAAAAGGATAAGCATCTTGCCGTCGGCGGTGATGGAGTTGGTATAGAACCTGTCGTACCCGCCAAGTTGTTTTGTGATATTTGACGGAGTCTGCCAGGTCTTGTTTTTGTATGAGCAGTAAACCTGAGTTGTCCCCTCATTCTTGACTGTAAAAACGAATACTGAATCATTTTTAGCCAGGACAGGGTTTGTTGCGCCCTGGTAATCAGCCATCCAGGGTGCAAAGTAATCCGAGATAACCCTTACCGGCTTCTTTTTCATCTCCATGGCGTACCTGCAGTTTCTAATCTGCAGATCGATAAAGTCCTGCTGATAGGCGGATGATTCAGGCAGTCTTTTCTTGACATCATTGAAGAAGCTTATAGCCTGTTCCAGGCTGTCGTTCTGATGGAAAGCAGTAGCAAGGTAGAGGTAGGTATCCAGCGGCGCTTTTTCTCCTGTTTGCTTGTATTCCTTTTCATTGGAAACTACACCGCCCGATGCTTGCTTAAGCAGGCGGAGTGCTTCAGTTTTTTTCCCGTCGATATTCAGATAGCATATTCCAAGTTTTGCAGCAAGGTTGTAGTTATCGGGGTTGGATTTCTGCAAGGGTTCATACAAGCTTGCCGCTTTCAGGTAATTGCCGTCATAGAGATAGTACATATCGGCATTCTGAATTGCTTTGATGAGTTCTCTCTGAGCTGTTTCCTGGGCCGAAACTGAAGCCCAGCCGGTCAGCAGTGCTAACAATACCAATACTTGTTTAGGAAGGTAGATCTTTTTCATTATCCGGTTGGTTATGGTTGAAGGTTTTCTAATTTTCTGGAAAAGCGATATATGTTTTTGTTTATAAAGATAGCAACAAAACAAACAAAATAATCCTTCTGATTATTTTTGCATCAGAACGTCGATCTCCCTCACAAAAGCATCTTCAAATATCATTACCGCCGGGTTCTGCAACGCTGTTTTTGCTTCCCCCGATGAAGCGTAGCTGCCGTAAAGATAATGATACATTCCGTCTATTTCTTTAGTTTCCCTGACACCCTGCAAGCCTCTGAATGTTGAACTGATATCAAGCGGGGTTTTAGTGGCTTTAAGCTGAATGGTAAAATACTTCCGGCTGGCAACGGGTGTGTCGTCCGTTGTCCGTGTCACCTTCTTGACGAAAAGATCATCAGGATAACCTTTCCCAATAAGTCCATCCCTGTGGGCATAGGCAAGATTCTTATCCTTAAAGATACCTGTGGTGTACCTGTAGAAATAATCTGTCTCGCTATAAAATACCCTTATGTCGGACACATATCTGAAGTAGCTGATATCTACTGGGTTATAGAGAGCCATAACCTGAACGGTGTAATAGAGGATGGTGGTATCCTGTGCATCTGTGTCAGAGACATCCGATATCTTCAGGTCTTTTACGAGTATTCCGGGATCAATTGATTTTACAACCGGGATATCAGTCAGGTCAATTTTTTCATCTTCATCAGGAGTTTCCTTCTCGAGGACTACATCCCTTATCCTTATTACTCCGGCAGGGGTATCGGGCGGGACTATCAGATCGATATTCTGGGGATAATAGCCCTCGGGCCCCGTATAGAGAAGGCTGTAATTCCCCGGACCTATGATGAAGCTGTAATTCCCTGTGAACATGTCGGGATATCCTGTCTCAAGGATTATGCCTGATAACTTATCGATAAGATAGATGGCGTTGGACTCGTCGAATTGCACCACTGTATCCTTAAGGCTGTAGTTTCCTGTCAGTTCATAGATTTTGTTCAGCCCCGGATTTGTCAGGGTGATGTAGAAGATATCTTTCTTTTTATACTGGGTTGCTATTGAGTAGTATCCGTTTTCATCATTATTGAAAGGCTGGAAGAACCTGTCGTCGTCGGTGGTATTCAGGGGGAATCCAAGATTTTCGGGTGTATTCCAGACTGTTCCGTTTCCGTGGCTGCGGTAGATATCGTATCCTCCCATGCCACTGTGTCCCTCAGAACTGAAGTACAGGATTGAGTCATTGAGGGTTATAAAGGGAGTGTCCTCGTTGTAAATAGTATTGATGTTATTTCCAAGGTTAAAAGGTGTACCCCAGTCGCCTGTGGCATCTTTAACCGACAGGTAAATGTCGAGTCCTCCTTTTCCGCCCTCCCTGTTGCTTGTAAAATAAAGTTTTTTACCATCGGCGGAAATGGCAGCATGGGATTCGTAAAATTTGGTGTTTATGTTCCTGTTGAGCTTTTTGATGGGAGTCCATTTACCGTTCACATACTCTGAAGAATAAATGTTCCCGTCGAAATTATCGGTTTTATAAAGCAGCAGGTAAGTCCCGTCATAGTTGAGAGCACATGAGGAACAATCGTCTCCTGCCTGTAATTCCGAAGTTATTTCAACCGGAGTCTGCCATTTGTCCCCGGTCTTTTTCGAAAACATTATGGCGTTCAGAATCCCTCTCCTTTCTGTGTAAACGATAGTATTTCCGTCGAAGCTGACAGCAGGATTTTCATTTATAGAACCCTGGCTGAATTCTTTACCCATCTGTCTTTTGCTGATTCTGAAGGGATTTTTCTCATTTTTCATGGCATTCCTGCACGCTTCGATCTGCTGGTCGACGTAAGTCAGGTTTTTCATTCCTCCCTTTTCTTCAGTCTCCATGGCAAGCTGTTTGAAATGCTCGAAGGTGGAAAGGGCCTTCTCCAGCTCATTGTTAATCATGTATGCCTTTGCCAGGAAGAACCATGAATCAAGTGGAGCCCTCTTCTCAGGGAACTTGTTCACCTTTGCATCGTATGCGGAATTCTTTACGGCTGATTCGAGGAAGGGGATGGATTTGTCTTTTTCTCCCTGGATGTTCAGATAGCAGGTTCCTATTTTGTATTGTATATTGTAATTGTCAGTCTGATCGAGCAGGAGGTATAGGGGATTAGCGAGTTCATGTTCGTCAAACAGGTAGCATGATTCAGCTTCGGCAAATATTTTTTTATTCTGTGAAGATTTCTGGGCAGAGGCAGAAAGAGTAATCAGCAGCAACAGAGTTAACTGCAGAAAAAGGCAATATATGTTCCTCCTGACTGTAATCATTATAACAAATATAACAATTTTGAGAAAAAACAGTCAGGCAACCTTGTATTTTTATCCCGTGCCGGAAATGACCGATTATGTCTTGCCCGAAGATCAGAAAATGTCAGATGAATAGTTTTCCAGTATCTCCTTTATCCGTCCCAGGAATTTTCCTGCCAGAGCTCCGTCAATAACCCTGTGGTCATAGCTGAGTGATAAGATCATAATATGCCGGATAGCAATCACGTCTCCGTCGGGGGTTTCAATTACAGCAGGCATCTTTCTTACTGCGCCTGTGCCGAGTATGGCAGCCTGGGGCTGGTTTATTATTGGTGTGCCTGACAGGTTATTATATGTTCCGAAGTTCGTTATTGTGAAGGTTCCGCCTGTTATTTCGTCGGGTTTGAGTTTATTTCCTCTTGCCCTTGCTGCAAGATCATTAACTGCCCGTGCCAGTCCCGTGAGATTTTTTTCATTGGCGTTCCGTATAACAGGAACGATAAGATTACCATCGGGGAGTGCGGTTGCCATTCCTATGTTTATATTTCTGCGGCGGATGATATTGGTTCCGTCAACAGAAATGTTTATCATGGGATAATCCTGGAGGGCTCTTGCTGTTGCTTCGATAAAAATCGGGGTGAGGGTAAGTTTCTGTCCTTCAGAGGCAAGGAATTTGTCTTTAACACTGTTTCTCCAGTTTACCAGACGGGTTACGTCTGCGTCGATGAAGGAGGTAACATGCGGCGAAGTTCTTTTAGACATCACCATATGATCTGCAATAAGCCTCCTTACACGGTCCATCTCAATTATCTCATCGCCATCGGATGCTTTTACAGGTGAAGGTTTTTCCTTCGCTTCAGGCTTTTCTTCTGCAACCTCTTTTACAGCTTTTTTTGACCGGTTTTCAAGGAAGGTGATGATATCATCCTTTGTAATCCTTCCGTCCATTCCCGTGCCGCTGATCCTGTCGAGCTCATCATAGCCTACATTCTCTCTGGCTGCTATGCTTCTTACGAGAGGTGAAAGAAATTTGCCGGAGGATGTCCTGCTCTTCATTTCTTCAGATACAGTTCGTTCTTCCTTTAGCTCCTGACGTGTTTCATTTATAGTCTCCCTTATTCTTTCAACCTCTTTTTCGACCAGCTTTATCTCCCCGGGTCCTGCCTCATCATTGTTCTCAAGCACTGCAATTATCTCACCTACTTTTACAATTGTCCCCTCGGTGACTTTTATCTCAACCACCTTCCCTGATGAAGGAGCAGGTATTTCAGAATCAACCTTGTCTGTAGCAACCTCAACGAGCGGGTCATCTTCCTTAACCTCTGCTCCGGTACTAACGAGCCATTTATTAATTGTCGCCTCTATAACTCCTTCTCCCATTGCGGGAAGTATAATATTCAGTTTTGCCATCAGATCTTTTTTCTACATTAACAACACAGACTCAAATATGTTTAACGGATGCATCACATTGGCAGACAGAAATCTGTCGCGAAAAGTGCATCTGGTATCCGGTTGATTTTCCGGTTGAATCACTGATGATAGGGATTCCGGTTGTTTATTGCACGTCCCAGTGTAACCTCATCAGTGTATTCAAGTTCATCGCCAATGGCAACGCCTCTGGCAAGTGTGGTAAGCAGGACATTATAGTTGCTGAGCCGCCTGAAGATGTAAAAGTTGGTGGTGTCTCCCTCCATCGTTGTGCTAAGTGCCAGGATGACCTCAGTTATTCCCCCTGACCTGACTTTTTCCTCAAGCGAATCGATCCTAAGGTCCGCAGGACCTATTCCGTCGACAGGAGAGATAATCCCTCCGAGCACATGGTATAGCCCTCTGAATTGCCTGGTATTCTCAATGGCCATAACATCCTGGATATTTTCCACTACGCAGATTGTTGCACTGTCTCTTTTTTCGTCGCTGCATATTGAGCATAACTCCGAATCCGAAATTCCATGGCAGTTTTTGCAGTAATGGATCTCCCCGTGCAGTCTGATTAATGTTTCTCCGAATTTTTTCACTTCGGCCGGATCTTTTTTAAGAAGGTTCATTACCAGCCTGAAAGCTGTCTTGCGTCCGATTCCGGGAAGTGAAGCAAACTCATTCACTGCATTTTCGAGAAGCCTGGAGGGATAAGATGAAATACTCATTAGCTGGTGTTTCTGGCAAATTTAATCCAATATTATTTCATTGACCAGAGGGTAAGGGATTTTTTACCTGCTTACTTTTTGTTATTCTTGCAGATTAAATTCTATGATCTATGAATCCGATACTCATCCTGGGGATTTTCATTGCCTACACGGCTCTTTTATTCGTTGTGACATGGTTCACATCCAGGAAGGCAAACAATCAGACCTTTTATGTCGGTAACAGGGTCTCACCATGGTTTGTGGTTGCATACGGGATGATAGGTGCGTCTCTGTCGGGTGTTACTTTCATGTCGGTGCCGGGCTGGGTTCAGGAGACTCAGTTCAGCTATATGATGGTTGTCTTCGGTTACCTTTTCGGATACATCGCCATCGCCACGGTTCTTCTTCCCCTTTATTACAGACTTAAGCTGACCTCTATTTATACATATCTGGAAAAAAGATTCGGATTCTGGTCGTACAAAACGGGAGCCGGGTTTTTTATTCTATCCAGAATACTTGGGGCTTCGTTGAGGATGTTTCTGGTTATCAACGTCCTGCAGATATTTGTATTTGACGCATGGAATGTTCCGTTCTGGGTTAATGTCCTGATCTTTATTACCCTTATTATCCTTTACACTCTCAAGGGGGGGATAAGAACAATAGTCTGGACTGATACCCTGCAAACAACATTCATGCTTCTGGCGGTAGTGCTTTCTGTAATCTACATAAGCAGGGAGATGGGAGAACCGCTTTTCAGACTTGCCGGAGAAGTCTTAAGAAGCCCTGATTCGAAGATTGTTATAACCGACTGGCATAATGAACGGTTCTTCCTTAAACAGTTTCTCAGCGGTATGTTCATTACAATCTCCATGACCGGGCTCGATCAGGAGATGATGCAAAAAAACCTGAGCTGCAGGAACCTTAAGGAAGCGCAAAAGAATATGTTCACCTTCAGCGGTATAGTTGTCTTTGTCAATTTCCTCTTTCTTATCCTTGGTGCATTTCTTCTTCTTTTTGCAAGAAGCAGGAACGTATCGGTTGCAATGACCGACGACCTTTTTCCCACTATTGCTTTCCAGTATCTGAGTCCTGTTGCAGGAATTGTTTTTCTCATCGGACTTATATCAGCGGCTTTCCCGAGTGCCGATGGCGCCCTGACATCTCTTACCACTTCGGTTAGCATCGATTTTCTGGGTCTTGAAAAGAAGCACAGCATGAGTGAAAGGGAAAAGATCAGAACAAGATATGCTGTTCATATAACAATCGCGGTCATATTCTTCATTTCCATACTTGTTTTTCGTGCACTGAACGACAAGGCTATAATTGACAAGTTGTTTACGATAGCCGGGTATACCTACGGCCCTCTTCTGGGATTATTTACCTTCGGGCTGTTCACGACCAGGGTGGTAAATGACCGTGTAACACCGTACATTGCTGTATTATCGCCGGTTATTTGTTATTTTCTCAGCATGTATTCGGAGGAGCTTTTCAATGGATATAAATTCGGATTTGAACTGCTTCTTCTGAATGGTTTTCTGACTTTCGCCGGACTGTGGGCATTCAGCCACAACCGTGAGGTGAGGTCAGTTTAGTATTCTTCAGGGATTTCCTCCTCTTCCCCGGGCTCTTCGGGTTGCGTTACAACCCTTTTGGTTTTGTAAGGAATATTCCATGAAAGGTAATAGGATATTCCTGCTGCGGTTCTTTTTCCGCTGTTACCGTATCCCGGGAAGTAAATTGGCCTGAGGTCCTTACCTCCGCCGCCAGCCACGAGGAGTTTTAGTCTTATGTTCCATCCCATGCTGAAGTTCCTGAACAATTCGGTCCTGACACCCGGCGCCACCTCTAAAAAATGTCCGGTGCTGGCACGCGAAGGAATTGAAGAACCATAGCTTCCCCAGTAATTATTGTATTCAAATGATGGCGTTTCTGCCTTGAAGAAACCGATGCCGTATCTAATGCCTATCCCTGCCCAGTGTTTTCCAGCCGACGCGGAGGGTTGCAGAAGGTTGAAATCGGCTCCCAGCCTGGCAAAGACGCCGTTGCTTTTGTAGGAATAATTATACTGGGAGTATTTATAATCGAGATAACCTGCTTCAATGACCCAGGAGATCTTTTCATTCCTGTCGTATGAAATGTATCCTTCGAGACTCAGATTATCCTTATTACCAGCATAAATGCCCGGGCCAGCAATATCAAAACCTGCCCTAATCTTAAGGGGGAACATAACGGTATCCTGTCCTTTCAGTAAAGTGCCTGAAAGCATCATCACCATGCTAAAAAAATATGCGTATGTTCTCCTCATTCTTTGTCGTGATGCCGGATGAGCTCCTGTAAATGAAATCAATTATGTTTTTTGTATGGAAGATAGTATCAAGATTATGGTAGAAAGTGTATCCGCATTCTTTTGAGATCAGTCGGGGATAGCTTGAATACCTGAACGTTAAAGTGTCAGTTATACCGTTGATTTTAAGAACGAAGGTACAGAATCCCGAAGATGCATCCAGGGGCAGGAGGGCAGGCTGAACGTCAGGGGTCGCGTCATAGATCATCGAAGATGAATTTCCGATACCATGAAGGGTTATACTGTCGGGAGCAGTTATCTCTTTTGTGATGTTGCTGTAAAAAAAAGCCTTGACATAGGCATTTGTTTCTTCAAAACATGCCTCAGGGGTACATGTTACCGTTATTCCCGAGACTGCAGCAAATGCAGCAAATATTAAAATTCTGGTTATTCTGTTCATCAAACACTGAAAGACCCAAAAATACAAAATATAGTTATGCACTCAGGCTGACTGACCATAAATCAGGCTGCCAGCTGCCATTAACGGCAGCCTGCCTTGGATTAACTCGCTGATCATTCTGCCAGCGACCTGACATATTTTTCAGCTTTACTTAGAGCTTCCTTTATACCGGCAGGCTTCTTTCCCCCCGCCGAAGCAAGGAACGGCTGTCCACCACCACCTCCGTTTATTTCTGAAGCTATCTCTCTGATAATAGAAACGGCATTGAGCTTTGTTCCCTTTACAAGGTCGTCGCTTACCATTACAATAAGGTTAGCTTTTGAATCTATTTCAGCTCCGAGTACCAGAACCGAGTTTTCTGATCTTGTCCTGACCTGAAATGCAATGGTCTTCAACACTTCTGTTGTATCGGTATCGATCACTGCCGACATGAAATTGAGGTTTCCGATTTTGATGCTTTTTGCCTGAAGATCTCTGGTGATATTTGAAGCTGCCTGATTGTGAAGCTTTTCTATTTCTTTTCTAAGGGAGGTGTTTTCCTCAAGAAGTTTTTCGACGCTTTCCCTTATATTGCCGGTGCTTTTCAGCATAACTGATATATCGTCAATGGCCGAAACCACTGAATTGATATATTCTTCTGCCTTCTGGCCTGAAACAGCTTCAATTCTCCTTATTCCTGCAGCAACAGCCGACTCGGATATAATTTTTATCATACCGATGCTGCCTGTATTATTCACATGGGTTCCGCCGCAAAGTTCTCTCGAATCGCCGAATTCGACAACTCTTACAGTATCTCCGTATTTTTCCCCGAAAAGGGCTATTGCTCCCATTTCCCTTGCCTGGTTCATTGTAATGCCATCGGAGACTTTCAGGCTGGAGCTTTCCCTTACCATCCTGTTTGCCTTCTCTTCCACCATTCTTAGTTCCTCCCTTGAGACCTTGCTGTAATGGCTGAAGTCAAACCTGAGTCGTTCGGGGGTAACAAGGGATCCTTTCTGTTCAACATGGTTGCCAAGGACAGACCTGAGGGCATAGTGAAGGATGTGTGTCGCGCTGTGGTTGTTAGCCGTCATTGCTCTTTTTTCCTGATCGATAACGGCATGAAAGATTGCTTTGGGGTCATTTATTTTTCCGTGGCTCAGGTGGACAATCGCATTGTTTTCCTTAATGGTATCGGTAACTGTTATTTTATCAGTATCTGAGACAAGAAATCCTGTATCTCCAACCTGCCCTCCCGATTCGGCATAGAACGGAGTGCGGTCGAGAATTATCTGAAGCTGTTCTTTTCCTTTTGACCTGACAGAACGGTATTTTACAATTCTGACGTAGTCTTCGGTTTTTGTGTAGCCCGTAAACTCTGTCTCACCGGCTTCCATGATGATAATCCAGTCGCCTGCCTCCACAACTGCGTCTTCCCTTGACCTGGCTTTCTGATTTTTCATTTCCTTTTCGAAGCCCTGGTTGTCAATCGAAAGGTTGTTCTCCTTCAGTATAAGCTGTGTCAGGTCGGGAGGGAATCCGAATGTATCATAAAGTTCAAAGGCATCCTTACCAGGCAGAATTGTCTGCTGATTGCTTTTCAGTTCTTCAATTTTCCTTTCAATAAGTTTAAGCCCTTTTCCAAGTGTCTTCAGGAATGCGGTTTCTTCTTCGAGGATCACTTTCCGGATAGTATCCTTTCTGCTTCTTAACTCGGGATAGGCATCACCCATTGTTAAAGCAAGCACATCAACGAGTCTGTGGATGAAGGGTTCCTCCATTCCCAGGTTGTTGTATCCATAGCGGACAGCTCTCCTTAAAATCCTTCTTATCACATAGCCTGCTTTGTTGTTTGAAGGGATCTGACCGTCGGCAATTGAGAAGGCAATTGCCCTGAGGTGATCTGCTATCACCCTCAAAGCCACATCCCAGTTTTCCGATACGCCGTAACTTTTACCTGAGATTGCTGATATTTCGCTTATTATTGACTGGAAGTTGTCGGTGTCGTAGTTTGATTTCTTATTCTGGACAACCATGCAAAGGCGTTCGAATCCCATTCCGGTATCAACGTGTTTTTCAGGAAGCAGCTCAAGTCTTCCGTCGGCGAGACGGTTGTACTGGATGAAAACGAGATTCCATATTTCTATTACCTGAGGATGCCCTTTGTTAACCAGGGTATCGCCTGGTATTCTGTTTCGTTCCTGGTCGTCCCTTATATCGACATGTATTTCGGAGCAAGGTCCGCAGGGTCCTGTATCGCCCATTTCCCAGAAATTATCCTTCTTTGACCCTTCCAGTATCCTTTGGCCGGGATCGCGGAAACATTCTTTCCAGCAGTTGAATGCCTCATCATCCCGAGGGACGTTTTCTGAGGGACTTCCTTCGAAAATTGTAGCGTAAATCCGGTCTTCCGGTATTCCAAGTTTCCTGACCAGAAATTCCCAGGCCCAGTCAACGGCTTCCTTTTTGAAATAATCTCCGAACGACCAGTTGCCAAGCATTTCGAACATGGTATGGTGGTATGTGTCATGTCCTACTTCTTCAAGGTCATTGTGTTTTCCTGAAACTCTCAGGCATTTCTGAGAGTTTGCAATTCTTTTTGATGCTGCCTGCTGATTTCCGAGAAAAATATCCTTGAACTGATTCATCCCGGCGTTTGTGAACATCAGAGTAGGGTCATTTTTTACAACAAGGGGTGCTGAAGGAACAATTAGATGATCCTTTTCACTGAAGAAATCAAAGAAGCTTTGCCTGAGTTCCTGCGCTTTAAGACTTTTTGGCATATTTAGTTTACAATATTTAACAGAAAAATGAGTTTGTAAAATTAATTCAAATGTGTTAGATTTGTCCATCCCGGAGAAAAAAACAGGATTTCCTGATGTTTAAAAAGAAATATTTTCTTGATCACACAGATTTGCTTTTCAAGCAGGTGAGGATACCCTTCAAAGGCAGGATCATCCGGTTCGCTGGCTGGCTTCTGGCATCAGCAGCTGTCACTTTCATCTATACTTCGATCTTCAACAGCACTTATGGTTCAGTAAAGGAAAAAGCCCTTCAGCAGGAGATAGAGGATATCAGGCTTCAGTATTCGATAATGCAGATGAAGGTCAATAACTCCCTTAATATTCTTTCAGATCTTGAATTATCAGATGCCAACCGGTACAGGCCGGTTCTTGAAATGGATTCGATCCCTGCTTCTGTAAGAAAGATGGGAACCGGGGGTATTGTCCGTTACGAAGAACTTGACGGCTACGATAATTCTGTCCTGATGCTTGCCTTGAGGATGAAAGTTGACGAGATAAGGAACAGGACAACAGTTCAATACGAATCGTTCAGGTCGATTGAAGAGCAGAAGAATGAGTGGAAAAGAGAGTTGGAGTACCTTCCGATGATAAGCCCGGTCAATGTTGTCTACAGGCTTGGTGACGGCGTAAAATTCAGGGAAAAGCATCCGGTCCTCGGAACACCCCAGTGGCATCATGGTCAGGATTTCAGCACTCCCTATGGCACCGAAGTCTTTGCAACAGGTTCAGGCAAGGTTATCGAAGCCGGTTGGAAGGGGGGATTCGGAAATTGCATTGTTATTGATCACGGATATGGATACAGATCAACCTACGGACATCTCAGCAATATGAAAGTAACAGTCGGGTTGAATGTAAAGAGGGGGGATCTTATTGGTCTTACAGGCAGCACAGGAACATCCTCTGGTCCGCACCTGCACTATCAGATAGATCTTTTCGGGCAGCACAGGAATCCTCTTCATTATTTTAATAATGATCTTTCCGAGGAGGAGTATTTTGAGATGATACAGACTCTTACATCCCAATCCAGATTCAGGTAGTAATTTTACCTCCCCGCAGAACAAGGCTATCGTCAGATTACCTTTCAATATTTTATTTGTAGAAGTAAAAATTTTATCTTTGCCAAATCATGGCAAAGCCCAAATATAAGTTCAATCCGGAATCACTCAGCTTTGACAAGGTACGGTTGGGAGCCCGGGAGATTTTTCTCAGGTCGCTGGCTTATATAATAGGTTCTGTTTTAATTGCCATTGTTTTTAACTTTCTTTTCGGATTGTTTTTCGACACCCCAAAGGAGAAAGCCCTTAAACGCGAGATTGAACAGCTGACACTCCAGTATAATCTTATTCACAGGGAGATGGGAAATCTCGAGAAGGTCATTGAACATCTTCAGGAAACAGATGACAATCTTTACAGGACGATCTTTGGCGCCGAGCCTATAGAAGCCACACAGAGAATGGCAGGCATCGGGGGAGTAAACAGGTACAACGAACTTGAAGGATTCAGGAATTCGAAACTTGTTGTTGAGACAGCCAGGAAGCTCGACATGATAAAGAAAAGGGTTTATGTCCAGTCAAGATCCTTCGACGAGCTGATCCTTCTGGCGAAGGAAAAGGAGAACATGTTAAGGTCAATACCTGCTGTTATTCCGATATCCCTGAAGGATCTTACCCGTATTGCTTCCGGCTTCGGACTCAGGATACATCCCTATTACAAGATAAGCAAGTTCCATGCAGGAATGGATTTTACAGCGCCAATGGGAACAGAGATCTATGCATCGGGCGATGGTACTATAGAGCTTGTGCAGTCGGGTTTGAGAGGAATGGGGAACTATATTGTCATCAATCACGGTTTTGGCTACACATCGATATATGCCCACCTCGACAGCTTCAATGTAAGGCAGGGGCAGAAGGTTCACAGGGGAGATGTAATAGGTTTTGTCGGGAATACCGGCATGTCGGTTGCACCGCACCTGCATTACGAGATCAAGCTAAACGGAGTTAACGTTGACCCGGTGAATTATTTTTTCAATGACCTGACTCCGGGTGAGTATGAGGAGATGGTTGAGATCGCTTCAAGAACCGGCCAGTCGTTTGACTGATGCCTGTTTCGCGGTGTTGCTGCCTGCACTTTGCTTATATTCCCGAATTTATTATATTCATCATGCCCTATAAAGAAAAACAAATTGAGAAGCTTTATTATTCCATAGGCGAGGTTTCCAGAATGCTCGATGTCCCGGTTTCAACGGTAAGATTCTGGGAAAACGAGTTCACTATCCTGAAACCAATGAAAAACAAGAAGGGCAACCGGATGTTCACAGCAACCGATGTGAAAAACCTGGGTGTCATCCATAAGCTTCTCAGGGAAGAAGGAATGACGATAGCAGGCGTCAAAAAGAAACTTTCAGGTCGCTGGGACGAAGAGGAATATAAATATGAGATTGGCAAGTCGCTGAGGAAGATAAAGGATCTTCTTACAGAATTGAGAGACTCCATCTGAAAAAAATCACCAGACATGAAACTAACAGAGCTTGTTGATCACCTCAATCAGGCAGTTCCTCTGTCTCTTCAGGAAGGATATGATAATTCGGGGGTTCAGGTAGGGAATGAAGGAAACGACATCAGGTCGGGGCTTCTGACACTTGATGTAACAGAGGAAGTCATTGAAGAGGCAGTTCAGAAGGAATGCGGAATCGTAATTTCGCATCATCCGCTGATATTTAAAGGATTAAAACGAATTGATGAAAAGACGCCGGCAGGACGGATAATTTTCAAGGCTGTAAAAAACCAGATAGCCATTTACTCTGCGCATACCAACCTCGATGTCCTGAAAAACGGTGTAAGTCACAGGATGGCGCAGAAGCTTAGCCTTGAAAGAATAAGTGTTCTTCAGAGTCTGAAAAACAGGCTTCTCAAGCTTATTGCTTTTGTTCCGGATGCGCATCTCGAAAGGGTAAGGGAGGCTGTTTTCGATGCAGGGGCGGGCATAACAGGAAATTACGACAGATGCGGTTTCACGGTGAACGGAACGGGTAGTTTCAGGGCAGGAGAGGGAGCAGAACCTTTTGCAGGTGAGAAAGGAAAAATGCACTTTGAAAAAGAAGTGAGGTTTGAAACAATACTTTTTTCACATGTCAGGGATAAAGTCATAAAAGCTTTGCTCGAGGCCCACCCGTATGAGGAAGCAGCCTATGACATTGTTCCTCTGGAGAATGATAACTCAGGAATAGGTTTTGGCAGTATTGGTTATCTGAATGAACCTCTGGGTGAGAGTGATTTTCTAAAGACAGTTTCTTCATCTCTCTCTGCAACGGGGATCCGGTACTCGAAGCCTTCAGGAAGGACAATACGCAAGGTCGCTTTGTGCGGGGGCGCGGGAGCCTCGTTGCTGAACGACGCTTTGGCCGCCGGAGCTGATGCCTATCTTACGGCTGACCTGAAATACCACTCCTTTTTTGATGCCGGTGATCAGATACTGCTTGTGGACTGCGGTCATTATGAAACGGAAAAATATGCAACCGAAATTTTATACGACCTAATTATCGAAAAATTCCCTACATTTGCACTCCGGTTTTCAGAAATAAATACCAATCCGATAAACTATCTGTAAAATGGAAAAATCAAAAACACATGAACCCGAGATATCTGTTGAGGAGAGGTTGAGAGCTTTATATAGCCTTCAATTAGTTGATTCAGAAATAGATAAAATAAAAACACTCAGGGGGGAGCTCCCGCTTGAAGTTCAGGATCTTGAAGATGAAATAGCAGGACTTGAAACAAGGCTGGGTAACCTCAGGGAGGAAGTTGTCAACCTTGAAAAGGCTGTTTCGAAGAAGAACAATGAAATTGTTGAGGCACAGACCCTTATAAAAAAATATGAGGAGCAGCAGAAAAATGTCAGAAATAACCGGGAATTTGACTCCCTGTCAAAGGAGATTGAATTTCAGAATCTTGAGATTGAGCTCTTCAACAAGAAAATCAAGGAGTTCACAGTACAGATTGACGAGAAGAAAAGTGTCATAGGTGAGTCGGAATCGACTCTTGGAGAAAGGAAGTCTGATCTGGAAAACAAGAAGGCTGAGCTTGACGAGATAATATCCGACACCCAGAAGGAAGAAGAGGGATTGTACAATAAGTCGGAGAAAATCCAGGAGCGTATAGAAGAAAGATTGCTGACCGCTTATAAAAGAATAAGATCCAACGCCAGAAACGGTCTTGCTGTTGTTCCCGTACAGAGGGATGCATGCGGCGGATGTTTCAATCAGATACCGCCTCAGAGGCAGCTTGACATCAAATCGAGAAAGAAGATCATCGTGTGTGAATACTGTGGCAGGATCCTGGTTGATGACGAGATCATAAATGAGACTAAAGTTTAACCTTTACAAAACTTTATCATCGATATTAAAACCACCTTCGGGGTGGTTTTTTTTATTTTCTAACTTTGTATGTGCAACAAATATTACACCATGGCAAAATCTGAATTCATGAGGCAGGTATCGGAAGGTATTCCGGATGAGCTGCCCCCGCCTAAGGGATACGACGAGACCCTGAACCATGCCCCCAGGCGCAAGGACATTCTGACCGGTGACGAGAAGAAGCTTGCGGTTAAAAATGCCCTAAGGTATTTTCCTGGACATTTCCACAGTGTACTGGCAGGGGAATTTGCAGCTGAACTCAGGGATTATGGAAGGATCTACATGCACAGGTTCAGGCCCGATTACGAGATCAGGGCCAGGCATATAGAGGAGTTTCCTTTCAGATCGGTTCATGCCGGGGCAATAATGCTTATGATTTCAAATAATCTCGACAGTAACGTTGCCCAGCATCCTCATGAACTGATAACCTATGGAGGCAATGGGGCCGTATTTCAGAACTGGGCTCAGTACAGGCTTGTGATGAAGTATCTCTCGGAAATGACGGATGAGCAGACCCTGTCAGTGTATTCCGGCCATCCCCTCGGGCTTTTCCCTTCGCACAGGAATGCACCGCGCCTGGTGGTAACGAACGGTATGGTAATACCTAATTATTCATCGCAGGACGACTGGGAAAGATTCAACGCCCTGGGCGTATCGCAATATGGTCAGATGACGGCCGGATCGTATATGTATATCGGCCCCCAGGGTATTGTTCACGGAACAACCATTACAATACTTAACGCACGAAGGAAACTGGCGGACAATGGTCACAGCAGGGATCCCCTGCTTTTCGTCTCGTCGGGGCTTGGGGGAATGTCGGGAGCCCAGCCAAAAGCTGCAAAAATAGCAGGAGTGATTTCGGTAATAGCTGAAGTGAATCCCAGGGCGATAAAGACAAGGCATTCGCAGGGATGGGTTGATGAAGTAATTTCAGATACTGATGCGCTTATCAGAAGGGTGAAAAAGGCAAAGGAAAAAGGGGAGGTGGTTTCTATTGCCTATCATGGTAATATTGTTGATGTCTGGGAGCAATTTGCAGTTAGTAATATAAGGGTTGACATTGGTTCCGACCAGACATCTCTTCACAATCCCTGGGCAGGTGGTTATTATCCGGCGGGTTTATCGTTCGATGAAGCAAACCTCATGATCTCTTCAGATCCTGAGCTTTTCAGAGAGCTGGTACGGGAGTCGCTGCGGCGACAGGTAAAGGCGATAAACATTCACACGGAAGGCGGGACTTATTTTTTCGATTATGGAAATGCATTTCTCCTCGAATCATCGAGGGCCGGAGCCGATATCATGACTCCTTCGGGAGGTTTCAGGTATCCTTCATACGTGGAGGACATTATGGGTCCCTTATGTTTTGATTATGGTTTCGGACCCTTCCGCTGGGTATGCTGTTCAAACGATCCGTCGGACCTAGAGTTAACCGACAGGATTGCAGTTGAGATCCTTGAAGACATAATGTCCTCTGCCCCTCAGGAGATCAGGCAGCAGTTATCGGATAACCTTCTGTGGATAAGAGAAGCTTCGGCAAACAGGCTTGTTGTGGGATCACAGGCGCGGATTCTATATGCTGATTCCGGAGGAAGGATTGCCATTGCCAGGGCTTTCAACACCGCTGTACGGAACGGCATTATCTCTGCGCCAATTGTTATAGGAAGGGATCACCACGATGTGTCGGGAACTGATTCCCCATACAGGGAGACATCAAACATAAGGGACGGATCAAAGTTCACTGCCGACATGGCTGTTCAGAATGTAATTGGCGACTCATTCAGGGGAGCAACCTGGGTTTCGCTGCATAACGGAGGAGGGGTAGGCTGGGGCGAAGTGATCAATGGCGGATTCGGAATGGTTCTTGATGGCACAAAGGAGACTGAGGAAAAGCTGATCATGATGCTCCACTGGGATGTGAACAACGGGATTGCGAGGCGAAGCTGGGCAAGGAATGAAGGAGCTGTTAGTACACTCAGCAGAGAAATGCAGAGAACACCCGGATTACAGGTTACGATGCCCAGCTATGCTGATGACAGTCTGATAGAGCAGGCATTACTTGATCAGGGTTACAACCGATAGAGCCACGATACCTTCTCCTCTTCCGGTAAATCCCATCTTCTCGGTTGTCGTTGCTTTTATCGAGATGTTTTCCGGCCATATATTGAGTATGGAAGAAATAATTTTTCTCATCTCGGGGATATAAGATGAGATTTTTGGTCTTTCGAGGCAAACTGTTGAATCGAGATTATTAACCCTGAAACCTTCAACACTTATAAGTCCGTAGCTTTTTTTTAGAAGGATCTTGCTGTCGATATCCTTAAACTGAGGATCGGTATCAGGAAAATAATATCCGATGTCTCTCAGGCCTGCTGCTCCAAGTAGGCTGTCGCAAATGGCATGAATTAGAACATCACCGTCGGAATGTGCGACACAGCCTTTTTCTGACGGTATGTTTACTCCTCCCAGCCAAAGCTTAAGACCTGGTTCGAGACGATGAAAATCGATACCCTGGCCAATACGTATATTCATCAGGTTTAATTGCCGTTATTCTGCAAAGTATTGATGTCGAATGCAAGAGAAAAGCGAAGTGTTCTTGCAAGCGGGTGATTTGCCACTGTGGGCATGAGGTAAGAGAAGTCGATCTCAAAACCTTTCAGCTTAAAGCCTGCACCGGCGGTGAAGTACTTCCTGTTGCCCTTGCTCTCATTTTCGTGAAAATACCCGGCTCTGATGGCAAACTGTTCATTATACCAGTATTCAAGTCCTATGGAGGATGTTATTTCGCGGATCTCCTCGCTGAATCCTCCGGGGGCATCGTAAAAAGACTGGAAGATAGCCACAGGAACAGATACATTGGGATCTTTGCCGTCGATAATTTCCATATCGTTGTTATAAACCGGAGGTGTGGGAACGAGGAGTTTATTGAAATCAATCGCCAGGGTAATTTTATTGTAGCTGTCAAGGTTGATTGTACCTGCTGATCCAAACCTGAGGTTCATCGGTATGAAATCAGATTTCTGGTCGTCGGAATAACTCATCTTCGATCCGATGTTGGAAAAGTTCACACCAAAACCTGCTTCAGCGTCTTTCCCGAAAAGACTCAGATCATCATTATGGTAATAGCCTGCAATGTCGGCAGCAAATGATGTTCCCGCCTTTGTAGCATCGCCTCCTGAATAGGTTCCCCCCGTCAGGTTTGAGTAAATGAACCTGAAGACGATCCCTCCTGAGAAATAATCTCCGAAGATCCTTGAATAGCCAAGGTCAAACGCAAGTTCGTTTGGTTTGAAATTACGTTCAAGGTTCCCGAACTCATCTGTAAAGGGAACATCTCCGAGGGATGAGTAAAGAAGGCTTGCGCTGGCCACCTGCCTCCGGTCAATCCTGTAATACCCTGTGAGATACGCGATATTGATATCGGGAACAAGATTCCTCAGCCAGGGAGAGTAGGAAATACCGACGCCTGCCTTGCCATCGATAAAAGCAAATTTGGCGGGATTCCAGTGCTGGCTGTATGTATCAGGGGTTGTTGCAACACCTACATCCCCCATAGCCCCGGCTCTTGAATCAGGAGCGATAGTCAGAAAAGGAACAACGGTCTGAATGGCATTTAGTTCCTGTGCGTAGAGCTCAGTGGCCAGAGTAAAAAAGAATAATATTGAAATTAGCAGGGTAATTTTTCTCTTCATGCGGTGATTTTTTGATTTTGCAAATATAAAACAAATATTTCAGCGACTTATTGTGTAGCTGTTAATAAATGATCATTCTGCCTGAAGTAGTGGCAGTTTCACCATTGCTGAGAGCAGCTTTCAGGATATAGGGATATATCCCCCTGCCTGCTTTCATTCCTCCTGAAGTAGTTCCATCCCATTCAAGGGATTCAAGCTGGTATCCTGATGTACTGAACTGTTTTTTTATAATGTTTATTGTCCTGCCGCCCATATCGTAAATGATCAGGGTAATTCCGACTGATTCTCCAGGTCTGTTATGTCCTGCAGTGATCGTTGTAACCTCTCTGAAGGGATTAGGGTAGCTGATCAGGTTTCTGATAATGAACTGCCGGCTCGTATCAACGACGAAGCTTATACTTTTCTCCGTTGAATTGTTGAAATTATCCCAGGCCTTCAGTGTCAGGGTGTGCCTGCCTGGACTGAGTCCGGGAAGCTGGTAACTGACCTTCCCGCTGGTGTAACTGTTATGGTCGTTTTCAAAAAACTCATTGAGGATGAAAATTTCCGATCTGTCATCATCGATCCAGCAGGCAATGTCGTGGCCGATCCCTTTCCCTGTAGCGTTGATCCCGTCCTTATCGTCAATGAGTGCAAGCAGTTTTGGCTCGGGTCCTGTAATTCCTCCGTCCCTGAAAAGAGTGTCGTTGATGAATAGTACTATTCCCGGGCCTGTGGTGTCAGTCTGGTTTACGTTACTGAATCCACCGACGATGATGTCGGAAAAAACTCCTTTATATTCACTTTTTTCATCCCAGGCATAATAACTGATTTTACCGTTTCCGTATGAATAATCAAGGTCGCGCGGAACAATGAATGAGAACCTGAATCTGCCGTTTGTCGATCTGGTGTTTCCGCTGAAGAGGATGTTCCTTCTTTCGGGGAAGTCAACCGGCTGTCCTCCGTCGTTTGCAAGAGTCTTTACTAAAACTTCCTGCCCATAGACTGTCGGGATAACATGTCCGTTAAAGCTCTCGCACACTTTTCCGGTATGATCGGTTACATGCCCTGAAATTGTAATCAGTGAAAGTGCCTTTAATGTGTCGATATCTCCTGAAATATGTTTCGAGTTGACGGAATCAGTCACGATTTCACCGTTCCAGGGCCATGTCAGTTTTACTGCAGGATCGCCGAGAAGTACGAAGTTCCTGCTGTTCATATTGTTTGCGGAGTTGTTCTTGGCTGTTTTTATTATGTCGCCGAAGCTCATTGGCTGTCCGTTGCCATCACGATTGAAAGCTACATCAAAAATGCTCCTGTTGAGAGTGTAGTTCGGAGCTGAATATACGAGTCTCGTTGTTGACATAAGGGCTATTGCTCCAGCCTTTGAAAACAGTATGCTTTCACCCGATGAGTTCTTCCCTGATGCTGTACCAGTAAAATTGTTGTACTCCATATCATCAAAGCGGCTGAATTCGCATGTCGCTGTTATGATCAGCGGCAGCTGGCCGCTATTTTTCCACTTTGTTATGGATGTTGGGGTTACAACTCTTTCGTGACCAAGGCTCAGCTCATTCCCATGCCCGATGTAGTTAAAAATAAGTACGCCGTTGTTTATTCGGTCATTTATTGCCTTTTCAACATCGGGATAAAACTCTCCCGTTGAGCTTGTTGTCTGTTTAAAAGCATCAAAATATATTTTTTCAGTGTTGATCCATGGGGCTTTTTCACTCACCAGCCTGGCAAGCCCTTCTCCGTCAGTAAGGTGAGTGTTACCATCCTCATCATCAGCGGTAATGCATACGATGTTTTTCCAGTTACCCTTAAGGGGTGAGTTAAGATAGTTTTCAATTTTTGAAATGATAAGCGATGCCTGAGAGGTGTCTGAAACCGGCAGACGACCTATCCCAACATCCAGGGTGCCTGATTCCCCTCCTTCACCATCTTCAAGAAGTCCGTAAAAATCGTCAGTGGTAAAGGATGATATCACAACATTTGAATTCTGAGTCTGATAAGTAGGAATAAAACCTGGATTGCCTGGTATATTACTCCGGTTGTCGTAGGATCCGTCCCCGAAGAGAAGAAGATATTTAAGGGGAAGGCCTGCACCGGTCTGCAGGATGTGTTTCATTCTTACGAAATTCCTGATTGCTGCCAGATCGGGTATTCCTCCCGAGAATTCATTGTAAATCTCCCCTGGTGTAACTACAACTGAACTCAAACCGCTGGTCAGTCGATGGAGAGCTGCCAGTTTCAAAGCCTGTTTCCGGAACAGAGGATGGGTAACAATTATCAGCTCAGCTTCCGGAGAAGCATGCAGATCCTGATTATCGACAGGTTCCTCCGAAAATACAGGTTCAGGGGCACTGCTATTTTCGAATACAACAAAAGTCCTCAGTGTATCTGTAATTTTCCTGAAAGAAAGAACATCGCCTCTCCTTGAAAAAGGGATTATTTCTGGAGAAAGCGGATCTGTCACATCCCAGATAACGGGTTCAGGGGATGAGTTCTTTATCGTGAATTCAGTAACAGAACCCGGGATAATTGATTTTGAATCCCGAATGTGGAAAGCTTTGCCGTTGAAAATATTTTCTCTTCTTGCCTGTAACCAGATAAAATCAATCCAGCCTTTTGCAGATGCCTGTCCGTAGTTCATAAAAGAAAGGCTTATTACAGGAGAGGAAGATGCCGGATCAAACTCGCCGTCTTCCGTAACAATTCTTGCATAAGTACCCGTTGAGGAAGAGAAGTCAACTCCGGCAACCGGGATGGTACTGATGACCTTGCCGTCATGAGACAGGCTGAACGTGGATGAGGAAGGGGATCTTGCAAGAAGTTTCAGATTGTATCTTATCTTTTCAGATTCAGTGATATTATCAAACTCAGGATCTATCTCGACAGCTTTTGACCAGCTCACGGGATGGTACCATTCCCTGCCGGAATGGATGAGATTTTCAGTATCGATATCAAAAACAGACAGAGCATCGGAAGATGAAGATAAATACTCAGCTTCAGTTCCGGGTGACGATGAGATTTCAACAAGCCTGCCCGGAGAGGTGCCTGAAGTTATAAAATAGTATGCTGTGTCTGAATAGAAGTGTTTTTGAAAGGAATAAGTCCTGCTGTCACTGTTGAACAACCATCTTCCCGTACCCTGTCCATAAAAGAGCAGGTAATCGCCATCGTTAAAAATACCGTCGGAGCCCTTGTGGAGATAAACAGCCAGTTCCTTCAGGTCGTCGGGGGCTGATCCGTCGTTGTACCACGACAATTGTCCGTTGTTATTTCCGTAGATCCTGGGGTATGATGTACCGGTCAGTCCCAGTTGTTTTAATTTTGAGAAATCAATCCTGTAAACACCATCACCGGTGAGAGCAATCTTGTACCATCTGCCGGATGAAAGCCTGGAAGAAACTGCATAGCCGCTTTTGTTCTGACCGCTCCCTGCCGTGGCAAGGACAAGATTCAGAAGAACGAAGATTATATGTGATTTCCTTATCATTATTTGTATCAAAGATAGAAATGTAGTTTCTGTTTTTAGTTTATTTGCAGTATGAAAATATCACAGGATACAAGGATGGACACTATTCATATTGGTTTTCTGTACAAATAGGTCGGCTATGAGGATTGTATATTCAGGCATGGTTCTGTTTCTGCTGATGTCGGTAAACGGTATCAGTCAGGAGACAGGCTATGATTTTGGTTATCAGACACTTGTTCTGAATAATCCCTCGGTAGCCGGTATTGAGGAGTATGGAACATTCAGGCTTTCATACATGAATCACTTTCCGGGTCAGCATTATAACTTTCATTCTGTCTATCTTTCATATGATTCATATTTTCAGTCAGTTCACGGAGGAGCTTCCGTTTTTTTATCCAACGATTACCTCGGAGGTATTGTAAACGATCTTCGTGGAGGGTTTGCTTATTCGTATCATCTTCAGGCAGGAAGGGAGCTTTACGTAAATGCCGGATTATCGGCTTCATTTTTTCACCGGGGTTTTAATTTCTCCGGTGCCCTGTTTCCGGATCAGATCGACCTGATGGGTAACGCTTCCCTTCCGACATCTGAAACAATATCTGATCAGAACAGGACAATTTTTGATGTTGGATCGGGTTTTATGTTCATATACAGGAATTATTCGGGAGGTATTGCAATAACTCACCTCGCCCAGCCTGACCTTAACAATGACGGTGAGCCTGTTGAAAGGTTGAAAAGAAAGTACTTTATTCATTTGAAAGGAGATTTTAAACCAGGGAAAAACAGTGGCATGGAAATTGAGCCATTATTATTTGCGACAATACAAGGAGGATACTTTTGTGCGGGCGCCGGTGCTTCGGCCGGGAATCAGATTGTTGCTGCAAATTTGATTCTGATGCTTAAAAATAATGGTAATACTGATATTCAGGCCGGATTTTCTTTCCGTAAGGAGAGTCTTGCCTTTTTCTACAATTACAGGTTTAATCTTGCATCGGGGAACTCATTGCTGCCATTTTCCCTGTCTCACCAGACAGGCCTGACGTACAGATTAAACAAAGTTGAAAAAAGATTAAAATACGGTACAATAAAATTGCCACTTATATAGTTATACTTGGTGTCCAAAAACTTTTTTTGGAAATATTGTATTCTAACAAATCATAAATGCGATTAAATTAAGTAGTTATGTATAGATTCAGAACCTTGTCGGTTGTATTTATTGCTGCAATTGTACTCTTTTCCTGCAAGGGAGGCAAAAGCGGAGATTCAAATGTCTCTCAAACTACAGGATGGAGATATAACGATCCGGATAACGGAGGATTTGAAGTAGCAATCGGGGCGGAACAAAGAACGGGACCCGGTCTTGTTCTTATTGAAGGAGGCCGGTTCACAATGGGCCGGGTTGAGCAGGATGTGATGTTTGACTGGAACAACGAGCCCAGGACGGTAACGGTATCATCATTTTACATGGATGAGACCGAGGTCAGGAACGTAGACTACCGTGAATACCTGTTCTGGATCAAAAGGGTTTACAGGGATTATCCTGAAGTCTTCAGAAGGGCGTTGCCTGACACCCTTGTATGGAGAAGTCCGATGGGCTTCAACGATCCATATGTTCAGTATTATTTCAGGCATCCTTCGTACAATAACTATCCTGTTGTAGGAGTAAGCTGGACAAAAGCCAATGACTATTGCCTATGGAGGACAGACAGGGTTAATGAACAGCTTCTTATTGATGAGGGAGAACTAAATCCTGATCCAAACCAGTTGAATGAGAAGAACTTCAACACTGAAGCATATCTCGCCGGTCAGTATGAGGGAGTGGTAAACAGGCTTCGTGAAAGCCTTAACCCGAATCAGACAGAAAGGCGCACCAATTTTGAGGATGGACTGCTTCTTCCCGGATACAGACTTCCGACCGAGGCAGAATGGGAGTTTGCAGCTTACTCTTTGAGAGGTAACACCTTTGAAGAGCGTATATATGAAAGAAGAATTTATCCATGGGACGGACATAACGTAAGGAATTCAGCAAAAAAATCACGTGGAGAGATGATGGCGAACTTTGTGAGGGGCAGGGGCGACATGATGGGAGTTGCCGGGAGTCTGAACGACAACGGAAGCATAACCACGGATGTTAAATCTTACTGGCCTAATGATTATGGTCTTTACTGCATGGCAGGCAATGTTAATGAATGGGTTAATGATGTCTACAGGCCTCTTACATCGCAGGATGTTGATGGTTTCAATCCTTTCAGGGGAAACGTATACACAGATCTCAGGCGCGACGCTAACGGGCAGGTTGTTGGCAAGGATAATCTCGGCCGCCTTTATGTTGACACAGTTCAGGACAAGGATGTAGCAAACAGATATAATTATCAGAGGGGAGATTACAGGAACTACCGCGACGGTGACCTGCAGTCGGCTATTCCCAGCGGATCTGACTGGACAACTGAGGATAACAGGAAAGGTTCGTCAAGGATGTATGCCCAGGAAGAAAATGACTACTACACACTAATCAATGACAATGCAAGGGTGTATAAGGGAGGATCATGGAAGGACAGAGCATACTGGCTCAATCCTTCAACAAGAAGGTACCTTGATCAGGAAAGCAGCCGTGATGATATCGGATTCAGATGTGCGATGATCAGAGTAGGAAGTCCTGCCGGACTATAATAGGATAAAATTTATTATTTTTAACCTCATTATTAAATATAATGAGGTTTTTTTTTGCAGGATGGAGTTAACTGAGCTTTACAGACTATTCAGGGAATCCAGCGGTATATCGACCGATTCGCGCAGTGTAAAAAAAGGCGAATTGTTCTTTGCTCTCCGCGGGCAGAACTACGATGGAAATATCTACGTTTCCGAGGCACTCAACAAAGGGGCATCATATGCAATAACAGATGACACCGGCTGTAACAAGGGCAGGACTGTCGTTGTGGATAACACCCTTGAAAGCCTTAAATCTCTGGCTGCTTTTCACCGGAAAATCCTCGGAGTTCCGGTACTGGCCATTACCGGAACAAACGGCAAGACAACAACGAAGGAGCTGATCGCAAGGATTCTTTCGAAGAAGCACAGAGTTCATTATACAAAAGGAAACTTCAACAACAATATCGGATTGCCGCTGACTATTCTTTCCGCTCCTTATGACACCGAGATCATGGTGCTGGAAATGGGTGCAAACCATCAGGGAGAGATCAGGGCCCTCTGTAATATAGCCATGCCTGACTACGGGATTATTACCAACATCGGCACTGCCCATATTGAGGGATTCGGATCAATCGGCGGAGTGATAAGGGCAAAGACGGAACTCTATGAATATTTAAGCAGTTCCGGCGGCATAGTCATTTACAATGATGAGAACCCATTGCTGAGAGATAAGGTATTCAGTATTGTTAACAAGGCTGTTCCATATTCGTTCCCGGCCGGAACCGAACTCCGGGTCGAAGCCCTGTATTCCCCCATGAACCTTGCAGTGAATATAAGGAACAGGCATTATAGCCAGGACATACAGACAGGTCTGTTTGGCTCCTATAATACAGAGAATGTCAAAGCGGCAGCAGCGACGGGACTATTTCTGAGGGTGGAAATGAATTATATTTCAGAGGCGATTTCGGAGTATCAGCCCGGTAATAACCGTTCGCAGATAAGGCTCACGGGGAAGAACACTCTGGTTTGCGATTCATATAATGCAAATCCTACAAGCATGTTATTGTCAATAAGGTCTTTCTTCAATCTTGACAGCGAAAGGAAAGTGTTGATCCTCGGCGACATGCTTGAGCTCGGAGAGAGTAGCGGGAAGGAACATAAAAAGATCGTCGATGAATTGATAAGGTTAAAGCCGGACAAGGTTATTCTTGTGGGGAGAAATTTCATTCAGGCTGCAGCCGGTTCGGGCTACCAGACATTCGAGGATTTGAAAGCCCTGACAGAATTTCTTATTTCAGAGCCACTTTGTGGCAATCATATTTTGATTAAAGGATCGAGGGGGATGGCTCTTGAAAGGATATATGATATTCTTTAGGACAACGATTTGCTTTCCTTCTTAAGGCTGATTCCCGAATTTTACCGTTACAAGAAGAACTTCAGGCCGGCTTCCCAGCCTGACACGCGGGCCCCAGACTCCAAAACCAGACGAAACGATATAATGGGTATCACCTTTTTTCATGTATCCATGACTGAGTTCATATATTTTACGGGTGAGCAGGTTCAGCGGCCACATCTGTCCGTTATGTGTATGGCCAGAAAGCTGAAGGTCGACACCATTTTTCCGGGCTTCGTCCAGATCAAAGGGTTGATGGTCGAGTAGTATTACCGGTTTCGACAGGTCTGCAGAACTCATTATTTCGCTGAGTTTTTTTCTTTCCTTTCCATAAAACCTCCTTGAGTCCCTGTCAAGTCTTCCAACCAGTTGTATCCCTCCTTCAAGAGTAACAATTGTATCGTTCAGAAGCCTGATGCCTTTACTTTCTATGTAAGGGATTGTTTGCTGCGCACCTCCGATAAACTCATGGTTTCCTGTAATTGCCCATAGACCTGCCCTGCAGGCAGGACAATGAAAATATTGAAGAAGGTCATCGCGTAATACAGGTCCGATTTCACCATCAACAATATCTCCGAGGAGAAGAACAATATCCGGTTCAAGTGATTTTAGCATTTCCGAAAGTTGCTTAATACTCCTTTTCCGTATTATGCTTCCAAGGTGAATGTCGGAGACTGCAGCGATCTTCATCTCACGGATTTCCCCTGCAGATTTTGCGATGCTTATTTCGTACCTCTGTATTCTGGGAACGAGAGCATTGATAAACCCTGCTGCAATTAGAACTATTGATAGGATCAGTACAGAAATATAATACCACTTCCGCCAGACAGGGAATGATGTTTCATTGAGGACTCCTGTGGATCTGAGAAGAATTGATAACAGATCGCCGATAATAAGAAATATAAATCCATAGAGCATGAATGCCATCCAGAATCCTCCGACGATGTTGAGAATGTCAGACAAAACCGTGGAATTCCGTGCCTCGAGGATCTTTCCGGCAATGAATGAAAAGGAAAGGATCAAAAAGGAGATCAGATAGATTGCCCTGTTTCTTCCAAAGGCGGGAACCGAGCTGGATCCTTTTAGAAAGATATAGATATTTACTGACGAGTATATTGTCAATACAATAGTGAAGAATATTAATAACTGAGAGTTTTTCATTTTATCTTCCTGATTATTTCGCTGAATGTCTTCCTTCCTTTGATCCAGTAATCCAGAACAATGCTGCTGTCAGGAATCAGACTGACATCATCGTATTCTGATATTATCATAATATCATTCCGTTTCGACTTCAGGGATTTACTGCTTTTGTAATAATGGCAATGGGCTTTTATGACTGAGATAAAGTGGCCGGGTTTCCCTTTCAGGATAAAGTGCAAAGCGGCAGAACCATCAAGGATCTTTCTTTTAAAAAGTGTTCTGCGGAGTGTTTCCTGAGGGAGGTTTTTATATAGCATGAAAAGGTTATTTCTGAAGTTCAGGTATGTTTTATATTCCGATTCATAAGGAAGTGATCCTCCGCCTGCATGAAAAACGACAGAATCAGGGATAAAGGAGACCCTGAAACCTGCTTTGTGAAATCTCCAGCAGAGATCTATTTCCTCCATGTGTGCAAAAAAGTCACTGTCGAAACCTCCGCAATGTTCCCAGTGACTGGCCCTGACCATCATGCAGGCCCCTGACGCCCAGAAGATATCGGTATAGTCATCGTACTGCCCCTCATCTTTTTCAATCCTGTCAAAGACACGCCCCCTGCAGAAGGGGAATCCGAATTTATCAATATAACCGCCGGCTGCACCTGCATGTTCAAAATAGTCCCTGTTGTAATATGATCTGATCTTTGGCTGGCATGCAGCCACATCCGGGTTCTTATCCATGAAACTGATCATCGGTTTAAGCCATCCCTCAGTTACTTCAACATCAGAATTCAGTAATACGAAATATTCGGCCTTTATCCGGCTCAGGGCAATATTATAGCCTCCCGCAAATCCATAGTTGTCAGGGAATCTGATGATCTTAGTCTCAGGTGAGTTTTTTTCGATCCATTCAACCGAACCGTCAGTCGATCCGTTATCAGCTACAATAACAAGTGAATCTGCTCCTATGCTGAACCTGACAACCGTATCCAGGAATTTCTGCAGCCAGCCAATGCCGTTCCAGTTGAGAATTACAACAGCTGTTTTTGTCATTGATCGGATTTTTTATATTTCCATCGCCGGTGAGACCATATCCAGTATTCAGGATTTTCCCTGATCAATTCATCAAGTTTTTTCACATGGGCTTCCGTAACAGCATATTCAGGGAGGTCTTTTGTTGTTTCAAAAAGCAATTCAGCAGTTGCCTGGTAGTGTCCGCGTTTTACTTTTCTGAGCGCCATGAACACAACCGCCATGTCGTATTTCGAAGCCAGCTTCTCGATTCCAAGAAATACAGGCGTTTCCTGATTAAGGAAAGTGGTATAGTATTGTATTTCAACCCTGGCAGGAGTCTGATCGGAAATAAAACCGTAAATACTTCTTACATTAGTCTTTTTGTTCTCGACTATTCTTCTTACAATTAGGTTCATGGGAGCAAGTCCCGCCCCGTTTTTTGTCCTCAGGTTGTTAATGAAGGAGTTGAAAAACTTGTTCTGAATCGGTTTATAAACACTTACTGCCTTAAACCTGGTATAAAGCACATACGAAGTGCCCAGCCATTCCCAGTTGTTATAGTGACTGATCACTGCCGCAATATCACGGCCGGAATTATAGATTTTCTCAATTACTTCAGGATTGACAACATCCATTCTCCTTCTTAGCTCGCGGTTGCTCATATGAGTAAGCTTCAAAACCTCAACGATAATGTCACCGAGATGTCGGTAGTATTTTTTTGCCAGCGCAATTATCTCTTCTTCTCCCTTTTCCGGAAAGGAGTTTCTCAGGTTTTCAAAGACAACCTTTTTCCTGTAGGAAAGAATATAATACAGTAAAATGTAAATAAAGTCTGAAGTGATATATAGAATTCTGAGAGGCAGAAGTGTAATTACCCAGTTTAATGCGTAGAAGATATAAAAAGCCGCTTTCATCATTTCATTTCAGTTTCCCTTCTTTCATATAAGCTCTGACTATATTGAGTATTTCGCTGTACACCGACATGTTTGATGCCAGGGTCTCATCGCCTGTAAGCCCTGACATGTTGCCTGAGAAGTCGCTGAACACTCCTCCGGCCTCTCTTACAATAAGCATTCCTGCAGCAACGTCCCAGTGTTTAAGGTCGTATTCGAAAAAAAGGTCATACCTTCCGCACGCGACATAGGCAAGGTCGATTGATGCAGATCCCAGCCTTCTGATACCGTGGGTGTTTCTGACGAGATATTTAAGAAGGTCCATGTAGGGATCTAGCCTGTCGAAAAGATTATAGGGAAATCCTGTTGCCACAAGAGAGTCTGAAAGCGTTTTTGTCTGCGAAACACTTATCCTTTTTCCGTTTAGCCATGCTCCTCCGTCTTTCCATGCACTGAAGGTCTCATTGCCTCCGGCCTCGTGGATCACTCCTGCAATTACCTCATCGTTTTCCATAAGCCCGATGCTCACTGCATAAGGCCTGACACCATGAAGGAAGTTTGTGGTTCCGTCAAGAGGATCAATGACCCAGTTATATTTTTCTCCCTTTTTATCGCTTGTCCCTTCTTCTGCGATGAAGCCGGAATCAGGAATAAGCTGCCCCAGCATTTCAACCAGCATTTTTTCAGATCCCTTATCAACGTAGGTCACGAAATTATTTAGTCCCTTCGATTCGGTTTCATTTATTTTGAAACGGCCCGATTCATGCATGATGAATTCTGCTGCTTTCCTTGCGGCTATCTCAATCTCATAACAAAGATTCTTAAGGTCGGTCATATATTAGTTTATTATTTCTGCGGTCATTTTTCCTGAAGAAGCCATTCCTTTCAGAAATACTTTTCTGATTTTCCCGGCCAGGTTATTATTCCAGGGATATTCAACGCTCAGATAATTACCTGTAAAGCCCGTAATCATCCCTTCTTTCCTGCTGTGTTCGAAAAGTACCGAGGCATTTTTACCGGTATTTTCAATGCAGAATTCCCGGTGTTTCCTGTCTGAAAGGGAGATCAGCCTTTTGCTTCTTTCCTCCCTGGCCGGGTAAGGCACTTTGCCGGGCATCTCCCATGCCGGAGTTCCCGGTCGTTCCGAAAAACTGAATACATGCAGATAGGAAAGAGGCATTTTCTCCAGAAAGCTTAATGTGTCAGTAAAATCAGCATCTGATTCCCCCGGAAAACCGACAATGACATCTGCTCCAATGCCTGCCAGTGGAATTCGGGTTTTGATAAGGCTGACTTTCCTTTCAAACAGCTCTCTCTTGTATCTTCTTCTCATCATTTTCAGGACGTGGTCCGATCCGCTCTGGAGTGGTATATGAAAATGGGGCAGGATTTTTCCGGATCCGGCTGCGAAATCAATCAGTTCGCTGCTTATAAGATCCGGTTCAATAGATGAAATTCTGTATCTTTCAATTCCTTCCACTTTTACAAGTTCTTTAAGAAGGCCCGTAAAAGTATCTCCTGTCGATTTTCCGAAATCACCTATATTGACGCCTGTCAGGACTATCTCCTTTATCCCGTTTTCTGCTATTTTCTCAGCTTCCGAAACCAGCGAAACAATATCCTGATTCCTGCTTGGGCCTCTTGCATCGGGTATGGTGCAGTAAGAACATCTGTAGTCGCAGCCGTCCTGTACCTTAAGGAAAGATCTTGTTCTTCCGCCAATTGAAAATGCAGGGAAATAAGAGTCATTAACTGTGTTTCCGCAGGCATGGATTATTTCCCCGTCGCCTTTCTTTTTATTCACGAGGTAATCAGCAAGGTTAAACTTCTCATAGTTGCCCAGTACAATGTCGACACCGGGAATTGCCAGTATCTTTTCGGGGTTCAGCTGGGCATAGCAGCCCACAACAGCTATAAGCGCATCAGGCGATCTGCTGATAAGTTTCTTTATGGTCTGCCTGCATTTCCTGTCGGCTGTTCCGGTAACAGTGCATGTGTTTATGACGTAGATATCTGCATCGGCTCCCTGGGGTACCTTATCGTATCTGTCGTCAGGCAGGGATCTTGCTATGGCTGATGTTTCGGCAAAGTTAAGCTTGCATCCAAGGGTGTGGAAAGAAACTCTTTTTTTTGAAATTTCCATTTTCAGACTGCCTCAGTGGTATCAGGATTAAAGAACCGGCATGCAGTTATTTACGTCTGGCCTGAGAGGCTCTTGTGATATAAACATTTTTGAATTCTATGTTCTTGCCTTCACTTTGCAGACAGATGTGTCCTTTTGATTCTGATATACCTGTTGCCCTGTTCTGAAGGACTCCGTTGACCACTACCTCTATTGTATCTGCTTTGCAGGTTACAACCATGGTGTTCCATTCACCAGCGGGTTTTTCTGACGAAGGGGCCATTTTCGCGACAACGATTGAGTTTCCCTTTTTTTCGTTCATTGCAGCACCGTTCATACATACAAAGTCGCCTGCATTACCTGCTTTCAGCTGGCATTCAAAAGTTCTCAGCCATATTGTGTCAGGCAACTGGGCGTGAACGAAAACCCCGCTGTTGGTTGCTTCCTCCGGCCATCTGTATTCAAGGTTGAGTACATAATCCGAATAGGCTTCCTTTGTTCTCATATAACCAAAGGGATCTCCTTTTATATTTATCACGCCGTTCTGAACGGTGAATACAGTTGAGGGATCGACGCTCTGGTCCCTGAGGTGGAATGCCCAGTTTGAGAGGTTACTTCCGTTGAAAAGCTTTATGGTTTCAGTCCTGGCTTTTTTTCCCGGTTTTGGACTTTTCTGACGCTTCTGTGCGTAGATGTCGGGTGAGAATACAGTGAGGACAATCAGAACAATTATCAGGAGCTGGGATCTTTTTGTTTTCATCTTCTTTGATTTATGGTTAATTACAGTTAAACAGGCTTTTTCAGGGTCACAGTAATTTGCTTGCAAGTTCTGCAAGGTAGCTTCGCTCCCCTTTCACGAGATTAACATGAGCAAAGATATCCTGATCCTTCATCTTATCGGAGAGGTAGCTGAGACCGTTCGATCCGGTATCAAGGTATGGAGAATCGATCTGTTCAATATCGCCGGTAAATACCATTTTTGTACCTTCGCCGGCCCTTGTGATAATGGTCTTTATCTCGTGGGGAGTAAGGTTCTGGGCTTCATCAACAATGAAGAAAATGCTCGAAAGGCTTCTTCCCCTTATATATGCAAGAGGAGTTATAACAAGCTTTTCCTCCTTCATCATATCGTTTATCCTTAGGAATTCGGGACTCTGATGGCTGAATTTATGCTTTATTACGGTGAGGTTGTCATAGAGTGGTTGCATGTAAGGATCCATTTTCTCCTTGACATCACCGGGCAGAAATCCCAGATCTCGGTTAGCCAGAGGAACGATAGGTCTTGCGAGGAATATCTGCTTGTACCTCTTGTGCTGCTGCAGTGCTGCTGCAAGTGCAAGCAGAGTTTTCCCGGTTCCGGCTTTTCCTGTAAGCGAAACCAGCTGAATATCGGGATTGGTAAGAGCATCTAAAGCGAAAGTCTGTTCGGCATTTCTGGGATCTATTCCGTAAGTTGTCTGCTTGATAACCCTGTTGAGGATCCTGCTCGCCGGATTAAAATGGGCAAGAGCACTGGCCCCGCTGTTTTTCATGATGAAAAACTGGTGTCCCTTAAGATCCTGTTCGATATTTAACTCTGAGGCACTGATACCTTCAGGAACCTCGTAAAGTTTATTAATAAGGTTGTGTTCCACACCTTCGAGAACCCTGATTCCTTTGTAAAGATCATCAATATTTGCCACTTTATCGTTCTGATAATCCTGTGCCATAATACCCAGTGACTTGGCTTTCATCCTGAGATTTATGTCTTTTGATATCAGGACAACATTTTTATCCTTGTTTGTCGAACAAACGAAATCTGCAATTGCAAGTATTCTGTGGTCCGGAGTCCTTTCAGGGAAGGAAGCATTTACTTTCTCTGAGAAATCGCGCCCCGTTTCAATATGAAGGTTACCAAGATTTTCGCCCAGGGGTATGTTTGCAGTAAGAAGCATATCGCCTGAAAGCTTGTCGAGCTCACGGTTGAACTCACGAGCATGGAAATTGATAATGTCGTTGCCTTTCTTGAACTTGTCAAGTTCCTCGAGAACAACAATTGGGATTATAACATCATTCTCCTCGAAGTTGTAAATACATTTGTAATCGTGCAGAAGAACATTGGTGTCAATTATAAAAAGTTTTTTATTATGCTTTCTTTTCATTAATAAGTATTTTAAATTCAATAATATACAGCCTATACAAACCTTATTCCCGCTCAGCGCAAAATTAACTAAAATAAGGGATATATTGCTGCATGTGTTGAAAGTATGTTAATTTGTGCTTTGATTCCGGATGTTGTTTTGCCGGGACTTACTTTCAGGAAAACCCTTGAAAAGGCTAATTGGCTTTTTATGGATTATCAAAAGACACTGGATTTTCTCTTCAGTCAGCTTCCGGCCTATCACAGAATAGGTAAAGCTGCTTACAGGAATGATCTTGGGAACACACTTGCACTGGACGAATATCTGAGCCATCCTCACAGGAATTTCAGAAGCATACATATAGGAGGGACAAACGGAAAAGGGTCGGTGTCTCATATGACGGCCTCAATACTGATGGAAGCCGGATACCGGACTGGTCTCTACACATCACCTCATCTTACTGATTTCAGGGAAAGGATAAGGGTAAATGGCAGGATGATAACAAAAAAATACGTAAATGGATTTGTTCTAAGACACAGAAAGATTATTGACTCCCTGAAACCATCCTTTTTTGAGATGACTGTGGCAATGGCTTTTGAATATTTCGCCAGTACCGGAGTAGAAATCGCCGTAGTTGAAGTTGGATTGGGCGGGAGGCTCGATTCAACAAATATTCTTTCCCCTGTGTTATCTGTTATTACCAATATAGGCCACGATCATATGGACCTTCTGGGTGATACATTGGAGAAGGTCGCGGCTGAGAAGGCAGGAATAATCAAGAAAGGTGTTCCGGTTGTTATCGGGGAAAGTCTTGGAAGCACTGACGATATTTTCATTGAAGCCGCTGCAGCTGCAGGTTCTGAGATATTTTTCGCTGACAGGAGCTTTAAATGTATTCCGGATGAAAGAATTAATCCGGGAGAGCCGGGTATCTACGAGGCTATTAATCTGAATACAGGCAAATCATTCAGGGGTAATTCAGTACTGAGAGGCGATTATCAGGCAAAGAACTTACAGACGGTATTGCAGATCTCAGATCTTCTTGGCGGGATAGCCGGGGTGTCGGAGGAGAACGTTGTAAATGGTATTGAAGGTGTTGTCAGGAACACAGGTCTTCAGGGAAGATGGCAGATTGTAGGGAAAGAGCCTTTGACTATCTGTGACACCGGACATAACAAGGAAGGTCTTGAATATGTGGTAAATCAGCTGCGAAAGACAGCAAGAGGCAGAATTCACTTCGTAATTGGTTTTGTGAGCGACAAGGACCTGAGTACGATATTGCCTTTGTTACCGGCCGAAGCACTTTATTATTTTACCAGGGCTGATGTGCCAAGAGCCCTTGATGAGAATATTCTGATGGAAAGAGCGGTAAAGTCGGGTCTAAAAGGAAATTCTTACCCTGATGTGGAATCGGCGGTGAGGGCAGCACGATCGGCTGCTGTTGCGGACGACCTGGTCTTTATCGGCGGAAGTACTTTTGTTGTGGCTGATGCCTTGTCAGTTCCTGACTTAATAAAACCCAGATAACATGAAAAAACTGCTTTTACTTTTGATCCTTGTGTCAGTATCAACCGGTTCAAGCGCACAGAGTGAGAAGAAAATAGTAATTCTTCATACAAACGATCTCCATTCACGGCTGTACGGTTTTTCGCCAGAGGCTGATTATTCGCCCGATGTAACAGGTAATGATTCTACAAGAGGAGGGTTCTCACGTATCGCCACAATACTTAAAAACGAAAGGGAGCTTAATCCCGGAATAACACTCACAATCGACGGGGGTGATTTTCTTATGGGAACACTTTTTCATGCCCTTGAGGAAAGAACCGGATTTCAGCTCAGGCTGATGAACCTGATGGGTTATGACGCGGTAGCTACAGGCAATCATGAATATGATTTCGGACCTGAAAGACTCGCCCGGATAATTAAAACGTCTCACAGCATGGGAGAGATTCCTCCGGTTCTTGCAGGAAATGCTGTTTTCAGTGTTAAGGATGAAGAAGATGATCAGCTTGAGAAACTGTTTTCGGATGGACTATTAAAAACGAAGGTGGTCTTTGAAAGGGATGGAATAAGAATAGGCGTTTTTTCAGTTATGGGAAAGGATGCAGCAGATGTAGCTCCGCTTTCAAGACCAGTGAAGTTCTCCGCCCAGAAAACTTTTGCACGTAAAATGGTGAAAGAGCTTAAAAAGGATAAATGTGATATAATAATATGTGTTTCGCATTCAGGAATTACCAGGGACAGTAAGGGGAACTGGGATGGAGAGGATGTCAGGCTTGCAAAAAAAGTGAAGGGAATAGATGTCATAATCAGTGGGCATACTCATTCCAGGCTTTCCGAACCATTAGTGATCAACAATATACCCATAGTTCAGACTGGTGAGTACGGAGAGAGCGTCGGGCGTTTGTCGATGATTTACAGGGATGGGGATCTGACAGTAGAAGGATACTCTCTCATTCCGGTCGACGACAACGTTCAGGGTGATCCTGAAACAGAAAGGATTATTGCAGGCCAGAGAGATTTGATTGATAGTCTGCTCCTCTTTCCTTTGAATATTAGCTATCCGAAGCCCGTGGCAGAATCGGATTTTCTTCTGGAATGCAATGAACACGGCGATTTTATGAAGAGTAACCTGGGACCGATGATAGCCGATGCAATTCACGCTTATATCAATAAGCATTCCGACAAAGGAACAAGCATCAGCATGGTGGCCGTAGGAGTTATCAGAGACAGGATAATCCCGGGGATACTTACTCCTCCGGATGTTTTCAGGATAATGTCGCTTGGCTCCGGTTCAGATGATATTCCCGGATATCCCTTGTCGAGGATATACGTGACCGGAAGGGAACTCAAGAGCATTCTTGAGATCCTTCAGGTTGCCTACAAATCGTCACCATCAAATTATTGTTACTATTCAGGACTTAAAGTCAGATATGATCCAGGGAAAGGATTGCTCAGAAAGATTCAGAAAATCGAGATTATTGATTCTTCCGGCAAAACCGTTGATGTTGATTTCTCGAAGAAGAACCAGGCATTATATTCCATCTCCGCCAACTCGTATATGCTTGAATTCATAGGTATTATCAAGCAAATGAGTTTCGGGCTTATAAACGTGGTCCCAAAGGACTCTGAAGGGAAGCAGATCTCCCGGATGGTGGATGCAGTTATCGACATGGACAGTTCTGTTCCCGGAAAACAGGAAGGAAAGGAATGGCTTGCGCTGATGGAGTTTGTCAGTTCAATGGCAGACACTGATGGTGACGGAGTTCCTGAGATCAGCCGGAGATATTCGGTTCCCCTTTCAGTCTTCATTACTTCGGAGTAGAAAGGACCAGTCCGGGCAGAAGGTAATTTACAGTTTTACCATTTACTGAAAGGGTTATCGACTACCAGACGGTTCTTCCGGTTGGCAACTGTATAACCAATGTCGTAAATTAATCTGGTGATCTTTTCCATCTTTACGAAGTCGAGTTTTTCTGCTGTATCACCAGGTTTGTGATAATCGGAATGAAGACCGGTGGAGAAAAAGATAGCCGGAATGTCTTTTTTCTCGAAATTATAATGGTCACTTCTGGAATAGAGCTGAAGAGGATGTGTTCTGCTGCTGAGGGAGTAATTAAGGTCTATTTCTGATCTTCTGTCGGCTTCACCCGCAATTTCGGTAAGTTCCCTGCTCTGATAGCCGGTTATTGCAAAAACCTCAAGGGGGCCTGTCATTGGATTATCATCAGTGGTGTCGGCCACTCCTTTCACTCTGCCGATCATATCCATATTAAGGTCGACAATTGTATTTTCAAGAGGGAAAAGAGGATTGTTCACATATGATTGTGAGCCGAAAAGGCCTATTTCCTCGCCGGTAACCCAAAGGAACAACAGCGATCTCAGAGGTTTTTTGTCGAGGCTCTGAAAAGCCTGCGCAATCTCAAGTATTGCCGCACAGCCGGAGGCATTGTCATCGGCTCCCGGATTAACCTGACCGCCTGTGGTCCCAATATGGTCGGCATGTCCGCTGAATACTACTATTTCCTTACTTAAAACCGGGTCACTTCCTTCGATCCATGCTGCAACGTTATACTGTTGTGTTTCCTTAAGCATCGATTTTTCGGTGATCCTTATCTTTTTATCATTTATAACAAAGGAATGAGGCTTTAGTCCGGAGTCGATTTTTTTCTGCAGATCGTCAAGGGATTGACCTGTTCCTTTTAGTAATTCATCCGCTACAGATCTGTTTACATAGATAATTTTCGGCATTGCAGGCAGATCGATTGCAGCCGGTTTTGATCCCTTAAGGTATTTGCTCGATCTCAGCTCACCGGAAATTCCCGGGTAGTGCTGATCTATTGAAGTAAAGCCCGATTTCGGGTCTGTAACAACCAGAATGGCTATGGCTTTCGAGAACATAAGTCCTATTATCTTGGTCTGGATGCTTAGGAAGGATTGATACATAGGTTCTTCAAAGAGATATCTGCTTCCGTCTTCCGAAAGTGGAGACCTGTCCATTATAAGAAGAATTTTACCTTCGGGAGAAATGTTCTCAAGGTCATTGTAGCTGTATTTATTGGCTTTTATACCATAGCCGGCAAAAACAACCTCTCCTTCAACCACAAAATCGGCTGCGCCTGTAGGATAGAGCTGGAACATTGGTTGCCTGATCATTACCGTATCTCTGCCCTTATTGCAGATCTCTATCATTGATCCGGACGGATCAATCTGCTTTTCGATGATTGTGTAAGGTTGAAAATAACTTTGCCCGTTCGCCGGTTTCAGGTTAAGGATTCTTGCCTGAGAGGCCAGGTAGTTAACAGTTATATCTAGCTCCTGTTCCCCGTTTGCCCTTCCGTTCATGGAAGGTGAAGAAAGGAAGGTGACATAGGCCTCAAGATCCTCAGAATTGACCTTATTGATGCCGTTGCTGTTTTTCTGCGGGAAGGACAGAGGTGAAAAGGCTGCAAAATAAAATAATGCAGAAAGGAGCAATGTACTGGTTGATTTCATTTATGGATTTTTGAGATGTTCCAAAATTATAAAGAATTTCCGGATTTATCTTTTACAGAGATACTGGTTAGAGGGTTATTTTGCAAAACTGAATGTAGAATCAGAGATGATCGGATTATTTTTTTAGCTTTGCAGATTATTTTTAAAAGATGGAAGTAAACACTATTTTCTGGATCGGGTTTCATGTTCTTGTTTTCACGGTACTTGCGCTTGATCTCGGTGTCTTTAACAAAAATGCCCACAAAATTTCTCTTAAGGAAGCGCTTACCTGGAGCGCAGTATGGGTTCTTCTTGCAATGGCTTTCAATGCATTTGTTCTCTTTGAGTTTGGAAAGACAAAAGCTCTGGAGTTTTTTACAGGTTATGTGATAGAGTACTCGCTGAGCGTCGACAATATCTTTGTTTTCATTCTGATTTTCACCTACTTCTCGGTCAAGCCGCAGTATCAGCACAAGATACTGTTCTGGGGAATTCTGGGAGCGTTGGTGATGAGGGGCATTTTCATTTTTGCAGGAGTGGCTCTTATTAACAGATTTCACTGGATAGTTTTGATTTTTGGAGCCTTCCTTGTATTCACAGGTATTAAAATGCTTTTCCAGAAAGAGTCATCGGCGTCGGTTTCACCGGAAAAGAACCCTCTTGTCAAAGTATTGAGAAAGTTTATGCCAGTGACCGAAGCACTGCATGGCGACTCACTTTTTGTAAGACAAAACAGGAAGCTTTATGCAACGCCTCTCTTCCTTGTCCTTCTGGTGGTTGAATCGTCCGATCTTATTTTTGCCGTTGACAGCATCCCGGCTATACTGGCAATAAGCCACGACACATTTATTGTTTATACATCAAACATTTTTGCTATTCTCGGATTGAGGTCGCTTTACTTTGCCGTTTCGGGTATAATGGGATTTTTCAGGTACCTGAAGGTAGGCCTTGCTCTGGTGCTTTCCTTTGTCGGACTAAAAATGCTCGCGGCCTATTTTCACTTTGAGATCCCCATTTTAATATCCCTTTCGGTAATAGTATCCATTCTTGTAATCTCTATTCTCGCATCTGTAATAATAAAGGAGAAGTAATCGCACTCCCGGAATATTCAAATATTTTTCTGTCAGATAAAATATTACATTTACAAATCAGTTTGTGAAAGTAAGATAAGACCAAAATAGTAACCCTGGCCTGACAGGAATGTATTCAAAAAGGCAAAAACCCGGGACACCCTGGCTGCTGATCATTCTTTTTATTATTATTTCAGCAGGAAGTATTCTTTTAGGTTACCTCTATTATGTAAGCCAGAAGAAAAGGCTGTTCAATGACAAGAAGGTTGAGCTTTCAGCCATTGCGGATCTTAAGGTAGGCCAGATTGCGCTGTGGCGCAATGAGCGTTTGGAGGATGCCAGGATGATAGGAGGGAACAAGCCTTTTCTGAAACAGCTCCATGAATACCTGAAGGAGCCTTCAGGAAATAATAAGAGGGCTGAAATAACCGAAAGCCTGAAATCAGTTACCGGAAGTCTTGAATACAAGAATATTATCCTTATAGACTCCCTCGGGAATGTGAAGGGATTTTACCCCAGACAGGATACAGTGATGGGAAGGAACCTTAAAACACTGTTCCCCATCCTTATTAACCTGAGATCGGGAATGCTTACCGACCTTCATAAAGTTGAACAGGTAAGCTACATTCATCTCGACCTGATAATACCTCTTCTTAACACCTGGGGCGGGGACACGACTGTTTTCGGATTACTTGCTATCCGGATCGACCCTTCCGTAACGCTGTATCCTCTGATGCAGACATGGCCTGTTCCGGGCAAGACAGCCGAATCTCTGCTGATAAGGAAGGAAGGTGAAAATATTTTGTATCTGACTGAACTCAGGTTCAGGAAGAGCTCGGAGCTTCTCCTTTCAAAGCCTGTCAGGGAGGACAGGCTGCCAGCAGCCATGGCTGTAAGGGGTTTTGAAAGCACACTTGACGGAGTCGATTACAGAGGAGCCTCGGTGATCGCGGCAATGAAGAAAGTTCCCGGATCGCCATGGTATATGGTGGCCAAGGTTGACCACAATGAGGTTTTCTCTGTCCTGAATGAGCAGATGACAATGATAATTATTATTATCATACTTTTTATCCTTATGGCAGGCTTGATATTAGGTACAATTGAATGGAATGAGAATGCAAGATTTTACCGTGAAAAATATGAAGCTGAACTTGACAGGCAGGCGTTAAGGCAGCATTTCGACTATATCCTGAAATATGCCAATGACATTATTTTCCTGACCGACAGGGACATGTCGATAATTGAAGCCAACGACCGGGCATTTGAGGCCTATCAGCGCGACAGGAACGAGCTTATAGGAATGAACCTTACCGAAATAAGAGCTCCTGGAGCTGTGGAGTCACTTAAAAGCGAAACCAGAATCCTGGATGAAAAAGGATATGCAACTTATGAGACACTTCATGTTCGAAAGGATGGAACAACCATTCCGGTCGAGATAAGCGCCAGAAAGGTAGAGATAGAGGGTGTTAAATATTTCCAGTCGATCTGCAGGGATATAACTGAGCGCAAGTATGCTGAAGCAACTCTGCGTGAGAGCGAGGAGCGTTTCCGGAAGATATTCGAGGAGAGCCCGATAAGTATCGTGATGACAGGTAAGGATCTTGGAATAATAAGAGCGAATGCAGCATTTTGCAACATGTCGGGTTACCGCGAGGAAGAACTCAGGGACAAGAAGCTTCGCGACCTTACTCATCCTGATCACCTTTCAGCCGACGACATTTCATTACTGAGGCTGGTTGCCGAGGAAATCCCTGTGTTCCACACTGAGAACAAGTACATACGAAAGGACGAAAGCGTGATATGGGGATCGACTACGGTAAGCATTATCAGGAACAACAATGAGGAAGTTCAGTATTTCCTTGCAATGATAGAGGATATTACTTTGCGTAAGATTGCCGAAGCAGAACTAATTGCTGCCAAGGAGAAGGCGGAGGAAAGCGACAGGCTTAAAACGGCATTCCTTCACAATGTCTCCCATGAGATCCGCACGCCAATGAATGCCATTATAGGATTTTCAGCCCTTCTGAGTGAGCCGGAGACAACAGAATCGGAAAGACGCCAGTACACCGATATTATTTTCCAGAGCGGAAGCCAGCTTCTTTCAATAATAAACGACATTGTTGACATTGCAAACATTGAAAGCGGCCAGGTAAAGCTGAACTTAAGGGAATTGAACCTCAATTCCACCCTTAGAAATCTTAATGAGCAATTCAGGCACGGGGAGAAGGCTGAAAAGATTGCTATTAAGCTGCATGCCAGGCTTACCGATGAAAAGTCGGTAATTGTTACGGACGGAACAAAGCTTGTCCAGATCTTGTCCAACCTTCTGAGCAATGCAATTAAGTTTACCCGGGAAGGGAAAATTGATTTTGGATATCAGGCTAAGGATGAAACTATTGAGTTTTTTGTGAAGGATACTGGAATTGGAATTCCTCCTGAGCATCACGACAAGATCTTTGAAAGGTTTTACCAGGTTGATAATCTGATAAGCAGGAAATTTGGCGGTACAGGTCTCGGATTGTCAATCTGCAAAGCCTATGTTGAACTTTTGGGAGGGGAAATGTGGCTGAAATCCAAACCCGGGGAAGGGACTGAATTCCGGTTTACTTTACCAAAAAAACCACGGCCAGACCATGAGAAAGTAATTTAATAATTGAAGCCGGAGTGCCGATCCTGAGAATTTTAGTAATTTTAAGGGATCAACCGAGGCTATATATAACGACTAAATAATACTCAGATGAACAGGGATAAACTGATAAGATCATATAAATTTCTGATAATTGCACTGGTTGCTTTTCTTGTTCCGGGATGTCATATCAAGAGAGAACCTGATGTTACAACGATTGAGGTAACGGAAATCGGACCCAATACTGCTCTGACCGGAGGTGATGTTACGCATGACGGTTATGTTGATGTGATTGTCAAGGGAGTATGCTACGGACCAAATAAATCGCCTGATATTGAGGGTACAAGGACAACTGACGGATATGGCGAGGGCCCTTTTGTCAGCACTCTTGACGGGCTTACTCCCAACACTTTATACTATGTAAGAGCTTATGCAATAAATGAGGAGGGAGTAGGCTATGGCAGTCAGCTGACCTTTACCACGACTAAGTACGGAGTTCCTGTACTGACAACGGCCGGAGTCACCGGAATAACCCAGACAAGTGCGGTTTCAGGTGGTAACATAAGCAGTGACGGAGGTCTCGGAGTATCTGAAAGAGGTGTTTGCTGGAGCACAGGAAGGAATCCAACAACATCTGATCCAAGGACAACAAATGGTGATGGAACAGGAACTTTCACAAGCAATATTACAGGGTTGACAGGAAACACAACATATTATCTGAGAGCTTATGCTGTGAATGAAGAAGGTACGGGATATGGTCAGGAAGTAACATTTAAGACAGGTGCCGTCCTGCCCGCTGTAACAACAGCAATCCCTTCAGCGACAGGTACGGTTACGGGAGCAGGAGGTGGAAATGTAACAGCAGAGGGAGGTTCGCCCGTAACGGCGAGAGGTGTATGCTATGGCACATCACCTAACCCTACCATCTCAAACAGCAGAACAACCGACGGAGGGGGAACGGGTTCATTTACATCCGAGATGTCGGGATTATCGCCAAATACGACCTATCACGTAAGGGCATACGCGACTAATACTGTGGGAACGGGTTACGGCGCCGACATGACATTTACAACTGATCCTGTTACTGTCAGGGACAATGATGACAACAGTTACAGTGTCCTTCGTATAGGGAATCAGCTCTGGATGGGAGAGAATCTCCGGACAACCACACTGAATGATGATGTGGCGATTGATAACGTAGCAGGAGGAACTGCTTGGGGCGGAAGCACCACACCAGCATACTGCTGGTATAATAACACTGCTGGCAATGGCATAACCTACGGAGCACTTTATAACTGGCATGCAGTTAATTCAGGAAAACTTTGTCCTTCCGGATGGCACGTTCCGACAGATGACGAGTGGTATACGCTTGTTAATTACCTTGGAGGAGAAAGCCCATCGGGAGGAAAGCTTAAGGAAGAGGGTACAACTCATTGGCAGGC
>JAVEZS010000015.1:0-59490 GCA_034002885.1 Bacteroidales bacterium
TATCTGTTATCCGTTACCTGAAGCCTATGAAGAGAAAAGTTATTGTAATAAGCCTTAAGGTTCTGGGGATCGTCGTTGTCTTGTTTCTTCTCAACGTTATCTCTCCTGTAATCTGGTCGTCGCTTAACCGCGATAAAGCACCAATGGGATATCACTTCATGGGTCCGGCTTACTTTGCATTGTGGTCAGGTATTGAAAAGCTGGTCAATCCCGACCCTGAGATTCCGGAGGGGATAGATGTTTTCCCCGGCATTGAGTATAAAAACGCAGGAGGCAGACCACTTCAGCTCGATATTTACAGGAAGAGTGATTTAAAGGAACCAGCCCCCCTGCTTGTTTTCATTCACGGTGGGGCATGGAAAGGAGGGGAGCGTTCCGACTATCTGGTTTACCTTATTCCTTTTGCGTCCAGGGGATATGTAACTGCCACGGTATCGTACCGTTTGTTAAGTGAATCGCTTTATCCGGCCTGCATCGAAGATATCAGGGATGCTGTCGGATGGTTTTTCAGAAATGGTGACAATTATGGATATGATACCAGCAGGATAGCACTTATCGGCGGTTCGGCCGGGGCACATCTCGCAACTCTGGCAGCCTACGGATGGCCCGGGGCTTGTGATACTACCGGAGGCGGGAATCACAGGGTAAAAGCTGTTGTTGACATTTACGGGCCTGTTGATCTCACAACGGAATATGCGCGTAACCATCCTCTTGTAACAGCCTTTATCGGCAGATCGTATGAGGAGGTCCCAGAACTTTATGCAGATGCTTCGCCAGTCAAGTATCTCGACAGTAATGATCCTCCCACACTGATACTTCACGGCACTTCTGACAGGCTTGTTCCGGTATCTCAGTCGGAAAACCTTAAAGCCAGGCTTGATTTGCTTGGTGTTCCCTGCACATATTATCCTCTGCCCTTATGGCCGCATACAATGGATATTGTAGAAAGGGTGAACGATTACTGCCGGATGAAGATGGAGGAGTTCTTTGTACAGCACCTCCTTTAGGCTTTCAGCCTTTGTGGCGCTTCATTATTTCACGCCAGTCAGTGATAATTATTCCGTTGTCGGAGAAGAATTTTTTCACAACCGGATCAGAGAAGAGTTGTGCCTCCCAGACCCTCTGCTGCCATGATCCCGTTATTGTTTTCAGATTTTCGGTCTCTACCGACGGATGGAATATTATTTCAGTAAGGCCCGGCCCGAGACTATTGACCAGTTTGAAAAAGTTCTCCCTTTTGTTCTCGTAGCAGTCACCGTCGGGGACACTGGAGAAGAAGTCGAGTTTCGGGAGAGAATAATTCCCAAGCATATCGACAACATCTGTTGTCAGCGGATATCCCTCTTTTCTGAAGAAATCGGCCACAACAGGATCCGACAAGTCAATTGCGTTTGCAGGAATCTGGTACTCTTCCGCAATCTTCAGGAACACTTCTACAAATTCGGGTGAGCCGTACAGGGTTCCCATGTGGGTATCGATATGGGATGGCCGGTAGCCTGCTGCAATTACCCTGTCGATCTGAGCGCGCACCTCAGTTTCCACCTCTTCTGCTGTGGCATGTTTAACTACCTCCGGAACACTTCGCCACATTTTCCCCTCCTGGTCGATCAGTCCGGGTACCTTAGCCGGGTCGGCAACAGTTCCCCAGCGCCAGGTCTTCCATTCGCTTGTAAGGGTAAGGTGAACACCCAGGTCGGGTGCATCCCGGGTCAGGGCCCATCCGACCATGTCCATTGAAAAGTCGCAGGGTATCATAACAGCTGCTGACCTGATATCGCCAGTTTCGAAATAATGCTTTACTGCAATATTAGCCTCTTCGCACATTCCCGCATCGTCGCAGTGGAGGATAATGACCTTGCTGTCCTTCGGGAATCCTAGCTTTTCAGCATTTGTAATCTTTGAGACAGATGTTCCGGCCTTTGAACGGTTGCATGCCGGCAATAATGTCAGCAAAACAGGTATAAGGAACAATGTAATGATCCGACAGATAAGCTTTTCGGTGTTGGTTTTCATGATATTGGTAATAATGTTTGTGAAATCTGACTTTAAAGAAAGCACGACGACTGTTCATCAACCGCATCTCAGTTATCATTAATCGTCTCGGTTAATTTCTTTACGACCCTGAACTGCTGGAAGAACTCTTTTGCTATTACTCTCAGGAGAGTGTAAACCGGAACGGCGAAAAGCATTCCGACGAATCCGGCCAGGCCGCCACCGATAATTATAACAAGGAAGATCTCGAGAGGGTGCGATTTGACACTTTTGGAGTAAATAACAGGTATCAGGATGTTATTGTCAATGAAGTTAACTGCGGCAAATGTTCCCAGTAGTTTCAGGGATGCGGGCAGGAGATCGTCATAGGCTCCGGCAGCCATTATTGAAATGGTCCCGAGTATCAGTCCGATAACGCCTCCGATAATAGGTCCGATGTAGGGAATTATATTCATGAGTCCGACGAAGAAACCTATAAGCAGTGCATTGTGGAATCCGAATATCCTGAGGACTATCGCAACCAGCGACATTACCCCTATTACTTCGAGCAGAACGCCAAGATAATACCGTATCAGCAGGTTTTTGGAGTCTTTAACCACATTTCTGGTTGCAATGTGATGCTTTTCGGGGATAAACAGCAGCAGTCCGTCCTCAAAGAGGTTTTCATCCTTCAGGAAGAAAAAAGAAATGAAGAGGATTGAGAAAACACCCACGATAATACTTCCGGCCGTGTTTATGACCTTACCGAGAGCGGTGCCGATGCTGCCGAGATTTATAATTTCCCTTATTCTTGCTACGGCGAACTGGTTGATTGTCTCACCTTCGGGGATGGCTCCCAGGTCGTGAAGGATTTCATCGAGCCTGTTCAGAGGACCTTCAAGGTTCCTGACCAGGGCATTGACATCGATAGAAGATATTGTCTCGGCCTGGTTTATTATCAGAGGCACTATCACGGATACGAATCCAACCCCGGTCAGCACCAGTACAATGAGCGCCAGGATTGCGCTGACTATTCTTGGCATCTTCAGCCTGCGTATGCGGGCTTTATCAAAAAGGGTAACGAGAGGCTGTCCTATAAACGAAATCATTGCGGCAATAAGAACCCAGACTATGATGTACGAAAATCTCCAAAGGAGATATCCGAGGATGAAAAGTACAAGAATATATCCTGTATACTTGAGTACCTGTTTCATAAGGGCCAGGGTTTATAAAGCTATAAATTTACAAAAAACAAATTAACGAGGGTTTTTTGTTGACTCCCCCTTTCATTATCCCTGTTGCGTATTAATCAATTTGCCATCGGCTGCTGATCCTTGCTGTCAAGGCTCTCTGATTTAATTGACCGGTGAACTTTGCAGCAGGACTTTAGTGTTAACCGCTTTTTTTATAAAATGAACATAAAAAATATTATCTGAGAATAAGTTTAAGGCTTTCACTTTTTCTCGTCAGATGTTTTTTTCATCCCTTGTTGTATTGATTCTGAAAAGTTTGAAGATATCGACAACAACTATCGGGATGAACGACATCATGATAACGGCTATCCAGTGATCCCTGTCGAGTTCAACAAGGCTGAATGCCTCGCGTACGGGAGGAACCAGGAGGACGAGAAGGGCAAGGCCGGCTGAAGCTGCTATTGCTCCGATAAGCGGTTTGTTTTTCAGAGGGCTTATTGCAAGTGATGATCTTGTATTTGAGTGGAGGTTACGGACATGTACAAGCTGGGCGAACATGAGCGTTGCGAAAGCCATTGTCTGTCCGAGCTGCACTCCCTGTTCCTTCAGGCCTATAATGAAAGCCGCCAGAGGGATTGCTCCTATCATGATCCCCTGATACATGATTCTCCATATCATACCGTTTGTCATGAATCCTTTCTTCGAATTTCTTGGTTTCCTGTTCATTATTCCACTCTCTGCGGGGTCGACGCTGAGTGCAAGTGCAGGCAGGGAGTCTGTCACGAGGTTTACCCAAAGGATATGGATCGGGAGCAGGGGTGTTCCAAGGTTAAATACCGATGTCACAAGCAGGAGGAAGATCTCTCCGATGTTTGTTGAAAGCAGGAACTGGACAGCTTTAAGGATGTTGTCGTATATCCGTCTTCCTTCCTCGACTGCCGATACGATAGTGGCAAAGTTGTCGTCGGTGAGGACCATGTCGGAAGCTCCCTTTGCGACATCAGTTCCTACGATTCCCATAGCGGCTCCTATGTCGGCCTGCTTAAGAGCGGGGGCATCATTCACGCCGTCGCCTGTCATGGCAACCACCTCGCTGTGTGCCTGCCACGCCTTTACGATTCTCACCTTATGTTCTGGTGCAACCCTGGCGTAGACCGAATATTTCGACACATTCTCCCGGAATTCCTTCTCATCCATTTTTTCAAGTTCGGCCCCGGTTATTGACAGATCGCCGTCGCGAAATATCCCTATCTGGCGGGCAATAGCCATTGCAGTACTTTTATGATCGCCCGTTATCATCACGGGTCTTATCCCTGCTGTGTTGCATTTTGATACTGCATCAATGACCTCCGGCCGTGCAGGATCGATCATTCCGAGCATTCCCGTGAAAACGAGGCCTGCTTCGATATCCCCGATATGGACTTTTGCAGGAGGTTCAGGAAGGTCCTTGTAAGCCATTGCCAGAACCCTAAGGGCCGAATTTGCCATCTTTTCGTTGGCTTCACTTATCATCTTCCTGTCGGAAGTTGTTATTGGGCGAATCTCTCCTTCTATTATTATCTTATCGCATACGGTCAGCACTTCATCGAGTCCGCCCTTTACATTCACCCTGGTACTGTTGTCGGGCATTCTGTTCACCGTGGTCATCCTCTTTCTTTCGGAATCGAAGGGTATTTCGGCAATTCTGGGAAATTTCTTTTCAACATCATCCTTATACATGGTGTAAAGGGTGCCAAAGTCGAGAAGGGCAGTTTCGGTAGGATCGCCTGTGAACTCAAATTTTCCGTCCTCGTTGGTTCTTATCTGTGCATCAGCGCACAGGACGGAAATAAGCAGCAGTCTGTTTTCCTCATCATTCAGAACGGATGCCGGAGAGGATCTGTTTATCACGTCATGCTTGTGATTCACATAGGCTTCCACTATTGTCATCCTGTTCTGGGTGAGGGTACCTGTTTTGTCAGAGCAGATAACTGTTGCGCTGCCAAGTGTTTCTACCGAGGGTAGTGTACGGATTATTGCATTTCTCTTTACCATTCTCTGTACCCCAATAGCCAGCACAACCGTGGAAACAGCCGGTAGTCCCTCGGGAATTGCAGCCACGGCCAGGCTGACTGCGGTCATGAACATACTCATTATGGAGTTACCATAGAGAACTCCGACAGTAAATATTACAGCACAAATAATGAGAGCAGCTATTCCCAGGACTTTCCCGAGTTGTTCAAGTCTTCTGCTCATGGGAGTCTCGGTATCGACGGTTTCCTGAAGCATGTTTGCTATTTTTCCCACCTCTGTTTTCATCCCGGTGGCAATAACCATTCCCCTTCCTCTTCCGTAGGTAACCATCCCGCTTGAGAATGCCATGTTGGTCCTGTCGCCGAGGGCAACATCGTTCCGTTCAATCGTTCCGGTATGCTTTTCTACCGGAACAGATTCTCCGGTAAGAGCGGATTCCTGAATTTTCAAATTAACAGCTTCAGCAAGCCTGAGATCAGCAGGGATTACACCTCCTGTCTCGAGTATTACAATATCGCCCGGGACGAGATCCCTGGTCGGCACCTCTCTTACGGCGCCATCGCGAAGGACCTTCGTAACGGGAGCAGCAAGGTTTTTAAGAGCCTCGAGCGAGGTCTCCGCCTTTCTTTCCTGGATGGCTCCCACGAGAGCATTGAGGATCAGAATTCCGAGAATTACGAATGTGTCGAGGAGTCCTTCGCCTTCCATAACACCGACTACACCTGAAATTATTGCAGCTACAAGAAGGATTATGATCATAAAGCTTTTAAACTGCGTAAAGAACATTACCAGGAAAGACTTCCTTTTTCTGGAGGCAAGCTGATTATATCCGTATTCTGATAGTCTTCTTTTAACCTCATCGCTCGTTAGTCCCGTCGTGAGGTCAGTTTTCAGTTCAGCGGAAATGTCACTTATTTCCCTGCTGTAATACTGTTTCATAGGAATTGGTAGTTGAAATTCATGCAAAAGTAAGTATTTGAATCTAATTTTTTAGTAATGTTAATATAACGGGAGTACGGGGTAAGAAAAATTGCGTTAGGTGTTAAACAGCAATCAGTCAGGATCAGTCAGGGTTTTAATTGGCCGGTATGCAAACATGGTCAGGGTAAACGCATTGGTTTTAAGCTCATTTAAGCGTAGATTTATATGATCGGTATTGTTCAGCAGCCCATCAGGTTACTATCATCATTATTCCGAAGGCTATCATTCCGACTGCATACCACCACCGTATAGGGCCTTCGGTTGTTCCGAAATCAACGTTTGCTAAAACACGCGGACCGATTATAGCTCCGGCGACGGCCCCGGATGTAAGGAAATAAACCAGGGAGAGATCTATCTGTCCGACAAGGAAATGGGCTCCCAGGGCGGAAAGGGTGTTTACTGCTGAAACCATCAGAGAAGTTCCGACGACAATCTTTATCGGCATTCGCAGGGCGAAAAGGCCTGCCTGCACGGGGGCTGTTCCGGTTGTTCCGAAGGTGCCTGTTATTACTCCGGCGAGAAAACCGAATACCGATCCTTTGGTAATTTTCTCCCAGAGCGAACTATTGCTAGTTTCCTTTCCGTTTTCATCATCAATTTTCTCCTTTCTCTGGTTGAGAAGCATAAGGAGAGCTATCAGTATTGAATATGATCCGAAGCTAATCTTAAGCTGGTCTGTTGTCAGAAGCCTTGTAATAGATGCTCCCGACAAAGCACCGGCAATTCCCGCAATGGCAAATGCCACGGCAATCCTGATGTCGGCGTTGCCCTTCCGGTGGTGGCCGAATGAGCCGACAATACAGACAGGCAGGGTAGCGGCCAGTGATGTTGCAACGGCTATCTGGGCAGGAACACCAAAAAGCATGGTCAGTACAGGGATGAAGAAAAAGCCTCCCCCTCCGCCAATAATAGTTCCGAAAAATCCTATAATGAAACCGATCAGGGGAAGCCAGAGGTATGAATTTTCAAAATGCGAATGAAATATCATTTAAAGGCAGGTTTCACTACATACAAATATAGCCATGAATATCATATCTGGAGAAAAATTCAATGCTCTTCTTATGCCTTAAGGAAATTTCTTTCAGTCATTTCCGGCTTATTACGGGAGCAGAGCGCCTGGTCAGGCTGACCACTTTCCGGCTGAGTTTTATGACTCGCGGGGATGACCGGCACAGCGGCAAAAGATTTACGGGAAGCAGAGTTTCGAATCTAAAACCCTTCAACAATAATTAAATTGATTTATCGGATGATTTTCTTTAAAAATATAGTGTAATCCGGGCTGGCAGGCATTTGTATGATTCCTAAAGAATCAGAACCTTTTGCAGAGCCTGGTTTCAGATAAGGAAGCTTAGAATGGCAATCATATGATTTGATTATAAAATATTTGCAAATACGACTAATAATTAGTAGGTTTAATGAAATTTGTAAAATTTAGCAATATGTCAAAAAAACTACTCCTTTTGCTGGGTATTTTAGCGACGATTATTGCTGGTGCGCTTCTTTATTGGAAATATGTTTGTGATTGCGGAGGCGGGGCGGGAACCGGTAAAGAGGTTGCAGCTGGCAAGACTGTTGCCGAAGTACCTCAAGTACAACCAACTGCAGTTGCTCCTGCAGTTGCGGATTCAACCCTGAGATGGACCGTAATAATGGAAAAGTACAACGCGAGTCCGATAACAGCCTATTTCAAGGTTAACAGCACAGTGGTGGAACTCAGTGATACAGAGAGACAGAAGGTCCGGGATCTTAAGGATTACATTGACAATGTTTCCGGAGCAGCAGTTACTGTAACCGGGCATTCAGACATCACCGGGGGTCATGAACTTAATATGAGACTCGGACAGGCGCGGGCTGAAGCATTGAAAATATTTCTGATAAAGGAAGGAATTACCGGGGACCGGATAGCCTGCAATTCGCGTGGTCCGGACGAACCTGCAGCAGACAACAGCACCCCTGAAGGGAGAGCCAGGAACCGGAGAGCGGTCGCCATAATTAATAAATAATCCAAAAACTAAAGCATATGTGTTTCCTTTGTATTCTAATACCAGTTATTGTCGGTCTCATTTGTGCTCTTCTGGGCTATCTTCTGGGCCGGCATCTTTTTAAGCCGGTTGCAGACCAGCTTCGTGAAGACCTTACATTATGTTCAAGAGAGAAGGATAATCAGCTGAAACTTTTCAATTCGCTGAAAACGGAGCATGATGATCTAAGGATCAGATACAATGCCCTTCAGTCTGATTTTGCAGATTACAGGATAAGATTTGCCACCACACTGCCTGAAGATGCTCCGTTCGACGAGGTCATGGCAGCCTCCGTGTTCAGAAAGAAGATTGTAAGGGACGATCTTAAGATTGTTGAAGGCATTGGCCCCAAGATTGAGGAGCTGTTCCATTCTGCAGGGATAATGACATGGAAAGATCTCGCCTCGGCAGCAGTGGAAAGATGTCAGCAGATCCTCGATGCAGCCGGTGACAATTACAGGATACACAGACCCGATACCTGGCCGAAGCAGTGTGAACTGGCTTATCTTGGTAAATGGGCCGAGCTTAAGGAATGGCAGGACAGTATGACAGGCGGTAAGGAGTGATCGCCCCTGAACAGGTAAGATTTGCCCTTTTCCGTACTTTCAAGTCCGGAAACGCCTTCCGTTTCCAACCATGAGAGCCTCATTCCGGTTTACAGCCCGACGGTTAAACCACAGCGACATTTACGGGTGAAGCTGTTGTGAGAAGAGGGACATGGAAGAAAGCAGGATCAGTACTGCCGGAAGAGGAGAAACTTTAAGGTTCATTATAAAAAGAAAGGACATGCCGTGACATGTCCTTTCTTTACTTTTTTATTTTTTCAGGAGGTCTCTGATTTCGGACAGGAGCTCCTGGTCTTTTGTAGGAGCCGGAGGGGCGGCCGGTGCTTCTTCTTCTTTCTTTTTAGCGGCATTTATAGCTTTGACTATCATGAATATAGCCCATGCCACGATGAGGAAGTCGATAACTACCTGGATGAAGCTTCCATAGTTCCAGGTAACTGCGGGTGCAGCATCGGTGGCAGCTTTCATTACAAGTTTAAGGTCGCTGAAGTTTACGCCTCCGAGAAGTAGTCCTATCGGGGGCATTATTATGTCATTGACGAGCGATGACACTATTTTACCGAAAGCGGCACCGATGATGATACCCACGGCCATATCGACCATGTTGCCTTTCATCGCGAAGGCTTTGAATTCATCAAAAATTTTCATTTTGTCAGGTTTAAGTTGGTTAATATCAGAAATTATATGAAAATCCCACTCCAAGAAGTTCCTTGAATTGCGTTCTCGGGCCCGGAGCTTCTGTCGATTCGAAGATTCCGTTATCATTCCTGTCGACAGGGACCTTTATATCATCATCGTAAATCAGGACGGTATTGAAGCTCACGGAGAGATATTTATTTACTTTCAGGGCAATGAGGTTTTCCCACATTACATCAATGTTTTGCGGATTGTGACCGTAATTCGAGAAGAGGTCTATTTTTGATGTCAGGGCAACGTTCTTCAGGAATTCTGTTGTAAAGTCGTTTCTGGTAAAGGCAGCTCTTATGTAACCCCCGACCTCGCTTCTTGATTTTTCGCCGGGAGTGACTCCGAAGGCTCCGGCGGCAGACAATTCGTCATTGCTGACAAATGTGAATTTGGCGGTAAAAGGGGCAACGAAAGCTGAAAAGTAAGGGTTCGGCTTAAAGTCGAGCCCTGCCGCTAATAGCAGGTATGCAGGAGCAAAAATGTCTGATATCCTTGTTTCAGTGTCGGGATATTTATAGCCTGGTCTCATCTGTGTTCTGAAATTGAGGAGGGCTGAGTAGTAGACATTTTTGAAGGCTTCTCTCCCGTATTTGGACAGGAAATCGATTTTATCATCCGTCTTCATACCGTCACCCTCTTTCCCCTGTTTCAGTACTCCGTATCCAAGGTCGAGAGTGTTGTCCCATGCTGATTTGCCTTGTTTATAATTTGCAAAAGCGCTGAATATGCCGTTTACGGCTACAGAATTCTGTCCTCCTGCTGCCCAGTTGTTAAGGGATGTCTGTGCAAAATTAAGGGCAAAAACACCTCCTTTTTTCCATCCCATGATCGTATCGTTGTTGACTGTTTTAAGCTTTTTCTCAGCTTCAGTGACCTGTGCAGTTGCGGTTGTAAATAACAGGATCAGGGCTATTGCTGCAGAAAATGATTTATATCTCATTATAGCAATTAGGTTTTGTTTAACAAAAAGAAGAAAAATAAACCGCGAGGTTCGCTCGGGTGCGCTCTCCGCGGTTATTACAGTGAAGCAAAAGTCAGGCAGGATTATTTTTCCACCTCTTTGACTTCAGCTTTGGTTGCGTTTCTTTTTACTGATTCAATACCGTTGTCGCGGCCGCTTTCGCTTTTATAGTTCTGGCTTGTTCCGATAATCTGGCTATTGGCAGCCGTAAGTGCGAAGCGGAACATGTTGGAAGGGGTTGTTGTCTTTGAGAATCTTTTGGGATCGGAGGAATTTTTCTTTACCGATTCAATGCCGTTCAGGCATGAGGCCTTGCTCGAATAGCCCTCGCTGCTCAGAATTATCTGTCCATTATCGGCTTTCAGGCGAAAACGGAATTCCTTGTCTTTTCCACTTTGATAAACTTCAAATTTTGCCATTGTAATCTGTTTTAAATTAATTAATTAGTTGCGATCTGTCGTTAAAGTGCTTCTTGTTTTTCCAAATATAGCCAAATTTAATATTTTTTAATATATCTGATTAATTATATATGAACATTAAAGTGCTTTTTGAAAAGTAGCTCCAAAATGCTAAATTGCACTCTTCCGGTTTGATTCGATTAATATTTTAAAACAATGGATAAGAAAGAACTTTTCAAAGCGCACATTAATGAAGGTTACACATGCAAGGGCGATGCCATAGTCCTTGGTGCAGCCATGCTTGAGGGAGAAACCCTTACGGGGGCACATGTAAAGGTCCCGCTGAAAACCATGAACAGGCACGGACTGATAGCTGGAGCAACGGGTACAGGAAAGACAAAGACCCTTCAGGTGATATCGGAACAGTTGTCAGAGAGAGGCGTACCTGTGCTGCTTATGGACGTTAAAGGCGATCTTAGCGGGATTGCCAGACCGGGAGAGGAGAAACCCTTCATTACCGACAGGATGGCCAGGATAGGACTGCCTTACAAAACTGCCGGATGCCCTGTTGAGCTGATGACGCTGTCGAAGCAGGACGGGATAAGGATGCGTGCCACCATTTCGGAATTTGGTCCGGTTCTTCTTTCAAGGATTCTTGGCCTTAATGACACTCAGGGAGGAGTTCTTTCGGTTATCTTCAAATACTGTGACGATAACGGGTTGCCTCTTCTCGACCTTAAGGATCTCAAGAAGATGATCCAGTATGCAACGGAAGAGGGGAAAACCGAGATTGAGCGTGAGTACGGAAAGATATACTCGGCATCAAGCGGAACAATACTCCGGAAGCTTCTTGAGCTGGAGCAGCAGGATGCTGATCTTTTCTTTGGTGAGCTTTCCTTTGACATCAGTGATCTTATGAGACGCGACCGTGACGGGAACGGTTATATAAACATTATCAGGCTTACTGACATACAGGACAGGCCCAAACTTTTCTCGACCTTCATGCTTTGCCTTCTGGCTGAGGTTTACAATGAAATGCCGGAGAAGGGAGATACCGAAAAGCCGGAGCTTGTAATTTTCATCGACGAAGCTCATCTTATCTTCAACGAGGCAAGCAAGACTCTCCTGAACCAGATCGAGACTATAGTAAAGCTTATCAGGTCGAAAGGTGTCGGAGTCTTTTTTGTGACGCAGAACCCCATGGATGTGCCAAACTCAGTTCTTGCCCAGCTGGGACTTAAAGTACAGCATGCACTGCGTGCGTTTACAGCAGTCGACCGCCAGGCTATCAAGCTGACAGCCGAAAATTTCCCAATATCAGATTATTATAAGACTGATGAAGTCCTTACATCACTGGGAACCGGAGAAGCATTGGTTACGGCTCTGAACGAGAAGGGTGTGCCCACACCTCTTGCTGCCGCTATGATAAGGGCCCCGCAGAGCAGGATGGATATTCTCACTGTTGAGGAGATTGATGCCATCAACAAATCGTCGGAGCTGGTAAGCAAGTATAACAAGGTTATTGACAGGGAGAGCGCCTTTGAGATACTTTCAGCAAAGATCGATCGTTCGCGGAAGAGCCAGGAGGACGAAGCAGAGCGTAAAGCGAGGGAGAAGGAGCGGAGAGGAACGACCCGTACTGCAAGGCGAAGTGTGGCCAGGAGCCCTGTTGTTAAAGTTCTTACGAGTGCTACCTTTATCAGGGGCGTCCTCGGGATAATGAAGAAAGTGATCAGATAGACCAGGTTGCAGGTTTTTATTCGTGGAGGGGTCTTTTTTTAAGCACGCCTCCCTTGGCATTACTTACCGGGAAGCAGTAAATAAAAGCATTTTCATCCACTTCATTTACAAGCTTTTTAACCTTGCTAATCTCCAGCCTGGTAACGATAGTGAAGACTATTTCAATGTCGGCAACACTTTCATTGTCGGCTTTTTTCCCTATCATACTGCGTTTACCCTTATAAATTGTAAGTCCCCTTCCGAATTTTATCATCAGGATCCGCTTCACAGCGGAGCTTTTTTCCGAGATAATTGTTACTCCGGTGTATTCCTCAACTCCTTCAACAATGTAGTCGATAGTTTTTGAAGCAGTTATATAAGTTAGTATTGAATAAAGTGCAGGTTCAATTCCCAGAATGAATCCCGCACAGCTGAATATTATCACGTTAAAGGCCATTATCATATTGCCGATAGAAGTTTCTCTTCTTCTCCAGATGTACAAGGCAAGTATCTCAGTACCGTCGAGTACCCCGCCTCCACGCACCGAAAAGCCCACCCCGGCTCCAAGGAAAAGTCCGCCGAATATGGCGATGAGGACCTTGTCATGGGTTATTACCGGAAAATCAACTGTGGAGAGCACCAGGGCAAGTCCTGCTATTGCGAGAAGGGCCCTCAGGGCGAAGGTCCTTGATAGCTGGCTGTATCCCAGTATTATGAAGGGCAGATTGATAATGAAGATAAGGAGAGCGAGAGGTAAGCCGCTGGCAAATGAAAGCAGAAGAGAGATGCCTGTCACTCCGCCGTCGATAAACTGACTGGGAATAAGGAATCCTTCCAGGCCGAAGCTGGCTGAGAATATTCCAAGCAGGATTAACCCGAAACTTTTAAGGTTTTCTTTCAGAGACAAAGACATTGAATTATTCAGGCTTCTATCGATAACCTAATAATAACGTCTTTCAGAGCTGCTTATTTTCTTACCGCGATACTGTCAACAATATATCTTGAATCGCCTCTCCATGGCACGGCTCCTTTTTTCTCGATATAATGGACAATCACATTCTTTCCCTGGAGAGTATCGAATTTAAGGTCCATATCCTCTTTTCTTACGGAGAAATTAAATTTCTCCGAAGCTATTGCAACATTTGAGGTACTGGCTACGCTGCTGAGAATAAGTTCTCCCTCGTAGGTTTTGAAAAGCAATCCCTTGTTTGAGAATTTCTGAAGCAGGCCTGCCCTGTATCCCTCGCTATAGGTGAAGAAGTACTTGAAATATACCAGGACGGCGATCAGTATCACTAATGTGTACAAGCTTATTCTCACTATCTTCTTTGTTTTTTTTACGGCTCCTGTCCATCTTGAAGGTTTTGCCGTATTGTTTTCTGCAGCCATGGTAGGTTTGGAATGTTTAAATGCTTTGTAATCAGGGTTACTAAAATTATCAACAGATAAAGTTAATCCATTTCCTGATTTTACAGCATTCCACGGTGAAAGATTTGGAATTATTGTTTCAGAGCTGCCTTGGTAAAGATATATTCGGGTATCTGCTGGTTGAATTTTATGGTGGAGATCCTGAATTCAGTACCATCGCCCTGTTTCAGCATATCCTTATAGAGAATCGTTTTAGGGAACCACCTCCCGTCTGTCTGGACGACATCCGAGAGCGTTGTTCTCTTAAGCAGCTGCCCGCTCTTGGCGAATAACTCCTCCCTGAGAGGGACGAACCTCTCTGCATCGATCCACATCTTTCTGCTATGATAGGCAGCATCCGTGACCCTGGCGGTAAGACTCAGAACATAGGTTTTTCTCCCGTCAGTCAATTCCTCACCGCTTATCTCCGCACTGTATACTTCAGTCAGTTTTCGGTCGTCCATCATATCCTCGTAAGAAAGATCAGAGCCCATTACCGACTGTCTCAGCATATGTCCCGAGATCTGTATGGTCCTGTCGGTTGAGGGGGAGAAGATCCACAGCTGGTTTTCGAGCTTAAGCATTTTTGTGCCCTGTTCACGGGCTGGCGACAGATACTCTGTAAATGATTTTTTATCACCTGCCGCATAGGTCCTGGATGTTATTGTACGGCTCGTTCTGTTGCCGTGAATTATCATTGAAGATTCGAAGACCCGGTTTTCCGACGACATGTTTTTCTCGACCCTTTCAAGTATTTCGTCAGCACCGTGCTGGCTTACCACCTGAAGGGAAACAGCGGCAAGGCTTGTCATAAAAAGTATTTTCCTTATCATGGTCTATAGTTTATTCATGCTTCAAGTTCCTTGAATAGTTTTGCGGTCTGCCGCTTGTAAATTCCGGCACCCGAAAGCATCGTTCCTATCACTGTTGAGATCAACCCCGGAATAAAACCAAGGTAATAATCTGCAGGAGTGATTCTTGCCCTGATAATTGTGGGCATCATTATTGATGATCCTTCCATCATTTTTGAGATATTAATTCCGTATTCCTGCAGCAGCCATGCAAAAACCAGTCCAACAGCAGTTCCGGCCACGGAGCCTATTATCCCAATCATCACCGATTCAATTATCAGCGTCCCGTAGACATGGTCCTTTTCTTCTCCCATTGCCAGCCTCAGGCCTACCTCGCCGTAGCGTCTCAGGCCTCCAAGGAGGCCAGCATTCCAGAGTACCAGCGACATTGCGAAAATAAAAACCATTGCTATATAGTTGGCCCAGTATTCCGACATTCTGACGTACTGGCCCATGCTTCCCTGCTGGCTCAGGCTTTTCATCACCGGTGAATACAAACTGTCGGCAGATGCTTTTTCAGTATTGAATTTCCGGGAAAACGCCAGTGCCGAATCGTTGTCGTAGAAGCCTTCTCTGAAAAATCCCGGTATTTCACCGGCTGCATCGGGCATATCCAGTGCGATCCTGATATCCTCAATATCGGCGATGATTGCTCCTCTGTCGAGAATTTCATTTCCGAAGGATACTGTGCCGGCTATAACGAAATTATACATTGCCATGCTTCCGTTCATTGTTGAGCCGATAAGAGTCACGTTGTCGCCCGGATCAACCTGAAGCTTTGATGCGAAAAGGTTGCTTATCAGTATCTCACCTTCCTTTGCGGGCATTTTTCCGCTGACCAGCGACCTGTGGAGGTTGAGTCTTTCTGCTTCTTTCGATTTTTTTCCCAGAAGGTCTATTCCCATTCCGAGGGCAGGACCCTGGGCTAAGGTTTCACCGTTTTCGTCGGGAGCATCAATAAGTCCGCCAAACTGTATTCTTGGGGTCCAGTCAATTTCGGGGAATTCATTTTCAAGTTCACTTATTATCTCTGCCACTCCGAGCAGCGCCATGTCGTTTGGAGTCTGGTTCATATTGTCTGCATAACCTCTTGTCATTACCTTTACATGGCCGTTTGAGAATTTTGCGTTCATTTCGATCGTATCGCCCATGAAGCCTTTTATATAGGCATGCATTGTCACAGTCAGCATTACGCCAATTGCCACAACAATAACCGGGACGAGGCTCCGGCTTTTATCACGGATAAGCCCTTTAAATAGAAATTTTATCATTGCAGTTTCCCCCTTAATGCATCAGTTGGATTCATTTTTGCTATTCTGCGCGACGGCCAGTAACTTACGATAGCGGTCACAGTTGTAAGGATCAGAACTGTTGAGATAACCAGTCCTGCACTGTAAACGGGATAAAGAGTCTGAGCTATGGCTATTCCGAATTCGCTTGTTTCAATGGGCATGGTCCATCCTGTCTTTCCCATCCAGGCCAGGAACGGTAATCCGTAAGCTGCTGAGAGGAGGGCTGCCAGTACGGCGTACATTGTTCCCTCTACTGTAAACAGCCCGACAACCTGCTTCCGGGTGTAGCCAAGGGCAACGTAGGTTCCTATTTCTCTCTGCCGGCGGAATATCGACAATACCTGAGTGTCGAATATTGCCAGCATTGCAAGAAGTATGAGGATGCCGTAAAGAACAAGCTGGCCGCCGGATTTGGTTTTTATCATGGCGTCGATAGAAGCTGTAAGGTCGTGTTTGCTTTTAAGGATCCAGCCATCGATGTCAGGCATTTCCGTGCTGCCGTCCCTGAAAGTCATCAGCGTTGCTTCTCCCGGCATCAGCATCATTTCGCGGAGCTTTTGAAGGGGGATGTATATCTGACCGTTCTCAACCGCGGGGACATTAGAAGTGAAAATATCGGTAACAACAATGTCTCCGGCATCGAAAGTTCCTTTTACATCGCGCCATCTGATTGTTATCTGATCCCCTGTCGATGCTTTCATGCTTCTTGCCATCTGCGATCCGATAATTGCAGGTATTGCATCACTGAGAGTATCGAGCTTATCAGTAGGAAGGAGAAAGACCGACTGAGCGGGATTTATTCCTTTTATAACGATCGACTGAAGGCGGCCCTGGGGATAGATGGTACCGGAGACCACAAGAAAAGGCTCGATTTCACCTTTTTCTATCTCCAGTTTTAGTTCTTCAGGTACTGGGGCATGACTATCGGCAAGAGTGAAAGGATCGAGCGGATCATAGTTTTCGTGCCAGTATTGTCCTCCGCCTGTTTCCCAGTTAGTCATGTCGGTTTTAGCCTGATGGTCCCAGCCCGTCATTATCCCTTTCATGAATATTATTACCACAAAGGAAAATGAGAGGACGATAACATTCAGCCAGGTTCGCAAACCTGCGCCCAGAAGGTTTCTTACAGCGAGTTTTATTGCCAGTTTCATTATTTCAATGCTTAGTTGGGTTTTATCTCCTCCCTGTCGACCTTCCCGTCGAAAAGGAATATTTTCCTTTTAAGGTAGCTGATGACTTTTTCGTCGTGGGTGGCGAAAACAAAGGTTGTCTTAAGTTCGCGATTAAGAGTCTCCATAGTTTTCAGGATGTTATGTGAATTTGCAGCATCGAGGTTTGCTGTCGGTTCATCGGCCAGCACAAGCGACGGCTTCTTGACCATTGCCCTTGCAATGGCCACTCTCTGACATTCTCCTCCCGAAAGCTGGGGCGGTTTGGATTTTACCTTGTCAGTCAGTCCAACCCATTCGAGGGCATCCATTATCATTTTTTTCCTTTGGGATACATTCAACCCAAGCAGTAAGAGGGGGAACTCGACATTTTCGTAGACAGTATGAACAGTCAGGAGGTTGTAGCTCTGGAAAATGAATCCCAGGTTCTCCTTTCTCAGGCGGGCAGCCTCTTTTGCTGAAAGGTTTCCTACCGACATCCCAAGGACAATTGCATTGCCCGAGGTGGGAACATCAAGCGATCCGATGATGTTCAGGAGTGTTGTCTTTCCGGAGCCGCTTGGTCCTACCAGGCCTGCAAATTCGCCCCTGTTGAACTCCAGTTCAATTCCATTCAGAGCTGTAAATTCACTTTTCCCCATCGGGAACTTCTTTACCAGATTTTCAATACTGATTATAGGACGAGCTTCCATTCTAAATTGTTTAGTGGTTAAAGACGATCATTAACTGTATCCCTTTGCCTGAATAATAGTTTTCTGAACCGGTTTGTGCCGGGAGGTTATATTCTGAAGGATTCATATATCCCATAATATAGAACATGATATTGTCGAACTGCCGCTGCCATGTTACGAAAGCATAGGCTTTTCTGTTGGTCCAGTCGAAGTAGGCTATAGCGCCTGCATTATCAAACAAGCCCACGGGATAGCTGAGCCTGAGGAGGCTAAAGGAAGTCCGGTTTGAGAAGGTGAAGGCTTTCTGGTCGTATGAAACCAGAAGATGTTCATAGACGGCATACAATCCGTTTCCTATTCCGAAAGTATAATCGATTCCTGCATTGATTATTTCCTGGTTGGTCAGGGTTCCAAGGTCAATACTCTTTCTTGTCCAGGAGCCTTCAATCCACAAACCTGTCTTCAGATCCCATCTCGCATCGAAGCCGAATCTGTCTTCGGGAATTTTTTCGTGATAGCTGGAGAAGATTATCATATCACGGTTGTCGGCATAGCGGTGGTGATAGGATAAAGCTGCCTCTCCGTGGGGAATCGGTAACTGTAACCTTCCTCCGAACTCGGGTTTCTTATCGTTTGAGGGTATAAGTTCCCAGCCTCTTTGGCCTTCGTTACCATATAATCCCCATAACCAGATATTGGCGTTATTAAGGAAATAGTACCTTGCCAGCAGGGCCCATACGCCGTCGGTGAGGTTGAGAGGATCGCGCGGATCCATCTGATCGAACCACATCAGGGGACGGAGCATGGATGCCGATCCGAAATTTATTTTCTGAAGCCCCAGTCTTATCTCCAGCTGATCGTCGGAGAACCTGGCCCACAGTCTGTAGGGTTTCAGGTCTCCTGACGCCGAAGAACGGTTGAACGGATTAAAGGCGAATGTCCCGAAGACGTTTGCAGAGGCTTCAAAATCGATAAGCTTATTTCCCGCTGTTCCTGTTCCGAAATACAGGGCCGGAATATATCTTCCTCCCGTTATAACAGGGAGAGAGTTCCCGTGGTTATAATTGCCCCAGGCCGACAGTTGTCCGCTGATGTTTAAAGTGTCGGCATGGTTTCTGAAAGGATCCTGGGAACGGCAATTGTTACGGGCTCCCGGACCCAGAATCAGAAGTATAATTAACAGTTTTCTCATTGGTTTCGCGGAGAGATACCATACATAAGAAGCCTTGCGCATTCCATTATCATTTCCTGCGGATTGCTGAACAGGTTCACTATTTTTTCGTCGTTCATCGATTCGGCGAATCTCTGGGACATCAGGAAAAAGAATTCGAGGTTAAGATCCTTCCTGAATATCCCTTTATCACGCGCAAGCTTCAATTCCAGAAGAATTTTATTCCACACTTCAAGAGTGCAACTCCTTACATATTCATGTAATTCCTTATCCTTACCGTGGTAAAAGTCGTTCAGGAATTCGATACTTATCTCATGAGTGCCTTCGAATTTCATAAGCAGTATAATGTTTATTTTTTCCTCAGGTGATATCGGCTCATTCATTATTATCCTGAACTGGTTATAACCTTCATTTGCTGCTAAGCTGAAAACTGCCTTTGCCAGTTCCGTCTTGTTTTCGAAATACCTGTAAAATGTCATTTTGCTTATTCCCGACTTTTCACATATCTCATCAACTGTGACCCGTCGGAATCCGTGTTTCCAGAAAAGCTCCCTGGCAGAGGCCAGGATTGCATCTTTTGTTCCTGCCTTTTTTTCTTCCATTGACTATGTTACTAAAACAATGTAAATATACTAAAAAAGTATTAATATGCAAAATAAGTAACAATGTTTTTAATAAAATATTCCCTTATCCCGGTAAGTGCAGTCAGAAAAGCAGTTATGACTTATAAAGGCAATAAAGCTGAAATGATAAGATGCAGAAAGTATGAGTGCGACAACATTCCCGGCAGATATTATCCTTATGGAGCTCAGGTTTTTTTCTTTTTTAATAACCGTGCTCCGAACCTGGTAATGAAGTATGCAATAAGCAGGATAAGGAGGGCTGCGATTATCAGAGGCATTACGAGCGAGAGTACTGAAGTCCCGAAAGAGGCGGCATGTTCTCCTGTTGCGACCACTGCGTTTCCGGCACCGGCAGTAAGTTTGGAGGAAGCGAGTCTTGTAAGTACGGTCCCTCCCTGGATTGTTGCGGCTGCACCTCCTCCGAAGAGGAAGCCGGCAGCCCATTTCAGGAATTCGTTGTCGAGCGGTAGCACGGATGTAAGGAGCAGGGTACCGCCTCCCACCGCGAGGGGAGTTGCAATCGTATCGAGAAGGTTGTCAACGAAGGGTATGTAGTATGCCATAAGTTCGACAGCTGTAGCGGTTCCGAAGCTTATTATTGCCGGCCAGCCTGCGAGCCACTGGAATCCTTCGGTGGCAGGGAAGAGTCCGAGTTTTGCTGCAATGCTCGCCACCAGCATTGGCACAAACACCCTGAAGCCACAGCTTGCTGCCAGTCCAAGCCCTATTGCTGCTGCGGTTATTATTTCCTTTTCCATTTACGGGAACTTTTCCTAAAGATAAAGCAGTTTAGTGAAATCAGACGGACATTTGTTTTGATATTTAATATTTTGTTACCTTTATATACTATAATTATGTATCGCGGTACTTCTAAAATACTTCAAATCACTAATTAATAAATCTCTAATCAAATGGAAGAAAATAAGACGCAAAAACCAGACGAGAACCAGAAGGAAAGTCTTCTGGATAAGGCTAAAAAACTCGTTGACAAGGCTGACGACTTTATTGATGACAAAGTTGCTGACTTAAAGGAAAGCGAGGCTTTCAAAAAAGTTAAGGATACATATGAGAAAGCCGAGGATTTTGTAGAAGACAAGATTGAGGACATCAAGGAGAGTGGCATCAAGGAAAAGCTTGCGTCCTTTGCCGACAGAGTTGAGGATAAGACTGAAGATACTGTTGAGAAGCTGAAGGAGTTCAGCAAGAAGACAGCCGCTAAAACAGCTGACAAGCTGGAGGACATTGCTGAGAACATAAAGAAAAAGACCGCTGATGACAAGCCGGAGGAGGCATAATTACAACGGATTAATTCAGAAAATAAAAAAAGGGGGCCGGAACGAAGGCCCCCTTTTAAGTTTTATTTCTTTTCCTCGAGAGGAGGGATAACAAGTACCTGACCCGGATAGATCAGATTAGGATCTTTAAGCATCGGTTTGTTTGCTTCGAAAATAATATTGTACTTGTTTGCATTGCCATATACCTCCTTGGCAATTTTTGATAAATAATCACCTTTTTTAACTGTGTAAAACTGCTTTTCGGGAGGAGGAGGAGCGACTACAGGAGGGTGTTTTACAACGAGCCAGTCGTCGACGGAGGCTATTCCATCAACGTTTCCTGCTGTGACAACAACCTTGTTCTTGTTCTCGATAGTGTCAACGCTTCCCATGAGAACAACCTTGTCGTCATCCACTTTAACCTTGATATCACTGGTATCAAAGCCGAATTTTTTGATGTGGGCCGTAATAAGATCAGCTTTTTCCTGTTCTCTTTTTTCTTCGGATTTGAACAGCTTGTCTCCGGCGTTTTTAATAAAAGAAATTAGTCCCATTTTCTTTAGTTTTTGTTATGATTATTGAAAAATTACAGACAGACAGCTGTTATCTGCAGATTTGTCTGTTGAAACAAAGATGCAGCCAACAGCCGGGAGCCTGAAAAAATGAATTAACTTTCAGTTCATTACCTCGAACGAGATTTTTACATTTACGCGGAATTCAGTGATTTTGTTCTTATTAACCACTGCGCTCATGTCCTGAACATAGACTGAACGTATTTCCTTTACCGTTTTACCTGCCATTTTTACTGCAGTTGCAGTTGCATCCTCCCAGCTTTTTTCAGAAGATGCCATGATTTCGATTACTTTCAATACTGCCATTTTTTGTTTAATTTAATGATAATTAGATTATTAAATGTTTGTATTTCCAATTTCTAAATTCAGCGAAGAAAGAGTTAGTAAATTAAACATTTTTTTTCAATAAACAATTGCTTACTTTGTAGAGTTCAACATTAGCAAATAAAATTTTCAGGGATGAATCTGATTTTCATTATAAGAATTATCAAATCATGAAACAATTAAAAAACTCACTGATCATTATCATGAGCGTATCGCTGATAATACAGGGATGCGCTTCGATGAACAAGACGCAGAAAGGTGCTGCTGTGGGTACGGCTGCAGGCGGTGCCATGGGAGCAGTGATCGGAAGGGCTTCAGGTAACACGGCCCTTGGTGCAATAATCGGAGCAGCTGTTGGAGGTGCTACCGGAGCAGTAATAGGCAGGCAGATGGATAAGCAGGCTGAGGAGATAAAGGAAAAGGTCCCTGATGCAAAAGTAGAAAGGGTAGGCGAAGGGATCGTTATCGAATTCAACAGCAACATTCTTTTTGGCTTTGACAGGTCGGATCTTTCGGCAGAGGCGAAGGAGAATCTTGACAAGCTTGTAGTTGTCCTGAATGAGTATCCTGATACGGATATCGAGCTTCAGGGGCATACTGACAGTAAAGGAAGCGAGTCATACAACCAGGCTCTTTCGGAAAAAAGAGCCGGAGCAGTGTCTGCTTATCTTGGTCTGAAAGGAATAGAGGCTTTGAGGATGACTGTTAAAGGTTTCGGGGAGACTCTTCCCAAGTATGATAATGAGAACGATGAAGGAAGAGCCCAGAACAGAAGGGTTGAATTCGTTATCTCTGCCAACGAGAAGATGATAGAGGAAGCCAGGCAGGAAGCAGGGCAATGATCCGCCGGATTGCCGGATTCGGGATTTACACAGAAAAGATGAGGATATCATTTTCAGCTCTGTTTTTGATGCTGATATTATCTGTCAGCCGTACCGGAGCCCAGGACAGCGGAAATAATGAGAAGGGTATTGCTTTTGCTGTTGAAAGCGGGCTAAACCTTCAGAATTTTTACGGAAACAACAGCTCGGGTGAGAGTCTGGAATACAATCTTACCCCGGGTTTCAACATTGGATTTTCCGTAAAAAAAAGGCTTGCAGGGGATTTTTATTTTGAAACCGGATTGTTCTATACGACAAGGGGTGCCAGCCAGGAGATATTAGAGGATGTGACGAGGAAGTACAGGCTGAGTTATCTTGAAATACCCGCAGGTATTCTCTATCGCCCTGGTCTCGGGGAAGGACATCTTCTCCTGGGTATCGGTCCGTATATCGCCTTTGGTGTAAGCGGGGAACAGAACGACGGACAATACGGGACTCTTCCTGCCCGGTTTATGAAAAAAGCCGACCTTTCAGAACCTGCTTATGTTTATTTCAGGCCTTTCGACGCGGGAGGGCGAATTTATTCGGGTTACGAGCTGAATAATGGATTATATTTTCATATGAATGCAGTACTTGGAATTCTGAAGATCAATTCCTGGTACCTCGACGACAAAGCCTCCAAAAAGAATATCGGATTCGGTATTTCAGGTGGTTACAGATTCTGAATGGTACCGGATAGCTTCCATCAGGGTTTTACGGTTCCGTTAATGGTTTCACCGCACGACCTGAACCAGCATAGCGAAATGTCGGAATAAGGATATTTTTCTCCATTCCCGGTTCCCGTAGTGAAAAATCTTTTACCGGCCATTGCAAGTATCTGTTCATAGCTTTTCTGAAAGCTGTAGTTGTATGCTGTCGACAGGAATCTTATTCTCTGCTCACTGTTGAGGTCACTGAGGTCAAAGCGGGCTTCACAGATCCTGATAAAAGCAGCAAGGTAGATGAACTGCATCCATGGTTTCTGCATATCGTCAACAATGGTTCTCCTGTACTCCCCCGTATTGTTCTCTTCTGTCCGGTTCCTGAAATGGTTTCTCAGTCTGCCTCTTAGAAAATGACTGTTGCTGTGGACTGATTCAGCAAATGAAGGTTTCATCTGGAAATACCCTGTTGAGAAGTCAGCGTATTCCTCCCCAAGGTTTATGTAGAGTGCCTGGAGTAGGGATACTTCAATCCTGTCGCGCAGTGCCGAATACCTTATCAGCTCGGGAAAGACTACCGAAACAGCTTCTGTATATGAAATACCTGTAATCTCCGACAGTCGTTTCATCCATGCTTCGTTTCCCCTGACGAATTCCTCTGCCTTTGACCAGTCGTTGCCAAAGATCTTCCTGTAATCAGGTTCTTCGCACCTGAGTGTCATACTGCCTGAAACTGTGATAAGAAGCACCAGGCATATTAAACCGGGAGCCTTAAGTTCAGCCAGACGTTTAAACGGCATTTCGGGAGACTGATGAATTCAGATAGCTAAAAGGGTATTGCGCACTGCATGATGGCGTTTTTCACCGGTGAAAAGTACATATAACTCAGATATACCTTTCCATCCTTCTTTGACAGGTAGGGATTGAAAAGATCGGAAAGTTTTGAGTTATCGCTGAAAGTCAGGGTACCGTAATTGTATCTGGCGTATTTTTCATTTGACGAGTTTACGAACAGTCCTACCGTGTTGTAATCATTCTGGTTAAGTTTCAGCACCGTATTGCCTTTCAGATCGAGGATCCTGTCTGGTGCGATTACAAGGATATCGTCGATCTTTACCATTCCGTTAAGCCGGCCTCCCATCCATGTCATGGGATCGTATGTCGCACCGGGGATGTTTGAGACAATTTCGGGCTGCATTGACTGCGGGCCGCCTCCCTGCATCATCTGGTTCTGCATCTGCTGGCTCATTTTCATCGCAAGGTCCATCCGTTCCTGATCGGTTTTGGCATTATTCATTGCTTCTTCCATCTTTTTGCCTTCGGATTCGCTCATTATAATATTTTTTGTCACAATTGCAGCGAACTTATCCCTGGTTCCCGAAACGGCAAAGTCGTTTATCACAGCATAGGGTCCGAAGCTTTTCCCGCCGAAACGTATCAGGTACTTTTCTCCGGAGCGGGAGATGTACGAAGGATAACTATTTGTCCAGTCGTCGCTGTCGTTATCTCCGGAGTTGTCGCTGCTTGTTCCAGTAAATCCTTTGATCCTCTGATCATCCTGACCGAAGGGGCCTTCGGTTACACCATTACTTACAATATAGTATTTACCGCCAATCCTGTCTTTTATAAGTATGCTCCCGTCGTCTTTAAGGCTTATGGAAGTTTCCCTGTAATCGAGTTTGTATTTTCCCAGGTCGATAATAAACACGGCGTCATCACAGGCACAGGCAGGTTCCTCTCCTCCTTTTGCTGTTTCTGAACCGGAATCATTTCCGGTAATGCCTGAGATTTCTTTTGATACGGCTTTTTTTACCTTGTTGAGAAGGCTCTGCGACATGGCAGGAACAGTTACCAACAGCAGCAGGACTGTTGCAAGCAAAAGTGATTTTTTCATGAGTCGGGATTTATTACAATAAACCATGAAATTAAATAATTGTTCAGAAATGAAGCATGGAGATCAGAAATTAATTTTTTGTTCAGGCTCTGCCTTCATAGATTTCTTCAGGAACTCATGTTCAATCTGTATTATTCCGTTCAGGGACAACAATATGCCGGGATGTCTCAGGGGATTCCTGTCTGCTGCGCTGCGACTTATTTGTCAGCAGATTAGCACGTATTGTGACAGAACCACGGAAATCTAAGCAAGGATTGTGCCTATGATACGGGATACCGCCATTGAACGTGCTGCGAGACCGACAGCAAGGTTCAGTCTTTTTTCGTGCCGGAGAATGTGTTCGAGGATAAACAGGTATTTTCTGTTCTCCACCCATAATTTCTCATGTACCGTTCTGTCGTACGATCTCATGAAATCTTCCGAGAAATCATCTTTCAACAGGCATTTTGCGGCCTGCCAACCTGCATATCTTCCTGTCTGCATAGCCTGCCCGGCTCCTGCTCCTGTGGCTGGATTTACTGTTGAAGCCGCATCTCCGCAGAGCATGAATCTGTATCCTGAGATGATCTTTTTCCCGGTGAACAGAGGCAGGATGTGTCCTTTCAGGTCACCTTCAGGTTCTGAACCGGCAAACCTCTCCCTCATATCAGGCTCTTCGTTCATTATCCTGTAAAGCTCTTTCCGCAGGTTTATCCGCCGGCTGTCTGAAGCCATTACTCCAAGTCCTGCATTACAGGTATTTTCGTCAAGAGGAAATATCCAGAAGTAACCCGGAAGGAGGTTTTTCATGAAATGGATCTCAATAGTTCCGGGCGTGAGGCCTTTGACATTTCTGAAATATCCTCTAACGGCAACTGACGTTATACCTTCACCGGGTTTCCCCTTAATCAGTTCAGCAGCAGCAATACTACGGGCTCCGTCGCATCCTATCAGCAATCGCGCTTTCAGCTCAAAGTTGTTTCCCGCCGTTACGGTCACGAGGTTTTTGTCGATGTGGATTCCGGTAACTGCTACCCCCTGGCGGATCTCCACATTAGAGAGGCTGCCTGCAAGGCCGGCCATGAAATTGTCGAAAACTGACCTGCGGATCACGTAGCCATTTTCCCTGAATCCGATATCGACGATTTTCCGCGACGGAGAGCTCACCCTGCATGTGTTTATATTGTTTTTCTCAGCGATGCCAAGGAAAGCTTCGGCGAAGGAGGGGTCAATTGATTCCAGGACCTTTGGTACATAAGCCGGCAGGGCATCGCCGCAGGGCTTTTCCCGCGGGAAATGATCCTTCTCGATCAGGACTACCTTAAAGCCTGATTTCCCAAGGGCCAGGGCGGCTGAACATCCTGCCGGTCCTGCACCACAGATAGCTGCATCATAGATCTCAGGCATATTAAAGGCTTTCAGAATGCCGGATCCTCGAAATCGGTCGAGTCGACCCATCCTGCTGATTTCCTCGGAAGCATTCCTTTCATGAACCTGTAATGGAAATTCCTCACGCTTTCAGAGGCATAGGGATATTTGTCAAAAATGTCGCTGTTTTCCGCAACCCTGGGGTCTCCCTGTTCATTCAGTTTCCGGAGAAGTTCGCTGCGTAGTTTCTGCTTAAGGGGATTAAGGCCGGGGTTACCTGCCAGGTTTGCAATGCAGGCCGGATCGTCCGATAATTTATAAAGCTCTTCCCCGCCTCTCTTACCGAAGCTCAGGTTCCAGTAATCGCGTGATATGCCGTTCCGGCGCATATCCAGGATAAGGGTTTTAACAGGACTTGCGTCGCAGTCGAGATACCCGGTTTCGGGATTTCCCGAAGGCCAGCGGCCTGGTTTGAAATTAACAAGATAGAGATAGCCATCCCTGATTATTCCTCTCATCGGGTAACCGGCATCGTCGGGCCGACCTACATCATTTCTTTCCCTGCCGATAAGGACGAAGTCTCTCGATTTGTCTGTCATTCCTTTTTTACCGCTGGTAAAGACAGGTACGAGACTTTTTCCTTCAATTTTCTGCATGCCGCTTTTCTCACCATCTATCCCGGCAGCTTCCAGAAGAGTCGGAGCGATATCGATAAAGCTGACGAAGTCAAAGATGGTTCGTCCCGGATTTTTTATACCCTTTCCCCACATTATGGCAAGCGGCATATGGTTTGAATATTCGTACGACTGCCCTTTCACTCTTGGAAAGGGCATCCCGTTATCTGAGGTGACAATTACTATTGTATTTTCGAGTTCCCCTTTCTCCTCAAGGATATCAAGCATTTTTGCGACGTGTGAATCGAAATGTTCTATTTCAAAACCATAGTCGAGCAGGTCATTTCTTACAATATCGTTATCGGGCCAGAAGGGAGGTATATTAGTAACATCGGCCGGATTCCTTCCACCGATCGCTGCACCTGAACCGGGCTGGTATCTCCTGTGTGGTTCATGCGATCCGTACCAGAAACAGAAGGGCTTTCCGTTCTCTTTTTCATCAAGGAATTCCCTGAAGTTAGCTGCATAGTCGTTGTCGGAGATGCCGCTTGCGGGTGGTTTCAATTTTCTTGAGTTAAACGCCTTCCCTGTCATTTCCCTGGGATTGCCGTTCTCATCCAAAGCCACTCCCGGAGCCCACCCTTTGGCTGTGTATCCTGTTTTATAGCCGTTCTTTCCCAGGGCTTCCATAAAAGTTGTAAAACTGGACGGGAAATATGGGACGTGGTTAGCTGCCTCCTCAAGCTGCCAGCTGTTTCTTCCGGTAAGAAGGCATGACCTTGAAGGGGATGATTTTGCGTTCGGGGTATATGCATTCAAAAAGAGGAGGCCCTCTTCAGCCACTCTGTCGAAGCCTGGGGTTTTCACCCAGCTGCAACCATAAACTCCCATATGCATGAAGGAAATATCATCTCCTATTGCAATAAGTATGTTTGGTAAGTCTCCGCTGCCGGTTTCCTTCCCGGGTGCTGTGCACTGGCTTAAAAGACAGGGCGTGGCAAGCAGGCAGGCTTTTGCAATTATATCCTTCATCATACTGAGTTTTATTCTTTGATGTTTCCCCAACCGTGAACGGGGTTTCTATCCATGTCAAGCACAAGAGTTCCACCGCTGACGATATCCTGATGCGTCAAGGCCGGTTTTGCAAGCAGTTGTCCGTTAAGGCTTGCAGAGCGGATATATAATTTCTCATGGCTGCTGCTGCCTGCCCTAATCGTGAAGTATTTCCCGTTTTCAAGTCTGATCCTTACTTTTGAAAAGAGGGGGCTTCCCAGCTGATATTCAGGAATTCCGGGTGTTACAGGATAGAATCCCATCGCGGAGAAGACAAAAAACGCTGACAGGCCTCCTCCGTCCTCGTCGCCCGGTATTCCCATAAGGTCATTCCTGAACCAGGTATCCATCAGCATCCTGACCCTCTTCTGTGTTTTCCAGGGTTTTCCTGCCAGGTTGTACAGGTAGGGGATATGCATGGAAGGTTCATTTCCCATAACAAACTGGCCGACATTTCCTGTTGCATCGGGAAGCGTCGAATAGTATTGCCATTTGGATTTTCCCAGTCCCTGAGTGAAAAGCTGATCGAGCTTATTATCGAATCTTTCCATTCCGCCCATCATCGCAATGAGATCCTGGAATGCATGGTAAGGCTGCCAGATATAAGTCCATCCGTTGTTTTCATCATAATAATCGCGGGCTCCCATCCCCCCGTCGAAAATGTAATCGAAAGGTTCAATCCAGTTTCCGCTGCTGTCTTTCGGATGATAGAAGCCGGTATCCTCCCTGAAAAGGTTTCTGTAGTTAAGGCTTCTTTGAATGAAGAAGTTATAATCGTCGTTAAGGCCCAGCTCGTTTGCAATCTGGGCCATGCACCAGTCGTCGTAGCATGAGGCGAGGGTAATTGCAACAGCCTGCCTTCGTTCGAAAGAATGCACTTTCTGACATGTTTCAGGTTCTCCCTGTCTGAGAGCGGGAAAATAACCCCTGTTGTCGTAGAAACTGTCGATCCAGGTAATGCTGTCTTTTACCCAGGGTAGTTTTGTTTCGTACAGAATAGTATTTTTCAGATGCCTGTATGCTTCAGCAAGGTCAAAGCCTTTTATTCCCTTTTTCCATGCATCGAGAATCACTGCTGCCGAATGATTTCCGTTCATTGCATGATTATCGCCGGTAGGTGTGGGGAATGTAGGCATCCATCCCGACTGCCTTGCCATCCTGATGTAAGAGGCGATCTTGTCGTCCTGTTCACCCGGGTTAAGCAGGAGTTGAAGAGGATGCAGGGCCAGGTAGGTATCCCATACCCAATCGTCGGTATAGAATGTCGTATCGGCGGCTTCCTCGACCCTGCCGCTCCATACACTGAAATATTTGTCTTCCTCTGTAATGTCGATCATCCTTTCGAAGCAACGGTAGAGGGAGGTATAAAAAACAACCCTCTGATCATGAGTTCCGCCTTCAACTTCGATCCGGGACAGGACGTCATTCCATTTCTTTCTTGATTCCCCCGCAATTTTATGCGCGTTCCACCCCGGGATATCGTTTTTCAGGTTTTTTTCTGCCTGCTCAGTGCTTATATAGGACAATCCGTACCGGATTTTAACCGGTTCCGGGCCTTCCATTCCGAGATCAGCGGTAAGGGTCATCCTTCCGCCGTCGGGTGAGGTTGATCCTCCGAATATGTCGGATGTATTTAACCCGACTTTAAGCGGAGGTTTTTCGAACTCAAGGAAAAGATAGGTTTTCACACCGTTAAAACTGTCGTAGCCTTTTATTATGCCATTGTCATAAAGAAGCTGTCCGTTGCCGGTTGTACTTATCAGGAGATTTCTTTCTCCGGGGCGGTTGAAAGTAAAGCTGTAGAATCCTGATTTTGATGCCGGTATGAAATTCAGCCCGATATCGTGCTCATCGAGGGTTACCGAATAACTGTAAGGGGTAATTCTCTCATTGTCGTATGTATAACCAGTTCCGGGGCTCTGATGATCAGAATCACCGGATAAAGGAGCGATACTGAAGACCTTTCCCGAGCGGTGAGCCACAACATTCAGCGGGAACCCTGAGATCCTGTTTGAAGTAAAATTATCCCTCGAAGGGATGAATCGCAACATGCTGTTTGGGTTGTGAACTGTTGGATATACCGGGACCAGGAGATGACTGATGTTTCCGATATAAGGATTCACGTAATCGACAGGATCTTTTATCCTGACAGAGCAGGAATAAGCTAAAAAAACCGTGAAAACAATAAAATAATTTAGTAATTTCATAACCAAGATGAATGTATTTACATACTTAATTTTAAAAGAGCATTTTATAAGCTTAAATTTATTAAATAATCCGGAATAGAGTCAATGATGGAGAGATAAACTCATCTTCGCTTAGAGTAAATCGGGGGAAATATCCCATTTGAAATGGCATAAATTTTGAGTCTTGTTTCTTCCAGACAGGCTTATTCAGAACAATTTTACAGCACTATCTGTTTCGTAAACAAAATGTTCATGAAAGGAGGTAATTATGGAACCGTCAAAAATAAAATCCGGCACGGGAAAGTCAGTTATCGTTCATATTGTTCCCTTGGTTTTAGCGATTTTAATGGCGATGCCTGCCAGTGCCCAGTATTTCGGAAGGAATAAGCCGGGATACGAGAACTTTCGATACAATGTTATACAGACTCCCAATTTTGAAATTTACCATTATCTTAAAAATGATTCGGTACTTAGCACCCTTTATCAGTGGTCGGAGAAATGGTATAACATACACAGTAATCTGTTCAGGGACACTTTTAAAATAAAGAATCCTCTTATTTTCTACAACAACCATGCTGATTTTCAGCAGACTAACACCATCAGCGGACTGCTAGGATCGGGAACAGGGGGAGTTACCGAATCGCTCAAGAACCGGGTAATAATGCCGGTAGCTCCGACACTTGCTCAGACAGATCACACTCTCGGGCATGAACTTGTTCACGCCTTTCAGTATAATGTACTTCTGCATTCCGACTCGTCAAAGCTGTTTTCAATAAACAACCTTCCTTTATGGATGATAGAAGGGATGGCGGAGTATCTGTCGATAGGGAGTCTCGATCCCAACACCTCCATGTGGATGAGGGATGCTCTTGTGAACAACGATTTCCCCACCATTAAAAAACTTTCTGACCAGTCGAAGTATTTTCCTTACCGATACGGACAGGCTTTCTGGGCAATGGCGGGAAAGACATGGGGCGACACTATTATAATTCCTCTTTTCAGGAAAACTGCTCAATATGGTTTTGAAGCAGCGGTTGATTCGGTACTGGGATTCAACACCGAGACCCTTTCCGGTATGTGGAAAAGTGCCATGGAGGTTCATTACAACAGGTTTATTGAAGGAAGGAAGGATCTTCCGGCCGGAAGGGAAGTGGCTCCGGAAAGCAGTAGCGGGAAGTATTATATCTCTCCGGCGATCAGTCCGGACGGAAAGTATCTTGCCTTCTTTTCAGAAAGGAATCTTTTCACTCTCGACCTTTTTCTGGCTGATGCCGGAACAGGAAAGATTGTGAAGAAACTATCGAGTGTTGTGAGGGACAACGATGTCGATGACTTCAGTTTTATTGAGTCGGCAGGTACCTGGTCGCCCGACGGAAGACAGTTTGCCTTTGTCGTTTTTTCAAAAGGGAAAAACCGTCTGGCAATTGTAAATGTCAGGAAGGCTAAAAAGTCAAGAGAGGTTGAACTCAGGGGTGTGCCTTCCTTTTCAAACCCGTCGTGGTCGCCCGATGGAAACAGGATAGTGGTTACCGGTATGGTTGACGGCATCAGCGATCTTTTTGCCTACGATACTGAAACTGGTGCCGTGGAAAGGCTGACAAGCGATCTTGCATCGAACATTCACCCATCGTGGTCGCCTGATGGGAGCAAAATTGTTTATTCTCAGGAGGTCCTGAGTAACGAACCAGGAACCAGGAGCTTTGCCTTCAACATAGCAGTTTACGATCTCAATTCGAGGAACACGAAGATATATGATGTATTTCCGGGAGCATACAATCTTAATCCGGCTTTTTCATCCGACGGAAGTTCAGTGTTTTTCCTTTCTGATGCAGACGGTTTCAGGAACCTTTACAGGTTTGATACCGTATCGGACCAGGTTGTCAGGCTCACCGATTTCATAACCGGCATAAGCGGCATTACATCCTTTTCGCCCGCAATAAGCATTGCCCGGGAAAAGGATCTGATCGCGTATACATATTACTCGAAGAACTCATATAAGATATGGATTGCTTCTGCTCAGGAATTCACGGGCGTGGTCAGGGACAAGAGAGAGATCGACCTCGAGGCTGGCACACTGCCTCCGCTCAGGCATTATTCATACAATCTGGTAGATACTGTGCTTTACAGCAGTGCCGTGGTGGCAGGTCTGCCGGTTGATTCGGTAAAGGAGGTTCCATACAGGCCAAAATTCAAACTCGATTACATTTCGAACAACGCCAGCATCGGAGTATCAACGGGTTTGTACAGGAACAACGTAGGAGGAAGTATTAATATGATCTTCAGTGACATGCTGGGGAACAACCAGCTATATTCTTCACTTGCCCTCAATGGTGAAATATATGACTTCGGCGGCCAGGTGGCCTATGTAAACCAGAAAAGCAAAGTCAAGTGGGGAGGGGCGGTGTCTCACATACCCTACCGTGCGGGAAATATGTTCATGACGCTTGATTCTCTGGGTGAAGGGGAAGATAAATTCCCTGTTTACAATCTTGTTCTCGATTACATGAGAATGTTCGAGGATAACATTTCAGCATTTGCGTATTACCCGATCTCGCAGACCAGGAGGATTGAGTCGAGTTTTTCGATGTCGTGGTACTACTACAGGATCGACAGGTACAACAACTATTATACGCTCGACGGATTATCGATAGGGAGTACCCGGAGGAAGATGGATTCTCCTGAAGGAGGAAATTATCAGCTGATGTCGCTGGCCTATGTGGAAGACAATTCCTACTTTGCCATGACATCTCCTTTTCAGGGTCACCGGCTCAGATACCAGGTTGAGAAATATTTCGGCATGGTCGATTTCTTCACCGCTCTGGCCGACTACAGGAAATATTTCTACATAAAACCTTTCAGCCTGGCTTTCAGGGGTTACCACTATGGAAGATACGGAGGAAAAACCGGAGATATAGTTTCGCCTCTTTACCTGGGTTATCCATGGCTTATAAGGGGTTATGAGAACATCTCGTCGAATGAGGGTTCTGACGGTCTTGATGTATTCGACGTATCGCGACTTAGCGGGCAAAGAGTACTTGTTGGAAACGTTGAATTCAGACTTCCCCTGTCGGGGCCCGAGAGGCTTGCTCTGATAAAGTCAAAATTCATCCTTACCGACCTCAATCTCTTCTTTGACGGAGGTGTTGCATGGTCGAAAGGCGACAGGATCGTTTCGGATTTCAGACCATCAGCCCTGATGTACGATGTGAAATATCCGATTTACAGTACAGGTGTGTCGTTAAGGGTAAACGTTCTGGGGGCAATGATACTGGAACCGTATTATGCTTTTCCCCTGCAGAACGGCGGATTCAGCAACGGGGTTTTCGGACTTAATTTCACTCCCGGCTGGTAGCAGGTCAGGAGGGTTCTTTTGTGCAGGTTACAATGAACTCGCGTGAGTTGTTAGAAAGGGAGTTTCCCGAAAAGTCTCCGGCAATTGAATAATGCCTGAAAGGAGATCTTTCAAGAAGATGTTCAAGCTCGAACCTGAAAAAATATCTCAGGGAGGAATGCCATTCTCCGCTGAATTTCTTTTCCCCTTCGTTCCATTCAATGAGGAATTTTATGTTCATTGTCTGGTTTATCAGATCGGCCCTGGAGGTGACGGTCCTGCTTACCTTGTTGCCGGGTTCATATTCGCCGTCAAAATCCCTGATATCCTCCATGCCTGAAAGAAGGAGTATCAGATCAGGGATAAAAAGGTCGAAGATGAATTGTCCTCCGGGATTAAGATTGTCATGCACGTTGATAAGGGCTTTCAGCTGTTCCTCAATAGTGACGAGATGCATCATTACCCTGAAAGGTGCCACTATGAGGTCGAATTTTTCGTCAGATCTGAAATCCACGATATTGCCGTAACTTATCCGCTTTTTGTCTTCACCCTTCAGTTTTGCCTTAAGGATATCGAGCATTGCCGGACTCAGATCTATCCCGTAAATGTCGGCCCCGCCTTCCAGAGCCTTGATGAACAGTCTTCCCGTTCCGGTCCCGACTTCCATTATCCTTCCCTTCGAGTTAATTATCCTGCTTAGATAAAAAGCAGTATCAACATCGTCCCTTACCTGATGGTAGATCAGGTCATAGAAGCGCGCAAAGAATGGCGGGTATTCGGTGAAAGACGGCGTTACGGTTTTGTTGCTTTTCTTATTCATTCTCAGAAGAGATGATGTTCAGGATCAAATATACTATTCTTTTTTGACGGGAGGATACTATTGAGGCAGGTATAGCTTCCCACTCCTTCCACCGTTTTTTGGAAGACTTTATTAAAAAAATCCCCTTGTCCTTCGTTACACTTTGTTTGTTTGCAGGGCTGTATGATTTAATATTTTTTTATTTTTGACGGCAATTATTGATATTTTTAATTCTTTTCCCTAAAGATGGAGAAAAAGTATTCCCTGGACAAGGACAGGATAAAGATCCTTCTGCTTGAAGGTATTCACAAGAGTGCAACTGATTTTTTCCATTCAGCCGGTTACTACAATATTGATTCCTTCCCGGATGCGCTGGATGAAAGGGAATTAAGGGAGAGGATAAGAACGGCAAATATCGTTGGTATACGCTCGCGCACTCATCTGACACATGATGTTCTGAACGATGCAGGAAAGCTTCTGGCAATAGGTTGTTTCAGTATAGGGACCAACCAGGTTGATGGTCATGCTGCCCGGCTCAGGGGTATTCCTGTATTCAATGCACCGTTTTCGAATACCAGATCGGTAGCGGAGCTTGTCATTGCAGAAGCCATTCTGCTCATGCGTAATATTCCCCTGAAGAATGCAGCTGCCCACCAGGGCAAGTGGCTCAAGTCGGCGGCGAACTGTTTTGAGATCCGGGGAAAGAATCTGGGTATAATAGGTTACGGGCACATAGGATCGCAGGTATCAATCCTTGCAGAGGCTCTCGGGATGAATGTGTATTATTATGACATTGTGAAGAAGCTTAGTCTGGGGAAGGCAACTGCCTGCTCATCAGTTGATGAACTTCTCCAGCTGTCGAATATTCTGACACTGCATGTTCCTGAAACCGGGCTTACGAAAAATATGATTGGAGAGAGGGAGTTTGCCCTGATGAAGAAGGGATCATGTCTGGTCAATGCTTCGCGCGGGTCGGTTGTAATTGTTGAGGCTCTGACGAAGGCACTGAGAACGGGTCATATTCTGGGTGCAGCCCTTGACGTTTTTCCTGACGAGCCGGCCTCCAACAACGATCCTTTCAGATCTGAACTACAGGAGTTTGACAACGTGATCCTTTCACCTCATGTAGGAGGGAGCACTGTTGAAGCCCAGGAGAACATCGGCACTGAAGTAGCGGAGAAGCTGGTCAAATACAGTGACACTGGTGCAACAATAGGTGCGACCAATTTCGTTCAGGTTTCACTTCAACCAAACAACAATGCACAGAGGTTTCTTCATATCCACAAAAATGAACCCGGGATCCTAAAGGAGGTAAACTATGTATTCACCTCAAAAGGGATAAACATTGCCGGAGAATATCTTCAGACCGATCCGGAGATTGGATACGTTATAATTGACACGGAAAGCCGGCTCAGCATCAACATTGTTGAGGAGCTTCGTGCCATAAAGGGAACGATAAGGGTCAGGATGCTCTATTGAATGAAGTGGCAGGGTCAGGGAGCAAAGGATTCTCATCCGAAGGATATTGAAGTATCCCGGCCTGGATCCGGAAAACCTATAAAACCACCGGCTGTTCTGATCTTCGCCTGAAAAGGGCCCCCGGGAGTTGTCAGAGATCATAATTTCCTTCAGCTTCAGGCTGATATACTATTTCTTCGATACGTATCCTTGTCATTCCTGAAGGCACAACCCAATCTATCTCATCAGAAACCTTGTAACCTATCAGAGCTGTTGCAACCGGTGAAAAGATAGAAATCTTGTTTTCTTTTATATTGGCCTGGTCGGGGTAGACTATCTGGAACTTCAGTTCCTTGTTTGTTTTCAGGAAACGGATTTTAACTATTGAGTTCATTGTAACGATATCAACTGGGATCTCGAAAGGTTCGACAACTTTTGCAGAATGAAGTTCATTGAGCAAGTTTTCAGCTTCTGTGCTGTTTATAGTCTTCTGATCCTTTCCGTCCTGAATGCATTTCAGTATCCTTGCATAATCCAGCTTGCTGATAACTATTCTTTTCATATGATAATTTGTTTTATAGGCGTTTGAATAAACCATAAAGATAATTAACAATTCAGATCAAAGCAAGCTAATGAGTTGTCACCTTGTCTCTCCTTTCGCCTATCTGCTGCCGCCACATGGCGTAGTACAGACCTTTGTGCGACAGAAGCTCATCGTGTGATCCGGTTTCAACTATCTTTCCCTTTTCAAGGACATAGATAACATCGGAGTGCATTATTGTTGAAAGGCGGTGGGCGATAAGGATTGTTATCCTATCCCTGTTTTCGGAGAAGTTTCTTATTGTATCGGTTATGTCTTCTTCGGTTATTGAATCGAGCGACGAGGTAGCCTCGTCGAAGATAAGAAGTCGTGGGTTGCGGATAAGAGCCCTCGCGATGGAGATTCTCTGTTTTTCTCCCCCCGACAGCCTCATTCCTCCTTCTCCGAGAACCGAGTCGAATCCTGCGGGTGAGTTTGCTATAAGCTTCTGGCATGATGCCTTATTCAGAGAAGCCGTTATCTCGTCGTCGGTTGCTTCGGGTTTTACGAAAAGGAGGTTTTCCTTTATTGTGCCTGCAAAGAGCTGAGTATCCTGGGTAACGAAACCTATCTGTCTTCTCATCTCATTGAATCTTATTTCCGTCGAAGAATGGCCGTTGAAGAAAATATCCCCTTTCAGTGGTTTGTAAAGGCCGACCAGCAGTTTAACAAGCGTGGATTTTCCTGAACCGGAGGGGCCGACAAATGCTATTGTTTCGCCCGACTCTGCATTAAAGGATATCTCATCTATAGCATTTGACTTCGCGGTTTTATGCCTGAAAACGACGCTACTGAAACGGATGCTGTGAAGATCCCCTATTTCCACAGGATTTTCAGGCCTTACCTCAACGGGTTTGCTCATCAGCTGGTCGAAGTTACTGAGAGAAGCTTCAACTTCCCTGTAGCTGAGGATAATATTTCCCAGGTCCTGGAGGGGTCCGAATATTGATGTTGAGATGAACTGCATGGCTATCAGCTCGCCTGTTGTAAGGACTTTCCTGAAGATGAGCCAAAGCAGGATGAAGAGTATTGATTGTTTCAGGATGCTCAGCATAGTTCCCTGGAGGAAGGTAAGCGTGCGCACTTTTCTTACCTTTTCCATCTCGAGTCCGAATATTTTCAGGGTTTGTTCCCTGAGCCTCCTTATTTCAGGGTATGTCAGTCCAAGACTTTTTACCAGTTCAATGTTTCTGAGGGATTCTGTTATTACACCCGACATTTTGTTGGTTTCGCGGTTTATTGACCTCTGTGTGGTCTTTATTTTCTTGCTTAAGAGCCCGGTAAGGGATCCTAGAATAAGTATCCCCACAACAAAAACCGGGATCAGCATCCAGTTTTTTGTTATGGAATACCAGATCAGGAATCCAACTCCCACAACTGTTGAGAAGAGAATGTTGATAAAGGAGTTTATGAACTGCTGGGTGTCGAATCTTACTTTCTGAAGCACTGACAATGTTTCACCGCTTCCCTGCTCTTCATATTCCTGATATGAGAGCCTCATCGTCTGCCTTATTCCGTCGTTGAATATCCCCACGCCGAATTTCTGAACGGCCAGCCTTGTGAAATAGTCCTGGAACGACCTTGCAATCCTTGCAAGCAGGGCAATTGCAACTGCAAGGCCGAGCCAGAAAATGACTCCCCTTACAAGTTCGTTTTCAGTGCGGTTACCCGGTGACACCGCATAGTCGTCGATTATTTTCCCGAATATCAGGGGATCAACAAGGTTTAAAAGCTGGCTTATTCCGGCAAGTGACAGCGACAGTATGACAATCCATTTCTGTGGTTTAAGGTATTTCCAGATAATTTTCATGATAAAAGTTTAACGGGCAAATGGTTCAGACAATTATTCCCTGTGTTCTTCAAGTTTTGTCACATCCGGTCTGCTGTCGAATGTGAGCCGGTCGATCTGTATGAAGGAGTTGTCTGATTCGTCAGCTATCAGGATATTCTGACAGACGCCTTTGAACATCACTTTAATGGCACTCTCCACGTTTTGTCTTATCGGAGTGTATATCCACTCAAATTCCTCAGGTCCCTTCTCAAGTGAATTTTCGACCTCGACACGGTATTTTTCCTTCAATGCACCGGCATATTCGAAGAGTTTTTCGCTTGTCATCCACTGCTTATCTGCCAGGATATTCTGTCCCCTGTATTCGTAGATCTCAAAAAAGTCCCATTCAAGTTTCCTGTTTCCAAAAGAAAGGAATTTGGGATTGATATTGGCCACGGTAAGCGTGTTGCTGTCGCCATCGTATTTGAATCTCAGTTCCCTGATGTCGATTCCGTATTTTGCCTTAAGCGATACACTGAGGCTTCCGAAGTACTTTATGTTCTTGTCCCCAAGCTTTTCCTGGTTGCTTACCGCCCGGGTAAATTTAGTGTCTATTTCAAAAAGGTTCAGTTCGAGTATACTTTTTATCTGGGTTATCTGGAAATGTCTCTCTTTCAGGTAACTGTTTTCTTCGATAAGCTTGTTATTCTGAAGCTGAAGTTCATTGTTCCTTTCGCCGAGGTTTTTCATGTCGCCCTCGAAAAGAGACACCTTGACGTTAAGTCTTATCAGCTGTTGTATTCCAAGTATTATAAGTGCAGCGGCGAGAACGCCGATACCCCAGACTATGAGCTTGCTTGAAAGCAGGATTACGGATATAAGCACCAGAAGACCTACAATTAGATATGACCTGACTATTTTCATATTGAACTTTTGGGAATGGTTACCCCTAAATGTATATTTAATTGTCCAATTCTGCAATCTCCGGAGTTCTTTTCTGTCGGGCAGGCTTTCTTTCATTGTGGTGCCCTTGTGTATTCAAACTCTTTTTCTGAATTTTAGGGCTGCATAAGCAACACGGCATTATGGAAACAAAAAATCCGCCTCTGGCTCTGGGGACCGAAAACATATGGCAATTGCTTATGCGATATGCTATCCCTTCTGTGATAGCAATGACGGCCTCATCTCTTTACAATATTACCGACAGCATATTCATCGGACAGGGGGTTGGAGCTCTGGCCATTTCAGGTCTGGCCATTACCTTTCCCCTGATGAATATTTCAGCTGCATTCGGGTCGCTGGTAGGAGTGGGGGCTTCGGCCCTGATGTCTCTGCGGCTCGGTCAGAAGGATTACACGACCGCCAACAGCATTCTGGGGAATGTATTTGTTCTGAACCTGATACTGGGACTGATATATACCACTCTTATCCTTATTTTTCTTGAGCCTGTTCTGTATTTCTTCGGGGCAAGTTCCGATACTTTGCCTTACGCCAGGGATTTCATGGTTATTATATCCATTGGAAATATTGTCACACACATGTATTTGGGCCTTAACGCCCTTCTGAGGGCGAGCGGCAATCCTGCAAAGGCAATGTATGCGACTCTTTTCTCGGTAATGATAAACATTATCCTTGCACCTGTTTTCATCTTCGTCTTCGGGTGGGGGATACGAGGTGCTGCGCTGGCGACCGTTCTTGCCCAGACTGCAATGCTTATGTGGCAGATAAGGATCTTCAGCGACAAAACCAATATGATCCATCTGAGGAAAGATACCTTCAGGCTGAAGCGCAAGATAGTGCTCGATTCGATGGCAATAGGTCTGGCTCCTTTTCTCATGAATCTTACGGCAAGCGGGATAGTAATAATTATTAACCAGGCGCTTATAAGAAACGGAGGCGATCTTGCCGTTGGAGCCTACGGAATCATAAACCGGCTCGCAGCCCTGTTCGTGATGATAGTTCTGGGACTTAACATGGGAATGCAGCCCATTGCCGGTTACAATTTCGGAGCGGGTCAGTACGACAGGGTAAACAGAGTTCTTATGCTTACAATATTCCTGGCGACAGCGGTTACGACGATCGGATTTGTAATTGGTGTATTCTTTCCAAGGGCTGTGGCATCGCTGTTTACTACTGACAGGGAGCTCATTGACATCTCAGTCAGGGGACTCCGTATTGTTCTTGTATTGTTTCCGGTTGTAGGTTTTCAGATGGTAGCTTCAACATTTTTCCAGAGCATAGGGATGGCGGGTAAGGCCATCTTCATGTCACTCACACGGCAGGTCCTTTTTCTGCTTCCCATGCTTCTTGTATTACCCACGGTTTTCGGAGTTAAGGGAGTGTGGTACAGTATGCCGGCTGCCGACTTCCTGTCGGGAATCGTTGCAGTAATCCTTCTTGTTGCACAATACCGGAAAAGCGTTCTGAAGAAAATTGCCTGACAAAATGAAAAACTAACTGACATGGGAAAAAAATATGTAATAACAATCGGAAGACAGCTTGGAAGCGGAGGCAAGGAGATCGGTACCAGGCTTGCCGAAACCCTGGGAATAGCTTTTTACGATAAGGAGCTGATCCAGATCGCATCAAAGCAGAGCGGCCTGGGGAAGGAATACTTTGAAAGAGCAGATGAAAAGAAACGCTTTCCGGTTTTCGGGAGCCTTTTCGGCCTCAGAAGCACAATGGCCGATGATACCTTTGCACATTATTATCTGAGCAATGAAGCTCTTTACAAGATACAGAGCGATGTTATAAGGAATCTGGCCGACGGCGGTTCGTGTGTATTCGTAGGAAGATGCGCCGATTATATCCTGAAGGATCATCCCAGGTGCCTGAACCTTTTCATAACTGCCGATAAAAAGGAAAGAATAAGTCGGATAACGGAGTGTGAAAAGATAAGTGAAGAAAAGGCCGCTGAGATAATAGAGAAATCTGACAGGCAGAGGGCAGGGTATTATAATTATTTCAGCAACAAGGAATGGGGTGTGGCCGATACCTATCATCTTTGCATAAATTCATCGATGCTCGGGATTGACGGCACTGTGGAATTCCTTAAGCATTTAACAGAGAGACTCTTCGATATTTAGCCGTCTCAAGCATGACAGACTTTTGTCAATCGGTTAAACTACCGGTGTTTCTGTAAAAAGTGATTTTTTAATATCGTTCCGCCTTATTTCACCATTCAGAACTTAATTGGTTCAGTTGGGGATACAGTAAAAGTTCCTGACTATTTTTGCAGTATGAGTTACAAGCCATCAAATAAGGCCAGGGTCAGGCCCATCGAACTGCCTTGCAGGAAGGAAAGCTACAATACCCGGGAAGATGCAATGGCAATGATAAAGTACATCGAGGATATCCGCATGACCAGAAAGATACGTCCGTATCAGTGCAGGATCTGCGGTTTATGGCATCTTACCAGCAGGTCGGACTGAACGATGATTGTGATCCCGAAAGGATAGATAACTGGGTTCCTGTAAAGAAAAATCCGGCACATGAGATGAAGTGCCGGATTGTCATGAAGATAAAGGAATGAAAAAAGGAAGCCCGGGGATATCCCCTCTTTATTTCTTTTTTAATCAGTTTATTGCAGCTCCTTCAGACCATCTTCCGTCATTATCCAGACGAGGTTCTGAGGTTCTTCAACTTCGTATTCATCATCATCAGGGTCGGTCCATTCCCAGCCTGGTTCTTTCAAGTACCTGCGTTTGAACATCCGGAGAGTAGTATTGTCGAAATGGACCCTTGTTCCGGCCGGGACGAGAACGTCCATGTTAACAACATCGGCTGACCATTTTGTTCCTGCAGGAATTGCAAAATACTCGTCGATGCTTACAGTGTCTCCCGTGATCGAGTAGTTATATTCCAGCCTGCCTGCTTTTCTTTCGGCATCGGAATTGCTCCGCCCGGCGGAGCGTTTCCTTACATGGATCCTGAGCGATTCGTTGTCTGAATTATAAATATGAAATCCGGATGTGATATAAAGGTGTTTGCTTTCATCTTCGAAGAATGCGATATATTCCTCATCGAATGTTATATCCTTGTCATACTTCAGGTCGGCTGCTTTTTTATCCGCAAAGATATAAAGGTCGGCGGGGGCTTTTTCAATTACCTTTTCATAGGTTTTTCCCGATCTCTCTGCAAAACTAACTCCCTCGCTGAAGAGGAGTATTGAAAGTGCTGCTAGGCTTACCACCCAGATCACAATTGCGGCAAGGCTGATAATACCGTCCTTTGCCCTGAACCAGAATATCATCCTGACTCCCCAGTAAATAAGAGCAAGAAGCGGCAGTATTACAACAATTGACAACAGGACCATTATCCATGGCGCCATTGAAGGATTTACAACATAGCTTAGAAAGTCGGGCAGATAGAACAGGTTGACACCAACATCATCAGTCGAAAAATATCCCGGGAATTTAAAGAAGAAGATAAGGATATATGTGATAAGCGAAATGAAGCCTGTTAATACAAAACCTATTCCGGCAATTATCAGAAAAACCCGCATTATCACGAACATCACGCGGCCAAGGGCCCTGAAGATCTCATTGAAGGCATTGCCAACGTCTGAAGTTGTACGGGAGGGGGCCGTATAGCCTGATGACTGAGATGACCGGGCGCTGCCATTACTATGGCGGAGATACTGCCTGTAGCCTTCTGTTCCGTACATGTCGCGCTTCTGGGCATCGCTGTAAGCCATCGGAAGGGCTATCCAGAGGGCAACGTAAACAAAGAACCCTATTCCGAAGAAGCATGCGAAGAGAATGAATAGTATTCTTACCCAGACGCTTCCCATATTGAGGAAAGACCCTAGCCCTCCGCATACACCGCTGATTATCTGGTCATCGGGATTTCTGTAAAGCCTTTTGGAATTTCCCGAGGGAGAAAATGACTTTTCCTCAGGATTTTTATCTTCATCGGCGGTAATGAAATCCGATGGTTTACCGATTATTGAAATCATGTTCTCGACGTTTTCCTTTGAGATGATACCCGCCATTACACCCTGCGACTGGAATATCTCGGCTATCCGCATCTCTATGTCTTCAACCGTTTCTGCCGCTCCTGGCGTGTTTCCAAGAATGCTGTTGATCTCCTGAAGGTATCCTCGCAGCATTTTGTAAGCTTCTTCGGTGACATGGAAAAGAGTACCTCCAAGATTTATTTTGATAGTTTTATCCATTTTATTTAATGATTATCAGGTTAGAAAACGGTTATCTGGTTCTAATAAGGTTGACTGATTCGACAAGCTCATCCCACGATTTATCGAGTTCGTTTAGGTAGGCTTTTCCTTCGTCGGTTAGTTCATAATATTTTCTCGGAGGTCCCTGCTGCGACTCTTCCCAGCGGTAACTAAGCAATCCGGCATTTTTCTGCCTTGTAAGAAGAGGATAGAGAGTTCCTTCTACGACTATTACCTTCGCCTCCTTGAGTTCCCTGATTATATCGCTGGCATAGCACGAGTTTTTTGACAGCACCGATAAAATGCAGTACTCAAGTATCCCCTTACGCATCTGTGCTTTGGTATTTTCCAGATCCATCTTGTATGTATTTAAAGTGGTTATAAAATTTTTTCCGGTTAAAAGGTCTTTTTACCTGCCCTGATATCGCCAGGGCTACAGCTTCATATTTTTCCTTACGGCATCAAACTCCTTTTTGACAGCTTCTTTAATATTGTTGATATTCACCGGATCGCCTTTCATCTCGATCTTCTGCGCGGTGGTTTTAGCTTCGGGGAGGACGATGTAGAGAATAAGGTAGATCAGTATTCCCAGACCTCCCGCCATCACCAGGGCCACGAATAAAATCCTTATGATCCAGGGTTCGATATCCCAGTAAGCTCCCATACCCGCACAAACGCCTCCGATGATCCTATTGTCGGGGTCGCGGTACATCCTGTGAGGACCCGGTCTGGAGAATTTTTCCTTCCTCGTCGGCCCCTCGTCATCAGTAAGGTCTTCAGGATTTCCCATTATTGATATAACCTCCTTTACGTCGTTTATCGTTATAACCTGTTTAAAAGACGTCAGCCTGGCTTTTAGCAGCTCTGCCATTCTTGCTTCAATATCGGAAAGGATCTCTGATGAGCTCTCCTCACCCGCAAAGTGGAGTTCGAGATTCTTCAGATATCTTTTCAATTCCGAATATGCATCTTCGTCGATGTTGAAGGAGTAACCTCCAAGATTTATGCTTACTGTGATTTTCATAGAACCTTTTATTTTTTACTACTATATAAAATATACAACATTACAATGCAAAGATATATAAAAAAATATGTACTATGCAATACATAGTACTGAAAAAATTAATGAATTTATTCAAAAAAATCTTAAGATACACTTAGTCAATATATTATAATTGCAATTTTTTTATTGTCAAACAGAAAGAAATCCGCTTAAACGAAATATGACCATTGTGACAGAGAATCAGCAGGTACTTTAGGTGTCCGCAGAGAGGTTTCAATTAAGTGCGATTTGATTGAAGAAGATTCGGGAGGAGTATTTCTCCGATCATTCTTCTGATGGTTTTCATGAAGATCACTGCAGGAATGGAATATGCAACTGAAGGTACAGGCCGGTGGACGAAGTCTGTTAACATCAGTGAAAGAGGTTATTGCGGGGTGTGCCAGCGTGTGTCGTCAGAGAGTTTAGATTTTAATTATCTTTATGGAAACAAATTTGTATGGCAAAGAAATACAATTGGGGTATCCTTGCTCCGGGCAAGATGGCGACCAAGTTCACCAACGGCATAAAGATTACCGGGAACGGGATACTTTATGCTGCAGGATCGCGCGATAAAGGCAGGGCTGAAAGATTTGCAGAGCTTCACGGTTTCAGGAAGCATTATGGTACCTATGAAGAACTGGCTTCCGATCCTGACGTTGACATAATCTACATTGCTTCTCCCCATTCCCATCATCACGATCAGGCAATTCTCTGCCTTAAGAACAGGAAGGCCGTATTATGTGAAAAGGCTTTTGCACTTACCAGCAGGGAAGCCGATGAGATGATAAATGAAGCAAGGATGCAGGATGTTTTTCTGATGGAAGCCCTCTGGCCGCCCTTCCAGCCGTTCTATAAAAAAGCCCATGAGATTCTGCAATCAGGGATTCTGGGGAAGGTACTTCATGTTCATGCCTACTTCTCATTCATTCCTCCCTTCGAGCCAGGTGACCGTAAATTCAATCTTGCCCTCGGAGGAGGTTCTCTTCTTGATATCGGGATTTATCCGGTCATTGATATTTTGACATTTCTGGGGGTACCGGATGATATAAAGGCCATGGCTCAGTTCGGGCCGACGGGATCGGAAGAATCGCTTGCCGCCTTGTTCAGGTACGGAGACGGAACGATGGCTGATATTTACAGCTCATTTAAAACCAATGTCGGGATAGGCTGTGACCTGCTTTGCGAAAATGGCAACATGACGCTTTCGAGAGGCCGTGACATGAATCAGAGGGTCATTCTCCGCCTTCATGGCAAGCAGGAAGAGATCTTTGTTTACAATCCGCCTGCTCTTGGTTATAGCTTTGAAGCGGAGGAAGTCATGCGTTGTCTTGATGAAGGTTTTAAAGAAAGTCCTGTCGTACCCCTTTCGTTCACCCGCGATCTTATGTTAACGCTTGACAGGATAAGGGCGGATGCCGGCATTGTATTTCCCGGAAGGGATTAAAAGGTACGGCGGTGTCTTTATCGCTGAAGTATGGCATAAAATTTATACCAGGGCTATTAAGCAGCAGGTCTGAAAAATATATCTATGTCGATGTCTGAAACCGACCTTGGCTCCGAAAGGGCTCTTTTCATAAAGAAACTAGGCCTGGCAATGATCATACCGGGGATATTTGTTGTTCTTATGTGGCTTGTCCTTTTTGCGGGATTGATGTTTGACCTCGACCTTACCAGGCTGGGTATTTATCCGCAGTCACTCCGCGGACTGCCCGGAATTATTACCTCTCCTTTCGTTCATGCAGGAACGGGCCATCTTTTCAATAACTCGCTTCCACTTTTCTTTCTTGGTACGGCCCTGTTCTATTTCTATTCCGAGATTGCTGTCAGGGTCAGCATCCTTACTTATTTTCTGACTGGTATTTCAGTATGGATTGCCGGGAGGAATGCCTGGCACATAGGAGCCAGCGGTCTGATATACGGGCTGGCATCATTTCTTTTTTTCAGCGGGGTTATCAGAAGGTATTTCAGGCTTGCAGCTCTTTCGTTGCTGATCGTTTTCCTTTATGGTTCGATGGTATGGGGGATTTTTCCGGATGTTTATCAGGATGTTTCGTGGGAGTCGCACATGCTTGGATTCATCTCGGGTATAATTCTGGCACTTGTTTACAGGAATCAGGGACCACAGGCTCCTGTGGTTGAATGGCCCGGAGAAGATGAAGAAGAGGTTCAGGATGAAGATGTTAAGAAAGACAGATAAGCTTGCAGCAAGCTCATACCGGCGGATTATCTTCCCGTTACCGGCCGGTATGATGCAAGCGGTGCGAAACGCTCTGCATTTACCTTTAGAGGTCAGGGAAGTTTTGGAGCAGGAATTGAATTAACTTATACCTTTGGTTCGATATACAACAACATTGTTAATCCGCGATTTGATTCAGCTGATTTCTATTATTAGCGCATTATACGATGCATGAACGTTTCAGGTACAGAACCGGGGATGAGCTGACCGGCAAAGCCAGTGAATTGGGGTATTCATTGCCTTTCAGCGATGATATGGAGCCTCTTTTCAGTTCCTGCCGGATCGGAGAATTCACTACCGGCAACCGTTTTGTTGTTCAGCCTATGGAAGGCTATGACTCGGAGAAGGATGGTTCTCCATCATCCCTGACAAAAAGGAGGTATCTCAGGTATGCTTCCGGCGGAAGCGGTACAATCTGGTACGAAGCTGTTTCCGTTGTTCACGAAGGACGGTCTAATCCTCATCAGCTCTGGATACATGGAAAGAACCCGGATGAGTTTGCACGGCTTAATGATGAGATCAGAAGGATAGCCGGGGGGGCCGGGACGGACCCCTTTATAGCGATACAACTAACTCACTCAGGCCGTTACAGCAGGCCCGAAGGGATGCCGAAGCCTTTGACAGCCTCTAATAATCCCGTTCTCGACAAAACAGTTCCCCGGGTACTTACCGATGATGATCTGAAACGGCTTGCCGACAGGTTCGTTGAAGCTGCAAAACTGTCTTTCAGGGCAGGATTCAATGCAGTGGACCTTAAGGCATGTCACGGGTATCTTCTAATAGAACTCCTGGCTGCGAAAACGCGAAGTGAATCTGTTTTCGGTGGCGAGGAAGTTTCTTCCAGGTTCAGGTATATCCTTGAGCTTTACGACAGGATAAGGGATGAAGTTCCGGGGCTTTGTCTTACAACAAGGCTTGGAATAAGCGATCTTTACAGAGGAGGCTTCGGGGTAGACGAAAACGGGCTTCCCGATTATACCGAGCCGTTGATGCTGGTACGGGAGCTTGCCGGGAGAGGCATGAAGCTTCTTAACATTACCATGGGAAGTCCTTATTACAATCCTCATGTTAACAGGCCTTATGATAATCCTGTACCCGGACAGAAGAAGCCTGATGAACATCCTCTTGAAGGGGTAATGAGAATGCTGGAAGGCACCAGGCTTTTTCAGCAGAGCTTTCCCGGAAGTATAATTGTTGGATCGGCGTATTCGTGGTTACGACATTTTGCTCCCAATGTGGGCTCGGCTGTTATCAGGGACGGAGGAGCGGGACTCATCGGCTTCGGAAGAAACTCATTTGCCTATCCTTCGATGCCGGCAGAGATAAAATTAACGGGTTCAGCTGATCCGCGCAAGACATGTATTACCTGTTCGGGTTGTACGCGGTTGATAAGAAGCCTCAGACCGGGGGGCTGCGTTATTCACGACCGGGAGGTTTATGGAGAGGAGCTGAAAAAACTCATTGAAAGTGAAAAGTGAAACAGTTCAGGCAGGTGGTTATTCACTGGTCTGCCATAGGGTCAATACACTTATAATAGGAAGTGGTGCGGCTGCCCTTAATGCTGCCGTGAGCCTTTTCAGGCTCGGGCAGAAGGACATCGTTATTGCCACAGACAGGCTTGGGGGCGGAACCTCGAACAATACCGGTTCTGATAAGCAGACATATTACAAGCTGTCGGTAAGCGGGGATAAGCCTGATTCGGTTAGGGCGATGGCAGAAGATCTCTTCAGGGGCAGGTGTATGCATGGAGACATTGCCTTATGTGAGGCCCAGGGTTCTGTTTCTTCATTTATGAGGCTTGTGGAACTCGGGGTTCCCTTTCCCAGGGACAGGTACGGATCATGGGCCGGGTACAGGACCGATAACGAAAGTAGTACAAGAGCGTGTTCGGCAGGGCCCCTTACTTCGCGTATGATGGTAACTGCACTTCTGGGTGAAGTAAGGAGGAACAGGACGGCTATTCTTGACCATCACCAGGTAATAGAGTTGCTCACCGGCAAGGACAAAACAAGGGTCATAGGGGCAGTTGCTATAAATACCAGGATAAAGGATCCCACAAAGGCTTTTGTTCTTTTCAATGTCGAAAACATTGTTCTCGGCACAGGCGGTCCCGGGGAAATGTATTCCGAAAGCGTATATCCTGCTGTTCATTCAGGATCGCCCGGGATGGCTTACAGGGCAGGGGCAACGGGTCAGAATCTGACTGAGTCACAGTTCGGGATCGCATCGCTGAAGTTCAGGTGGAATCTCTCGGGCAGCTATCAGCAGGTTCTTCCACGTTATTTTTCGACCGACATTAACGGAGGGGACGAAAAGGATTTTCTTTCCGCTTATTTTCCGGATTACAGAAGTCTGACCAGGGCAGTTTTCCTGAAGGGATATCAATGGCCCTTCAGTCCTGAAAGAGTTTCAGGATACGGATCATCGCTTATTGATCTTCTTGTATTCAGGGAAAGAGCTCTCTATGGAAGAAAGGTGTTTATGGATTTCAGAAGGAACATATCACTTGACGGGCGGGACATCTTTATTCCGCGCGAGATCGATGAAGAAGCCAGGAAATATCTTGAAGTCTCTGAATCTCTTCAGGCTATCCCGGCAGCACGTCTTGCCTCACTGAATCCTGAAGCCTGCGGGTTATTTCTGAGCAGGGGGACAGATCTTTTCTCGTCACCACTGGAGATAGGAATATGTGTACAGCATAATAACGGAGGGCTAAAAGGCAATATATGGTGGGAATCGGATCTCAGGCATCTTTTCCCGGTAGGAGAGGTTAATGGTTCTCACGGTGTTCACCGTCCGGGAGGTTCGGCCCTTAATTCAGGCCAGGCAGGAAGCAGGAGGGCTGCCGAGTTCATTGCAGGAAACTACTCCGGAGAACCGCAGTCCAACGGACAGTTTCTCTCACGGGCAGGTGATTCCATCTCATCCATCCTGGAAACAGCCGGGTACTGGCTTTCACCTGAAAGGAAAGCTGAAAACAGGAAGGTTCTCGGAGAGATACGATCGAGGATGTCGTGGGCTGCAGGCATTATAAGGAGCAATGAGAGGATAAGGACAGCCTTTGCCGAAGCATCGCTTCTTGAAATGAACATCAGGGAAAGGCTTGGAGCAGGGAATGTAAAGGACCTTGCCTCCTGTTTCAGGATATCGGATCTTTGCACCACTCACTTAATATATCTTTCTGCCATAAAGTCGTACATTGAAGGAGGGGGGAGAGGCCGGGGATCTTGTATCATTATTGATGAAAGGCATTTTGACCTCGACAGATGGATATCGGGGGGTGACGGACCTGAAATTTGCAGTTACGACAGGGAGGTGGAGTCGTCGGTTGTTGAAGCCTACTTCAGGAGTGGCAAAGTTACAACGGCCAGTGTTCCTGTCAGGGAAATTCCTTCGCAGGAATTATGGTTTGAGAAGGTATGGAAAGAATTTGCAGAAGATAATCGTACCGAAGGTTGATCAGATCAGGCAAATTATTAAATTTACGCACTTATTAAACCTGAAAACTCAATTCTCATGAACGGTAAACCTGTTGCTGTTATCACGGGCGCAAGCAGGGGAATCGGCCGGGCAGTGGCTATCGCGCTGGCCGGCGAGGGTTATGATATTGCTGCAATTGCCAGGTCGGTCGACAGTGAGGGAATGGAAATCCTTGGCCCTGCTGTCGAAAAACAGGGCGCCCAGTTCTTTCCCGTTGGCCTGGATATCTCTTGTACAAAGTGTCACAAAGAAGTTGTTTCAAATATTCTCGGAAGGTACGGGCGCATCGATTTCCTTGTCAACTGCGCGGGAGTCGCTCCTTTACAGAGAAAGGATATTCTCGAGATGAGCGAGGAGAGTTATGAAAGGGTTATGAATATAAACCTCAAAGGGCCTGTCTTCTTTGCTCAGAAGGTTGCCAGGGAGATGATCTGGATGAAGGATCAGATCGCGGGATATAAGCCGGTAATTATTTTCATAACCTCTGTGTCGGCAGTCCTTTCCTCTTCAAACAGGACTGAATACTGTGTTTCAAAGGCAGGACTGAGCATGGCTTCAACCGTTTTTTCCGACAGGCTGTCGAGAGAAGGAATTCTTGTTTATGAGATACGTCCGGGGATCATTCAGACGGACATGACTATCAAGCTCAAGGACAAATACGACAAGATGATCGGAGAAGGTCTGGTCCCTCAGAAAAGATGGGGTCTTCCGGAAGATATAGGAAAAGCTGTGGCTTCCATTGCCAGGGGCGACTGGGGTTTCTCGACCGGGATGGTTTTCGAGATCAGCGGCGGCCTTAATATTCATAAGCTGTAACAATCAGATCATTTTTTGCGGAAAAACATGGCATTGAACAAAAGTTCATTGACGGCTGTTTATTGAATAAAAAACAGCAAATATGAAACGTATAATTTTTATTCTGGCAATTATGATGACGATAGCAGATACTGCCGATGCGCAGCAGAAACTAAATGCAGTTAAGGAAAAAACGACATTGTCGTGGCTTGGTGAGAAGGTTCTTGGCCAGCACACCGGTACCGTTGAACTTAAGTCGGGATGGCTTCACTGGAATGACAACATGATCACAGGAGGAGAATTCCTTGTTGACATGACGAGCATTAAGAGTGATGAGAATATCGAGAGGCTTGTTGGGCATCTCAAATCGGATGATTTCTTCGGATCGGACAATCATCCGGTTTCGAGGCTCGAGATAACTGAAAGCACACCCTTTGACAAGGGAAGTGCGAATGTTAAGGGGAATCTTACTATTAAGGGTATTACAAGACCTGTCGAATTCAAGGCCGCTATTCAGAAGAGCGACGAGGGAACGTGGTTTTATGCAAATATTATCATCGACAGATCGGAGTACAACATTCGTTACGGGTCGGGGTCTTTCTTCGACAACCTTGGCGACAAGACGATCTATGATGAGTTCAAGCTGAAGATAAGTCTTTTTGCAAGCTGAGCTGATCAATCGGGGAGAGCCACTATTTCAGTGTCCCCTTTTTCCGATCCGGGGTTAAGAACTTGATACTGATAATGGTTACGTTCAAGGAAATCTATAGTAAAGTTGTAGCAACCGGTATTGTGAGTAGCAACAATAAGCTTTGGTTTCTCTTTTTCAATTACTTCCTTCAACCCGTTGAGGACCTGGATTTCACCACCCTCGACATCAATCTTGATAAAATGGGGTGAAGGAAGTTCTCCGTTTTTTACCATGTTGTCAATACAGACCTGTTTGACTTTCAGGTCGCCTTCTGAGGAGACCCTTCCCGTTGCTGATCCATGGCCGGTCTCGAATTTTACCCATGTATCTCTGTCACCAACCGCAGCCTCAAAGAGGGTTACATTTTCCAGCCCGTTCATTTTCATATGTTTCCTGAAAAACCTGGCATTCATGGGTCTGGGTTCGAAAGCATACACCTTTCCCTTATCCTTGTTCAGCATTGCTGCCATTGCTGAATAGTAGCCGATATGGGCTCCGATATCAAAAAAAACTGAACCCGGAGAAAAGTTCTTCAGGAAAGCATCTGTTTTGTACTGTTCCTGGTCACCGCTTACGAAACGTCCTCCGGAAGTGGCTATCCATCTCATTCCCCTGAGAGGTCCGGATTTTATTCTTACATGTATTCCGCTAAGGAGTTCCTTAAAGAGATGTTTCAGTTTCATAGGGTTTCAGGTTACAGGTTACCAGTAAAAACGACTTTGAGGAGGTCAGTTTCTTCCGGGAATATTAATTAAGGGCAAAGGTATTGGAAAAGTCGTAAATCATAGCAATCTTGTATTGACTAAATCTGATTGTATATGACCAATGCCATATCTGCTGACGGGAACAGTAAAAAGCTTGTTTATCCGGGTTTTCTGGTTCCTTTTATTCTTATCACCAGTCTCTTTTTTCTCTGGGGGTTTGCTCACGGATGTCTGGATGTTCTGAACAAGCATTTTCAGGAGCTGCTTAACATGTCGAAGGCAAAATCAGCTTTTGTTCAGTTCGTTTTCTACGGAGGATATTTTATAATGGCAATTCCCGCAGGACTTCTCATGCAGAGGTATGGTTACAAGCGTGGAATAATTTTCGGGCTTCTTCTTTTTGCTGCGGGAGCTTTTCTTATGCTTCCGGCGACTTTCGTTCAGACCTTCGGGAGTTTCCTTTTCTGTCTTTTCATAATAGCCTGCGGGCTCACCTGTCTTGAGACGGCAGCGAATCCATACACGACAGTTCTCGGGCCACCCGAATATGGTGAGAGGAGGATAAACTTCTCGCAGTCGTTCAACGGTCTGGGCTGGATTGCGGGGCCTCTAGTGGGAGGGATGCTTATCTTTTCCGGGATTGAAGGATCGAACAGGTTCTCTTCGATAGCGCTGCCCTACATGCTTATCGGATCTCTTGTCCTGGTTGTTGCTGTTCTTTTCTGGAGGATTAGGTTTCCTGAGCTGAGAGAGGAAGCGGAAGAAAAGTCTCAGGGTTCAGGAGGAAGGCTTAAAGATCTGTTCAGATACAGGCATTTTGTTCTTGCAGTAATTGCCCAGTTCCTGTATGTGGCTGCGCAGACGGGGATAAACAGTTTTTTCATCAATTATGTTACCGAAGAGATCCCTTCAGTAACGAATCAGCAGGCTGCCCAGATCCTCGGGATAGGAGGGATGGGATTATTCTGGCTGGGCCGTTTTACCGGGAGTACTGTCTTCATGCGTATTTTCAGTCCGAACAGGCTTCTTGCATTTTATGCCACGGCAAACGTTATAACGATGGCTCTTGTCGTTGCCGGGCTCGGATGGACATCAGTTGTTGCTCTTTTCTCCACATATTTTTTCATGTCGGTAATGTTCCCGACTATTTTCGCTCTGGGAATAAAGGATCTTGGGCCACTCACTAAAAAAGGGTCATCGCTGCTGGTAATGTCGATCGCTGGAGGAGCGGTCGTCCCGGTATTGATGGGTCATATTGCCGATGTATCGACTATGGCGATCGGGTTTATAGTGCCTCTGGTCTGTTTTGCTTTTATTGTCTTTTATGGGATGAAGGGCTACAGTGTAAAAGGCGCCTGAGATTCATGGCTTCTGTTCCGTTTCTTTTCCTACCGGAGGAGGTGTAAGCGTATAACCTAGCTGCATAAGCAGAAGGAGGTTATTGTTACTCAGCCATTCCTCGCTGATCTTACCGTCGAGGAAATACATTACAGACATGCCCTTGCTGTTTATTGTTCTTCCGGTGGGAGGTATTTCTCCCGGACCATTCTGGGTTCCGGTGACTCTCCAGATTATGGCAGCCTTGTTTTTCTCATAGATGATCTCTTCTATTGTAAGTCTGAAATCAGGGTATGTGACCCTTGTATTTGCAACGAGTTTCTTTAAATATTCTATTCCGGTTCTTGGTTCAAAGTGGGGGCTTTCTATCCTGGTAAAGTCTCTTGTCACTACCGATTCGATATTTTCAAACTGGCCTGTGTTCCAGAACTCGAAATACATATTGACTTTTTCCCTCAGGTTGTCGGGGATTCCTTTCTTTCCGCACCCGGCCGGGATAATTACAAGTATTCCCAGGGCAAGTGTGGCGATAATCTTTTTGAGTTTTTCCATATGATGGCGTATAAGATATTATTGATCCCGGAAGTGGTTATTTACAAAGATAGTTTATTAAGATTTTTTCAGGGCTGATAGTTTTTCAACTTCTTTTTTCAGGGATGAAAATCTCTCCCGGTCCATTTTGGCTCCGACAATTTCAATCACTTTGCCGGCCATCAGTGATCCTATGGCACCGCAGGCAGGCAGGTTCATTTCAGAGGCAAAGCCATAGAGGAATCCTGCGGCGTACAGGTCACCTGCACCTGTTGTGTCGACGCATTTAACCTGGCCGGCGCTTATTCTTATCAGTTCATTCCCGCTTTTTATCCATGATCCTTCGCTTCCGGTTTTAAGGACGGCTATCGTGCAGAGTTCTGAAAGCACGGTCAGGGCCTTTGGGGGATCAAATCCTGTGAATTTCAGAGCTTCGTGCTCATTTGCAAAGAGAATATCTACATATTTTTCAGTGATCTTACTGAATGAAGCAAGGTGTTCTTCAACCACATTATAGCTTGCCAGGTCAAGAGCAATTGTCATTCCTGATTCTTTGGCGATTTTGCAGGCTGTTTCCGTGAGCAGGTAATTATTTATCAGGTAGCCTTCGAGATAAAGGATGTCGAAGTTCCGGAATTCAAGGGGATCCAGGTCTTCTGCCTTGAGTTCGACGGCAGCTCCCAGGTGTGTTGCGAAGGTTCTTTCCGTATCTTTTGATACAAGGGCTACTGATGTTCCTGTTGGTGAGTTCATCCTTTTCAGGAATGTTTTCACTCCAGCAATTCTCAGATCATTTTCAAAGAAATCGCCAGTTGCATCTTTTCCTATGGAACCTATGAATCCTGTTTCAGCTCCGAGCATGGCAAGACCGTGGATTGTGTTTGCAGCCGAACCCCCCGAAGTCCGTGTTCTTGGGAACATGCCGGTAGCGGCCTTGATACCCTCCGACCTTGTGGCATCTACAAGCTGCATACTTCCTTTCGGCAGGCGAAATTCGTCAAGAATGAAATCGCCTTCAATCAGTGTCATTACATCTACCAGAGCATTACCTATGCCCAATATACTTTTCATATCAAAATTTTCATCAAAGATATTGCTAAATTCAGATAAAGCCCTTATTTTTGCGACGCTTAATAAGAGCTGTTAAAAACATTCCTCAGTAGCTCAGTTGGTTAGAGCAACGGACTGTTAATCCGTGGGTCGTAAGTTCGAGTCTTACCTGGGGAGCAAAATCAGGAGGTGAATCAAATTATCTCCTTTTTTTTTGCTGCAGTGTTTTACATCTATATTCTTTATTCAGAGAGTGCTGACAGATATTATGTTGGTCACACAAACGATCCGGCCAGACGTTTGATTGAGCATAACACTGTTGAAGAAATAAAATTTACCACCAAGTTCAGGCCATGGACAATGCTTTTGGTATTTGAAGTTTCAGAGTCCCGGGGTGAGGCGATCAAGGTTGAGCGGTTTATCAAAAGGCAGAAAAGCAGAACATTTATTAGAAAGCTTATAGAATTCAGGGATAGTCCGGACTTCTTTAAGGATTTTGTTATGGATGTGGTTGGTTAGAGCAATCCCGAAGCATCGGGATTAATCCGTGGGTCGTAAGTTCGAGTCTTACCTGGGGAGCAGAAAAAAGAGTGAGTGTGGGAGCGGGAGCGAGAACCACTCTTTTTTCCTCAAGACTCGCTCTCACGCTCACACTTTCCTCATACTCACACTTATCAACTCAAATCTTTCGGGTGCGAGCACTCTCATTCTTTTCTATTTTTCGACCCTTGTAACACCCTGACAATCTTGAACAAAACTTGTATGGGTTCCGTAAAGGGGGTGGTTGCAACTCTTCCTTTAATAAACGAGTTTTTCTGAAAAGATGCAATGCACGCAAAGAGTTAAGTTATAAAATTTTTCATATTCGTTCCCGATATTCTTTCGGAGTAACGCCTAATAGTTTTTTTACATAGCGCGTAAAGAACGAACGGCTCGAAAATTCCATTCCATCGGCAATTTCAGAAATATTCAGTTTTTTGTTTTGCAACAGAAGAATTATCCGTTCTTTAGCATATCGCTGTATCCATTCCGAAGCGGTAATTCGGGTATTGATTTTGCAAATATAATTGAGATACTTTGGTGTGATGTTCAGATTATCGCTGTAAAACCGTACTTCACGCTTTTTCATACAATGTTCCTGTACTAACTGCATAAACCGTTCGTACAATGTTCCGCTTTGCAAACTACGTTTACGCCTGTCAAGTTCATCTTCAAAAATATGCCACATTTCCAAAAGAAAAAGTTGCATTTGGAGTTTCAACGCTTCCTCAAAAAATCGATGGTTTGTTTCTTGTGATTTATCGTACAGCAACTGAAAATTTTTTAAGATTTTCTCTTTGTCTTTTTTATCAGGGTGCAAAATCGGATTTTCTTTGGAATGTATATAGCTGTCTATACTCACATTTGCACTCGGTAAATTTGCGATCAATAAATCTTTGTCCACAAATAACAGCGTTGCTTTAAAATTCTCTGAAAAAGACAATTCCGAAACATTAAGACCTGCGAGCCAAAAAATAAATTCCCCTTTTTTACAATGGTATTGCAGACCATTGAACACAAATTTTACAGTTCCACTCTGGCAATAAATATGTGTATGAAACCGTGTTTGGAAATCCTCGGGAAATTGAGCCGTTGATACCGTTTTGTAAAGTATAACTTTCTGATTTTCTGACATATTTACTCAAATAAAGAAACCGTCAGCAAAAATAAGTAATATTTGACATTAATTGCGACATAAATGTAACATATTGCTTTTTAAATGCCATTACCTTTGCATTGTAAAAAACAAGATAATGCAAACAACAGATATTTTTGAACGATTGAAAAAAGGCGAAACCATTTCGCCAAACGACCCCGAAGCTTACAAAATGCGTGAAGCTTCCTACAGCACGAAAAAAATTCTGGTACAGATGAACAACGCCACCGCGCCTGAAGAAATCAGAAATTTTTTAAGCCAAATTACAGATAGCGAAATTGACGAAAGCGTTGACGTATTTACCCCCATGTATATCAATTACGGAAAGCACACCAGAATCGGCAAAAATGTTTTCATCAACTTCGATTGTGTGTTTTTGGATTTAGGCGGAATTATAATTGAAGACAATGTATTGATAGCCCCCAAAGTCAGCTTGCTTTCCGAAGGTCATCCGATAGAACCCGAAAACAGACACGCACTTGTTCCCAAAGCAATACACATAAAAAAGAACTCCTGGATTGGTGCAGGAGCAACCATTTTACAAGGCGTAACCATTGGTGAAAACTCGGTGGTTGCTGCAGGTTCGGTTGTTTCTAAAGACGTTCCCGACAATGTAATCGTAGGAGGTGCTCCTGCAAAAATTATTAAAGAAATCTCTTAAAACAATCAACATGAAAACGTTACAAATCGCATTTGCAATTATTACATCATTGATATTTATGTCTTGCAATCAAAACAAAGAGACAATGAAAAATACAAACCAGGAATTGGAAGCTATTTGGCCAAAAGGAGAGGCTGGCTCAAAAGACCTTTTCACAGGTAATGCTTATCCTACGGCTTTGGTAGATGCAGATAGTATGTACAATACATTGGTTGGCAATGTTTATTTCGAACCAGGTGCAAGAAGTAATTGGCACAGTCATCCGTCTGGTCAAATCTTAATCATTACAGCCGGAATTGGCTATCATCAGATTGAAGGGCAACCCATTGAAATCATCAAAAAAGGAGATGTGGTAAAATGCCCGCCAAATGTAAGACATTGGCACGGGGCAAGCGCTGAGGTAGGGTTACAACAGCTTTATATTATTCCCAACACGGAAAAGGGGATTGCAGAATGGATGGAGCCAGTATCAGATGAAGAATATAATAGTACGAAGTAGTTTCCCCGGAGTCGCTTCATTCTATAAGGCCGTGATATTGGATGCCGGGTTTATAATCAAACAAACTTGTTTCAAAAAAAATCAACAATGAAAATGAATATGGGAAACCAGTTAGAAAATAAAAAGACAGATCTTAGAATGCGAAGAAGCTTTTTAAAAGCAGTCACTTTGTTGGGTTTAGGAACAATAGCTGCCGGAACTGTTAAGGGTTATGCACCTGCTCCCCAAGGCCCCGAAAAGAAAAAACGTATTGGTACCATACTGACCAAGAAGCGGACATTGGGTTCCAGGAAGAATCCGCTTATGGTTTCAGCCATTCAGTTGGGCTGCATGGGTATGCACACTGGTCGGGGTATCCATCCCGATCACAAGAGCATGGTCAAACTGATACGGGATGCTGTAGAACGCGGCTGTGACTTTTTTGATACAGCAGAAGTTTATGGGCCTTACGTTAACGAAGAATTGGTCGGAGAAGCCCTTGCACCCATCAGAAACAAAGTCGCCATCTCTACCAAGTTTGGTTTTGATATTGAGGGTACAAATGTCTTAAACAGTAGGCCAGAGCACATTCTCAAGGTTGTAGAGCAATCACTCAAACGCCTCAAGACCGACCGGATTGATCTATTCTATCAGCACCGGGTTGATCCCAACGTGCCAATTGAAGATGTTGCAGGTGCCGTAAAGGACCTTATAAAAGATGGAAAGGTTCTGCACTTTGGTCTCAGTGAAGCAAAAGCAGAAACCATCAGAAGAGCACACGCTGTTTGCCCCGTTACTGCAGTGCAAAGTGAGTATTCTTTTATGACCAGGCTGCCTGAAGATTTCATCTTTTCCACTTTGCAGGAATTAGAGATAGGCTTCGTGGCATATAGTCCTCTTTGCCGAGGCTTGCTCGGTGGAAACTTAACTGAATATTCTGATTTAACTACAAATGACATTCGGGGTGCATGGCCGCGCTTTCAACCGGAAGCAATAAAATCAAATATCCGGATTGTAGAGGCGCTGAATGAGTTTGGAAAGACAAGAGGCATGACTTCATCTCAAATTTGCCTGAGTTGGATGCTTTCAAAATACCCTTTTATTGTTCCCTTGCCTGGCACAACCAAGCTTTCACATTTGGAGGAAGATTTAAGGGCCGCTGACTTCACCTTAACGGTAGCCGAAATAAATGA
>JAVEZS010000015.1:59590-62308 GCA_034002885.1 Bacteroidales bacterium
CTAAAACAGGCTGTAAAAAGGAATATTGAAAGATTTCCTGATGATTTTATGTTTGAGTTGTCCAAGAAAGAGTTTTCAATCTTGAGATCACAATCTGTGACCTCAAGTTGGGGAGGTTTAAGATATGCTCCAATGGCATTTACTGAACAGGGTGTTGCTATGTTATCAAGTGTCCTTCGCAGTGATAAAGCCATTATGGTGAATATTCAAATAATGAGGGTATTTACAAAAGTCAGGGAGATGCTGATTGACAATTTAAGTATTCTTCTTGAAATAGAAGAAATTAAAAAGCAATTATCGAACCACGATAAAAATATAGAACTGGTTTTCAGTTATCTGGATGAGTTAATTGAAAAGCAAGAAAATCCGACACCGAGAAAAGCTATTGGCTTTAAGACTTCCGGGAATCAAAACAAATAGGTTCATTACCTGGCAGACTCTCACAATACATCTTACCTCATCTGTCAGGATACGGATATTTGATTGACTTTCTATGTCATATTCATGGTCAAATTAAGGTAAAGGTAAAAAACTGAGGTGCCAATTTGGTACCTCAGATCAAACTTTGATAATCAACGAATATGCGCTCGAAAAGCTTTCGACCTGGTTGCAACTTTCAGCCGTCTGGGGAGCGGAAAAAAGAGCGGGAGTGAGAGTGGGAGTGAGAAAACCCATGTCATTCCCGCTTCTTTTTTCCCAGCTCTCGCTCTCACGCTCACTAATTTTTCCTCAAGACTCACTCTTCGTCCTCTGTAGTTTTAACAAAGGAGGACTCACACTCACTCTTTCCTCATTCCTCATTCTTATCCACGCATCAGTTTAAATATACACAGAACGGCAAGATGAATCTCTTTCATCCGGTTGCAGACATATGTCATTTACAGTCTGAACCGGTCGATGTAGCATTTATATCAGCATCAGAAGATTTCCTTATCAAAGAAAAGCTTCGTCAGCGGGGAATCTCCACCAATTTTTATTGATGCAGCATTGTAGTTATCCGGATTAAGTGTCTGTTCCGAGACCGGGTAAAAAAGCCGAACAGGTACCTTGTTAATACCCTGTTTATATTCCGGCGGAGCAAACAACCTGGGATAATCCAGTCTTCTGTAGGAATTCCACAGCGTATTTCCGCGCAGCCAGTAAGCAAGCCAGGCCTGGGTGCCGATCTTCTGTTTCCAGTCTGTAAAGGCAGTTGAATAAGCCACCGACGGTTGGGCAAGATAGGTATCTGCCTCTGCGCTGGTGCCGCCCCAAAAAAGTATGGACGACCTGACTGCATTATTATAATGGTCTTCAGCGGTTCCAATTACGGAGAAGCCTCTTTCGGCAGCTTCCGCCAGAAGGAATTCTGCTTCGGTATAGTCCATAATAGTCCATGGCCTGTCGGGTGTAAGATGGATGGGATTTACATGCGAAAATGAAGTATATCCGTTTGACTGTCCCTGCGCTCCTCCAAGATAAACCTGAGGATTGCTGCCGATTACGGGGATAGCATAGAACTTCAGGCGAGGATCGTTAACAGTTACTTTTAAAATGACATGTTCGGGTTCAGGTGATGTAGGTTGCATCGCATCGATAAGATTTGACGTTATGACATAATCATCCCTGCCTGATGCAACAAAATCGACATATTGCTGATTCTGGTTTGGGGCAGAAGGAAGATAATGCATGCTCATAACATCTCCTTCCTGGAAAATATCAGATGCTGCAGCTTCAACGATGGTTTTTGAATAACTCTGGTCAACATCATAAAGCATCAAACCCATCCGGACTTTAAGTGTATTTGCAAATTTGTACCACATTGAGGCCTCATCATCCTCCGCTCCGAATATATTATCGTAGCCTGCAGGCATTCCGCCTCCGGAGGGTGTAATATTATTCATTGCAATGTCGAGGCGGTTTATCAGGTCCTTATAAATGGTAAGGGCGTCGTCGTATTCAGGTGACGGATAATTATAGTCGAGCGCCTGTGTGTATGGCATATCTCCAAAATTCTCAACAACATAGCTCCATGCAAATATGGTCATGATTTCAACAATAGCCAGCTGATTATCGCGCTGGACTTGCGAAATACCGGCCAGAGGCTGTTCCTTAAGCACTCTGGCTGCTTCCCTGTAATTGTTAAGAACAAGCCTGTACATACTATTTGATGTAGTAACTGGTATCCCGCGTGATGTCATGTCATACCTGCTCTCGTCAAAATATGTTGTATTGGCAAAATGCTGCATCCACATCAGGGTTACATTTGAGTTTACACTTTCATTTGACAGCTGGTTAATGAATTGAAGTGTTGCTCCGTTATAAAGTGATTCACCTGATACAGTAGCGAAATCCTTCTTGTTTAAGTTCAGCTCTTCTAACTTGCTGCATGAAGAAATTACAAGGAGAACCGGCAGAATTAAAAATATCTTTTTCATGGTTTCTCAATTAGAAGTTAAATTTAATATTGAAGGTAAAGTCACGTGTGGTTGGAAGAGACCCTGTTGTATATCCCTGGATATTTCCGGCGGTCATTCCTGATTCGGGATCGGCATATGGCAGATTTTTATGGATGATCCAGAGGTTTGAGCCAACGACACTTAGTGAAGCTCCTTTAAGAAACGATTTCCCAAGTAAGCTCGGAGGGATGTTATAAGTAAATACCACTTCCCTGAGTTTTACATACCCTGCATCATAGATGAAGGCAGAATGAGGCATAAGACCTGCTCCGAAAGCATC
>JAVEZS010000016.1:0-13958 GCA_034002885.1 Bacteroidales bacterium
ATTCCGGGAATTGCAGATGCAATTAAGCCTCTGCCGCATGAGCAGTACAAGGTGAATGTCGACATAAACCAGGTGATATACGACGGAGGCGCCATAAAGGGTGCCCGTGCCATTGAGAAAGCCGATCTCCTTATAAATGAAAAGCAGGCCGAAACCGACCTTTACAAACTCAGGAGCCAGATCAACACCTACTATTTCAACCTTCTTCTGCTCGACAGACAGGAGGAACTTCTTGACAATTACCTCGATATCGTCACCAAACGGATTGCCTCGATGCAGTCGGGTGTTGAAAACGGCGTTATACTCCGGACGGATATCGATGTAATGACAACCGAGAAGATAAAGCTTGAACAGCAGATCAGGGAGAACCATATACGCAGGGAGTCGCTTTTAAAAATCCTGTCGGGGCTCATGGCCACGGAAATTGATCCTTCGTCGGAACTCGTGATGCCATCGTTCGGAACAGATACGACCCGTGTGATAACCAGGCCCGAGCTCGATATCTTCGACCTCAGAAAGGAGCAGCTCGATGCAAGCCTGCAGGTCATCAACAGCCGCAGGATGCCAAAGGCCTTCGGGTTTGCAACACTTGGCTACGGAAATCCTCCCGGCAACAACTTCTTCAGGGATGAATTCGCTCCCTATTATATACTGGGAGCAGGGATCAAATGGAACATCTTCGACTGGAACAAAGCAAAAACAGAAAAACAGATAATAGGCCTTCAACATGTGATAATTGAAAACCGTCAGACCGACCTTACCGACAACCTCACCAGAATGCTTGAAGCAAAAATGGCCGAAATATCAAGCCTCAGAGTGCTTCTTGAAACCGATCTCGAACTGATAAGTCTCAGGAAAAGGATAACCGCCTCCGCAGAATCGCAGTACGAAAACGGAACAATAACCGCCACCGAACTGCTCAACGAGATCAACGCCGAAAAGCAGGTTCTCATAAACCATGAGATACACAGGATAAACCTGGCAATGGCACAGGCGGATTATTATAATATTAGCGGTAAGGAAACAGAATGATTTATGAATAAAATCTCTAATAAGATAAAAATGAAAGCCTCAACACTAATTATCATCATTGCTGTTCTGATAGCAGGTTGTAAAAATAAATCCGGCGAAGCTGATGCCTTCGGGACTTTTGAAGCCACAGAGGTTACTGTCTCCTCAGAGACCAGCGGACGCATTCTGACATTCACGGCAACGGAAGGAACTGAGGTTGAGGAAGGAGCAGAAATTGCCCTGATCGACACAACTCTTTTCCACCTTCAGCTTGATGAGATCAATGCCGGCATGAGAGGCGTCAGGACGAAGATCGGCTCAATTAATGCCCAGAATGAGATCCTGAATCAGCAGATAGAAAATCTTAAAGTCAACATAGCCCGGATCGAAAACATGCTGAAGGATGATGCTGCCACAAAAAAGCAATATGATGATCTCGCGGGGCAGGTTGCAGTGCTTGAAAAGCAGATAGCCGCCAACAGCACCCAGAAGGTTTCAATTGCAGCGGAGCTGTCGGTGTATGAATCGAAAAAAGCCACACTCGGCGAGCAGCTTTCGCGGAGCAGTGTCAGGAGTCCCCTGAAGGGAACGGTGATTGAGAAATATGCCGAAGCCGGTGAGCTTACTGCGGCTGGCAGACCACTGGTAAAGATTGCCGACCTTGCGGTGATGAGGCTGAAAGTGTATGTAAGCGGCGCCCAGCTTGGCGGACTGAAGATCGGCAGTGAATGCACGGTAAGAGTGGATGACGGGGAAAAAGGCTACAAGACCTTCCCGGGCAGGATCAGCTATGTTTCGGGCAAGGCAGAATTCACCCCAAAGATAATCCAGACCAAAGAAGAAAGGGTTACTCTGGTTTATGCTGTTACAATTGATGTAAACAATGACGGCACAATGAAGTCGGGAATGCCCGGGGAAGCTATTTTCTGAAAGATGAATAAAGCCATTGAATCAACGGGTATCTGCAAGAATTTCGGAGAAACGCAAGCTCTGAAGGATATCTCCTTTGATGTAAACGAAGGTGACATATTCGGTTTCATCGGCCCCGACGGAGCTGGCAAGACAACCCTTTTCAGGATAATAACCACCCTGCTTCTACCCGACCGGGGTTCCATGACAATCCTTGGTCTCGACAGCACAAAGGGATTTAAGAAGCTTCGCGAAAACATAGGATACATGCCGGGTCGGTTCAGCCTTTACCTCGATCTGACAGTGGAGGAGAACCTGAAGTTTTACGCATCGGTCTTCGGCACCACTGTGGAAGAAAACTATGAGCTTATAAGCGATATATATTCCCATATCGAGCCATTCAAGACCAGGCTTGCCGGAAAGCTTTCAGGCGGCATGAAACAAAAGCTTGCCCTGTCGTGTGCCCTGATCCACAGGCCGCGCCTGCTTGTTCTCGACGAACCCACAACCGGTGTTGATGCAGTTTCGCGTACCGAATTCTGGGAGATGCTCAGGAAGCTCCGGCAGCACGACATCACCATACTGGTGTCAACGCCCTACATGGACGAAGCAATCAGGTGCGACAGGGTTGCGCTTATCCAGGCCGGCCAGATAATGACCATCGACAAGCCTCAGAACATAAGGGACGGATTCTCCCGTAAACTGTTCAGCGCAAAGGCCGGCGACAAATACAGGCTGCTGATTGCCCTCAGGGAGTACCCGGGAACGCTGAGCGTTTTTCCCTTCGGCGATTCGATACATGTAACTCTGCTGGAGGAAAAACCCGGTAAGGCTTTATTTGAGTTTCTCGTGAAGAACGGGATAACCGATGCCGTAATAAATGAAACTGAAGCCGGAATCGAAGACAGGTTCCTGGAGCTGATGGGAAAGGATGAAAAAGGGAAACCATGACTCGCAATCCTGTAATTAAGGTAAGGAATCTCGTAAAGAAGTTCGGAGGCTTCGTTGCAAATGACAACCTGAGCTTCGAGGTGTATGAAGGTGAGATATTCGGTTTTCTCGGGGCAAACGGAGCCGGGAAGACCACTGCCATCAGGATACTTACGGGCCTGTCGGAACCGACATCAGGCGAAGTAATGGTGGCAGGCTTCGATGCCCTCCGGCAGCCGGAGGAGATAAAAAAGAACATAGGGTACATGTGCCAGAAGTTCTCACTATATGATGACCTGACCATCAGGGAAAACATCATGCTTTACGGCGGCATCTACGGCCTCGGCAAGGCTCTGATAAGGGAAAGGACAAATCAGCTTCTCGAAAAGCTGAATTTCAGGGAGTACGGCGACAGGCTGATCTCCTCCCTCCCGCTCGGATTAAAGCAGAAACTTGCCTTTTCAGTGGCAGTATTTCATGAACCCCGGATTGTCTTCCTCGATGAACCCACAGGAGGAGTCGATCCCATAACACGCCGGCAGTTCTGGGAAATGATATATGAAACGGCTTCACGTGGAATCACTGTTTTTGTAACAACCCACTACATGGACGAAGCCGAATACTGCGACCGGGTGTCAATAATGAATGAGGGAAGGATAGTGGCAATTGACACACCGGCAGAACTTAAGAAGCATTATGATGCAGAATCGGTTGAGGAAGTATTTGTGAAAATAGCCAGGCCGGGCATGAAACACGGCATGGAGTCTGAAACTGCTGACAAAAAAAGAGAAGTATGAGGAGATTTTCAGGATTTGTCAGAAAAGAGTTCATCCACATATTCAGGGATGTAAGAACGCTCACAATATTGTTCGGTCTTCCTGCCGTGATGATAATCCTTTTCGGATATGTGGTGAGCACCGACCTTAAAAATGCGAGTCTTGCCTTCCTTGATCTCTCAAATGATGATGTCACCATTGAATTAACCGATAAGATATGCTCATCGGGTTTTTTCACAAAGTCCGCCGATCTGTCAGGCTATCAGGATATTGACAAAGTACTCAGAAGCGGAAAAGTAAAAGCGGTGATAGTTTTCGGCGAAGATTTCGGAAGGGATCTGGAAGCCGGGAAAAACGCCAGGGTAAGCATTATTGCCGACGGATCGGAACCCAATATGGCCACGCTTGTAACCAATTATGCAACAGCGATTATATCCGGGTTCAACCAGGAGCTTATGCTGGCAGGGCAGGTGTCTGTGCCGGTAATAATGCCGGAAGTCAGGATGTTCTACAATCCATCGCTAAAGAGCCAGTTTATGTTTGTTCCGGGGGTGATAACAATGGTAATGATACTTATTTGCGCCCTGATGACATCGATCACCCTGACAAGGGAAAAGGAATTCGGGACCATGGAGGTGCTGCTTGTGTCGCCTCTCAAACCTTTTCAGATAATACTCGGGAAAGTGACCCCCTATTTCTTCCTGTCATTCGTGAATGTTGTAACAATACTGGTCCTTTCGAGGCTGGTTTTCGGCATGCCCGTCAAAGGCAGCCTGATCCTGCTGCTTGCGGAGAGCATGCTTTATATCCTGCTTTCGCTCTCAATAGGCATTCTCATTTCGGCAGTGTCGAAGACAATGCAGCAGGCTATCTTTATTTCGCTTGTAGGTATGATGCTTCCGACCGTACTGCTTTCAGGATTCATATTCCCTATCGAAAACATGCCGGAGATATACAACTGGATTAGCGCGATTCTGCCACCGAGGTATTTTATAGTGATAATCAAGAATATAATGATCAAGGGTGCGGGATTCGCACATGTATGGAAGGAAACCCTGATCCTGGCCTTCATGACTGTTGTCTTAATAACTCTGGCAGTCAAAAAGTTCCGGATCAGATTGCAGTAAGCAGGGTAAAGCCACTATTCAGGAAATACCAGAAACGATAAACGACAAACGATGAACGATAAACGATAAACCGAATAATGCGTACAATACTTTACCTGATAAAGAAAGAGTTCCTTCAGATCTTCCGCGACAAGTTCATCGGGAAGGCCATCTTCGGGATACCTATAATTCAGATGCTTATCCTGGTTCCTGCAATCACGTTCGAGATAAAATCATCTGAGATATGCATCATCGACAACGACATGACTTCGGAATCACGCGGGCTGATAAGCAAGCTCGACGGCTCACCATTTTTCAGGATACTCCGGTCGACCTCCTCTGAAAAAGAGGCCAACGAACTTCTGTACAGCGATAAGGCCAACATAGTCCTTCAGATCCCGTCCGGTTTCGGAAAAGACCTCGGAACCGGAAGGCCGGCGAAAGTGATGGCTTCGGTCAATGCCATCAATTCGATGACGGCCCAGTTGTCGTGGGCTTATCTGTCGGGAGTCATCCGCGATTATAACATGGATATTGCCTTAGGAAGCAATCCCGCCGCGGCCAATGCCATGACGACCATTGGAATCACTCACCGCTACTGGTATAATGAGATGCTCAACTATAAGCACTACATGCTCCCCGGGATACTCGGAATACTTGTTGCGGCAATAGGTTTTGTGCTTGCCGGCCTGAACATGGTAAAGGAAAAAGAGGCCGGAACCATTGAGCAGATAAATGTAACACCTGTAAGAAAATATCAGTTTGTAACTGCCAAAATGGTTCCCTTCCTCGTGATAGGGCTTATAGATCTGGCTATCGGGCTTGCAGTCGGAAAGCTTGTGTTTGACATCCCGTTCGAAGGAAGCATCATGCTGTTGTTTCTTTGCTCGGCCATCTTCCTGGTTGCGGCCCTGGGGCTTGCGCTTTTTGTATCCACCATGTCGGGAACCCAGCAGCAGTTTATGTTTGTGGCATTCTTCTTCATGATAATATTCATCCTGATGAGCGGCATCTTCACACCTCTCGAAAGCATGCCGGAGTGGGCACAGAAGATCGACATGGCAAATCCTGTCGCTTATCTTATGAGAATCAACAGGATGATAATGCTCAAGGGATCGACACTGAGTGATATCAGGGGAGATATATTCGCACTTGCAGCTATTGCAGTCATTTTCACGACTCTTGCGATCAACAGGTACAGGAAGACAGCCTGAATGTTACTCAGTCAGGCATTTTCACGGAGATCCTGGCCATCACGGGCCAGTGGTCTGAAACATACACTCCGTGATGCTTTTCGATAAAGGTTCTGTGTTCAAGCACCTCCATCCCATTTCGGACAAATATATAATCTATCCTTCCCGAACGGATTGTATCCGAGAAGCCGTTGAATGTATATGCAGGTCCTACAGGCCTCTTCTGTGATACGGCATACGTATCGCTCAGCAGAGGAACGCTTTCGAAGGGACCTGTCAGTATCCCATAACCTTTTGCGGAAATGAGCATGTTGAAATCGCCGGTTATCACAAAGGGGAAGCCAGCGGCGATACTGTCAACCTTATTAAGGAGAAGGCTTGCACTCAGGGTTCTTGCTGAATCTGAATCGTGTGCGAAATGAGTATTGAAGAAGTAAAAATGCCTGAGAGTGTTTTTTTCCGACAGTTCCGCCCAGGTAACTATTCGGGGCAGGTTTGCTCCCCATGCCTGCGATCCGGCAACTTCGGGTGTTTCAGAAAGCCAGAAAGTTTTTGTCCGGATCAGTTCAAAGCGGTCCTTTCTGAAAAACAGCGGATTCATCTCTCCTCCCCTGGCTCCATCGGAACGGCCCACCCCTATGGAAGTATAACCGGTAAGCATAGAATCGAGGTAAGTGTACTGGTGGAGAAGCACCTCCTGCATCCCGATCAGGTCAGGCTTCTCATCTTCAAGGAATTCATAAACCATTCCGGCCCTGTTAGGCCAGGCGTTGATACTGTCGCGCGGATTATCGTAGCGTAAATTGAATGTCATCACTTTCAGATGATCAAAGTCGGTTTTGGTCCTGCATCCAGGTAATAAGACCGTTGCTGAAAAAGCAGCCAGCAGCCAGAATTTCTTTATCCCAATTTTCATTACAATGACATATAAAAAAGATACAATATTGGTCAGTCAGATGAAATGTGAAAATTCCCCTTAAAAGTAATGCAGCAAATATATTTATATTTGCGGGAGGTTCAATGCCCGGCATCATATTCCGTCATTGAATCTGATGCCAAGCTGAAAGATAAAGATTTTTAAATTCATTTCTGCACAAATGCCAGATATAATTAAGCTCCTCCCCGATTCCGTGGCTAATCAGATTGCAGCCGGCGAGGTAATTCAGAGGCCCGCTTCGGTTGTCAAGGAGCTTATGGAGAACTCAGTAGACGCTCTTTCGGAGAACATCAAAGTAATAATAAAGGATTCGGGCCGGACTCTTATCCAGGTCATTGATGACGGCACAGGGATGTCAGAAACCGATGCACGTCTTGCTTTTGAAAGACATGCGACTTCAAAAATAACTTCAGCCCGCGATTTATTTGCAATAAGGACCAAGGGCTTCCGGGGTGAGGCTCTTGCTTCGATAGCAGCCGTTGCGATGGTTGAACTGAGGACCAGGAGGAGAGAAGATGATTCAGGAACTGTAATATCCATCAGTGCTTCGAAAGTTGAGAATCAGGAGCCATGCAGCTGTCAGCCCGGATCTGGTTTTTCTGTGAAAAACCTCTTTTTCAACATTCCTGCCAGGCGAAAATTCCTCAAATCGGACAATACCGAAATGAGGCATATAATAACTGAATTCCAGAAGATCGTGCTGGCCCACCCGGGAATCAGATTTTCTCTTATTCACAACGAGAATGAAATATACAATCTGGGTTCCGGCAACCTCAGGCAGAGGATAATCGGTGTCTTTGGCAGACAGATAAACAACGATCTCATTAATCTTGAGACCTCGACAACGCTGATCAGCATAAGGGGATTCATAGGAAAGCCAGAGAACGCCAGGCGGACTTACGGTGAACAGTTCTTTTTCGTTAACAACCGTTTTATGAAGCATCCCTATTTTCATAAAGCTGTACTGGAAGCATATCAGAATATCCTTCCTCCGGAAGTGGTCCCCTCTTATTTCATATTTATGGAAATTGATCCAGCGGCCATAGACATAAACATTCATCCCACAAAGACCGAGATCAAGTTCGAAGATGAAAGGGCAATATGGCAGATACTTATGGCCTCGGTGAGGGAAGCCCTCGGACGTTTCAACATAGTGCCCTCCCTCGATTTCGGGAATGAAGCCTTCATCGACATCCCGGTAAGTTCATCATTCAGGGGGATTCCTTCGCCCCCGCCAATCGAGATCAATCCTGAATATGATCCCTTTGCGGGCGAATACGAACGTCGCGGCGAAAACAGTATCATTGAAAGGTTTGAAAGGGAGAACAAAAAGGGCTGGGAAAGGCTGTATTCTGCTCTCGAAAGAGAGGAGGCTGACTCTGAACCTTTTGAGACCGAAAGGAAAATCTTTCAGATAAAGGGCAGATACCTTGTTTGTCCGGTAAAGTCAGGCCTGATGATAATCGACCAGAAAAGAGCCCATGAGCGCGTGCTTTATGAAAAGTTCCTGGAAAATGCCGGAAACAGCAGGGCAGTAAGCCAGGCTGAACTGTACCCTGTCGAGATGGAACTGAATCCGGCCGACGCTTGTGTCCTTAAAGATATTGAAGCGGAAATACGGCTTCTTGGTTTTGGATTTCACTTTTCCGGTAGCAACACTATTGTAATTACCGGCAGGCCTGCAGAAATCGGTATCACCGATCCAAAAATGATGCTGAGCATACTTCTGGAGGAATACAAGTCGACTGAATCAGAGCCTTCAGAAGGGGTAAGGGAAAAAGTAGCTTCGGCCATGGCTTCGGCCTCGGCCATAGAATATGGGAGGGTTCTGCAGAAAGGTGAAATGGAGGATCTGTTTGATGCTCTTTTTTCCTGCAAATCGCCCAATTATTCACCCAAGGGCAAGGCTGTAATTAGCATTTTAACCCTGGAAGAAATTGATAAAAGACTCCGATAATGCTATATTTGCCGGAACATGATTTTTTTGACACCTTCAAAAGAGTATAAATGAACGGATACGGAAGAGGATTATTTGGACTGCCGCCTGTAGTTAAGAACATCATTCTTATCAACATCCTGATGCTTCTGGCCACATGGACAGTGAAAGGTGTTTTCGGGACCGACCTGACCACCATTCTCGGGCTCTATTATCCAAGATCGGATCAGTTCATGCCACTTCAGATCCTGACGCATATGTTCATGCATGCCAATCTGTGGCATCTTTTCTTTAATATGTATGCACTGTACATTTTCGGCGGAATTCTTGAAAATGTCTGGGGTCCGAAGAGGTTTTTCATTTACTACATGGTCTGCGGACTTGGGGCGGCGCTTGTTCATGAAACCGTGATAATGTTCCAGTATACCAGTGTAATGTCTGCCCTTTCTCCTGATCAGCTTCAGATCGTGCTCAGCGACGGGATGGAATATCTTGGACAAGGTAAAGTCTTTACCGACGAATCGATGAAGGAACTTCAGATGATCCTTAATATTCCTACTGTAGGAGCTTCCGGAGCTGTTTTCGGGATCCTTCTCGCATTCGGAGTGCTTTTTCCGAACACACAGCTGATGCTTCTTATTCCTCCGATGCCTATTAAGGCCAAGTATTTCGTTATCGGCTATGGTGCAATTGAATTATGGTTTGCTGTGACTCAGCCTGGAAGCAATATTGCCCATGCGGCCCACCTCGGAGGAATGCTGTTCGGTTATATTCTCATCCGTTACTGGCGAAGGACAACAAAAACCCTGTACTGATGGGAATGGCTGACACTTTAAGGCAGAGCTTCAAAAGCGGGAGCACTCTTATAAAACTCATCTACATAAACATTGCCGTCTTTATTGTTATTTCCCTTGCCTCAATTGCAGGTTTCCTTCTTAACAATGAAGTCATCGCGGTTAAGGCACTGAATCTTTTTTCAGTGCCATCTTCCCTGAAAACGCTGGTGTTCAGGCCGTGGACCGTGATAACTTACATGTTCACACACAAGGATATTCTTCATATTTTATTCAACATGCTATGGCTTTACTGGTTTGGCCTGATCTTCATGGAATATCTAGGGGCAAGGAAGCTGGTTCCGGTATATATTCTTGGCGGTATCGGCGGAGCCATAGTCTATATCGTATCTTTCAATATATTTCCGGCTTTCAGCCAGGTGGTTCACGAATCAGTCGCAATAGGCGCCTCGGCATCGGTAATGGCCGTAGTTATTGCAACCGCCACCTATGTTCCTGATTATACTATCGGCCTTCTTCTTATCGGAAGGGTTAAGATCAAATGGGTTGCCCTCGGGATCTTCATACTGACATCATTCATGGACTTTTCGGTAAATTCAGGAGGCAAACTGGCTCATATGGGCGGAGCCCTTTTCGGCTATCTTTATATTATCAACCTCAGGAAGGGAAGGGATGCCGGGAGGATGGTAGCTAAAATAACTGATTTCTTTTCCACTTTCTTCAAGCCTTCAGGGAAGATGAAGGTCACCTACAGGAAACCAGCCACTGATTATGACTACAATAAAGCGAAGGCTGAACGCCAGAAGGCTATTGATTTAATCCTCGACAAAATAGCAAAGGGTGGTTATGACAGCCTCACAAAAGAAGAAAAGGATCTCCTTTTCAGGGAGAGTCAGAAAAAGAATTGATCACGGTTTAAGGTACTTTGATAAAAACTGCGGCGAAGATTATCAAAAACAGCCTGATGAATATTTGTTTTATCAGGAATACAGATAATTTTAAATTCAAATACAGGCCGGATCTTGAGAAGACTTCTTTATAGGATTTTCCTTGGAGTGAATATTCTTTTTGCTCTTGCACTGCTTCTGTCATATTTATCCGTACATATTAATCCCGACACTTTTGCTTTCCCTGCACTTTTCGGACTTGCCTATCCCTATCTGCTTGCTGTTAACATCTTTTTTGCAATTTCGTGGGCTGCCCTATTAAAGTTCGAGGCCCTGATTTCAGTCGTTGTCATTTCAGCCGGTTTTACTCACTTTTCAAATTATCTCAAATTAAGAAAACCCTCAGGCGACAAGACAGGCACATTTGAAGTTCACAGTTATAACGTTCGTCTTTTCAACTATTTTGAAGGAAAGAAGGATGCCGTTTCTGAAAAGAGGATAATGGAACTTCTCAGGAACAGGCAGCCTGATATAATATGTCTTCAGGAACTTTACCTGGTTGGTGATCCGAAGCAGAAGGAAAAATCGTTTATTGACGCTCTCGGGGGAGGGTACAAATCACACATGAAGGTAATAAGTACCGGAAAGAACCGCTATTTCGGTATCATTACCCTCAGCAGGCTCCCTATTGCCGGAAGGGGCGACATAGTGCATGAAAAGTCCTCTAGCCTCTCTATTTATACGGATGTAATATCGGGTGAAGATACAATCAGGATCTACAACAATCATCTTCAGTCTTTTCAGCTTCACAGGATGGAAAGCACTTTTCTTGATGAGCTTACAGCCTCGACAGACGACAGGGAAACCCTGGGTGAGATAATGGATCTTTCGGCAAGTCTGAGGAAGGGATTTGTCAGGAGGGCCTCCCAGGCGAAGAAAGTAAAATCTCACATTGATAATTCGTCCTTTCCTGTAATTATTGCCGGCGATTTCAACGACACTCCGGTCTCATACTCCTACAGGAAGATCAGGAGGGGGCTTAGTGATTCTTTTGTCAGTTCGGGCTATGGTGCAGGATTTACCTACAGGGGCAATTATCCTCCAAACAGGATCGATTATATTCTATATGGAGAGGAATTCGAATGCAGGCAGTTCGAAATTATAAGAGTCAGATACTCTGATCATTATCCCATTGCAGCGTTTTTCAGGAAGAAGAATTGATCTGGTTGCCGGGTGCTGGGTACTTGGTGCTGACTGCTGGCCAACTGCCAAGTGCTAACTGCCAACTAATTGTCAGTGGATTAAAATGGCAATCTGGTCAGATCAACGTTCCCTCCCGAAACAATAAGCCCGATCCGCTTTCCCCTGAAAAATCCCGTATTCTCTGAAATCGCTGCCAGCACGGTTGCCGATGAAGGTTCAATGATGATTTTCATCCTCTCCCATACCAGTTTCATCGAGTGGATTATTGACTCTTCGCTTACTGTAAAAATATCATCAACATTCTTACGGATTATTGAAAAAGTAAGCTCGCTCAATGAAGTCAGAAGTCCGTCGGCTATTGTTAAAGGATTAACAGAAGGCGTAAGTATTCCTGTCCTGAACGACTTCCATGCGTCGCTGGCATTAAGTGGTTCAGCACCGATCACTTTAATACGAGTATTGATACCCTTTACGCATGTCGATGTTCCGCTCATAAGTCCACCACCTCCTACCGGTGCAATTACCGTATCGAGGTCATTAATTTCCTCAAGGAGTTCCAGGGAGGCGGTTCCCTGGCCGCATATCACGTTGAAATTATCATAGGGATGTATGAGAGTTGCACCTGTTGACTCCATAATAGTCATGCATGTTTCTTCACGTGCCCGGAGTGTGGGTTTGCAGAATGTTATTTCAGCTCCGTACCCAGCAACGGCGTCCTTCTTTACAGACGGGGCGTTCTCAGGCATTACGATGTAAGCTTTTGTTCCGTTCATCCCAGCAGCAAGGGCCAGTGCTGCTGCGTGGTTACCTGAAGAATGAGTTACGACTCCGGCTTTTCGTTTTTCCTCCGTCAGAGAGAGTACAGCATTTGTTGCCCCTCTGAACTTGAATGCCCCGACCTTCTGAAAGTTCTCGCATTTGAAAAAGAGTTCGCAGCCGAAAATATGGTTAAGCTGGCGGGAAGTAAGAACAGGTGTTCGGTGTATGAAAGGTCTTACCCTAAGGTGGGCCGACTGAATATCGGACAGTGTCGGGAGTGTCATTTTTCAGGGTTTTGGTCAAAATTAATAAAAAAATCCCCCTCCCGATAATCCGGAAGGGGGAATGATTTTTTGCTTTTATAAGTTATCTTATCAGCCTAAAATGCTCCAAGCGACGGTAAGTCCGGCGAGGACAACCGAAACCATCGACATCAGCTTGATAAGGATGTTGAGGGCAGGTCCTGAAGTGTCCTTGAAAGGATCGCCGACGGTGTCGCCCACAACGGATGCCTTGTGAGGATCACTTTTCTTGCCTCCGAAGTTTCCGCGTTCTATGTACTTCTTGGCATTGTCCCATGCGCCACCCGAGTTGTTGAGCATAGTGGCCAGGACAAATCCCGTGCTCATTCCGCCTGCGAGAAGGCCGATAACACCAGGAACACCGAATATCACTCCAACTGCCAGGGGAACAACGATAGCGATCATAGATGGAACAAGCATTTCGCTCTGTGCGCCCTTTGTTGATATCTCAACGCATTTTGCATATTCAGGTTTCCCTGTTCCGTCCATGATACCCGGAATCTCACGGAACTGGCGGCGTACTTCGTCCACCATCTTGCCTGCAGCGCGACCGACGGCCTTCATGCTCATGGAGCTGAAAAGGAACGCCATCATGCCTCCTATGAAGACGCCGCCGAGGAGAATGGGGTTGAAAAGTGAAAGGTCGTATGCAGCAGCAAAATCCCTTACTGAAGCACTTGTGATGTGAATTGCAGTCTGTCCGTCCTGAACGGCCGGTACCGAGCTGTTGTAGAAGAGAGTATCGCCTATCTGCTTGAAGCCTTCGGGGGCTTTGTCAATAAGTCTGCCAAGCCACAATCTGACCTCTTCCATATATGCTGCCATAAGTGCAAGAGCTGTAAGAGCTGCTGAACCGATTGCAAATCCTTTTCCTGTTGCGGCGGTTGTGTTGCCGAGTCCGTCCAGGGCATCCGTTCTTTCCCTTACTTCCTTTGGAAGTTCCGACATCTCGGCGTTTCCTCCTGCGTTGTCAGCGATGGGTCCGAATGCGTCAGTGGCAAGTGTAATACCAAGGGTCGAGAGCATTCCGACTGCAGCGAAACCGATGCCGTATACTCCCATTGCAAAATTGGAGAAACCTCCTGCAAAACCGTAAGCAGCGATTATACCAGCTACGATAGTCACAACCGGGATCCATGTAGAAGACATACCGACAGCCATCCCTTCGATAATGACTGTTGCAGGACCCTGAACAGCTTGTTTTGCAATACCCTG
>JAVEZS010000016.1:14058-60831 GCA_034002885.1 Bacteroidales bacterium
GCAGTTTTCATTCCCAGATAACCGCAGAGCCCCGAAAAGAACCCACCGGTAAGAAATGCAACAGGAACAAAAGGATTCTGAATCCCCATATAGGCCAGCAGGGTCAGCAGGACAACAAGAATGATAAACACCTTGATTACAACCGAATACTGACGGCTAAGATAAGCCATGGCTCCTTCCCTGACGTAGGCAGCGATCTCCTTCATTCTGTCGGTACCTTCTTCCTGAGCTTTCATGCTCCGGTAAAAGATCCATGCAAACAGCAACGCAAGGAGTGCAGAGACAGGCACAATCCAAAAAATGCTACTAATCATGATATCAGTTTTTAAATTAGAAAAAATTAGGTTTAGAAATGAAAAAATTTTGCCGGTACAAAACTAATTCAGTTTTTCATTAATGCAAACAAAAAAAGCTACCTGCAATTGATAAAAAAGCTTAAATGACCATAAAAATGATGATCATTTTATAAGATGTCCTGAATAAAACCTTAATGAATATTCAAGGCCTGTCTGTTCAGTACTTCATCATATAGCTCTGAAAAAATCGTAATTGATGTTTTCAAGTTCCGACATAGCCGGATACGGGTAAAATACAATGTCATCCTTTGCTCCGACATAGAAACCGGTTTCTATCGTCCTGTAAAGAAGTTCTCCGGAAAAGATCCTCTGAACCGTTTTCATGTGCTTATCGTATTCACCTCTCAGTATCTCGAGGCAGTCCCGCAGATGTCCAATATTCGGGTAAGGAAGGTGTTCGGCTGATCCAGAGAGCGGGTTCGATGCAAGTTCTCCGAGTTTAAGTTCAACAAAGAAGAGTTTTGGAAGAACTATCGGGGTCGATCCATCGGTAAGCCGTTTCAGGAATGCTGAAGGAGGAAGTTCACTTGCCACCAGCGGTGTTACAGGATTTAGTTCCTGGTAAAGATGAAGTCCCTTGGATTTTTCGCTGCTTTTATCGTAAACCGTTTTCTTCAGTTCCAGAACACAACCATGGTCGGTTGTCAGATACAGTGATTTTAGTGCATCGAGCGGAACGTTTTCAAGGACCCTGTAAACCGAAAGGTAAACAGAGCTTTTGGGTGATCCGTCTTCTTTAGCCACGCATCTTTTGTTGAGGCTTTCCATGTCGATAAGGTGTGTTATCCTGCCAAGGTCGACCTCAAAAAAGATTGTCTGGCTTTTATTCCTTTTTTTTGTACCTGTCGAAAGGTACATTCCGAATCCTTCGGGTGGAAGCATGGAAGCGACGAGGGCTTCAGGGGTACAGGTTAAGTAAACGTACTTGCTCATAGCGATATATATTTGATAGTACAAAGAAATCCCATGACAAATCCGCCGCAAAGAACCTTCCTCGAAATTCTATCTTAAGTTACTCCTTTCTTTTAGAATAAAAAAACAAACCGTCTGTTAAGGAGCTTATTTTTTAGCCTTCACAAATTTATCCATCCATTGCAGCACTTCCCAGTGCTTGTGCAATATCGACTCCCTTGCCGTGTACCCATGGCTTTCATGAGGAAGCATGACAAGGCGGACCGTGGCGCCGAATCCCTTCAGAGCAGAATAATACCTTTCGCTCTGGATCGGGAATGTGCCGCTGTTGTTATCGGCAATACCATGAATCAGCATTATGGGGTCCTTTACCTTGTCGGCATTCATAAAAGGTGACATTGTGTTATACACTTCCGGTGCTTCCCAGTAATTCCTTCTTTCGTTCTGAAAGCCGAATGGCGTAAGGGTTCTGTTATAGGCTCCGCTTTCTGCAATTCCTGCTGCAAACAATCTGCTGTGCGAAAGAAGGTTGGCAGTCATGAAAGCGCCGTACGAATGGCCGCTCACCGCTACCCTGTCACGGTCAGTAACTCCCATTTCCACTGCCTTGTTAATTGCAGCTTCCGCGTTTGCCACAAGCTGTCCGACGAAAGTGTCGTTGGGTTCCTTCCCCCCGGAGCCTACAATCGGAAATGAAGCATCCATAAGGATTGCATAACCCTGAGTCACATAAACAAGGGCTGATGCCGGACTGATCCTTGTGAATGAATATGGGGAGCCGCTCACCTGCCCGGCAGCGGAAGGATCATTGAATTCGCGGGGGTAAGCCCAGAGAAGTGTCGGAAGCGGACCGTCCCTCTTACTGTCGTAACCCCTGGGAAGATAAAGGGTGAACGACAGTTCAACGGAGTCATTCCTCCTGTACTTTACAAGCTCCTTATGTATCCCGGCAAGCTGTGGATAGGGATTTTCGAAACTGGTGACCCGGATTGTCTTTTTCGATCTCAGGTTCCGCAGGTAGTAATCGGGAACCTCAGTAACCGACTGTCTTGTGGTAAGGATCATTCCTTTTGCAATGTCGATCACGGTTACCGGCATTTCGTAGTATGGGGCCTCAGATCTCCAGAGCCTTGTTGTCCTGCCTCCTGCTATTTCATACTTGTCAATGAAAGGCCGGTCGCCTTCCGGGGAAGCGCCGTCACCCGAAAGAAGCAGCGATCTTCCCTTATCAGAAAACATAAGGGCATTCCTTCCAAACTGATTCGGTCCGGTGATAAACCTGCCGGGATTATTATACCTGTCGTCCCTGTTGTATTCATGGATCTTCTTCTTTGGCTGCATGGGAGATGCAGGGTTGAAAGAGCTTGTTATAACTGACCTGGTTCTCGCCGATCCTTCTGTTATCATAGCCAGGTCATCCCTTCCCCATGTTATTCCGTTAAACCTCAGCGCAGTTGCAACGAGCCTTACCGCTTCCCCTGAAAACGGTGCATCGAGTGCATAAATCTGGTCATGAAATTCCATCTCATTTTTCATATCTCCTCCGTCAAGAGCTTCCACCCAGAAAACTGTTGCCGGTTTATCGTTTCGCCAGCTGAAGAACCTGGGCCCGGGAAGAACCATATCATACCCTCTTGGCTCATTTTCCACAAGAGGTCTGTCCAGAAGGGTTTTTATCACCGTGCCATTCAGATCCCAGATCTGGGTCAGCTCAGGGAAGTTATAGTAGGGCACCACATAGGAGAATGGTCTTTTTATTGATGTGACCATTAAATATTTTCCGTCGGGAGAAGGTGAAGCATCCGTTATCATTGCGGCTTCTCCGAGTGCTTTGCTTGTGTTCCCATCCCAGTGCATCAGCCTCGACCTGGCAAAGTATTCAAAGACAGTCTCATCGGTCTGATCCTTAAGCAGGTCCTGATATGTTGCCGCCTGCCCTTGTTTTCCAAGGTTCTCCTGGACCACGGGTCCTTCGGGTACAGGGCTGCGAACAGGAAGAGCACCCCTGCCAGAATCCGTTATAAGGTATATTAGTCCGGAACTTCCCGGAAGCCATGATACAGGATTCCCGAACACCATGTTCAGCTTGTCTGCTATCATGAAAGCATTTGCCGAATTAACATCGCAGATCCAGAGTTCTATACCGCCGGCTGTTGTATTTGTGAATGCGAATCTGCTCCCGTCCGCTGACCAAAGGGGTGATCCGAGAGCAGGATTTCCGGGCATTCCCGATACGACACGGGGATTCGTTCCGTCGATATTCATAATCCTGAAACCCTTGTTCAGGGTCTGCCTGCCCGGACCGTTGGTTGCCGGATTTATCCTTATCCCTCCCAGCCTGAGCTCCTCGGCCGAAAGTTCCTTTATTGTAATTATAGGAGGCCGCTCTATCACAACTATCACCGACCCGGCCGGACTGACAGAAACCACAGGAGTTGACGGAGCGTCGACAATTTTAACAATCTCATCGGGAGGCAACTGGTATTTCACAGGTTCCTGAGCGAATGAAACATGAAGGGTTATGGATCCAATCATGCATAAAAGGAAAAAAGTTCTTCTTATCATATTTGGAGATTTTTAGAATTCCTGACAGATATTCCAAATATACCATTTATGAAGTATAAAATAGGAAAAATCAAGACTTCTTTAATTCCTATGCTCATAACATTCAACTTTTATTACTTTTGCCGCAGTATTTGTGAATTTGTTAAAAATATTAAGAGTGAGGCTCAATGGTTGACTTTTTTGAAGACAAGATTTCAGAACGACTTGGCGGTAAGAACTTTGGCAAATCAACAGAGGTTTATAAATTCGAAATGATCAAAAGGGCCAGGGCTGAAGCAAAAAAAGCACATCCAGGCATCGAGCTCATTGATCTGGGAGTAGGAGAACCCGATTGTCCCGCCGACCCTCTTGTTGTGAGGACACTGACGGAAGAGGCAGGCAAACCTGAAAACCGCTGGTATGCCGACAACGGGATTCCCGAGTTCCGTGAGGCTGCTTCGCGGTATATGGAAAAGGTTTATGGTGTTTCGGGTCTGAATCCTTCTGATGAGATAGTTCATGGGATAGGCTCAAAACCTATTCTTGCCATGTTACCGCTCTGTTTCATTAATCCGGGGGATATTCTACTGACAACCGTACCGGGATATCCTGTGGCAGCTACTCATACAAAATATCTTGGAGGAAAGGTTTATGAGCTGCCTCTGTATTCTTCGAACGGGTTCCTGCCCGACCTGGGCAGGATACCCCAGGAGGTCCTCAGAAAAGCCAGGTTATTGTATCTGAACTATCCCAACAATCCCACCGGGGCTGTAGCCACAACTGAATTTTTCAGTGAAGTAGTACGCTTTGCTGAAAAGCACAATATTGCCGTGGTAAATGATTCGGCATACGGGGCCCTTACCTACAACGGCAAAAAACCACTCAGCTTTCTGTCAGTTGCAGGCGCAAAGGATGTCGGGATCGAGGTGCATTCCTTGTCGAAGGCCTTCAATATGACCGGATGGAGGATTGGTTTTGTTTGTGGTAACAGCAGAGCTGTTAATGCATATGCGGCTGTCAAGGATAATTCCGATTCGGGCCAGTTCAGGGCGATCCAGAAGGCAGCTGTAAAGGCTCTTGAAAATACCCGTATCACAGATGAAACGAGGGAAAAGTACTCAAGAAGGTTCGATCTTCTTGTTGGCGCCCTTAATGAAGCAGGCTTTGAAGCAAGAAAGCCCGGAGGAACGTTTTTCTGTTATGTCAGGGCTCCTGTCGGGACAGAAAGCGGTCTGGCATTTAAAAGTGCCTCGGAGTTCTCGGGATTTCTGATCAGGGAAGCTCTTATCTCTACCGTACCGTGGGATGAAGCAGGCAGTTATGTAAGGTTTTCCGTTACTTTTGAGGCTGATTCGCCTCAGCGGGAGAAAGAGGTAATAAATGAGATGAAGGCAAGGCTGAAATCGCTGAATCTTAAATTTTAAGGGAAATGGATAAAATCAGGATAGGTATTGTCGGATACGGCAACCTGGGTAAGGGAGTTGAGTCAGGGATAAGGCAGAATAAGGATATGGAGCTGGTTGCAGTTTTTACAAGACGCGATCCGGAATCAGTCAGAATATCAACATCCGGCGTTATAGTATGCAGGTATGAGGAAATAAAAGACTTTACAGGCAGTATTGATGTTATGGTTCTATGCGGAGGCAGCGCCACTGACCTCATTCATCAGACCCCTGAAATTGCAAGGTATTTCAACAGCGTCGACAGCTTTGACACTCATGCCAGGATCCCCGGGTTTTACAGGGCGGTCAATGAAGCGTCACTACAGGGGAGGCATGTAAACATTATTTCAGTGGGCTGGGACCCGGGTATGTTTTCCATTGCCAGGGTATATTCGGCAGCCATTCTTCCGAAAGGAAAAGATTATACCTTCTGGGGACCCGGGGTTAGTCAGGGTCATTCTGATGCCATAAGAAGAATAAAGGGAGTCAGGGATGCAAAACAGTACACCCTTCCTGTTGAAAGCTCAGTTGAAAGGGTAAGGAAGGGGGAAAACCCCGATCTTACTATCAGGGAAAAGCATACAAGGCGCTGCTTTGTTGTGGCTGAAGAGGGAGCTGACAAGGGGATTATTGAAAGAGAAATTAAGACAATGCCGAACTATTTCAGCGATTATGAAACCACAGTTAAATTTATTTCTGAAGAAGAGTTCCGGAGAGATCACGGAAGCATGCCTCACGGGGGCTTTGTTTTCAGGAGCGGATCGACTGGCGAAAAAGGGCAGCATTCACAGCTTATTGAGTATTCGCTGAAGCTGGATTCAAATCCTGAATTTACATCTTCGGTACTTCTTGCATATGCGAGGGCGGCTTACAGGCTGGCTCTCAGGTCTGATTTCGGTGCAAAGACCGTTTTTGATATCCCTCCTGCATTTCTTTCACCGCTTGACGGAGAACTGCTGAGAGAAAAATACCTTTGATGAGAACAGACTACACAGATGATATTACACGGGCCTTAAACGTTTTAAGGGAAGAGGGTGTCATTATATATCCTACAGATACTATCTGGGGCCTTGGATGCGATGCCACAAGCCCGACAGCTGTTGAAAAGATCTTCAGTATCAAGCAGAGGACCGGTGGTAAAAGCCTTATCATACTGGTAAATGGATTAACCATGCTGGAGCGTTATGTCAGGAGCATTCCCGACATAGCCGCAAACCTTATTGAAGTCACTGACAAGCCGCTGACGATTATCTATCCTGCAGGAAGGAATCTTGCACCGGGGGTATGCAGCGAAGATGGTTCGGTAGGAATAAGGATCAGTGACGATGGTTTCTGCAGGGAGCTTATCGGTAGATGCCGTAAACCGCTTGTCTCAACATCGGCGAATATAAGCGATATGCCAGCTCCTTCTGTTTTCGGCGAGATCGATGAGAGAATAATAAAATCGGCAGATTACGTGGTAAGATACAGACAGGATGACACTATAAAGAAAACACCATCACCGGTGATCAGGGTCAGCGATGATGGTGTCATCAAAATTATCCGACAGTGATCAGACTAGCTGGATCTCACATGCCCTGATCCCGACACTTTTGCATTAACGCGGGGATTTCCCGAATAAGTTACATTTCCGCTTCCCGAGACCTGGGCTTCGAGTGATTCGCCCACACTGCAGCGGCAGTTACCGCTTCCCGATATGCTTACCGAAAGTCTGCCGATCTTTGTCTGGTCGCCGTTGAAGTTGCCCGAACCACTGATTGAAATTTTTCCATCCTCAATGTTTCCCTCTGAGCCGAGGTTGATATTGCCCGACCCCGATATGCTGCATTCGAGATCTTCTACCTCAAGTCTTTGAGTGTAGAGCTTTCCGCTTCCGCTAACCGAAAGATTAAGATCTGAGGCCTTAACGGGATCCATTATCTGCACTTTTCCCGAGCCCGACACGCCAACTCCTTCAAGAGAGGGCATAGTAAGGTTAATTGTCACTCTTTCATCGTTAAGTGAAAACTTCCAGTTTTCCTTCCTTATTATCAGCCGGTCGCCTGAAACGATTGTCTCAATATCGTCGATTACATCCTGGTCGCCTTCAATTTCAAGTCGGAACTCTGAGCCTATCTTCAGAAAAAGGTCCCCGGAAACGCCAAAACTGACTTCATTGAAACCACTGATATCCCTTGTCTCCTTGGACTGGGCCAGAACAGAACCTTGAAAAACAAGAACTGACATCAGAATTAAAAAAGAGCTGGTTAATTTCTTCATTACATTAATTGTTTAAAGATTGAGGCTATTTTAAGATAAAGACGGCTATTTTTCTGTTTTGCTGCTGCAAAACGAATTATTTGCGGGAAAACCATTGGTTTCCTCAGTTCAGTTCAATAAGCCCCTCGGGAAGCCTGACGGTAATTGTCTTTCGTGTAATATCCGAGTCAATTATAAAATCCTCATGCAAAGGCATTAGTATCTCTCTCTTTTCAGGCGAAATTATTTTCAGAAGGTCGTGACCGGGATTTGGAATAATCTCCCTTACCTCTCCTACGAGGCTGTTATCCTCAAGTATCACCCTGAATCCGGCCAGGTTAAAGACTTCCGGCTTCTCTCCTTCCCCGGAAGCCGATGTAAGGAAGATCCTGCAGCCGGCAAATTCGATCATCTTCTCGTTCGAGTCATAGCCTTCAAATGAGAGTCTGAGGATATTACCACCCGGGTAAACTGAAGATGAAATAAAAAAAGGAACCGGTTTCCCTGCTATTTCAAGAAAAACCGATTCCATATACGGTATATTTTCAACAAATTCCTGTTCCAGCCTAACTGATACAGAACCATCGGGTCCATTGATTCTGGATATTTTCCCGAGCAGTATCTGGTTTTTGTAAGTCATCGGATTCAGGACACGAAGACCTGCCGACCTATTCCTGCGGTTTCTCCTCGGCGGCCGGTTCACCGGCAGCTTCAGCCGTATTTTCTTCTGTTTCGGCAGCAGCTGTTACTTCAGGCTGTGATTCTGCGTCTGCCTTTGAAGCAAGTTCCTGCTGTTTTTTCAAAAGGCGGGCTGCCCTTTCCTCATTCAGTTTCTTCTCGGCAGCAAGACGTATGCCAAGTTCATCGTCCTGTGATTTTTCCAGTCCCGAACGTTTTGCATCGATTTTTGCTTCCTGCTGTCTGAGCCACTCGTCGAAACGTCTTGTAGCTTCAGCATCATCAAAAGCACCTTTTTTTACACCTTCGAGAAGATGCTTTTTCAACATGACCCCTTTATATGAGAGGATTGCCCTGCATGTTTCAGTCGGTGTCGCGCCATTTTGCAGCCAACCCAGAGCCTTATCGAAATCGAGTTCGATAGTGGCCGGATTAGTGATCGGGTAGTACATTCCGATCTTTTCAATATATCTGCCATCCCGTGGCGACCTGCTGTCTGCTACCACAATGTGGTAGTAGGCCTTTCTTTTGCGGCCTTTCCTAGCTAATCTGATTTTAACTGCCATTAAAAAATTACGCTTTTATTAAACTGCTTTTTGAAAAATGTGGGTGCAAAGATAAAAATAATTCATGAAACAATGCAATCATTTCATTAATAAAAGGAGGAAAAGAGTAAGATCCCTCTGTGCGACAATCATCCTCTGCAGTTTGCAGTTCAGGCTGAAAGAATCCGGCCAGACATGTTTCCCGCTGGATATTTTTCCCTGCAAACGGCCGGGAGGATGACATTAGGTTTTTGTAAAAAGCAGAAACGCCCTTCCAAAGAGCGTTTCTGAATATAAATCATTAAAGATCTCCGGTCACTGACCAAGGTACCATGGATTCTGTTCAAGGAGGCTGTTTACTTCGAGTTCCCTGAAAGGTATCGGAAGAATAAGGTTACCTGCGTTATAGGGCAGATCATCTATATCCTGTTTCCATCTTTTAAGGTCGTGAAGGCGTTGGCCTTCCCAGCATAGTTCAAAATAACGTTCATCCCTTATCTGCTCAATTGTAACCGTTCCTGCATAAACAGGAGCATTTGAGCGCTGCCGTACAATGTTAATATCCTGGGTAGGTGTATTCGGACCTATGGGAGAGCCGCCCTTCTCGAAGTTGGCTTCAGCTCTGATGAGGTACATTTCGGCAAGACGTATAAGCGGGATATTGGCATAATAGTCACCCCATTTTGAAGTGTTTATTCCTCCGCTGTTCAGTATAGTCCCAACGCCTATATAGTACATTTTTGTTATGTTGTCGATGGTGTACGACTCTTCAGTGTCAGCCTGAAGCATTCCCCTGAGGTCGGCCGGGTCGAATTTCTCAAGGAATCCGGATTGGATTTCATAGTCGCCTCTTCCCATCCCATTCAGTGAGGCATACATTACTGTCAGCCACGATGTATTGGAAGCTATATTATTCTGAAGTGCGAACACGGCTTCTGGGGAGGCACCGTCAAAGTTAAATGACTGAAGCGGGGTTCCGGTAAGGGAGAACAGTCCGCTTTCAATCACCCTGCTGGCTTCAGTGGCGGCGGATTCAAACTCAGACTGCTGCATGTACAATCTTGCCAGAACGGCGCTGGCTGCATAGGTGCTGGCGTATACTCCATTTTCTTCAGGAAGCAGGTCACGTGCGGAGGTCAGGTCGGAAATCGCCTGGTCATAGCAGTCCTCCACGCTGCTCCTGGCGACCTCTATTGCATCCTCTACATCGACTGTTGGAGTAAGAATGATCGGCACTGCCGGCTGGGTGTTCTGCACGCCCGGTTCATATGGCAATCCGTAGAGTCTTGCCATTTCAAAGTAAACCCAGCCGCGGAGGAATTTAGCTTCCCCTTCAACAAGAGCCAGGTCTTCTTCGTCCTCAAGCACAGCCAGTGTTTCAGTCGTAAGAAGAGTATTGCACATATTGATCAGAGAATATGCATCGATCCAGGTACCTTCGACATAGCTGTTGGTAACGGTTATCTCCTTCTGTATTATCTCCCTGGGCTGTGCATAGGTTCCAATGAAGTTCAGGTCGCTGCTTGCCGCGAGGAGTTCGCTGAATTCATTGAACTGGGAACCGAATAAGTTGGCACTTCGGGCCTGCAGGTATGCTCCCACCAGAGCTGTCTTGATATTCTCGGGGGTATTAAGGGCTGTGGATGCATCAATCGATTGCTTCGGCTCGATATCAAGTTTATCGTCGCAGGCGACAAATGCCGTGATAAGGAGCAAAACCAGCAGCCATTTTTTTGTCAGATTGAATATATTTTTCATATTGATCATTATTAACGGTTAAAATGAGAGGTTCACACCGAGGGTATAGGTTCTTGCCTGTGGTGCAGTATAGAAGTCATATCCCTGAATAATGTTTGTATTCTGGGTACTTCTTCCGGTACCGGTATAGTTCACCTCGGGGTCCCATCCCTTATAGTTTGTAAGGGTGTAAAGGTTCTGCACTCCGAGATAAACTCTCATGGCAGACAGTCTTGCCTTGCGGAGAATGCTTGCAGGAAAATTGTATCCGAAGCTTACATTCCTGATCCTTAAATAAGATGCATCCGACAGGTACCTGCTGGAATTGTTCGTACCGTTGCTCTCACCGAGGCGTGCCTGAGGCACATCGGTGATATCGCCCGGCTTCTGCCAGCGGTTCATCTGGTCTGCAGTCTGATTATCGAACCAGTCGCCGTTTGCCGACTGATATCTTCCTCCACCGTTGAAAACGTCATTGCCGTAAACAAAACTCATCAGTACATTGAGATCAAATCCCTTATATTCCAATGAGTTGTTCAAACCTCCCGTAAAATCCGGGTTTGGTGATCCGACTATCAGATCTCCGGCGATGTTATAATTATTGGTAGCCTCATTGCTGGTGTCGTCGAGATAATAAATTGCATCACCGTTATCCGGATCAACGCCTGCATACTTTCTCATTTTGAACACTCCGATAGGCTGGCCCTCTATAACATAGTTAATTCCATTAGGAGTAATCTCAGGACCGTTAATACTCAGTATCTTGTTCCTGTTGAATGCAATATTGAAGTCGGTGGTCCATTTGAAGTCGCCAACAAAGTTATTTGAGTGAAGTGCGAATTCGATCCCTTTATTCTCGAGTTCTCCTATATTGCTCCACACCCCTTCAAATCCTGATGTTGAAGGAAGAGTGCGGTAAAGGAGAAGGTCGGTGGTCTTTTTATAGTAGTAGTCGAGTTCACCGGTCAGCCGGTTCTTGAATATTCCAAAGTCAACTCCGATATCGGTTTGGGCCGTGTTCTCCCATCCCAGTTCACGACTCTGGAGCTGTGTGGGCTGAAGTGCGTTCCTCCCTGCGTAATTCACACCTGTATAAAGTGCGAGATGAGCATAGTCAGGTATTCCCGAGTTACCCGTGATACCGTAACTGGCACGGAGTTTCAGGTAGCTTATGGTATTTTTGATTCCTGACATGAAATCCTCTTCTGATAAAATCCATCCAGCTGAAACTGCAGGGAAGAAGCCATATCTGTTGTCGACACCAAACCGTGACGATCCGTCAACTCTTCCGCTGAGTGAGAAGAGGTATTTTTCGCTTAGCTTGTAATTTGCTCTTGCAAAATAAGAAAGGTAACTGTGGCCATTGTCCCAGCTTGAGAAGACAGTTGCTTCGGCGGCATTGGCAATATTGTTGAAGTCATCGGTCGGGAATCCCTTACCCTGGACATCAGATCCGGTTGTATTTGATTCCTGGTACGACATACCGGCAACAACGTTTATATCGTGGGCATCAAATGTTTTGGCGAAGGTAAAGTAGTTCTCCCAGTTGTAGTTAACAACCCTTACCGATCTGTTCTGAGCTTCACCGGCAGGGCCGGCGCCTATTGTAAGCCTTCCCCAGAAATTCTTTTCGCGAAGGTCCATAATGTCGGTTCCGAACTCTGATCTGAAAGTAAGGTTCTTAAGGATCTTGTATGAACCGTAGGCATTAGCCAGCGATCTGAAGGAGGTCTGGTTGTTGAAAGCGTCCCTAAGTGAAATAAGTCCGTTGTAGTAAATAGTATTTGTATTAAGTTCTCCGGTTTCAGGATCATAAACAGGTGTTACAGGTGCCTGTGCAACAAGCTGGAGTGGAGTTGCGAACGCATTGTCGTTCTCTACCCTGTCCATCTCGTTCCTGATCAGGTTCATCTGAATTCCGAAGTTAAGCTTTTCTGAAGCTTTCTGATCGAGGTTCAGTCGTCCGCTGAATTTTGTCATATTATTGCCGCGGAGTATCCCTTTTGTATGGTCGTAACTGATGCCGGCGTAATATGTTGTATTCTCATTTCCTCCGCTTCCCGACACATTGATTCTGTTCAGGCTTCCCTTCTGGAAGGCTTCATTCTGCCAGTCGGCATCATAGCCCTGGTCCCAGCCGGGGACGAAATATTCCCAGAATTCATCTTTCGGAAGCCAGCCCCAAACGAGGCCGTCCCCGTCCGATACATAATCCATTGATTCGCTCATAAGCTCAATGTACTGGTCGGCATTAAGCCAGTCAACCAGATTACTGGGTTCACTGATCCCCGTGGTATAGTCTATGTTGAATTTTGTTGCCCCGCTCTTACCTCTTTTCGTGGTAATAATAACGACACCATTAGAAGCCCTTGATCCGTAAATAGCTGCTGCGGAAGCGTCCTTGAGCACCTGTATCGATTCAACGTCCGACATGGCAAGGTCGGCCAGGGGACTTACGGGCTGGTTATTGACATTGCTGAGGCTTTCCGTTGTGATCGGGACTCCGTCGACAACATACAGGGGCTGGTTATTGGCCGATACTGATGATGAACCCCTTATCCTCATTTTTACTGCTTCACCAAGTTTACCGCTTGCCTGCTCAATGAAAACACCGGCAGTCTTTCCCTGTATTGCTGACTCAAAACTGGCAGTCGGCATCTCGGAAAGTCCCTTGGTATCGACTTTTGTTATAGAGCCTGATACGGTCCTCTTTATCGCCGAGCCATATCCTACCACCACAACTTCGTCAACACCCGTAAGTTCATATTCGAGTGCAACGTCGACAACACCTGAAGTTCCAACCGTAACTTCCTTGGTTGTCATGCCTAAAAATCTGAACTCCAGCACAACACCCGGAGCTGCCGAAATCTGGTATTTACCGTTGATGTCGGTTGAAGTTCCGGTTGTTGTTCCCTTAATCATAACAGTAGCACCGGCCACTGGCTGACCGTCCTCAGCCGATGTGACAGTACCCGTAATGGTTCTTTGCTGACTGCTCACAGGCAACAAAAAACCAAAAAGAACAAATAAGAGTAACAATAGTCTTTTCATAACTTTTGGTTTAGGTAATTAAAAATTTCTCAAGGAATTATTGGATTCCTTTTACTGTCCGTAATTCTACATGGCACCAAAATGCAAATGTAAAACTTTTTTGTTTTATAAATAATAATCTGTTAACTTTTTACGACTCCTTCCTGAATTATTACGATCCATCTCTTCTCCTTTAAGAAATAATTCTGACCTTTTTTAGCTATTTTTGTGATCCAACCCTTTTACAGAAAATATTGCCCCTATGACGTCGTTTTCTCACCTTCATGTTCACACCCAATACTCTATTCTTGACGGAGCATCCAACATCCCGCTTCTGATGGATAAGGTAAAATCGCTTGGCATGGAGGCTGTTGCAATCACTGATCACGGGAATATGTTTGGCGTAAAGGAGTTCCATACAGCTGCAATGAAAAAAGGCTTAAAACCCGTTATCGGTTGCGAGCTTTATGTAGCCCGGAGATCTATTTCCGATACTTCGGGCAGGGAAGACCGCTCAGGCGATCACCTGATACTTCTGGCAAAAAACCTTACAGGTTACAGGAACCTTGTCAAGCTGGTTTCAACAGCCTGGATAAAGGGCTTTTACTACAAGCCCCGTATCGACAAGGAGCTTCTTGCCCGTCACAGAGACGGTCTGATAGCTTCTTCAGCCTGTCTGGCAGGAGAGATTCAGGATGAGATCCTTAACGGGTCCATTAAAGGTGCCGAGGACGCCCTGAAGGAATATCTGGAGCTCTTCGGGGAAGACTTCTATCTTGAGATTCAGAGGCACGAGACTTATGATCCGGAAGCCGACAGGACGGCCTTTCCCCTGCAGCAGAAAGTTATCGAAGTTTTCAGGAGATTCGCGGAGAAATACAAGGTAAAGATCATTGCCACCAATGATGTGCATTTCATTAATGCCGATGACGCTGAAGCTCACGACCGTCTTATTTGCCTTAATACGGCAAAGGATATCGACGATCCCGACAGGCTAAGGTATTCAAGACAGGAATACCTCAAGAGCGAGGATGAGATGAGGGCCATCTTCAGCGACCTTCCTGAAGCTGTTGATAACGTTGCGGAGGTTGTGGCCAAGATCGAGAAATACAAGCTCGACCACGGGCCCATCATGCCCGACTTTGATCTTCCGGAGGGTTACAGCGACGATAATGAATACCTCAGGCATCTCACCTACAAAGGAGCAAAGGAACGATGGGGAGAGCTTACCCGGGAACAGACTGAAAGGATCGATTTTGAGCTTGACACAATAGCCAAGATGGGATTTCCGGGCTACTTCCTGATCGTTCAGGATTTTCTGAGGGCAGCAAGGGAAATGGGAGTCTCGGTTGGTCCCGGAAGGGGCTCCGCTGCAGGTTCCGCTGTTGCCTATTGCCTGAGAATAACAGATATTGATCCGATAAAATACGGTCTCCTTTTTGAGCGCTTTCTCAATCTCGACAGGATCTCAATGCCTGATATCGACATTGACTTTGACGAGGACGGCAGGGAAGAGGTCCTCAAATATGTTGTAAACAAGTACGGCCACGACAAGGTAGCACATATAATTACCTTCGGGACCATGGCTGCCAAGATGGCGATAAGGGATGTCGCCCGGGTTCAGAAGCTGCCTCTTTCAGAAGCAGACAGGCTTGCAAAGCTTGTACCCGAAAGACCGGGCATTACTCTTTCGGCTGCCTATGCAGAAGTACCGGAGCTGGCAAAGGAAAAGAACTCGACAAACAAGCTCATAGCACAGACACTTAAGTTTGCTGAGGTTCTCGAAGGTTCGGTACGGCAGACAGGTATTCATGCATGCGGGATTATAATAGGAAAGGACTCTCTCGACAATCATATTCCTTTGTGCACTGCCAAGGACACCGACCTTTATGCAACACAGTACGAAGGGAGCCATGTGGAGTCAGTGGGTCTTCTCAAAATGGATTTCCTTGGACTGAAGACTCTTTCAATAATCAAGGATTGTATTGAGAATATAAAAAGATCGAAGGGGATAATAATAGATATAGATAACCTTCCCCTTGAAGATAAAAAGACCTACGAGCTTTTCAGCAACGGTGAAACAACCGGCATTTTCCAGTTTGAATCGACGGGGATGAAAAGATATCTGAGGGAACTCAAGCCGAACAGGTTTGAGGATCTGATTGCCATGAACGCTCTTTACCGGCCAGGACCAATGGAATATATTCCCCAGTTCATCAGGAGGAAGCATGGTCAGGAGAAAATCGAATACCTTCTTCCAGTAATGGAAAAATACCTCAATGACTCATACGGGATAACAGTTTATCAGGAGCAGGTGATGCTCTTGTCCCAGGAGCTTGCAGGATTTACAAAGGGAGAAGCTGACAATCTCCGTAAGGCGATGGGGAAAAAGAAGAAGTCGATCATGGATGAGATGAAGATCAAGTTTCAGGAAGGGTGCACCAGAAATGGCTATGATGAGAACATTGTCAGCAAGACATGGTCCGACTGGGAGGCCTTTGCTCAGTACGCCTTCAACAAGTCTCATTCCACATGCTATGCCCTGGTGGCTTTTCAGACAGGATACCTCAAGGCTCACTACCCTGCCGAGTACATGGCGGCCGTTCTAAGCAGGAACATCAGCGATATAAAGAAGATCACTACCTTCATGGATGAGACCCGCAGGATGGGGATGGAAGTTCTTGGACCCGATGTAAATGAGAGTAATGTAAAGTTTACCGTAAACCGCGAAGGCAACATAAGGTTTGGTCTCGGAGCAATAAAGGGAGTAGGAGAAAGTGCTGTTCTCCAGCTTATTGAGGAGAGAGAAAGGAATGGAAGCTACAGCAGCATCTACGATCTTGTTGAAAGGGTTAACCTGAACTCGCTCAACAAGAAGAATCTGGAAGCCATGGCTGTCGCAGGGGCCTTCGACTGTTTTGCTGAAATCAGCAGGGCTGCATTCTTTGCTGCTGACCCGAGGGGAACAAGCTTTATCGAAAACCTTATTAGATACGGGAACAATGCAAAGGCACTAAAGAATTCAAGCCAGCAGACTCTTTTCGGCGAAGCTGGCGGTTTTGAGATTGTCAGGCCTGAACCGGTTGCCTGTCCCGACTGGCCAAAGCTTGAAAAGCTGAACAAGGAAAAAGAGGTTATAGGGATTTACCTTTCGTCGCACCCCCTCGATGAATTCAAGCTTGAAATAAGTACCTTCACAACTGCCACCCTGGCAGACCTCCAGAATCTGAGTGAATGGTACGACAGGGATGTGGTTGTTGCCGGTATGGTCACCGACACCAAAAACGGCATAAGCAAGAATGGAAAACCATACGGATCATTTACCCTTCAGGACTACACTGATTCCTTCAGGTTTATGCTCTTTGACAAGGAATACCTTGAATTCAGTAAGTTTTTCATTACAGGATATTACCTTCTTGTAAAAGGGAAGGTTCAGAAAAGAAAATTCAGGGAGGAGGAGCTTGAGTTCCATATCAAAACCATCAACCTTCTTTCAAGCGTTAAGGATGAACTTATTAAAACGGTCACGATCAAGGTCAATCCGGAAAATATTAACGGGGAATTCATAAATGAGCTTTTTGAGGTCATAAAGGAGAACAGGGGCGAAACAGAACTGAGATTCCTGATATATGATCCCGACGACAAGATATCCCTTTCAATGTTTTCGAGGTCAATAAGGATAAGGCTCAACAACGAGTTAATATCATTCCTCGACGATTTTCCCGGGATTGAATATAAAGTTAATTAGCTATATTTACATCAGTCAATACTATTAGAAATTAATAAAAGGATACTATGGCAATAGAGGTTAATGACAGCAATTTTGATGAGGTGGTCCTCAAATCTGACAAACCCGTGTTGGTTGATTTCTGGGCGGAATGGTGCGGACCTTGCAGAATGATCGCACCAGCTGTTGAGGAGATCTCTAAAGAATTCGAAGGACAGGCACTCGTTGCCAAATGTGACGTTGACAACAGTCCCGGAGTAGCTGCAAAATTAGGGATAAGGAATATTCCCACAGTGCTTTTCTTCAAGGATGGCAAGGTGGCAGACAAGCAGGTTGGCGCCGTTCCCAAGGCAAATTTTGTCAACAAGCTGAAAAGCCTGCTGTAATCGAGGTCATTTAATGACAACATGCGTTTTTGCTTCTTCGAGCAGCCTTATCGACAAACTGTATGTGGAGGCTGCTGCTGAACTCGGAACTCTTTTTGCCAGATCGCGGATAAATGTAATTTACGGAGGCGGTGGTATAGGACTTATGGGGGCACTTGCCGATGCAGTCATTAAGCAAGGGGGGACAATTACCGGTGTGATACCATCGTTCATGAATGATGAGGGCTGGGGACATCCGGATGTCAAGGATATGATAGTCACCACCGACATGGGCGACCGGAAAAAGAACATGTTTGAAAGGGCTGATTCCGTAGTTGCCCTTCCGGGAGGAGTAGGGACCCTGGAAGAACTCACAGAGGCGATTACCCTTAAGCAGCTGGGATTATTTAACGGACCAGTGGTCATCCTCAACACCCTTGATTTTTATGCTCCCCTGATTCAGTTCCTTGAAAAAATGATTGACGGAAACTTTCTGAGGACGGAACACAAAGGGATGTGGAGCATTGCTGCAACACCGGATGATGTTGTCAACGCTCTCCTCAATTACAAAGGCTGGATGGAGGACCCCAGGAAAATTGCAAAGATCTGAAATACACGCAGGCTTATCTTCCTGTTACTTAGCTGACTTCTCGTTCACTATTATTTTCAGGTTACTGCTGCTGAATTTTTTCTCAGACACGGTCCGGCCGTTTATGACAGGTGCTTTCAAACCTCTTCTGAAGACTTTCGTGCCATGAAAAATACGCGCTTCATCCCAGAGTCCGAGGCTGATGAAGTGACAAAGAACCTTAGCCCCGCCTTCGATGAAAAGCGACTGAATACCCCACCTGAAAAGATAGTCAATTATCTGCACTGCCGAAGCTTCCCGGGTGTTGAGTTTAACAACCACCGAACCAGGCATTTCAACTTTTTCGGGAAAGAAGGTAAAGACGACCTGCGATCCGATAATTTCCGTCATTGAAGGCTTCTCCGGCAGAGTTCCAGATCCTGACAGAACAAGTCTGACCGGATTTTTGCCCTTCCAATACCTTACATTCAGCAAAGGATCGTCGTTCCTCAGTGTTCCTGCTCCTATAAGAATGCTTTGTTCCTCTGACCTCCACTTATGTACAAGCACCCTTTCGGGCTCCCCTGTTATCCACCCCGCCCTGGTATCCGGGGATTCACCTCTTTCGATATCAATGAAACCGTCGGCGCTCTGTGCCCATTTAAGAACTATATAAGGCCTCTTTTTCTCATGAAAAGAAAAGAACCTTTTATTTATACTCCTGCATTCATCTTCCGCAACACCCACAACAACCCTGCATCCGGCCTCCCGGAGCCGGGAAATCCCTTTTCCTGCTACCTTATCGCTTGTATCCTTCGTTCCCAAAAAGACCACAGGGATACCCTCAGCAATGATCCTGTCGGCGCAGGGCGGGGTTTTTCCGTGATGGGAGCATGGTTCGAGGTTTACGTAAAGTGCTGATGATTTGAGGAGTGTCCTGTCTTTCACCGATTCAATAGCCATTATTTCGGCATGTGGCTCTCCCGCCTTAACATGGTATCCCTCTCCTATTATCAGGCCTTCCCTGACAATGACCGAACCGACCAGAGGATTGGGATATGTTCTTCCCTCAGCCTTCAGGGCCAGGTCGAGGCATCTGCGCATAAATTTAAGATCATCACCGGAAGTCATTCCTTGAGAATTGCTAAATTTGACTTATGGCCGTTAATTTACAAACAATAAAGGATTTCAGGAATTATCTTAAGTCAGAACTTAAAGGGTTATATCATGAAGGCGAAGCAAGGGCAATTTCCGACACCGTCATTCTGAAGGCACTGGGGCTTACATCCCTTCCTGAACTTCTGATGCGGCAGACTGAAAAACCGGATGATCAGGCAAAGGAGCAAATTCTGGTTATGTGCAGTGAGCTTAAAACAGGAATGCCCGTCCAGTATGTCACAGGCGAAACATATTTTCTCGGCTGCATTATAAAGGTAAACCCGGGGGTTCTTATTCCAAGGCCTGAAACCGAGGAGATGACCTGGCTCATTATCAATGAAAACAAGGGGTTCAGGGGCGGGATAACAGATATCTGCACAGGATCGGGATGTATAGCTATAGCTCTTGCGGTTCATCTTCCTGATGCCCGGATAACGGCTTCTGACATATCGGCTGCGGCATTATTGACTGCGAGGGAGAATGCATTGAAAAACACTGCTGACGTAGCATTTTTCCGCTCGGATATCCTGAAAATGCCACCCTCCCGGCTGCCGTTATCCGATATAATTGTGAGCAATCCTCCGTATGTAAGGAACTCCGAAAGAACGCAGATGAGGAAGAATGTACTTCTGTTCGAGCCACCTGAAGCGTTGTTTGTTCCGGATGAGGATCCGCTGAAATTCTACCGGGCGATCCTGGATACCGCTGTGCATTCGCTCAGGCCCGGAGGAACCCTGTATTTTGAGATAAACGAGGCTCTCGGCCGTGACATTTATGATCTGATGAAATCGAAGGGATATACTGATATCTGTATTTACAAAGACATAAACGGGCGCGACCGCGTAGCAAAAGGCAAAAGAAAATGAAAGATGACACGCTTTACAAAAGTGCCCTCACAAAGGCAATGAATCTGTGTGCGGGAAGAGAGTACTGCAGCGAAGATATCAGAGGCAAGCTCTCGTCCTGGGGAATAAGCGAAAAGGATAAAGCAAGGATAATTGAAACTCTTATCGCCGAAAATTTCATCAACGAGATGAGGTATGCCGGTGCTTTTGTAAAGGACCGGTTCCGTCATAACAGATGGGGGCGTCTGAAGATTTCATCCCAGCTGAGGGCAAAAAGGATCAGTCAGGAAGTTATTGATTCGGCTCTTGAAACACTTGACAAGGACGAATACCGACAGGTCCTGGAGGAAATGCTTTCATCTCACAGGAAGACTGTAAAGGCAAAGAATCAGTATGATCTGAAAGGCAAGCTGATGAGGTTTGGATTATCCAGGGGCTTTGAGAGCCATCTTCTGTATGACATTCTTGGTGAGATGGAATGAAATGGGTCAGAGATATTTGAGTATGCCTTTCAGGAATGGCATGAAACAAATCATGAAAAGGATTAAGGATGCAGTGATATCATACAAAACCAGATGTTTTTCGAGATACGGCTGTCTCATGCTGACAGAGGAAAAGACTATTCTCATAAACAACTGTGAAGCAAAGAAAATGAAAATCCTCATTCCATAAATATTCCAGTCGTATGCTTCGGCAATTCTTCCCCTTAGAATCAATGAAAAGCTGTGCGACAATCCGCATGAAGGGCAGGGTACTCCGGTAAGCTTTTCATGGACGCAGACCACCGGGTACTCGTTTCTGTCGGGGGAGAAGATAAGTGAATACCCGAAAACCATCAGTATAATCAGGGCAAGTGCTGAATTGATTACGATATAAGGTTCTCTGATCCGGCTTCTCCACGATAACAGAACGGCGTTATTTGACTCCGGGGATAGTGTCATCTGTAACAGGGGTTTCCTTTTCGAGTTCCTCAAGCTCCTCGTGCCGGCTGCTTTTCTTCACATCGGTAGATATTTCCACTGTCTCGTCTCCGCTTTCAACCCTTATATTGACGTTGGCATCCTCAAGATCCTTCAGGACGTTCTCCTGAACCTCCTCCACAGCCTTTTCAAAGTCTCCTTTCCACTCACGCTCAAATTTGTCGCCTATCCGACCTGCAACAAAGATCTGTGAAAATGAGATCATAAAAGCAACGATGCCAATTATCAGTGCGGCAACAGGAAGGGATCGTGAAGCCCCTGTCCTGGAGGCCTGCGACAGGCCGATGGCTGCCAGAACCACGGCTATTACAGCAGGAACCATTGCAATGATCCCGACGCAGGGGATAACAGCAAGAACAAAGGTCACTATTGCTGTTATAAGAGCAGCTATCCCGAGTGTCTGTCCGGCAGGACGGTTGTCTTCAGGGCCTGAAGGCAGACCGGTATTCTGTGAGTTGTTTGTACTGAAATCTTCCATGGTAATTACTTGTTTTTAATATTTTCATTCCTAGTAAGGATATTCAGGATATCCTGTTCTAAAGACGTTACAGGATTTTCAATGATGCGTCCTGCCTCAACTTTATTTCTGTAAATAATAAATGTCGGCACCCATTCAATTCCAAGCCCTTCATATCCCCCTACCGGTGCAACCTTGAAAGAATCAGTACCTATAAAAGTGACTTTGTCAGCAGGGAATCCCCACTGATTTAGCACTTTCACGAAACGGGGTACTTCCCTTCTGCTGTCGGGACACCATGTTCCGAGCACTATCTTTATCGTAAGATCGTCGTTCCCTTCAGCTTTCAGTCCCTCAATCGCCTTTCTGTCGGGCTGATAGTCCTCATAACCTTTCAGGTACCATTCCGAATGGGGAGGGCTCTGAAACCGTACAGGGTTAATAAATCCCAGCAACCATGTTACCTGCTCATGGAAATCAGTTCCTGCCACGTTCCGGTCGTTGCTTTCACCTGAGCTAGGGTTCTCCAGGGCAGGTTTTACGCTCCGGCAGCATGGAAGACCCATTGTTAAAAGAATAACAAGAATAACATTTAGTCTGACGTATCTTACCCGCTTACTGTCCATATCTTATCAGGTTGTGAACCGAATATAAGATTTTTTATTCAAAAAAATTAAGAAGTATTACAAGTATCTGTCTGGCGGCGGCAGCGACGGATGTTCCCGGACCGAATATCGCAGCTACGCCCGCGTCATAGAGGAAGCTGTAATCCTGTGGAGGGATCACACCTCCGGCAATTACGAGGATATCTTCCCTTCCCAGTTTTTTCAGTTCTTCTATTACCTGGGGAATGAGAACCTTATGACCGGCGGCCAGGCTCGAAACTCCTAGAACATGAACATCATTCTCAACAGCCTGTCTGGCAGCTTCGGCAGGTGTCTGGAAAAGCGGTCCGATATCCACATCAAAACCGATGTCAGCGTATCCTGTGGCAACGACCTTTGCTCCCCTGTCGTGTCCGTCCTGACCTATCTTGGCTATCATGATCCTTGGTTGTCTGCCCTCCCTTTCAGCAAAGCGGGCGACAAGGGTGCGCGCCTCCTCGAATTCGCTGTCCTTTTTATACTCCGATGAATATGCACCCGAGATAGTCCTGATCACTGCTTTATACCTACCTGTTATTTTTTCGCATGCGTAGGAAATCTCGCCAAGGCTTGCCCTGCGTGCTGCAGCTTCGACAGCCAGTTCCAGCAGATTTCCTTCGCCCGAAGATACACATTTTGTAATTGCATCAAGAGCTGCCTGACAGTCATTTTCGTTCCTTTCGGATCTTAGAAGGGCAAGCCGCTTTAGTTGTGCTTCCCTGACCAGGCTGTTATCCACTTCGAGGATCTCAAGCGGATCTTCCTTTTCAAGTCTGAAACGATTTGTTCCCACAATAACCTGTTGTCCGGAATCGATCCTTGCCTGAGCCCTGGCTGCAGCCTCCTCAATCCTCATCTTCGGCAGACCCGAATCGATGGCTGCGGCCATTCCACCGAGGCTTTCGATCTCCTCTATATGCTGCCATGCCCTCCGGGCAATTTCATCCGTAAGGCTTTCAACATAGTATGATCCTGCCCAGGGATCTATCGATTTGCATATCTTCGTTTCCTCCTGAAGATAAATCTGTGTGTTTCTTGCAATACGTGCCGAGAATTCAGTAGGCAGAGCCAGCGCTTCATCGAGTGCGTTTGTATGAAGGCTCTGGGTATGGCCAAGAGCGGCAGCCATTGCTTCAATGCAGGTACGGCCCACGTTGTTGAAGGGATCCTGTTCGGTAAGGCTCCATCCCGAAGTCTGGCAATGGGTTCTGAGGGCGAGCGATTTGGGATTCCGGGGATTGAATCCGCTCACAATCCTGGCCCAGAGCATCCTTGCGGCCCTCATCTTTGCTATCTCCATAAAGTGATTCATCCCCACAGCCCAGAAAAACGACAGGCGGGGAGCAAAGCTGTCGATATCAAGGCCGGCTTTAACTCCGGCTCTCAGATATTCAAGTCCGTCGGCAAGTGTATAGGCAAGTTCAATGTCACTTGTGGCCCCTGCCTCCTGCATATGATAGCCCGATATGCTTATCGAATTGAATTTAGGCATCCTTTCTGCCGTATAGCGGAAGATATCGGCAATAATTCTCATTGAGAAATCAGGAGGATATATATATGTGTTTCTTACCATGAATTCCTTCAGGATGTCGTTCTGTATTGTCCCTGAGAGCTCATCGTGACTCGCACCCTGCTCCAGGGCCGTAACAATATAAAATGCCATTACGGGCAGTACCGCACCGTTCATTGTCATCGACACCGACATCCTTTTAAGAGGTATTTTGTCGAACAGTATCTTCATATCGAGAACAGAATCGACTGCAACACCTGCTTTTCCAACATCACCGGCAACCCTCTCATGGTCGGAATCATAACCCCTGTGGGTCGGAAGATCGAAGGCTACCGATAATCCTTTCTGCCCGGCGGCAAGGTTTCTTCTGTAGAATGCATTTGATTCCTCGGCTGTCGAGAATCCTGCATACTGCCTTATTGTCCATGGTCTTGTAACATACATTCCGGGATATGGTCCTCTGAGAAAAGGAGGGACCCCGGCAGCGTAGTCAAGATGTTCCTTCCCTTCCAGGTCCGATTCATCATAAACCGTTCTGACAGGGATCTTCTCCGCTGTCATCCAAGGTTCTTCCTTTGATCCCATTTCATGGGCATCAGCTTTTTTAAGCTTCAGTTCGCCAAGGTCGCTCTGCTTGAATTGTGGTCTCATTTTAATCTACTGTTTATCAATCTGCGATGCCGGATAAGGTGTTATAGTGTCTTAGTGTCTCAACAAGATCAGACCTTATGCTTATATAATTAAGAATACCTTTCTCCCTCAGTGATTCCATTGAGGGCGGATTTCCGGCAATAACCAGAACTGCCTTTCCTAAAGTCCTTTCGTGCACAGCAGGTGCAAGCACGGGGTATTCATCATCCGAGCTGCAAAGAACCACAATTCCGGCGCCTGATTCCAGTGCTTGTTCAATACCCTTTTCCAGGTCGTCATATCCGTCATTATCGATAATCCTGTAACCTGCACACCCGAAGAAAGCTGCCGAGAACTGTGAACGGGCTCTGCGCATTAACTTATCTCCTGCCTGCAGAAGAAATACCGTGGGTCTCGAAGGGGCATTCCCAACAGCCATCCTTAGCTTTTCAATTTCCTCTGCTCCCCTGCCAAGGCTTACAGGTTCACAGATCAGTTCTCCGGTTTTCACTGCCTGTCCCTTTGCTTCTTCTGCCTTATAAACAGGGTCAGGTTTTTCCTCCGGGTCGGGATAAAGATTTGTTCCGAGAAGAATTTCCTTTCTTCCGCTTACCGCCCTCTTCCTTTCCTCAGCTGTCTTTTTCAGTTCACCCTGAATGTGGCCTTTGCATAGTGAACTAAGGAAACCGCCTTCCTCCTCCAGTTCGAGAAACAGCTTCCATGCGTTCTCGGCAACCAGTGCAGTGAGGTTTTCAATATAGTACGAACCTGCTGAGGGGTCTGCCACACGGTCAAAGAAGGCCTCCTCCCTGAGTATCAGTTGCTGGTTCCTTGCTATCCTCTCCGTGAATTCTCCGGCTTCTTTAAATGCTCCATCAAAAGGATTTACCGTAAGTGAATCAGTACCACCAAGGACAGCCGACATGGCTTCTGTCTGTGTCCTGAGCAGGTTCACATACGGATCAAGGATGGTTGAGTTCCACCTGCTTGTTACGCAATGCATCTCCATTCTGAAACGACTGTCATTCACGGCTCCATAGCCTTTCGCTACCACAGCCCAGAGAAGACGTGCCGCCCTGAGCTTTGCAATCTCCATGAAATAATCTGAACCTGTTCCGAAGCTGAAACGGATTCTGGAGGCCGCGTCTCCGGGGCTGATACCACGGCTGGTAAGTTGTGTAAGATATTCCACCGCCATTGAAAGGGTGAAGGCAAGTTCCATTACAGGACCGGCTCCGGCATCGGTGAAAGTTGATCCGTTAATATGAATGTTCCTGTACAGAGGCAGCTTAAGGGAGTCGCGGGTTAATTCTGCAAGATAGTCCATACCGGCCTCAACAGGAATACAGAGAGTTCCGTTCATTAGCAGCCTTCCAAGGGGATCAGCCTCAATGGCTCCCCTAAGAACACTCAGCCTGGGTTTATCTCCTTCGTAAATCCCTGTTAAAATTGCAATTATCTCACGGGCCTTCCCTTCCGAAATAAAATTTATCTCAGTTTCTCCTGGATTTATTTCATCGAGGAGGATGGAAAAGTTCTCCGGGTTTATTTTAAGCGGATCCCCTATTATGAAGCCCAGAGAATCGACTCCCTTTGTAAGAAGCGATCTGGCAGCTCTGTTCGCTTCGCTGTAATCCGCGACTCTGATATTCTGACGTACCAGCCATGAGTTTGCCTTACCTGCAGAAGAACCGTTATACCCTTTTTTGCCGCTTTTCTCTCCTTCTGAAAGAAGAAGCGGTACTATACAGTTCACATGGTTTAGCTTCTGAAGATCTTCCCTCATGTAAAAAGGCATTACATCGAAGCCTTCACCTGTTTTCCAAACCATTTTCCTTGAAAAATCGCTGCCTTTGAGATCGGCGACGATCTTATCAATCCACTCCTGCTTTGATACCGGCGGGAACTGTTCAAAAAGTCTGTTTTGTTTCACAACCTGAGTTATTATAGATGCAAATAAAGCAATATGTGTAAGAGAAATTTCATGAATTTTATCATGGAAGACCGTTAAAAGGTCACGTGATTTTGCAGATCCGGGTCCTGCTGTTCCTCTGAGGAATTCTATTGTCCGGCGAATTCCATCAGGTACGATTTGATGAATTCGTTGAGATCGCCGTCAAGAACCGCCAGGACATTCCCCGATTCATATCCTGTTCTGTGGTCCTTTGCCATCTTGTAGGGATGAAGGGTGTAGGATCTTATCTGGGAGCCCCATTCAATCTTTTTCTTCTCCCCTTCAATCTTCGACTGCTCCTCCCTTCTCCTGTTCAGTTCCATTTCGTAAAGCTGCGATCTCAGTATCCTCATGGCATTCTCCTTGTTATTTAGCTGGGAGCGGGTCTCCTGATTCTCAATGACTATTCCGGTAGGATGATGTCTGAGTCTCACGGCAGTCTCGACCTTGTTTACGTTCTGACCTCCTGCTCCGCTTGAGCGGTAAGTCTCCCATGTTATGTCGGCAGGATTAACTTCGATCTCAATATTATCATCAACGAGGGGTGTAACAAAGACTGAGGCAAATGTGGTTTGTCGCTTGCCCTGTGCATTGAAAGGGGAGATTCTCACAAGGCGGTGAACGCCGTTCTCGCTTTTAAGATAACCATAGACTCTTTCCCCGCTTATTTCGAGTGTTACCGATTTCACACCCACTTCGTCACCGGGCTGAAAGTCAAGTTCCCTTACCTGGTAATCATTCCTTTCCGCCCATCTCAGGTACATCCTGAGAAGCATCGATGCCCAGTCGTTGCTCTCAGTACCTCCTGCCCCGGAATTGATCTTCAGTATTGCTCCAAGCTGATCTTCCTCCTTCTGAAGCATATTACGCACCTCAAGATCTTCAATAAGACCAAGGCTCTTCTCATACTGCCTGTCGACATCCTCTTCAGAAGCTTCGCCTTCCCTGAAGAAATCGTAAATCACCTGAAGGTCTTCAAATCCCTGGTCAACCTTGTCAAAGGCCGTGGTCCAGTTTTTAATCCTGGCGATCTCTCTTAAAAGCTGTTCAGCAGCCTTCGGATCGTTCCAGAAATCAGGCTTTTGTGTAATCAGTTCTTTTTCCGAGATTCTTGAAAGCTTACCTTCAATGTCAAAGATACCTCCTCAACGCATCACGGCGTTCAGACAAATTTCTTATCTGCTCTGTGGTTATCATGGATCTTAAAATTTTGTGCAAATTTATGCTTTATTAAGTTCACTGCCAAAACCGCGGTCTCCTTCGGACATTTAATTGCAAAGTGAACAGCGGGTAATGTTTGTGTTTTTGCAGTTTTAGAAGTATTACGATGCTAAAGTCATGTTTATACCACAATCTTACGGAAGCTGGTTGCGATGAGGCAGGAAGGGGTTGCCTGGCAGGACCTGTTGCGGCTGCTGCCGTTATTCTTCCCCGGAATTTCAGACATCCGGTTCTCAACGACTCAAAAAAGCTCTCTGAGAAAAAAAGGGAACAGCTCAGGTACGAGATCATGGAAACCGCTGTTGCCTGGAATGTTGCATTTGTCGACAACACCGGGATCGATGAGATAAACATTCTGAGGGCTTCGATCAGGGCAATGCATCTTGCGATTGCCGGATTAACCAAAAAGCCTGATTTCCTTCTGATCGACGGCAACAGTTTCATTCCCTACGGAGATATAGAGCACAAGACCATTGTCGGCGGCGATGCTCTTTACTTTTCAATTGCTGCCGCTTCAGTTCTGGCAAAGACATCGCGTGACGATTACATGAAAAAAATTGACATGGAATATCCTCAGTACGGCTGGGCAAAGAACAAAGGTTACCCGACAACATTCCACCGTGAGGCAATCATGAAGTACGGCCTTACTCCGTATCACAGAAGATCCTTCGCACTGTTCAATACCCAGCTCTCGCTCGATTTCTGATTTTGCAATCAAATAATAAGGTTATCTTTGTCGATTATTTCAAAACATCCTTTTTTATAACATGAAAAAATTTATTGCATTATTGTTGATCCTCACGGGCGTTCTTGGTACAAATGTAAGAGCCGACGAGGGGATGTGGGTTCTTCCTCTTATCGAGAAACTGAATATCGGCCGCATGACGGAGCTTGGCCTGAAACTATCAGCCGGGGATATTTACAGTCTTAACAAGGCCAGCATTAAAGATGCCATAGTCCATTTCGGTGGTGGCTGTACCGGCGAAATAGTCTCATCCGAGGGTCTTCTTCTTACCAACCATCACTGCGGATATGGACAGATCCAGGCGCACAGCACGGTTGAGCATGATTATCTGACTGATGGTTACTGGGCCATGACAAAGGAAGAAGAGCTTCCCAACCCGGGTCTGACGGTGACATTCCTCATCAGGATTGAAGATGTTACTGATCAGATTCTTGCAGCAGTAAAGAGCGGCATGACCGAAGCCGAAAGAACCTCTGCAATAAACGAAGCCAGGTCAGCGATCGAGAAGAAAGCTTCGGAAGGGAACAATTACAGAACAACGGTCTCATCATTCTACGGAGGCAACTATTTCTATCTTATAGTATCTGAAAGGTATCTTGATGTTCGCTTCGTCGGTGCCCCTCCTTCGTCGATAGGAAAGTTCGGGTTCGACACCGACAACTGGGAATGGCCTCGCCACACAGGCGACTTCAGCGTATTCAGGGTATACTCCGGTCCCGACGGAAAACCGGCTCCCTACTCAAAGGAGAATATCCCCCTCAAACCAAAACACTGGCTTCCTGTTTCGATAAAGGAACTCAACGAGGGTGACTTTGCAATGATCCTCGGCTATCCGGGAAGGACACAGCGCTACGCCACATCTTACGAAGTGGATGAGCTTCTGAAGATAACCCACCCCAACAGAATAAAGATACGCGGAACACGTCAGGAGGTACTTATGGCCGACATGCAGGCTGATCCGAAAATAAACATACAGTATGCTTCAAAATATTCCGGATCATCAAATTACTGGAAATACTCGATAGGGCAAAAAGCAGGTCTCGAACGGCTGAACGTCAGGGACAAGAAGTTTCAGATTGAAGACCAGTTCAAAACCTGGGTCGACAGTGATGCCGGACGTAAGTCCAGGTATGGCAACTCACTGGATATGATCCGTTCGGCTGTGGAAGGAAGGGCTGAATATGCACATGCCCAGCAGTACATCGGAGAATGCTTCAACCAGGGTTGTGAGATCCTCGGGCTGAGCATGGTGGCATCAGTACTCATCGATGCTCTTGAATCGGGAGATGCAGCCCATATATCAGAGATGTCATCAAATCTTAAGAACAGGCTCGGATCGTTCTACAAGGATTATAATCCCCCTACCGACCAGAAAGCGATGAAGGCCATGGTTGCCCTTTACAGGAATGATGTTCCTGCAAAGTTCCATCCTGATTTTTACGTGAATGTTGTTGACAGGAAATTCAAGGGAAGCACCGACAGGTTTGTAGATGATGTTTTTTCAAGATCGGTATTCTCCAGCGAAGCAAAATTATCGGCATTCCTCGATAAACCATCACTGAAGGTCCTCCAGAACGATCCTGTTCTTCTTACAGCAAATTCCATTAGCAAGGTAAGCAGTGAAGTATCAAAAGGTCTCAGCCAGTTTGACGATAACCTTACAACAGGCCGCAGATTATGGGTCGCCGCCCTTAAGGAGATGATTCCTGAAAAAACTCTTTATCCCGACGCCAATTCAACAATGCGCCTCACATATGGGAGCATCAGAGATTATGATCCAAGGGATGCAGTGACATATAAATATTACACAACCCTCGACGGTGTAATTGATAAGTACAAACCGGGAGATTACGAATTCGATCTCCCCCAGCGTCTTATCGACCTGAATAAAAGGAAGGAATTCGGAAGGTATGGCTCTTCAAAGGGATACATGCCTGTCTGTTTCCTTACCACCAACGATATTACAGGCGGTAATTCCGGCAGTCCTGTCATAAATGCAAGCGGAGAGCTTATCGGTCTGGCGTTTGACGGGAACTGGGAAGCCATGAGCGGTGACATAGCTTATGAAACCGAACTACAGCGCACCATTGCCGTTGACATACGTTATGTTCTGTGGATCATGGATGTCTATGCTGGAGCACGACATCTGGTCGATGAGATGACCGTGGTACAATAGTTACGGTCAGAAGTTCTCTGGAATCACTTTTTTTTAAGTATCTCTTTATGAATCTGGATTTAAGGGAAATATTAGCTGCATTCATGGTACTCTTCGCCATAATTGACATTACCGGGTCGATACCGATAATTATCGACATAAAGGGAAAATCAGGCGATGTAAGACCACTAAAGGTGACTGTTGTTTCGTACGTTATTTTCCTTGCGTTTCTTTTTATCGGAAGTCCTCTCCTGGGTGTATTCGGTGTTGACGTGTCGTCGTTTGCCATTGCAGGTTCCTTTATAATCTTCCTTATCGCTATGGAGATGATCCTGGGTATCGAACTGTTCAAGCAGGATTCGCATGGCAGCGGTGCCGTTTTCCCGATCGCATTTCCCCTTATTGCAGGTGCCGGGTCAATAACCACGGTGCTTTCACTGAAGGCTGAGTACCAAACTATAAACATTTTTATAGGACTGACCCTCAATATGGTGGTGGTTTACCTGGTACTCCGTCTGACAAGGTTGTTCGAGAGGATACTTGGGAAAGGGGGGTTGCAGATACTTAAGAAGGTATTCGGAGTGATCCTTCTCTCCATTGCAATCAAGCTTTTCCTGACTAACACCGGAATCATACTGGTTGATGGGAAATGAGATAGTCATCTACACTGACGGGGCTGCAAGCGGCAATCCGGGTCCGGGAGGTTACGGTGTTGTTCTTACATCAGGTAAGCACCGTCTTGAGAAATCAAAGGGATTCAGGCTCACGACCAACAACAGGATGGAGCTTCTTGCAGTCATTACGGCGCTTGAAGCTCTTAAGATACCTGGAAGCAGGGTGGTGGTTTACACCGATTCACGCTATGTATCTGATGCTGTTGAGAAGGGATGGCTTTTCGGCTGGGAAGCCAAAGCTTTTAAAAAAAAGAAAAACCCTGATCTCTGGAAACGCTTCCTTGAGGTTTACAGGAAGCACAAGGTAAGGTTTGTCTGGATAAAGGGACATTCCAACAACAAGGAGAATGAACTTTGCGACAGGCTGGCTGTTGAAGCATACAAAAGCGGTAACCTTGAGGAAGATACGGGTTACAGGCCTGACGGAAATGAAGATTTTTTAACCGATCCTGAAAATGAGAGGACAGAAGGAATTATATGATCTGCTTGACAAGCTCGGGATAAACTATGAATATCACGAGCATCCTCCCCTGGCCACCATAGAGGAGGCCATAATCCACTGGAAAGATTATAATTCAGGAAGATGCAAGAATATCTTTTTCAGGAACCACAAAGGCAACAGGCATTATCTTGTAATCCTGGAACATCTCAGACAGCTTGACATTCACGACCTGGAAAAGAGGCTGAAGCAGGGAAAGCTCACTTTTGCCTCTGACCAGAGGCTGATGAGGTATCTTGGCGTGGAACCAGGTTCGGTATCACCATTCGGACTGATCAATGATCATGAAAGGCATGTTCACCTTTTCATCGACGAAAAGCTTGACGAATACGATCGTCTTGCCTTTCATCCCAATGTAAACACTGCTTCGCTTGTTATCTCAAAAGAGGATTTCCTCAGATTTCTTTCTTTTACCGGCAACACCTACGAATTCATAAAACTGTACGATTAAAGCAAAACAATGCCTGTTGCAGGGTTTTGAAGATCCTGTATAACCAGGGCCTGAATGAATAACCTGCACCGGAAACCAGAAAGTCCGGATCTTAATGCCTAAACTGCCGGTACCTGTTTTCCGTAAACGGGCATTATCCAGGTTTCATGAGGTTCATACCTGCTGAGAGATGCCCAGTTTATACCCCTCTTCTGTATTTCAAGTGCCTGTGGAACATTAAAGTCGGCTGCCACATGCCCCAGCGATGAATAGAAGACCCTTCCGTTTCCGTAATATTTCTTCCACACAACCGGAACTATGTTTCCACCAATCCAGCCTGCGTTACTGTCGTCGAATTTCGTTACAGCCAGAACCTTTACGTTGGGATCGACATGTACGAAATATTGTTCAGAATGCATATCAAAATCAACAATCCCTTTCGTAACAGGATCCTCCTGGTCTGTAATATTCACCCTGTAGTCAATAACCCCTCCGGGATGCGCCACCCATTGCCCCCCGACCATAAACTGGTACTCTGTGTTGTTCCTGAATGAATCGCCGAGCCCCCCGTGCCAGCCGGCTATTCCCACTCCGCTTTTTACGGCATCCAGAAGAGCTTTCTCCTGAGGATTGGTTATCGTTCCCATCGTCCACGACTGTACGATAAGGTCGAAATCCTCCTTCAGGTTATATTCCGTGTAGGCATCAAGTTTGTCGGAGACTGTCACCTCAGCTCCCTCCTTCTGCATCCAGGGAACAAATATGTCGCGGCATTTGTCAGGTTCATGACCCATCCAGCCTCCCCAGACAAAAAGCACTTTTTTGCCTTTCAGTGGTGATACCTGAGCGGGGCCGTCTATACTTCCGGAAAGAACCGGCGCTGCCATGGCAGCAACAGTTGCAGCTGCACTTTTGAATAAGAATGATCTGCGCGATAACATGTTTAAAGATTTTAGTCCAAGATACAGAATTTTGCAAAATAGTCCACAGGAAAATCACTAAGCTTTTATCCCATAAAACTCGATATGCTAAAAAACATATAATAAAATTGGAACCTCTGCTGCATCAAAACTAATACGGATACGTCTTTATAGTAGCCATGAAAAATAATACTTCACATGAAAAGAATTGCTATTATGCTTATTACCATGCTGTTTCTTATTTCCGGGGTTTACGGACAGGCCCCGGAAAAGAAACAGTACAAAACGGAGAAACTGACAACCTCACCGGCGATCGACGGCATCCTTGATGATGAAGCCTGGACGGAGGGATCGTGGATCGATGATTTCACACAGTATGAGCCCTACAATGCCAACAAGGCCTCACAAAGGACCGAGTTCAAAATACTGTACGACGACGACAACATCTATGCTGCATTCAAAGTATTCGACACCAGTCCCGACAGTATTATCAGCCGGCTTTCAAGACGCGACAACACCGATGGAGACCTTGTGGGGATAATCTTCGACAGTTTTCATGATCTCCGCACAGGTTTTATGTTTTGTGTAACCGTCAGCGGAGTTAAATTCGACCAGATCTTCACTAACGACGGTGACGGTGAAGACCCCTCATGGGATCCCAACTGGTGGGTAAAGACATCCATGAATGACGAGGGATGGGTGGCTGAAATGAAAATACCTTTCAGCCAGGTGAGGTTCGAAAAGAATTCAGGCGACATCTGGGGCCTCCAGGTCTTAAGGATCCTTTACAGAAAGAATGAAATCAGTTTCTGGCAGCATATTCCAAAAGATGCTCCCGGGCTTGTACATATGTTCGGAGAGCTGGCCGGACTCGAACAGATAAAACCGAGGAAGATTTTCGATGTCACACCGTATGCTGTTACAAAAGGGGAGACATTCAGGTCCGAGCCCGGCAATCCTTTTCTTGAAAAGGGTAGAAGCTTCGGGTTTAACGGAGGGGTCGATGCTAAGATCGGCGTGACGAACAATATGACAATGGACCTTACCATTAACCCTGATTTCGGACAGGTTGAGGCAGACCCGTCGGAGGTGAATCTTTCAGCATTTGAGACCTTCTTCAGTGAGAAAAGGCCTTTCTTCATCGAAGGCAACAACATAACAAATTTCAACCTCGGTATTGGCGACGGAGACGTAGGTAACGACAACCTGTTCTATTCCAGGCGTATCGGACGAAGGCCCCAGGGCTCTCCCGACCTCGACGACGGGATGTATGCCAATGTGCCTTCCTTCACGGCAATCCTTGGAGCAGCCAAGCTCACCGGAAAGACTGCGAACGGCTTGTCAGTAGGGTTTGTGGAAGCCCTTACCGCGGAAGAGAAAGCTGAAATTGACAATGACGGGGAGAGAAGCTATGAGACGGTGGAACCACTTACAAACTATATGGTTGGCAGGGTACAGAAGGATTTCAATGAGGGAAAAACGATCGTGGGAGGTATTTTCACGGGCGTTAATCGCTGGCTCGATGACAACCTTGCTGAGAGCATGCACAAATCAGCATTTTCCGGCGGAATTGATTTCACCCAGTACTTCAAAAACAAGAAATGGATGTTCAATCTCAACACCGCCATCAGCCAGGTAAACGGAACGAGGGAAGCAATCCGGGAGACACAGAAATCGTCGGCTCATTATTTTCAGAGACCCGACAGGGATTATGCCGTATATGATCCGGAAAGAACATCTCTAAGCGGAGCAGGTGGAAAAATGCAGATCGGGAAGCTCGACGGACATCTTAACCTCATGGGATGCGTACTGTGGAAGACTCCCGGTTTCGAGATAAACGACATGGGTTACATGCAGCAGGCCGACAGGATAATGCCTATACTCTGGATGGGATACAGTCAGTGGGAGCCCAAAGGGATATACAGGAGCTACAATATCAACTTCGACTACTGGACACAGTTCAATTTCGGAGGGGTCAATGTAAGCAACGGCTTTGAGAGCAACATTAACATGACCTTTAAAAACTTCTGGAATGCATGGATTTACGGTAATGTTGGAACCAATACAAGAGATGCTTCGATACTAAGGGGAGGGCCACTGATGATAACACCCGGAAGACTGACCACTAACGGAGGCTTTGGTACGGATAACAGAAAGAAGATGACATTCCGGTTCAATGTTAATTTCAACAGAGGTTTTGAAGATTATTACAGGAACCGTTATACCGGCCTGGATTTAACTTTTAAACCTACAAACAGCCTGAGGCTTTCTCTCAACCCCGGGTATTCAAAATCATTTTCCGAACTGCAGTATGTTTCACAGGAATCATACAACGAAACCGAAAAATACATATTTGCCAGTATCGACAGAAAGACAATAAGCGCTTCGCTGAGGGTCGATTTCAACGTCAGTCCAGATCTTACAATCCAGTACTGGGGGCAGCCTTTTGTAGCGTCGGGAAGATATTACGATTATAAGTATATCGTTGATCCCGTTGCTGCAAAATACCACGACAGGTTCAGCATTTACGGAGATGAGCAGATAAGTATGGACGGGTCAGACATCAATATCGATGAGGATCTCGATGGCACAACCGATTACAGCTTCGGGAAAAGCGACTTCAATGTTCAGGAATTCCTCTCCAACCTTGTTGTACGGTGGGAGTACTCCCCGGGTTCAACATTATACCTAGTCTGGAACCAGACAAGAAGCGGTGATAACCAGTCGGGTATGATGGATTATTTTAATGACATCAGCGACCTGTTCGATCCCGGAATGAACAAGCCTCATAATGTATTCCTTGTGAAGTTCAGCTACAGGTTCGGTCTCAAATAAGCTGTACGAAGTCCCGGGGATTGGTTCAGGATCTCTTTGCCGCCCCTATCCCCGGACGCTCCGGCAGTGTGATCTTTCCATTGGTGATCCACAGGCCTTCAAACGGATCATTGCTTATAAGCAGGTTCCCGTCAAGATCGCACCAGTCGGCCAGTGGAGACAGCTGTGCAGCCGCACTTACAGCACATGATGTTTCTGTCATGCACCCAACCATAACCTTAAGGCCAATAGCCCTGGCGACATTGATCATCTTCATTGCCTGATTCAATCCCCCGCATTTCATGAGCTTGATGTTAATGCCTGAATATACATCTTTGTTCTCAATCAGGTCATCGACGTTCTGTATTGCTTCGTCGCCTATTATTGGCAGCGGGCTCCTTTCCGTCAGCCACGCGATATCTTTTTTCATTTCCTTTGGCATGGGTTGTTCAAGGAAGATAACACCTTTTTCTGAGAGCCATACCGCCATATCGAGGGCCATTTTACGGTCTTTCCATCCCTGATTGACATCAACACAAAGGGGTTTATCTGTAACAGATCTTATTACCTCTATCATTTCCCTGTCGTTATCCCTCCCAAGCTTGACTTTAAGGATCCTGTATTCCTGTGCCTCGGCAACCTTCTGTCTTATTATCTCCGGAGTATCGAGTCCGATTGTAAAGCTGGTAAGAGGGGTCTTCGCCGGATTGAGTCCGAAAAGCCGGTAAAAGGGCTCGCCCACAAGTTTCCCTATCAGGTCGTGGAGCGCTATGTCGACCGACGCCTTTGCCGCATAGTTGCCGGGTTTTACTTTATCGACATAGTCGAGGATATCGATTAAAAGAAAGGGATCGGTGAATTGTGACAGATCAAGAAGGGAAAGGAATGCCGCAACCGATTCCTGACTCTCGCCAAGATATGGCGGCATTGATGCTTCACCGTATCCTGTCATTCCGTCATATTCAATCTCCGTTAGCATAACAGGGGTTGTTGTCCTTGAGCTTGTTGCAAGGGTGAAAGCATGCTTAAGCTGCAGTGTGTAAGGAGTAAACCTGAGGATAAGACCCTTGCCCGAATACCTTTTCTTGTTTTTTTCCGTAAAGGACGGTATATTTCCTGCAGCTGTCGCTCCGACGAAAGTGCTTCCGATCAGGTAGCTGCTGTATCTGATAAATTCCCTTTTATTCATCCATTTCAGTTTTTGTACCAGCTATGAGTACCAACAAGCTCAATCCCTTTGCCGTAGGGCGCGCCAATTATTCTTCTCGCACCAATATAAGTATCTCTCCGGGCTCTGCTGAAGTTTGTTCTTGTCGAATCGAAACTGTTTATTTTCACCATGCCTGAGCAGTGTATGAACTCTGAATTTCCCAGATAAAGCCCTACATGAGTAGCTCTTGGCCTCCCTCTGCCGGAAGTCCCGAAAAACACCAGATCGCCGGGTTTGAGAGAATCGGCCGGATAGTCTCTTCGCATCCTAAGTCCGTTCTGATATTGCTGGGAAGCGTCTCTTGATAGGATTATCCCGTTGAGGAAATATACGGTTTTTGTGAAACCGCTGCAGTCGAACCCCTTTGGAGAGGTTCCTCCCCACAGGTAAGGTATCCCCAGGAACGACTCCGCGTTTACAACCAGCCGGTTACGATCATTAGCCTCCTGTTCATTGAGACTTTCAAGGCTTACTCCCCTGTCGCGTGGAATAAATCCGCTTCTCCCGTCGGGGAGCCTCACGATAAATCCATTACCTGTGTTACCTGAGATTTCAACAATGCATCCTGCAACTATATCAGAAACCGGCCTGCTCAGCGAGGATTCAGTAAAAATACTACCCGTTCCGGCAGTATAGAACAGCCGTGGTGAAGATTTCCACTCAGCATGTTCTTCCTGGGTAAGAGGTACGAGGGCTTCGGAAGTAATCCATCCAATATATCTGTCAGGTGTCTGAATGAGGTACCAGCCACCCCTTCGCCTGAGTATCTTCACCGGTGTTCCCATGGGAGCCTGAGAAACCAGTTCCGAGTCGTACGAAGAATAGAATCTTATGTTTCCCACACTTACATTCACCAGTCCCCATGGGCGTTCAGATACGGTACTGTCGGGCATAAGGATAAGGCTGTCAGCGAAAGTAACTCCCTTGCGGTTCAGGATACTCAGCAGGACCTCCTTTGCTTCCGCAACATTTGTCTCACCCTTCAGTACCAGACCCTTCCCTGTTTCCATGAGCTCCGCATCAAAAATACCCTCTCGCAGGTCAGGAACCCACACAATCCCTATCGAGTCTATTTCATTTTTATACAGATTTGCAGTCTCTTCCCTGCAACCGTTTATTATAAGGGCGGTAAAGAGAAGGGCAGTAACTGCCACAGTAGGTAAGTGAATCTTTGACAATCTCATTTATTGTATGTTATTTCCATATTATAATCCCATTTATCAAAGTAGAGGTTGGCTTTTCTCCATTCCACTTCGCCTCTCTGAAAATCATAGGGTTCACTTCGCAGGTGTGTCTTTTCGGGGAAAAGCTCCCCTGCAACTCCGTCGTTGATTATAAGCCGGTAAGCATCGATCCCCGTGATGAAGAATTCGCGTATCTTCCTGTCTTCCGAATGCTGTAGTCCGTAACTGATGTCGAGAGGAACCCATCCGGTGCCTTCATAGTATACCTCGCACCAGTCGTGAAGGTTTTCAGCGCCGGGAGGGACCATCCAGCCGCTCTGCCACCGTACAGGGATCCCTTTATATCTGAGCATCGACATGAGCAGAAAAGTCTGCATTCCGCAGTCGCCTCTTTTATGTTTTATAACATATTCGGGAATGCATGGAATAATGGAATATTCCTGTGCACCTGTCCACAGGATGTTTTCACAGATCCAATAGTAGATACTTTTTACTATCCCGGCCGGATCGTTCAGATCGCCCGTTATCGAGTCGGTCAGTGCTTTTATATTTTCGCTGAAAACTATATGGGGCAGTTGTTCCGTAGTATATCTTCTGTAGAAGCCGGACTGAGTATTATATGGATCAGCTGTTATGAACCGGGGATCGAACCAGATTCCTGCCGACTCGTAGCTGAACGACAGTTTGAAAACAGTCGGGACACCCTTCACCGAAGCCGATTCCATATAAACCGAACGGTGGATCATTGTGTCGGGAGAGAGCAAATAATAATCTGGTGAAGCAGAAAGCAAGACCACGTTCTGCTGGCGGAGGTGGTTCTCCCTCGGGTAGGGCATCCAGCAACGGATAAGCTCGCCGGGAGGAACAGCATCTGCATCCACTGTGATGGTATAATTCAAGGTCATCGATGCCGGTACTGACAGTTCTCCGTACTTTCCTGCTACCCTGATAATGTCTTTCGTGTGATCGCGGCGGAAAATCAAATCCGGGTCAGAGGCTTCCAGGCTGTCGTACAGCAATCTGTTCTGTCTGAATTTTCTTATCAGGTCAAGATTAGCGGCTGATCGTCTGAAGTATCTCTTTTCTTCGTCAATGATCTTCCATTCAAGCCAGCCGCTTTCGTCCCAGAATTCTTTTTCCTCTGCTGTAAAAGGACCTGTCTTTTCACTTAATTGCCGATCAATCATTTTTTCCGTGAGAGGAAAGTCGATAAGTATCCGGTCAGCTATCTGCGCCAGGGAATCGGCCTTCCTTCTCATTGAAGGTTCTGCCGAACATAATCTTCCTATTGAGTCTGCCAGTTCTGCTGTTCTGCTGAGGTTTCCTGCAGCAAACTCCTTTTCAAGCCTGATAAACAAGCTGTTGCAGTCAAACGGCTTCTTCCTGCAGGCACCGCATAGTATTATCGCTGTCAGGATTACTGGAAGTATTCTTTTCATAAAAGCAATTATCCGGGTAAAATTATCAAAATAGTTCAACCATAATACCCTGATGTCAGCTATTAAAGGGAACTGCGGTTTTCCCGGATCTTGATTACTGCATTAACGATGTCGTCCATATCGCTGCGACTTCCCAGGAGCATGCTTTGAGAAAAGACAACTGCCTGATCACACAGCAGATCATTCCCCGGGAGAACGTTCTCTTCGCGCCACTGTGCCAGCCTTGAAGCTGAAAAAAGTCTTTTGAAGCCCTTTGAGTTAAGCTGCTCTTCGATAAGACCTTCCTTGTTTTGCTTCCCGTAGCCGCTTCCGCAAGGGATTCCCTCTGCGTTAAGCGCTCTTATGAACTTCTCTTTCGGAATATCATCAAATTTTTCCCTTATGTAACGGAAAGGATACATATGAAACACAGCCCCTGTTGCTCCCGGAGCTGGCTTTACCGGAATTATCCCTGGTATCTCCTTCAGTTTCTCCGAAAGATAAAGGGCGTTTCCCTGACGGATCTCATTATCCTTTTCGATCCTTTTCATCTGCGAAAGCAGGATAAGGGCCTGCGACTGCTGCATCCTGTAGTTCATGCCGTTGTACTGGTTTCCGCTTACTGGTTGCATTTTTCCATAGGGTCTGCCGCAGTTATGATATGCATGACAGCGGTCCATGATGTCATCGTCGCTGCCAAGTATTGCACCTCCCTCTCCCGACGGCAGATGCTTTGAATTCTGGAAGCTGAAACAGCCGAGGTCTCCCAGTGTTCCCACCTTTTTTCCCCTGTACTCAGCCAGCCATGCCTGACATGCATCCTCAATCACATTAAGGTTATGTTTCCTGGCCACCCCGTTCACACTGTCCATATCTGCAGGAAGTCCGTAGATATGAACCGGGATTATAGCAACGGTCCGATCGGTGATCCTTGCCTCGATAGTGGCAGGATCCAGGAGAAAAGTCTCCGGATCGCTGTCAACGAAAACAGGCAGGGCTCTGGTGGCAAATATCACATTGTATGTTGCTATGAATGTGAAAGGAGATACGAGAACCTCGTCGCCTGCGTCGGCTCCCAGCACATTCATGGCTGTAAGAAGGGCTGTCGTTCCGCTTGCTGTTGCAAGGCATCTCGGAGCTCCCATCAATTCAGCATATTTCTTCTCAAACTCGGCTACATGTTCACCTCCCCCTCTCCACCAGCGGCCGGAGCGGAACATTTCGACCAGTCCGGTTTCAGCCTGCTGATCCCAATGTGGCCAGCGTGGCCAGGGGCCCGGATGGACCTTATCTCCCCCGTTTACAGCAAGTTTTGTAAGCCGGGTCCCGTTACTGATCGCAGATGATCTGAAAGGAAAGCCAAAGAGGGCTGCGGCCACACCTGCTGTTGCTGCAGACAGCACCTGGCGGCGGGTGAATTTTCGTGATTTCATTATAGATTACTTTTAGTAATTAGGCCTGGTTATTATCTGTCTTTTAAAGGTACAATATGGGCAATCCATCCGCCTCCTGAGGCAAGGTGGAGTTTAAGCACATCACCTGCCGTAAACTCGATTTCTGTCTTACGGTAATCCTCAGCACGTTTGTTTGCATTTAAACCATCTTCAATAGCTTCGAGTCTGTACTTTCCGGGTTCCAGAAAATCAGTGTCAAGATCCAGGTCTCTTTCATCCCAGTCTGTTATTGCTCCGACATACCACTCCGGACCCGATCTTCGTGCAATAACAGTGTATTTACCAAGATTACCTTCAATAAACTTTGTTTCATCCCATACAACTGGTATTCCTGCGAGGAACCCGGTACACTCCTCTTCACGGTAGTAATCAGAGGGAGAATCGGGAAGCATTGTCAGCGGACTGCTGAGTATCACAAAAAGAGCCATCGCATGTGCGCGGGTTCCCTGTCCCATAGGATAATCACCGATCGGGCGGAAATTTTCCCTTGAGGCATTCCGCATTGTTGCAGGTATATAATCCATTGAACCTGTAAACATGCGGATATAGGGCAGGAGATTGTGATGCAACGGATTATCGTGGTCTGTCCAGCCGTTGTATTCAAATTCTATAAGTCCTTCCCGGGTAAGGACGTTTGGATATTTCCTGCTCAACCCGCAGGGTTTGTAGGCTCCATGAAAGTCGACTATCATCTTTCTTGCGGCTGCTTCACTTGCCATCTTCTCATAGAATGATACCATCCACTGGTCATCGCGGTTCATGAAATCGACTTTGATGCCTTTTATCCCCCACTTCTGAAAAAGATCGAAAGCTTCATCCCATTGTCTCTCGAGAGTGTGCCAGATCATCCAGAGCAATATATCCACACCTTTTTCCCTTGCATAGGAGGTCACCTCGTCCATGTCAAGACCGGGCACAGTGGTCAGCAAATCGTTTTCAGGACTCCAGCCGTCGTCGAACATGAAATACCTGAATCCGTATTTAGCACAAAAGTCTATAAAGTATTTCGCAGTTTCGGTATTGATCCCCGCTTTGAAGTCTACCCCGAAAATATTATGTTTTGCCCACCAGTCGAACATCACCACTCCCGGTTTTATCCATGAAACATCTTCAATCACGGAAGGTGATGCCAGAAGATAGACCATGTTATTGTCAACCAGTTCCTTCTCATCGTCTGCAATGGCAAATATCCTCCAGGGGAATGAACGAGTACCTTTCACCCATGCAATATAATCGCGGGTCTGTTCAACCTGGTTCCTGTTATACTCACTACCGGAGCCTGTGAGTTTTTCTGGGTATTTTGGATGAACAGCCGACAATTGTTCCTTACCGGTCCCGGTAAGCCACATCCCGGGGTAATCGTAAAGGTCCGATTCGGTAATCATAATAAAGGTCCCGTTCTGTTTTTCAATCAGGACGGGAAGATTACAAAGTATTCCCTTCCCGATATCATTTATATCTTTATGTTCGTAGGGAGTTTCATAAGGTGAACTAAAAGTCTCCGATGACTGGAACCATACCGAATCGCCCTGCTCAAAATACAGATCGAGGTTCTCGTTCACTATCTTAAGACTGTCTTTCAGAGAATAGGAAAACCTGTATGCAATTCCTTCATTGAACAGTCTGAAGGTTACTGAACAATTCCCCCTGAGCCTGATCTCAAGTTCGTTGTAATAGTTTGAAAAAGCTTCAGCTTTTTCCCTGATCTGGGGAAAAACGGTTTCACTGACGGTTCTTGTACTGGCAGATCTGACTCTGAAGTCAGGGATATCCGGAGCCACATAGTATGTTTCAAATGAGATATTTCCTGCCTTGATAAGTGTGGTGCGGCCGCTGAGCAATGCAAGGTAAATGCCGTTGTCGATCTCGATTCCGGCAGTAAGCCTTCCGTCTGGCGAAGTGAGCCCGTATTTCTGACCGTTGATGATCAGGCAAGGACTGAATATCAGAAGAAGCAGTAAGAGTTTTTTCATATTCAGGTAATTTAAGTTCCTGTAGTCAGCATTTTTTATGATTTTGCTTCAATCCTCAGTATTCCACCCTGAAATCCCTGAAGTTGACCGGGGGATAAATATCCGTTGTCACCGACTCAACATACCCGGGTCCCTTCCTGCACCATTCTACGAACGACCTCAGCTGTTTTGGTGTCCCTTCGGCCTCTATATAAACGCTGCCGTCAGGCATGTTTCTGACAAATCCCTTTATCCCTCTGCCATTAGCTTCCCTCAATGTCCTGTAGCGGAATCCGACACCCTGGACATATCCCTTAACATGAATTTTATAAAGTTGTTTCTCCTTCATTTTTATTCAAAGTTCAGGGCTGATTCACAATAAAATTACAAATTAAAATCAATACGCCGCATAGCTTCTTTAACTGTAATATTCATTCCGCAATCATTGCCTTCCGTTTATTATATTGCGCTGGGTCCCGCAGTCATCACCAGGTGAAAAGCAGACTAAAACGCGGAAGGCCAGTTGTTCAAAGTGAGCGGTTAAATACTTATCTTTCCTTTTTTATTGTCAGGTCCTTAACCCTTTTGATATGAAAGTAATCCCATTAACACTGATTTTCGTCCTTACCGGGTATTTCCTCCTTAATGAGCGGAACTCCGGAAAAGAAGCCCCTTCTGCCGGCAATCCCGGCAAGTTCGAAATACGTGGCATATACGGAAGCCCTAATGCATTCTGGAACAATGGTATAAGTCTCGACCAGATGAACGTCAACGCTGTTTTTGTCAACTGGAAGGCCATTAATGAAATGATGATGGAACGGGCCGGAAAGGAAGGATTAAAGGTTTTTGCCGAATTTCCTGTTCTCAACGGCAAGGGTTATGTCGAAAACAACCCTGAAGCCTGGGCTGTTGACATGTATGGGAAAAGAGTGGAACCTGCATCCTGGTTCATGGGAGTCTGTCCCACCGAACCCGGTTTCAGGGAGTTCAGGATTACAGAGCTGAGAGAACTTCTGAGGAAATATGATCTTGATGGCATCTGGATGGATTATGTTCACTGGCACGCTCAGTTTGAGGAACCCGAACCCATTCTTCCAGAGACCTGTTTCTGCGCTTACTGCATAGGATCGTTTGAAAAGGCAACCGGCCTTGATGTTCCTGATCTTTCCCCGGATAAACAGGCGGAGTGGATCCTTGCCAGGCACGACGACAGGTGGCGTGACTGGAGGTGTTCTGTCATAGCCGGTTGGGTTGAGGAAACCAGAAGGATAATCAGGGAGGAAAGACCGGATGCACTTCTCGGGATTTACCACTGTCCGTGGGATGATAAAGAATTTGACGGTGCCAGACGCCGGATACTTGGTCTGGATTACGACATGCTGAAAGAGTTAACCGATGTGTTCTCTCCGATGGTTTATCATGGCAGGATGGGAAGGGATGCTGAATGGGTAAGAGATAACATCGGATGGTTCTGCAAAAGGCTTGACATAATTCCTGGTGAGTATCCAAAAGTCTGGCCCATAGTACAGGCCTATGATGATCCGGAACCTGTCTCTCCTGAAGAATTCGGCAGGGTTATGCGTTATGGGGCAGGGGCCGCCTCGTCAGGCATCATGATGTTCACAAGCAATGCAGTGGCCGGCAATCCTGCAAAAGCTGAGATTATGAAAAACATATATTCTGAACTGAAGTCACGGGAGTAATTTATTCACACTGACTCATCCTTCAAAAAAAATTAACATCTTCATTTTAAGGGTGTAACTTGCATAATTACAAGTTACTGATCACTGTCCCGAACAACAGGGGCCTTAGTTTTTCCAGGAGTTGCAGGTTTCCGGTTTTGACACCTGGATATTTCGCCTCCGGGATCCTGTCTCTGATATATTTCCGATTTCACAGATTGCCCGCGGGGAAAGGCAAACACAACATCCGGAGGACGGGCGTCTATACTGAATCCTGCACCTGATTTCTTAACCAATAATCAATCATCATGAAAAAAATGTTTTTTATGGCAATCGTATGTCTGTCATAATATGAGAAAAACTTCCCCGGGCTCACCCTGAAAGTATTAAAAGGGAACAGGGGGGAAAATGAAAACCGGATTTCAATGCTGTTTATGTTTGATACTGTAGCAACAAGGGACAAATACTGGCCCACAAAGGACGAAAACTCCGCACTGGCACAGAAAGCCATTGAGAACATGCAACCCACAATTGAAAAGCTTAGAAAACTGGGGTCATGGGCTTCTGTCCACACTGACTGGGTTGTTCAATAATGCAGGGATAATTTTTCGTTCGAGTAAGTATGTTATGATGATCCAGGAGGGTTCTGATGCTGGCAGTTTTGTGTGCAAACCTGGGCCGCAGAAACCGTAAAGTTCCTGAAACCCCGGATGGTTAAATCATAATTAAAGATTACAAATATCCCCTGAACAATTTTCTGTAGAATTTATTATGTATAACCAACAAACACTTAACATGAAACAAATTATCTCCCTCAGCATTCTCATTTCAATAATGTCAGCTGGTTGCGGCAATAAGGCACAAAAACTTAGCCAGGCACAAGAAGTGTTTCGTCAGGGTATTGAACTGACATCGACAGGATCTGTTCCTGACATGTTAAAAGCGAAAGAACTTGTTAGACAATCTGTTAAGATTGACAGTACCTTTGCCCCCGGATATGCGCAGATCGCCATAACAAATGCATCCCTGGCAGGCGACTGGAACTACCTCTCTCCTGAAAAAGCTTATCCTGAAGCGATTACAGATTCAGATAGATCAATCGCCCTGGATGAAAACCTGGCTGCAGGTTATCTGGCCAAAGCCCTTATAGAACAACACCACTATTGGAACTTGTCAGAAGCAGAGGCATATTACGAGAAAGGAATTGCTTTAGATCCTGCCAATGTTGAATTGATCATTAAGTCAGCATGGCTCAAATATTTGATAAGTAAGCAAGCAGAAGCACAGGAGATGATAGAAAAAGCAGGGAAGCTTGACCCTGATTCACCAGGTTTCAGATCATTCCTTGTTTTTGACTTGGTATACTCCGAAAGATTTGATGAAGCCAGAAAGCACATAATGAATGATATAAATGCTAATCCTGATGATCCATACAGTTACTGAGTAATGTTTATCTTATGTTCAAAAGAAGGATCTCATAATGAAGTAATAGATAATCTCAACATTCAGATACCGCTCATGAAGGGGGATATTGCAGATGAGCTTGCCTTGTCGGGTTACAATTACGGACGCCTTGGCAAGACAGAGGAAGCCCAGGCTAAACTCGCAGCACCTGATGAACTTGCTGGAGGTGGAGTATATGTCTCACCTGTGGCTAAAGCATGGGTCTTTTGCGGAATTAATGACAAAGATAGTGCCATGCATTATCTTGAAAAATCCTATCAGCAGCGCGATAACAGGATGGGGCTCGATCTTTTATCTTTCTCATTTATTTACGAATCAATAGCCGGGGATCCGGAATCTACTGAACTGCTGAAAAAATCCAATCTGCAATAATGCTTCGGAATTGTAGCCCGTAGGGCTTCAGGTATTGTTTATCCTCTACGAGGAAAATAAACATCTTCTGTATTCAATATTCTACAATACCGTATCGCCTACGGCGAATAAAGGCTTGAGCTTTTGCCGCATTAACGCATATTTTTATGCTGTGCTCAGGATACGTAGCCCGTAGGGCTTCAGGTATTGTTTATCCTCTACGAGGAAAAAAGCATATTTTGTCTTCAATCTTCTACAATACCTTATCGCCTACGGCGAA
>JAVEZS010000017.1:0-38152 GCA_034002885.1 Bacteroidales bacterium
ATGGAAATAGAGACCCCCGTTATTTTCACAACGGCTTACGATGAATATGCTATCGAGGCATTCAGGGTAAACAGTATCGATTATCTTCTGAAGCCTATCAAAACGGAAGATCTTAAAAGGGCACTGGAGAAATTCAAAAAAATTACCAGGCAGGACCTTCTTAAATATATCACTCAGGTTGCCAGGCTGGCTCCGGGACAAACATACAGGGACAAACTGCTTATTCCTGACAGGGACAAACTGAAGCCTGTTGACATTGGCGAGGTCTCCTGCTTCTATACGACCGATAAGAATACAAAAGTTTGTCTGAAGACAGACAAATGGTATTCATATCCCGGTACCCTTGAGCAGATTGAAGCCACACTCAACCCGACGGAATTCATAAGGGCCAACAAACAGTTCATTGTTGCCCGCGACAGTGTGAAGAATATAACCATATGGTTCGACAGCCGACTCCTGGTGACACTTGATGTTGAGACTCCTGAGCGCATATATGTCAGCAAGAACAAGGCAGCTGAATTCAAGGCCTGGCTTGTGAGGAAATCTTGAATTCCGGAGATGAATTGGATAAGAACAGAAAGATGTTAAAAAACATTAAATATAACTAAGGTTAATATGTTTATTACAATGATATACCGGAAGTTATCTGCAGTTTTTATATATTGCCGCCACATCAATCAAATATTAAATTATGTCAGCAAAAACTAAATTTCTACTGATACAGAGTATTTTGGCCTTAATGTTGGTTTTTCCGGCAAATTCGCAGTTGGTTAATGAATGGAGAGGAAGCGGCCGTACAGGGATCTATCCCGAAACGTCGCTTCTGAAAAGCTGGCCCGTTGCAGGACCATCGCTTCTCTGGGAATCGATGGAAGCCGGTACAGGATTTTCAAGTGTCACGGTTTCGGATGACGCTGTATATATCACCGGCCGTAAGGGTGATAACGACTACCTTACCGCCTATACAAACGATGGAAAGGTAAAATGGTCGACACAGTACGGAAAGGCATCCGACAGCAACTATCCCGATTCACGCAGCACTCCAACCTATTCCAACGGAAGGCTGTACCTTGTTAGCGGGGCCGGCGACATGGTATGCATGGGCACCGACGGTAAGATCATCTGGTCAGTCAACTATTTCCAGAAATACAACGCTTCTGCTCCCAGGTTCGGAATATCCGAGTCGCCCGTCGTTATCGACAATAAGGTAATAGGAACCCCCGGCGGAAACATGGCTGCAGCAGTTGCATTCAACACTTCGAACGGGAACGTGTTATGGACAACCCCTCCTGTAAACGAGGGTACACAGTATGTCAACCCGCTTGTTATCGAATCGGGAGGAAAGAAGATACTTGTCACAGTTACCACGGGAAGCATTCTCGGGATCAACATAGCCGACGGAAAGCTGCTCTGGAAAGTGAACTACGAAGGTCTTAATGCCGAACAGGGAGGAAGGCGGAATCATACCAATACTCCTATTTTCCGCGATGGCCATCTCCTGGTGGCAAACGGATACACTCAGGTTGCCGTGAAGCTTAAGATAAATCCCGACGGATCTGCTCCCACCATAGTCTGGAAAAACACGGATCTCACCCCTCATGTTGGCGGTGCCGTACTTCTGGGTGATCTCATCTTCAGTTCAACCCATGACAACAATTCAATGGGAAAATGGATATGCGTAGACTGGAATACGGGAAAAACACTCTGGATAAACGACTGGAACAACAAGGGATCTGTAATATCGGCCGACGGGTTGCTTTATATCTATGAAGAGCGTGCCGGAAATGTCGGCCTTGTTAAACCAAACAGGGAAAAGCTTGACGTTGTGAGCCAGTTCCGCATTACAAAGGGAAGCGGACCATACTGGGCACATCCCGTTATAAGCAAGGGAAGACTTTTCATCAGACATGGAGAGTATCTTGCCGTGTATAATCTCAAGTCAAAATAGTTTCAAACGTATAATTTTCAATCAAAAAAAATGAAGCGAATTTTAATCATTCTTCTTTCCCTGATCATCATCGGAGCTATTGGCTATGGCGTATTTTACCTCATATCCTCCGATCCCAATGTGGCATCGACAACTCCGGCAGAAAACGGTACTGTTAAGATTGATGACGGCAGGGTAACAGGTTGGAGGGAAGCAGACAGAACAGGGATCTCGGAAGAGACAGGACTCCTGAAGTCCTGGCCCGATGGCGGACCCTCCCTGATCTGGTCAAATACTGAATTGCCAAAAGGACACTCTTCAGTGACCTTCGGGAACAACACCATTTATATTACAGGGCTTGAAGAGCCAAACGATGTTCTTGTTGCCCTTGATCCTTCAGGAAAGATCAAATGGAAGACTCCTTATGGCCGTTTCTGGGAGAAGTCATATCCGGAAAGCAGATGCACTCCAACAGTTGATGGTGAAAAAATATATGTTTCGAGCGGTTTTGGCGATATTGCATGCATTGACGGTATTTCAGGGGAAATAGTCTGGTCGCGGAAAGCCAGCGAGGAGAACGGCGGTACTTACGGCCCCTGGGGAATCGCTGAGTCGCCAATGATTGACGGGGAAAAACTCTATTTCACAACAGGCGGCCCGCAGACAACCACAATAGCACTCAATAAGAATTCGGGAGAACTTATCTGGAAATCAGAAGGCATCAACGATCCGGCTTCCTATCTGTCGCCAATTCTTCTCGAAAAAGCCGGAAAAAAAATCCTTGTAAATATTACACCTCGTTTCATCTTCGGTGTGGATGTATCAGATGGCACAATGCTTTGGAAGATAAATCACAGGCAGGCTTTGGGTAAAAAAGATATTGACGATACCGGTCAGATTCTCTGTGTCACTCCTTTGTTTTCGGGAAACCGGATCTATATGACAGGCGGTTACGATCACGGTGGATTAATGATTGACATAGGAGATGACGGGCTTAGTGCAAAAACCGTGTGGACGGATGAAGTTTTAGATGTTCACCATGGTGGTGTTGTTCTCGTTGATGGTTATATTTACGGTTCGAACTGGATAAACAACGGAAAAGGAAACTGGTGCTGCATTGACTGGAATACGGGAGAAAAAATGTGGGAGCAGCACTGGAACAACAAAGGATCGGTGATTGCTGCTGAAGGCATGCTTTATATCTACGAGGAAAGGAATGGCACAGTAGGATTGCTTAAGCCTGACCCTTCCGGCTTTAACCTCGTAAGCAGCTTTAAATTTAAAGGAGGATCCGGTCCTTACTGGGCACATCCTGTTATTCACAACGGTGTGCTCTACCTCCGACACGGCGAAGTTCTGAATGCATATGACATTAAAGAAAAATAACAAATTATTTACCGGAGTCTCGGCGGTAATCTTTGCCGCTGTCCTGGTCTGGTGGCTGGCAGATGACCACTATCCTGCAGAGATGACCCTTCGCGTACCGGGCATGGATAACAGGCCCAAAATTGAACCAAGGTCGGAGGAAATTATTGTGGGCGAATTTTTTGATACGCTGGGCACCTTCGACGAACTGGTTCCAGGCGAATGGCCAAGGTTCAGGGGCCCGAATTTTGACAACATCGTCAGGGATACCTTTGAAATGGCTGAATCGTGGGACACCACCGGACCGCCTGTTATCTGGAAGGTCACGCTCGGAGAAGGCTATGCCGGACCAGCTGTAAAGAACGGGAGGGTTTATGTTCTCGATTACGACGAGAGAAGAAAAGCCGACATGCTGCGCTGTTTTTCCCTAAAGTCGGGAACTGAGCTGTGGAGAAGATGGTACTATGCGGAAATGAAGCGTAACCACGGATATTCCCGTACAATTCCGGCAGTGACCGATAACTATGTTGTAACAGTCGGCCCGAGATCACATGTAATGTGCGTTGATCCTTTTTCAGGTGATCTCCTATGGACCATCGACATGGAGAAGGAGTTTGGTGTTCCGGGAAGCTCCAAGGGAAAGATCACACCCGACTTCTATTCGGGGCAATGCCCACTGATAGACAACGATGTGGCAGTTCTTGCTCCGGGAGGAAAGGCCCTTATGATAGGAGTTAACTGCTCCGATGGGAAAATACTTTGGCAAACGCCTAATCCCGACTCACTTATGATGTCGCATGGCTCAATAATTCCTATGGTGATGCACGGACGGAAGATGTATGTCTATAATGCTGTCGGGGGTGTTGTCGGTATCGCCGCAGAAGGAAATGATGTAGGCAGGCTTTTGTGGAAGACAAAAGAATGGAGCCCTGCAACAACAGCAGCATCTCCCCTTTACCTTGGCAATAATGAGATAGCTGTTTTCGGAAGCTACGGAGCCGGAGGCGGAACATTGAGGATTGATTATGACGGAGCAGTTTACAAGGCTGTCCTTGTTGAGTCGCACAAGGCTATGGAAGGTATAGCCAGCGACCAGCAAACTCCTGTTCTTATTGATGATCACGTATGGTCGGTAATGCCGGAAAACGCCGGTCCTCTCAAGAAACAGCTTGCCTGCTATCACCGCTCCGACATGCGGAAGCTGATCTGGAGCAGTGGTAAGGACCTGAGATTCGGAAGGGGACTAGGTCCGTTCATCGTCAAGGATGACAAGCTTATCCTTCTTGATGATGATGCTAACCTTTTCCTGTTCCAACTTGAAGGATCTAAGGCTTCAATGCTTTCCCGATACGACATTCTGGACGGCATTGAGGCCTGGGGGCCCATGGCCATAGCAGGCAATAACCTGTTACTCAGGGATGCCAGAAACCTTGTATGTCTTAACATAGGAAAAAACAGGTGATCATGGAAAAGAAACTGGCTGCAATGTTCTCACTTATGATAATCCTGGCATTTATGGGTTACATCATCTTTGATGCAACAAGAGGATCGGGAAATGCCGTAACTGATATCGTAAAAAGCGATACCTCTGTTGAAGACACGTGGGTCATCGACAGATCTTTCAATGTCAGCTCCGGAAAGCTGAGCTCTGTTGCCGTTTCTGATGACGGAATCATATTTCTGGGAGGAGATTCCTTTGTTATGGCTCTCACATCAGACCTGGCCGGCATGTGGGACACCGAAACAGAAACCCGTATTACTGCTCTTGCCGTTTCGGGAGATACCCTCTTCGCATCAACTACAGAGGCCATACTTCTTTATTCGGCTTCAGGGGATCTTATCGGGGAATGGGGTCCCTATGAGGGAAACAGCCTGATAACATCAGTTTCGGTAAACAGTAAATACCTTGCATTTGCCGATGCCGGAAACAAAAGAGTTTTCCTGCTCGACCGGAAAGGAGAGGTAATAAAAATGATAGGACAGTCTGATAATAATTTTGTTATACCCAGCCCCTATTTCGATGTCGATCTTGACAATAACCTTCTGTATGCTGCAAATACAGGATACAGGAGGGTAGAGACCTGGAGCCTCGACGGAAGGAAGCTCAGTGAATTCGGGGAGGCTGGCACTGCACCAGGAGCATTTTGCGGCTGTTGCAACCCTGCCCATTTCTCCTCAATACCGCAGGGATTTGTTACCGCGGAAAAAGGAATAAACAGGATCCAGATCCTTGACCGGGAAGGTAATTTTATTGAGTTTGTTTCGTCGCACAACAGCTTTTCACAGTCGGTGCCGCTCGATGTGGCGTCAGCCGACGGCGTGACAATATTTGCAGCAAACAGTGATGATAATAACTTATATTTATTCAAGCGGAAATGAATATTCTGACACGAACTGAATTTGTGAAAAAACTGGTCGGTGGACTCCTTGCAGCGTTCCTTGCATTTCTTGCACTCATACTGGGATCAAGGACTGTAAGCGGAAGTGATTGTTCAGCATGTCCCGGAAAAGGACTGTGCAGGGGAGAAATCGATTGCAATATTTATCAGAAATGAATAAGGAAGAGAAAAATTTATACCAGTCGAGAAGGGATTTTGTGCGGAAAGCTGGCAAGGTGCTTGTCGCAGTGCCGGTTTTAGGGCTGCCGGTGATCCTTTCAAAGAAGGTGACCGCTGCCGGGACAGTATGGCAGATCGACCCCTACAAATGCCTCCAGTGCGGACAGTGCAAGACGCACTGCGTTCTCACTCCGTCCGCGGTGAAATGCATGCATAACTACCAGATGTGCGGATACTGCGATCTGTGCGGAGGATATCTGCGGCAGGGAGTAAGGACAATCAGCACGGGTGCTGAGAATCAGCTCTGCCCTACCGGAGCAATAACACGAAAATTCGTGGAAGAACCATATTTTGAATATACTATTGATGAGGAACTGTGTGATGGTTGCGGAAAATGCGTAAAAGGATGCAAGGACTTCGGCAACGGCTCGCTATACCTGCAGATTGACCAGGATCTTTGCGTCAACTGCAATGAATGCGCCATTGCAAGAAACTGTCCGGCAGATGCTATTTCAAGGATATCCGATAAGGTGCAGTACATTCCGAAGGAGAAGATATAGAATAGAAGTAATATCCGCCCGTGAGGAGATTTTATCATAAGGAATCTACCGGTGCATGACTTTAAGAGACAGCTCCGGATCAAAAAACCAAAAGACATTGAAAAAAAAGCTTCCATACATCCTGCTGCTCCTTATGCTGACATGGCATGCGGTTCTTTTTGCGCAGGAAAGGTTTCCGCGGCCGGAATTTGAATCCGGCTATGTTTATCCTGAACATCAGAAGCCTCCTGACAGGGCTCCCGTATGGGAATATATCGACCTGGCAGTGCTCGTAGCCGCACTTTCAGTGGCCGCCTGGCTTGCTCTTAAAAAACGTTCCCGTCAGGGACTCGTATGGCTCTCGGTATTTTCGCTGGCTTATTTCGGCTTCTTCAGGGAGGGGTGCATATGCTCGGTGGGCTCTGTTCAGAATGTCGCACTTGCATTGTTCAACAACACCTATACCATACCTGTGACTGCCCTTTTGTTCTTTATCATTCCTCTGTTGTTTGCCCTGGCCTTTGGAAGGGTTTTCTGTGCCGGAGTGTGTCCGCTGGGGGCAATCCAGGAACTTGTCGGTTTTAAAACTGTTAAGCTTCCCAGGGTTGTTGAATCGGTAATGATATCGGTACCTTTCATTTATCTTGGACTATCTGTTCTTTCAGCCGCTACGGAAAGCCAGTTCCTCATATGCCGGTACGACCCTTTTGTGGGTATCTTCAGACTTGACGCACCCTATACAATTATGATTTTCGGAGTACTTCTTCTTCTGGCAGGGATCTTTATAAACAGGCCTTATTGCCGTTACCTGTGCCCCTACGGTGTTCTCCTTAATATATTCTCAAGGTTTTCGAACAGGCACCTGACAATAACTCCGGCCGAATGCACCAACTGCAGGCTTTGCGAGGATGTCTGTCCATACGATGCCATTCTGCCCTCCGAAATTGCAAAACCTGTGCTTGAGCCGAAAAAAGAGAGAAAACGCTTTCTGACATATCTGGCCCTCATTCCTGTTTTCGCTGCAGGAGGAGCCGTCCTTTTCGGAAACCTTTCTCCTGTTTTTACCGGCCTTAACAGTAACGTAAGCCTTGCAAGGGAAATAAGAGCAGAAATCGAAGATGGAATTCCGGCTTTGTCACAGGCTGCGGCCGGGTTTAAGGAAGCAGGATCAACGGATGCAGAACTATTTGAAAAAGAAACATATATTCATGACCGGTTCAAAAGGGGTTCGATATGGATGGGAATCTTCCTGGGAACATCTTTCGGGCTGAGTCTGGTATCATTGTCTACCCGCACCCGGCGAACCGGTTATGTCCCTCATAAGGGCAAGTGCTACAGTTGCGGAAGATGCTTCAGGTATTGCCCTGTTCACATTAACAACAAAGAAAATGACAAAGCTTGACGAAAAGGATCTGAAGATACTGAGAGGTATAAGCTTCGGCGCCGCGATTTTCACATTGATCGTTGCCCTGACGATGCTTTTGGGGATTATTCAGCTGAAAGCTATGGACCCGCTTGACAATCCTGCAATCGTATCGGTAAAGGAGGAGTTTGACAGGGATCATGAAAATGCAGTCAAGGCTGAACAGGTCAGAGCCCTTGATCTGATGGCCAGAAAAGCTTATTTTTCATCGCGCCGGCAGGTCGAAACAGGCTCCTGGCTACTTCTCGCAGGCGCCCTTGTTTTTGTAGTATGTCAGAGGCTGATTGCCGGAGCGGCCAGGGACCTTCCTTCACCACCTGGTGAAAAACAGGACCAATCAACAGTAAACATAAAATACGCCAGATACCTTGCAGGAACAGTTGCTGTATTAACATTGGCGGCAATAGTTTCTTCGTTCGTACTCAGAAGCAATCTTCCTGATCTTTCTGGCAAGGCGCTGGCAAGATCAGAAAAAAAGGAGAAGGCAAAGGATAAAAAGGAAGAGGCTGCGATCGCATCAGCTGAGTCGTTTAACCCCGATCCTGTGAATTTCCCCTTCTTCAGGGGCCAGGACGGAAGAGGTATAGCCGGAGGATCAGACTATCCGGTGGAATGGAACGCTGAGGAGGGAAGAAATATAAAATGGAAGACAGCAGTTCCGATGAACGGGAAAAGCTCTCCGGTAATATGGGGCGACAAACTGATTATTACAGGAGCAGAGGGAAATCAATGTGAGGTTTATTGCATTGACAAGAACACAGGAGCTATCCTTTGGACTGCTCCAGCCTCCGGACTCCCTGGTCAGCCGGATTTTCCACCTGATACTGACCACGACACAGGTATTGCAGCTCCGACGGCCGCTACCGACGGTGAATCTGTCTGTGCAATCTTTGCGAACGGTAACCTTGTATGCCTTGATATGGACGGCAAACTCAAATGGGGAAAGAATATAGGAACACCGGCAAACATCTACGGCTATTCCTGTTCCGTTATTATGCATGACGGATTGCTGATAGTCCAGTTCGATTCGGATGAGAAGGTCTCGATGATGGGTTTCGATACCGCTAACGGCGACCTCAAATGGGAAACACTGAGAAGAGGAAGTTCTACATGGGCTTCTCCTTCAATAGCAACCTTCAACGGGACAACCCAGGTTCTTATAAACGGAAATCCTGAGGTCGCTGCCTTCGATCCGGCTACGGGAAATGAATTATGGGCATTGGAAGTTCTTTCAGGGGACGTTGCACCGTCGCTTGCAATGAACAGCCGGTATGTTTACGCTGTTACCGATTATGCAAGGCTGGCAGCAGTAAAACCTGGTCCAGGACCCTCGATCGTGTGGGAAGACAATATGTTCACTTCCGACGTTTCTAGTCCGGTCGCAAATGAACAATACCTGTTCCTTGCAACCGGGGTGGGCGACCTTGCCTGCTATGATGCAGTGAAAGGAGATACACTGTGGACAAAGTATTTTACAGATCAGTTTTATGCCTCACCGATAATTGCAGGGGACAAGCTTTACTGCCTCGACAGAAGCGGTCTGATGCATATAGTTAATGCCGGTCCGGAATACCAGCTTATTGCTGAATCTCCCATAGGTGAACCTTCCGATTGTACTCCGGCATTTTCAGAAAAGAATATTTACATAAGAGGCAGAAATAATATTTATTGTATATCAGCAAATTGAAAGAGAAGAAAGACCATAAAGAAACCTGTAACTGCAATAACGGAGCGCTATCTTCACAAGAGATATTTTCCGTTGTCGATGCAGTGGTAAGTGAGACAGGGAGGGAAAGGGAAAAGGTGATACTGATCCTCCAGGAAGTCCAGAAAAGGCTGAATTATATCCCTTCCGAAGCCCTTAAGCATATTTGCAGGGTTACTGAGGTTACTCCTGGACAGATATCAGGTGTCTCGACATTTTATTCGCAATTCAGGCATCTTCCTTCAGGAAAGCATACGATAAAAATATGCTCCGGAACGGCATGTCATGTGAAGGGATCAGAACTTATCACTGAAGCCTTCAAAAGAGATCTCATGATAACGGAAGAGAGAAACAGTTCTCCCGACGATCTGTTTTCAATAGAAGAGGTCGCTTGTCTCGGGTGCTGCACTCTTGCCCCGGTCGTTCAGATAGATGGTAAAACATACGGGCATGTCAAGCCCACACAGGTGAATGAAATAGTTGACGATTTCCTCCGGTCGGCCGGGAAGGAGAATGTTTCGAAGGATCATGACGGGAATGATGATCACGATGCAGAAGTGAGAATAGGTCTTGGTTCATGCTGTGTGGCCGGAGGAAGCAAGGAAGTACTTGGAACTCTTCTTGAAATAAAGGAAGATTACAAGCTTAACATAAAGGTAAAACCTGTGGGTTGCGTGGGTGTCTGCAACCAGACCCCCCTGCTTGAGATAGTGTCGGGCAACGGGCAGAACGCAAGGTATACAAACGTAAAAAAAGAGGAGGTCGAAGAGATCCTTCTAAAGCACGTAAAACCCCTCGCACTCGACAAAAGGATAAAGGTTACAATAAATAACCTTGCCGACACTTTTATTTCAGACGACATGATCTATAGTCCGGTGAATATCCCGGCCGGCGAAAGGGAACATATTCTCAACGATTTTCAGAGATCCCAGCTAAGGATAGCTACCCTCCACGGAGGACTTATGACACCGGATTCCTATGATGAATATACACTTCTCGACGGATACAGGGCGCTAAAGACAGTGCTTATGGTCAATAATCCCCGGGAAGTTATCAGGACTATAACCGACAGCGGGCTCAGGGGGCGGGGCGGCGCAGGATTCCTGACAGGGAAAAAATGGGAGATCTCATCGGCGGTAAAAGTTCAGCCAAAATTTGTTGTATGCAACGGCGATGAAGGTGATCCAGGAGCTTTCATGGACAGGATGATACTGGAGTCCTTTCCCTTCAGGGTGATTGAAGGAATGCTGATAGCCGGATTTGCCACAGGTGCCGGCAGGGGAATCTTCTACATACGGGCTGAATATCCTCTTGCAGTTGAAAGGGTAAAAAACGCTCTAAAGGTATGTCAGGAAAAAGGTATTATTGGAAATAACATTATGGGCTCGGATTTTTCATTCGGGATTGAGGTGTTCGAAGGCGCAGGAGCATTCGTATGCGGCGAAGAAACAGCTCTTATCGCATCGCTCGAAGGAAAAAGGGGAACACCTCACCTCAGGCCTCCCTATCCTGCTGTGAAGGGATTCAGGGGCCAGCCTACCCTTGTCAATAATGTCGAGACACTTTCAATGGTCCCGTGGATAATAAATAACGGCTCCGAGGCCTTCAGTTCCATAGGAACTGTTAAAAGCAAGGGAACAAAAGTATTTGCTCTTGCCGGGAAAGTGGCTAAAGGCGGACTAATTGAAGTCCCGATGGGTACAACAATAAGATACATAGTCGAAACGATAGGTCATGGAGTCATCCCCGGAAGATCATTCAAGGCTGTCCAGATCGGTGGCCCCTCGGGCGGTTGCATTCCGGAAAGGCTTACCGATACTCCTGTCGATTATGAGGAGCTTACACGACTCGGAGCCATGATGGGTTCAGGAGGAATGGTAGTACTCGACGACACCGACTGCATGATCGACATGGCAAGATATTTCCTTGAGTTTACACACAAACAATCGTGTGGAAAATGTACTTTTTGCCGTGTAGGGACAAAGCATATGCTAGATATTCTTGAAAAACTTTCAAAGGGCCAGGCTTCGCTCAGTGATATTGATGAACTTGAAAAGCTCTGTTATGAAGTTCAGAAAGGAAGTCTTTGCGGACTGGGGAAAACAGCTCCAAACCCTGTTATAACAGGACTAAGATATTTCAGGGAGGAATACGAAGCTCATGCCAGAGGAATTTGTCCGGCAAAACGATGCAGGGACCTTGTAAGGTATGAGGTCAACGACAAGTGTACCGGATGCACGAAATGCTCGCAGGAATGTCCTGTGGATGCAATAGAATTCAGGCCATATGAAAAGCATGAAATAATCCAATCACTTTGTACCTTATGCGACAACTGCAGGGTTGTATGCCCTGAAAATGCCATTGAACTAGTTAACACAGGAAATGAAAATCAGAATTGACAACAGAGAAGTAGAAGCTGATAATGGCATGACGATACTTGATGCCGCCAGGATCGCAGGAATAGAAATTCCGACCCTCTGCCATAGGGACGGAACGGAACCATATTCCTCCTGTATGGTCTGCATGGTAAGGGACAAGTCGAAAAACAGCTTCATTCCCTCCTGCTCGGCTCCTGTACAGGAAGGAATGGACATAGACGCCTCTGGAGAAGAGGTATTGAGTCTCAGAAAAAAAGCAGTTACCCTTCTTCTCTCGGAACACAGAGCCGAATGTGAGGCACAGTGCCGCGCTGTGTGTCCAAAAGGATACAATATTCCTCTAATGAACCGGCTTCTTATTGCTGGTGAATATGATGAAGCAGCCGAACTGATCAGGTCGGAGATGCAGGGAGGCGACCTGAACTGCATTACCTGCAAGGCCTTCTGTGAAAATGCATGCAGGAGGAAGAGGATTGATATTCCGCTATCAATAAGGAATACAAGAATTTTCATCAGCCAGAACCTGCCTGAAAATAGAAAGTATGAGGTCTCTCCGCACTACTCAAAACCCGGATCGAAGAAGAGATTCTCATCAAGGATCGGTACGCTTGGAGACAAAGAGCAGGCGGAATGGCTTAAGGAATGCCCTGATGATCTTAACCGCCACAGGGAAATTACAGATTACAGATCAGCTGCCGAGGAAGCTGCAGGCTGTATGCGTTGCGATTGCCGTGCGACTGCCGACTGCAGGTTAAGGGCCCTGGCTGAGGAATTTGAACTGAAAGACCCCAGGGGAAAATTCCTTAATGCTCCGGCAACAAAGAAAATAAACCATAAAACCGGCCTGATCTTTGAGAATGCAAAGTGTATAAAGTGCGGACTGTGCGTCAGGGCTGTGGCCGATTCGGCAGAAAAGCCTGCTCTTTGTTTTATAAACAGGGGATTCGTTTCACTCATTTCGGAGCCCCTTGGCTATGAATTTGATGATATCCCGGAACAGGTTGCCGCAAAATGCGTCAGCGTCTGCCCCACCGGAGCACTTGCATTTATGAAAGACTGAGAAATTATGAAAATAAAACAAGTCTTGTTCCTTCTGATCATCCTGGCTTCTCCGGCATCTTTTGCACAGAGTTCCGGACAGGACTGGACAATATTCAGAGGAAGAACTGAACTTTCCGGAAATACCATTACCGAATTGCCTTCCAATCCATCCCTGCTTTGGAGCCTTCCTTCAAACAGCAGGACAAAGTCATCGCCGGTCATAAGCGACGGGATGATCTACTTCGGAAATGACAAGGGAATGTTAATTGCAGCGGGTACCGACGGAAAAATAAAATGGGAGTATCAGGGCGGATCAGCTGCAGAAGCCCCTCCCATGGTTTATGGCGATAAGGTTATTATAGGTCTCAACGATGGAACGCTTCATGCTGTTAACAAGACCACAGGGAGAGTGGTGTGGAAATATAACACTGAAGGTCAGATAGCCGGATCGGCTAATGCATGGTCGACCGGAAAAAGATCAGGGATCGTGATCGGCAGCTATGACTATTACCTTCACTCTGTTGACCCCGCAAACGGCCTGCTGCAATGGAGGCTGGAGACACTTAACTATGTTAACGGGACCCCGGCAGTGTCGAATAACAATATAATCTTCGGAGGATGCGATGGCTTCATAAGAGTTGTGGATGCATACACCGGAAGGGAGAAGGATACAATTGAAATAGGAACCTATATTGCTTCCTCTCCTGCCCTTTCGGGAGGCAGGGCATGTTTCGGGGACTATGACGGTAACTTTTTCTGCCTCGACCTTCTTTCAGGAAAACTTGCCTGGGAGATACCGGCAAATGAGACATCAATGTCGTTTGTGGCAATTCCTGCAATGGGAAGGAATTCGGTTGTGATAGGGAATGAAGATAAATATCTTTATTGCTACGATATAATTACCGGCAGGCTTAACTGGAAATTCAGGACAAACGGAAGAATAACCGGCTCGGCTGTCATAACTCCCTCGAAAGTCATCTTCGGAAGCACCGATGGCAATATATACATTCTGAATCTTTCGGATGGGAAGAAGGTCTGGAGCTTCAATGCCGGAGGGCCGATAAGCAGTTCCCCGGCGGTTATGCACGACAGGTTCTATTTCCTTACGGATGACGGCAGACTGCTTTCGTTCGGAAAAAAATAGATGATTCGTTGTTATTCCGTCATGATAAGGCAGGCAGTAAACTGATACCGGCCTGAAATTCAAGGGTGATGATCTTAAGCCGGGTATGCATCAGCCAGCCGTAAAGAAATGAAAAACATAAGGCAACTACAAATATGAAGATAGTCTATCTTATAACCGGATCAGGAGGATCATTCTACTGCGGTAACTGCTACCGCGATATGCTTTACGTACGGGCAATACGAAAAGTTCCCGGGATAAAGGCAAGCGCAATCCCTCTTTACCTTCCGCCCGATAAGACAACAAGTCGTGAAAGCGGCTTCGATAAAAATGTTTTCTTCGGAGCGATATCAATGTTCCTCCGTGAAAAAGTACCATTTCTCAGAAATATGCCAGCCTTTCTCGACAAGTTCCTCGATTCAAAACTCTTTCTGCGATTCGCGGCAAAACAGGCAGGAACAACGAGCACTGAAGGCTACGAGGAGCTTACAATAAGCATGATAGAGGGCGACAACGCTTTCCGAAAGGCAGAGGTCGACAGACTGGTCCGGTACCTGATAAAAGACGGAAAGCCTGACATCATACACCTTTCCAATGCACTTATCCTCGGCATCGCCCGTCAGCTGAAGAAGAGAATTGATGTAAAGGTGGTTTGCTCATTGCTCAACGAGGATGACTGGATCGATGACATGAACGAGCCCTATCGTTCCCGTGCATGGCAGATGATAGCAAAGGAAGCCGGTTATGTCGATGCTTTCGTTACTCCGAGCAACTATTACCGCGAGCTGTTTAAAAGCAAGACACAACTGAAGGGAGATAATGTGCATATTGTCCCGCTTGGCTTTGATCCTGAAATAAATGAGGTCAACAAACCCGAAAGGGAACCTTCATCAGTTGGTTACTTCAGCCGGATTAACAACTACAATGGGTTTGACAAGCTGGTTGATGCCTTTATAGTAATGAAAAAGCAGGATCAGATCCCGGGACTGTCATTAAAGATCTGTGGGGGTTACACCGGGACCGACAAGGAATTCATTTCAGATCAGATAAAAAAAATCAGAGAGCACAAGCTGGAAAAATCAGTTAAGATCTATCCTGAGTTCGAGGGGGAAAAGAAACTCGAATTCTTCAGAGATGTTGACCTGATAAGTGTTCCGGTAAGAAAATACGACGGTTACGGATTATATCTTCTCGAGGCCAACGCAGCGGGTATTCCCGTTGTGCAACCAGCTACCGGGGCTTTCCCTGAAATAGTTGAAAAAACCGGTGGCGGAATTACCTATACTCCCGATACTGTAGAGGAACTTGCTGCCAGTCTGACAAAACTGCTTAAGGACAGGCAGCTTATTGCCAGCCTTGGTGAAAAAGGGAGCCTTATGGTTAGAAAGGAACTGTCGCTCGATAAAATGGCCTCCGGACTGTCAGAAGTATACAATAATGCAATGAAATAATGCTTACACTTAAGAATATATCAAAATCATTCCTTCAGCGGGGTATCGTGCTGAAGAACCTCGATCTGACCGTTCGCGAGGGCGATTCAGTTTCCATAATGGGTCCTTCGGGTTCAGGAAAGACTACACTGCTGAACATAATAGGATTGCTCGACCGTCCCGACAGCGGTGAGGTAACATTCAAGGGGGAGCCGGTTTTGAAATACAACCAGGATGAGTCGGCTCTTTACAGGAACAGAAATATAGGATTTGTCTTTCAGGATCATCTTCTTCTCCCCTATCTTACTGTAATGGAAAACATTCTCCTTCCGCTTCTGGCTTCAGGAGCTGCAGAAGAGGATCACAGGATAAAAGAGGACGATGCAAAAAAGATGATGGAAAGAACAGGCATCACGGATATTGCCGGAAAGTATCCTTACCAGATATCAGGAGGCGAAGCCCAGAGAGCCACCCTTGTCAGGGCCCTTGTCAATAAACCCTCAATTCTTCTTGCTGACGAACCAACAGGATCGCTCGACAGGAAAAACTCAGAGAACCTCGGCGACCTTCTCACAGGAATGAACAAGGATTATGGTATCACTCTTATCCTGGCCACGCATTCACAGGATCTGGCCGGAAGGATGAAGATCCGGTACAATCTTTCCGAAGGAAAACTGGTTGACGGCATAAACAGATAATTTCCCTATGAAACTTAACCTGTTCAGGATAGTAATAAGTTCCATAACCCATAATTTTAAGGGTTCCCTCTACCAGGTGATAATTATCCTCCTGCTCGCGGGAGTTGTCACCGGTTCGCTGATGACAGGCAAATCTGTCCGCGACAGCCTGAAGAAGACATCCTTCGAAAAGCTTGGCAACACCGGGACTATGCTGAGCTCCGGCATCAGGTATTTTGACCCTTCGGTTGCAGAAAGAATGTCGGCCGAAACCGGAGTAAGGGTTGCAGGTGTACTTGAAATGGAAGGATACTGCCAGAGTTTTGCCACACAAAAATTAGCTCCGCAGGTCAAAATCTTTGCGATTGACGATAACTTTTTTACCTTCCACGATAATAATTCTATTGAAATCTCTCAGGGCGAGGTGGCTGTAAACGATCGTCTTGCTTCATACCTTGGAATAGCCGAAGGGGATGAACTGATTATCAGGTTCAATTCAATAACTGACATCCCTGCTGATGCTCCCTTTTCTCCCGGAAAAGAATTCAATCCTTCGATAGTCCTCAGAACAGCCAGAATACTTGATGCGGCAAACACGGGAAATTTTTCCCTGGGGATAAGCCAGCTTGTTCCGATGAACATCTTCATAAACCGTTCTGATCTGGTAAATGCATCAGGCAGGATTCCCGACATAAACAGACTTTTATTCGATCACAAGGGTGAGATAAGTCCTGATCAGGTCAGAATAGCTTTCAGAAAGATCATCAGGCCTGAAGATGCCGGATTCTCACTGAGGCAGGTCCCTGCAACAGGTGGCTATGAGATCGTTGCAGACAGAATATTCATCGACCAGTCACAGGTCGATGAGATAAGGAGCAGGATCAGCTCAGCCAGCCCTTCAATAACATACCTTGCAAACAGTATCAGCAAGGGGGACAAGTCAACGCCCTATTCCTTCATTGCAGCACTCGACAGGTCGTTGTATGGTGAAATACCTGAGGAAGGCAACAGGATTGTCATAAACGAATGGCTTGCCGACGACATTGGCGCTTATCCGGGAGATACAATAACTGTCACATGGTATTCACCCGATCCGATGAACCGGCTTACAGAGGAAAGATTTGATTTTATTGTGGAAAAGGTGGAAGGCATGGACGGTATATGGTCCGATTCATTGCTTATGCCTGAGTTTCCGGGAATAGCAGGAAGCGAGTCGTGCACCGACTGGGACGCCGGAGTGGAGATCGACATGGGACGGATAAGAGACAAGGATGAGGAATACTGGAATGTAAACGGAGGCACTCCGAAGGCTTTTATCAACTATGAAAAGGGAAGGGAGCTCTGGGCTGGAAATTTCGGTCCGGCAACATCAATACGCTTCGGTAGCGGGATCTCAGAAAACGAGATTAGAGAAAAGCTCACAGGATCGCCCGATCCTGACCTGTCGGGATTCTCGGTATCGGATCTAAGACAGGAATCAGCAATGGCGGCAAGCAAAAGCGTTGATTTCAGCACACTTTTCCTGGGACTTGGTTTCTTTATTATAATCTCAGCGATAATACTGATTATGCTTGTTGTGTCGACACACTTCGAAGCCCGGAAGGATCAGGTAATGACACTTTATTCACTCGGCTTTACCAACGGTTTGATCAGAAAGATGCTGTTCATAGAAACTGGTCTGACAGCTTTTTCCGGAGCTCTTGCGGGTGCCTTTGCCGGAGGATTCTTCAATATGATAACCATAAAAGCCCTGAATTCAGTATGGCAGGGTGCCGTCCAGACTAACACGCTTGCAGCTGTTTTTGATTTTCAGTCATTCCTTATAGGTTTTAGCGCAACAATAATTATTATTCTTTCGATACTCTGGATAAAAACAGCCAGGTTTCTGAGGCGACTCAGCGAACCGGAGACAGGTACAACAGAACGGCCGTCGCCGGAAAGGAATTCATTAGCCCTGTTTATTACGGCTGGATTGACAATAACTGCAATCGTCCTTTCTTTCCTTATTCCTGATAGCGCAACCCTTTTCTCATATATCGGGGGAGTGCTTGTCTTTGTCCTCTTTATTCTGCTCATCAGGCAGCATTACATACGGCCTGAAAAGGCAGGCGAATACAGCTTCAGAAAAAGCGGTCAGGTATCAGATGCATACTATGCTTTCCATCCGTCACAGGCTATTGCTCCGGTGCTTTTTCTCGCAGCAGGCCTTTTTGCCGTTGTTATAACAGGGGCAAACAGGATGAGCATTAACGACAGCATGCTGGAACCTTCCGGAGGCACCGGAGGATACCTTCTCTGGGGCGAATCTTCGGTCCCGGTCAAGGGTAACCTTGCAAGTCCGTCAGGAAGAAGGGAATTCGGACTAGACGATACTGAAATGGAAGAATTGTCAGTATTGCAGGGCAGAAAAACCGCCGGAAACGACGCAAGCTGCCTGAACCTTAATCACATCGCCTCTCCCCCATTGCTTGGACTCGATCCTTCTGAATTCATAAGGAAAGGATCGTTCTCGTTTGCTGTGACCATGAAGGACATCGGAGTTGCCAATCCCTGGGAGACACTTAAACAATCTCCCGGGAACGAAACTATCTATGGTATTGCCGATCAGACAGTAATGCAGTACGGACTGATGGTAAAAGCAGGTGATACACTTAAAATTCGGACCGAGAGCGGACAGGTACTGAATGTCGTTCTGTCTGCAGGATTGAAATCCTCGGTATTTCAGGGTTATGTTATTATAGGAATTGATAATTTCAACAGGTATTTTCCTTCCGTGGCGGGAAGTCAGGTCTTCCTGGCTGACGGGAATCCTGAAATGTCGGAAACCTATATAGGTACACTTGGCGACAGGCTTGCAGAGTATGGTGTACATTTCGAACCTGCCTCCGAAAGGCTGGCCTCCTTCTTTGTCGTGACCAATACCTACCTTTCGGTTTTTACAATACTCGGCGGTATCGGTATGATACTTGGAGTGGCAGGTATCGGCCTTGTTCTTGTAAGGAATTTCAATAACCGGAGAAGGGATCTCGGACTGCTACTGGCAGAAGGATTTTCACTGAAAAATATCAGAAAGCTTATCTTCAACGAACATATAAGGATACTTCTGGCAGGCGTTTTTACAGGTCTTGTCTCGGCACTGGTTGCGACAAGGCCTTCGCTTACGAATATTGCCGATCTCCCCTGGAAGACGATAACATTAATGATCCTGCTGATCCTTGCAACAGGAGTGTCTGCGCTGCTGATTTCTGTAAGATCGGTCAGAACCGATTCCCTGATAAGCAGGATTAGAAGGGAATAGATCCTGTTTTTTTCTGACAGATACCAGGTGTTGATGACAATGCAGATCTTTTTCCCGTTATGAAATCAAGCAGCTGAAGAGCAGGGTGAGGAACAAAAGGCGCATGATTCTCATAATTTACTGAGCCTTAACTGGTATAGAGCATTTAAAGCTTAATGCCGTAACCGACAGAAATTATGTTCATATCAACCTCTTTGGGAAAGAAATCCCTCTGAAACATATACTCAAGTTCAATGGCGTGCTTTTTTGAAATATTGTATTCAAAGCCTCCTGAAAACCTCTGTTTGTCGACCGTCCGGGTTACATGGTCGAATACAGGAAGGAACAGCTCTGAAGACAGAAAAGGGTTCAGGGGGAAGGATGGGATGTCATATGAGGCCTTTAATCTCAGTCTGATATGCTCTTTAGATTCCCTGTCATTATCATCCTCAAAATATGTTTTATGGCGCTGCTGAAACCTAACCCGCCCCGACAGATCTAGGTCACCAAAGGAAGTTCTCGCCTTCAGGTCGGCAAACCATTTATGGCGTGTATGATATTCCTCATTGTCTTCCCTGGCTTTAGTTAACCTGTAGGAAAGAGCTGCAGAAAAAGCTTTGTTGATTTTGTAATCCAGTCCCAGGTCCGCAAATCCTTCTTCGACCTCACCTGCATCGTGGTAGGTTCTCAGGTTAAAGTCCACCCCCAGGTCGAGATTCTTTAATATTTCCTTTTCAGCAGCAATAGTATACCAGATACCAAAATCCTTATCCTGGGCAAAAACCAGTGTTGTCTGACAGATAATCACGAGGATTACTGCTGTTTTTCTTATCATTTTCGTTATCATATTACTTTTCTCGTCATTTTTTCTTTTTCTGACGCCGCTTTAAAGATAAAAACAGTGAGTCAGGATTATTATTATACCTTGTGGCTGTGGCTTTGTTTCTTTTAGCAGTTCTTTTCCAAAATAAAAGAACTAAAGCGCACAGTTCAGGTCCCCGGTTGCCATAAATATCTTACCACCGTTGAGGCAAAAGAACAGAGCACCTGTAATACCATGGTACTAAGCAAGGTATTCCGTTAAGCCCAGGTTTGGTTCGGGGACAATGTCGCTCAGTGATTTGTAAACGACGAGTGCAGCTCCCAGGGCTGTTGCATTCTTGATTTCCGAAGTAAACACCCTCATGCCGGGGAACATTCCTGCAAGGAGCTTCACAAAGATCTGATTCTTTGAAAACCCTCCGGTCACATACATATTTCCTGTTTCGTTCTTTTCAGGAAGGACAAGCCTGATTGATTCCGCGGAGAGAGTGGTTAGTTCTGACATAAGCTGGTGGTAAGCTTCATCGAATGACTTGAAGTCGTACAGGTCGATCCTGTCCCTGAACTCCCTTGATTCGGGTCCGCTGCTGAAGAAAGCCCTCTTGTCGCCAATATATCTTTTCCCCAGCATGTTAATGAGGTCCTGGTCGAACCTGACATTCATATAAAAATCCTCAGAGGTCCTGAAATGTGTGTTAAGCATTTCCACACCGGTGTCGTGCATTTTACCAAGGAAGAGGCGGGAGGATTTGACAGGCTGACGCGTTATGCTCATGTAGCACAGGCAATCCCTGTCTAGTTGTTCAGTTGTCAGCTTTTCAGGATTGAAGGGATTCATATTAATGCACCATGTACCTGTTGAAGCCAGAAGGAACTCACCCCTGTTTCCTGAAAAATATGGAGCAAGCGATGCGGAACTGTCGTGGATACCTATCCCGGCATTGATCTTTTTACCGTCAATAACAACCTCATAGAGGGTTGTAACCGGAATGGGTTCAGAAAGTTCCAGACCCTGATCGCTGACCCAGGAATGGTATTTCATATTGTCGAAATCCCAAAGTGCAGTATGGCAGCCTATTGAGGTGTGCTCCGAGCAGATTTTCCCGGTTATCAGGTACGACAGGTACTGAGGGAAATGCAGGATATATTTAACCTGTGAGAATATCTCAGGCTTTTCAGATTTCAGCCACAGGATCTGCATTCCGGAGTTTAGCATTCCAAGGGAAGGTGAAGCGGTCCTGCGGCAGAACTCATCCTGTCCGCCGTATCGTCTGTAGATCCTTTCTGGAATTCTCTCATCGATCGGTTTGAGATAGTTGTATACTGGGCCGATCCTTTTTCCTTCAGCATCGAGGTACACCAGGGTTGCTCCGTATGTGGCAAAGTTCAGTGCAGTGAGATCATAAAGGTCAGACCGGATGAGATCCTTAATGGATTCCATTATCCAGTCTTCAATCAGGTCGATATTGTCGCACTCAAATCCGTCGTCATCAGTCACTTCCGGGAACCTGGTCTCTTCTTCCGAAACAAGCTTCAGATTATAGTCAAAAAGAAGTAATTTCTTGTTTGTCTTTCCAACATCAAAAATCGCGATGACTTTTTCCTTCATATTCTACTGTGATAATTATTCGACCGGTATAAAAATTTATTGTCTTTTGCTTAACACTTCCTTTTCGTATCTGACTATTTCTTCGATATAATCCCTTCCTGCCGGAACCTTGCTTGTCATGCAGTAATAATCCCATACTGCGCCGAAAGGCAGGGTTTTCATAAGTTCGAGATATGCGAGCCTTTCGAAGTATTTCCCCTCTGCCTCAAATTTCCTGAGCATATCAAGAGGCTCGAGCATTGCAAAGAGGAATGCCTGCTGTGCTGATCTCGTACCTGTAACATATGCTCCTATCCTGTTAAGGCTGGCATCGAAGAAGTCGAGCCCTATATTCACCTTCTTAAGAACTTTGGCTCTGATTATCTCCTGAGCTATAAGGACAAGCTCGTCATTCAGGGTTACGACATGATCGCTGTCCCACCTGACTCCTCTTGTAAGATGCAGAAGTATCTCATCAATATAAAGGAGTATAGATGAGATTTTATCACCTACCTGTTCTGTTGGGTGAAAATGACCGTTGTCGAGGGTTATGAGGATATTGTTAGAGACTGCATAACCCATGTAGAAATCATGCGATCCCACCACCATCGATTCTGATCCTATTCCAAACAGTTTGCTCTCCACAGAGTCCTTGAGATACTTTTTTGGATATTCAACAGTCAGAATCTCGTCGAGCGATTTCTTGAGAATGGCACGGAGGCCCATTCTGTCGACCGGAGTATCCTTCGATCCGTCGGGTATCCATATGTTGTGCACCGAAGGGGTTCCGAGCTGGCGTCCCATCTCGGCGGCGATTTCACGACATCTTTTTGTATGTTCTATCCAGAATTTTCTGATCTTCGGGTTCCGGCTCGACAGAGTGAATCCGTCGTCAGCAAGAGGATGAGAAAAACAGGTGCAATTGAAATCGAGGCCAACGTTCCTTTTCTTCGCCCAGTCGATCCATCCCTGAAAATGTTTCACCTCGATCTGGTCCCTGTCAACCTTCTTTCCCTCAAACTCACCATAGATAGCATGAAGACTCAGACGCTGCCTGCCGGGAAGAAGAGAGAAAACCTTGTCGAGGTCATCACGCATTTGTACAATGGTCTTTGCCTTTCCGGGATAGTTGCCTGTAGCCTGAATACCTCCTCCTCCAAGCTCGGCGCCTTCTTTTTCGAAACCGCCCACATCATCTGTCTGCCAGCAGTGAAGGCTTATTACTACGTCGTCCATCTGATTGAGGACCTTTTCAGTGTCTACTCCCAGCTCTGCATACTGCTCCTTAGCAAGCTGATATGATTTCTTTATTGCTTCCTTATTCATTCCTTATAATTTTGAAATTATTACTGTCTTTTTTTCATCCGGATCACTCCATGAAAAACAATTGTTCCAGGGGAATCGTGACAGGTGAATTGTCGGGATTTGTTTCCATTATGTCGGCCATAAAGTTCCACCACTTTCTTACTATATCCTCCGCTCCAAGGTCCTGTGATGAACTTTCACCCAATTGTTCCTGATAGGCAAAAAGGATATTGGTTTCTTCATCATAGAAGATAGAATAATTGGCAATACCCTGGCTCTTAAGCAAAGTAACAAGTTCCGGCCAGATCTCTCCGTGGCGTTTCCTGTATTCCTCCCTGAATCCGGGATTGAGCTTCATCTTAAAACCAAACCTCTTCATATTCATTCATTAGCTTAGTTTGACTATAAAAGCTGATAGTATGAGTACTATAATACCTGTAATCAGAACAACAATGGTTTTTGTATTTACTCCCTTCCATTCACTTAGAATAATTCCCCATATATTGCTTATTGCGATGTTAAGTGCCATCAGGATGCTCCATCCGAAAACAGCCATTCCTGAAGGCAGTTTGCTAACGCCCATCCCGAAGAAATGGAACTGCAGAAACCAGAGGAACCCGGCAAGGAAGGTAAAGAGGATGTTGTTAATAAATATCTTCCGTGTTACGCCGAGATAGTCAGTGTAAGTCTTGTTCCTTATATTAAGATATCCGCAGTAGATAAGATTTGTTATAAAACCCCCGAGGAGAATGAAAATAAGGGTAGGGTTTTTCTGAAAAAGGGGATTTGTTCCATGAGCCAGAGCCACCTCTTCAATTGGTTTTCCGGCTTCGTATCCGAAATTGAAGCAGGCGCTCATAATACCTGAGAACACAGCGATGAGAATCCCTTTCTTAAGGGCAAATTCCTTTATGGCTTTTCTCTTCTCCTCGTCAGTCATGGATCTGCTTTTAAGAGCTCCTGCATATCCTATTATAGCGATACCTGCAACAGTGAGGGCGACTCCTATCAAGGTCAGTATCCCTGTTCTCGATGCAAAAAGGTTCTGTCCGGCTACCATTGCCGGTATAATTGTGCCAAAGGCGGCACACAGGCCAAGGGCTATGCTTTGTCCGAGGGCAACACCGAGATAGCGCATGCTCAGCCCGAAGGTAAGTCCCCCGAAACCCCAGAGGATCCCGAAAAATGCAGCCATGAGTTTTGCTGATGAGGGAGATTCCCTTAATATGGGCAGAAGCTCACCCTGCGGGATAAAGATGAGAGCAAAGAGCCATGGTGCAATGAGCCATGCAGCAACCCCCTGGGCTATCCAGTATGATTCCCACGACCACTCCCTGACTTTCTTGAAAGGAACATAAAAACTGGCAGCCCCAATACTGCCAAGAGCAATAAGCAATATCCCTGCAACTGGATCCATAACGCCGGCCTTATTATCTGTTTAGTTCAAAAAAAGAATATAAAAATAGGCATTTTACTCGTCGGATTTATGATAAAAATGGATAAATTTCAAAACTCTTAAATCAGAACCTAATAATCAACCTATGAAATCATTCAAGTTATTTCTGCTCCTGATCTTAATTCCCGGAATGATATATTCCCAGGGTATTTCAGTATCTGATCTCACATGCGAACATATGAAGAATCCGGCAGGCATCGATAATATGCAGCCAAGACTTTCGTGGAAAATTAAAGGGACAGCCAGAAACCTTGTTCAGACCTCTTATTCTCTCAGGGTCGCTTCAGACCCGGGCTTTTCAGGCAGGAGTATTATTTGGCAGACTGGAAAAGTAAGCTCTGAAGAGTCTGTTCTCGTTCCTTATGCAGGTCCGGAACTGAAGCCAGGAGCAAGATATTACTGGCAGGTAAGGATATGGGACAACAAGGGCAAAGCATCTAAATGGAGTGAGACCGCTTACTGGGAGACTGGCTTGCATGACAAGGCAAACTGGAAGGCAGAGTGGATCGAAATGAAGGGAGATACAAACCGTTATTCCCCGTCTCCTCATTTCCGGAAGGAATTCACTTTGACTAAAAACATATCAAAGGCAGTTGTATATGTGACATCACATGGCTTCTATGAGCTTCATCTCAACGGCAAAAAGGTTGGTGACCAGGTACTGACCCCGGGCTGGACTACATATGGAAAGAGACTTCAGTACCAGGTGTACGATGTTACCGGGCTATTGTCGAGAGGAGAAAATGCAGTAAGTGCTGTTCTGGGCGATGGATGGTACAGGGGAACGCTTGCATGGGGAAACAACTGGGCCGTGTATGGAAAAAAACTGGGTCTTCTGATGCAGATGAAAATATCCTTTTCCGACGGAACGGAAACACTGATAGTCACTGACGGTTCCTGGAAATGCAGCAATGACGGCGCAATACGAATGAATGACATTTATAACGGAGAGACATATGATGCAACAAAAAAGCTGACAGGATGGAATCTCAGCGGATATGACGATTCAAAATGGGAACCGGTCGTTACCGCTGTATATAATAATAATATAGTAGCCTCTGAAGGAGCACAGATAAGGAAGATAGAGGAGATAAAGCCACAGAAGGTGTTCAGGTCGCCAAAGGGATCCCTTATCGTCGATATGGGCCAGAACATGGTTGGATGGATCAGGCTTAAGGTTTCGGGACCGAAGGGAACGGTTGTTACCCTGCGCCATGCAGAAGTCCTTGATAAATACGGTGAGTTTTATACTGAAAACCTTCGTGCTGCAAAATGCCTGATAAGCTATACCCTTGCAGGAACCGGGGAAGAAATATATGAACCCAGGTTCACTTTCATGGGTTTCAGATTTGTCGAGGTTACAGGATTTCCCGGGGATCTTACTACAGAAAATATAACAGGAGTGGTGGTTCATTCCGACATGGAGGTAACCGGCTCATATGAAAGCTCCAATCCCCTGCTAAACCAGCTGCAGCATAATATTAAATGGGGCCAGAAAGGTAACTTCGTCGATGTGCCGACCGACTGCCCTCAGCGTGATGAAAGGCTTGGCTGGACAGGTGATGCCCAGGCTTTCACAAGGACCGCGGCATTCAACTATGACGTTGCTGCCTTTTTTACCAAATGGCTTAAGGACCTTGCTCTTGATCAGAAGTCAGGAGGAGAAGTTCCTGACGTAATACCTGATGTTCTGAACCCACAGAATGCAAAAACAGCCCAGCCATCGGCCGGATGGGGTGATGTGGCAGTAATTACACCATGGACCCTCTACCAGGTTTATGGTGATAAAGATCTTCTTGCGAGGCAATATCCAAGCATGAAGGCCTGGGTCGACTACATCAAGGGGAAAGCCGGAGATTCATATATATGGAAAGGAGGAAGCAAATACGGCGACTGGCTATTCTACCATCCTCCCGTCAATAATCACTCCGAGCCCGACGGGCATACAGAACACGATTTCATTGCAACCGCCTTTTACGCCTATTCCGCCGGACTGCTTTCAAAAGCTGCTGAAGAACTTGGTAAAAGCAATGATGCTGACTACTATAACGGACTGTATAACAAGATAAAAGAAGTATTCAACAAGGAATACGTGACTCCTTCGGGAAGGGTGGGAACCAATTCGCAGACATCTTATGTTCTGGCTCTTATGTTTGACCTTCTTCCCGAAGATCTCAGGCCCAAGGCAGCAGGATTTCTTGCTTCCGACATCCGGAGCAGGCGAAACCATCTGTCGACAGGGTTTCTTGGAACACCCTTCCTCTGCCATGTTCTTAGCCGGAACGGATATCCCGATCTTGCATACGATCTCCTTCTTCAGGAGACCTACCCATCGTGGCTGTATCCGGTTAAAATGGGAGCAACAACAATTTGGGAACGCTGGGACGGGCAAAAAACAGACAGCACTTTCCAGGATGCCGGGATGAATTCATTTAATCATTATGCCTATGGGGCAATTGGCGACTGGATGTACCGGAGCTCAGCAGGGATAGACAATGGAAAACCGGGCTACAAGGAGATTGTAATATTTCCATATCTCACCAAAAAGCTCGATTTCTCAAAAGCATCATTTGAAAGCCCTTACGGGACCATCTCTTCGGGCTGGGAAAGAAAAGACGGCAGGGTAACTCTCAGGGTTGTAATTCCTCCAAATACTTCTGCCAGGATCTTCCTCCCTACCGGGGATCTTTCAAAGGTGACATTTACGAAAGATCCGAGCGGAAAAACCCAGGAAGAAACACCCGTTTTCACACATAATAAAAAGGAAAACAGGATTGAAGCAACTACCGGATCGGGAGAATATATCTTTGAGATAGCTGAGTAAGGGATAGACAGGGAGGAAATTATCAACTATGACCCCTGAAGAATTACGGTCCAGGATACCTGAAAGCGAACTGGAGTTCTCTGCTTCGCGCAGCAGTGGTCCGGGCGGACAGAATGTGAACAAGGTCAACACCAGGGTGGAACTCAGGTTTTGCATAACCCGCACCTCATCCCTTTCTGAAGAAGAAAAATCCATTATTCTTCAGAAACTGAAGAAGAGGATTAATTCGGAAGGTGAAATCATAGTCAGAGCTCAGTCGGGACGGACTCAGCTGAAGAACAGGGAAGCTGCTGAAGAAAGGCTGTTTTCCCTTCTTGCAGCCGCCCTTACCAGAAAACCCATAAGAAAGCCCGGAAGCCCAACCGCAGGTTCAAAGGCTGAAAGAGCTTATAGGAAGATAAAACACTCCGAAATAAAGAAGTTAAGGCGAAGTCAGGATTTTGACTCTGGCGATGACATCTGATATTGCTTTAAATCATTTATTACCTGTAGATAAGGAAGTATATTCAAAATGGCAAGTAATAAATGTGAATTTAAGTTGGAGAGAGCTGGAGTTTGGAGTACTTAAAGTGGCACTCCAAACTCTGGTCACTCTGGTCACTCCAAACTCTGGTTAATTCAATCTGCAATTTTTCAATCATACCTGCGTTATAGTGCAGAACTTTTTTCAGCCTGAATTGTTTATTTTTTTTCTGGCATAATAGTTGATTGGAAGGAAACTTAAAACTGCACAAGAAGAAATGAAAGTCAATATGTCTTCTGAGAGAGAGAATCCAGATTGCCGCAGGTCGGTTTTTACGGAAAAGTCCACCCCGCCGGGTATAATATCATAAAAATAACAATGCATCCGAATGCATCGTCCGGCAATTATATACCATTGATTGTCAGTGCTATAATGAAGGATATGTTGATAAAAAATCCTCCATGTTAATATTATTAAAGGGTGAAGAGTACAATGTATTTACAGAATATATATTTTCGTCCCGATTTTTTAACTAAAAAACTATTTAACTACAAGAAAAATTAAAACAACAGATGATCTTTTTCATCGACCGTTATGAACGCTAACAATAATGAGGTTGCCACCCTCCGCTGTGAGGGCCGCCTCGTGGGTTGCTCTTCTGATGAAGAGCCTGGCGCGAAAACCACGTTTTTTTCGCAGAATGAAATCCCAAACCAGTTAGTTAGCAACCGGAGTTCGGAATTCATGCACCGGTACTTCCCCCTAACAACTATCGAATCCTGGAATGATTGGAAATGGCAGCTCAGAAATGCCTTTACCAGTATTGATGATCTTCAGAAGATCATGAAACTGTCCAACAAGGAGATTATGTCAATAAGCAATCTGAAAGGCCGTCTTCCCCTGAGGATTACTCCTTATTTTGCATCCTTGATATATGATTCAAAGCCCGGACATCCTCTCCGCAGGAATGTCATTCCGGTTGTTGAGGAGCTTCTCGTGAGCAGCAGTGAACAGTCAGACCCTCTTCATGAGAAATCCTTTTCTCCTGTAAAGGGCATTGTCCACAGGTATCCCGACAGGGTGTTATTCACGGTCACCCAGGTATGTTCGAATTATTGCAGGTACTGTACAAGATCGCATTCAGTAGGAAGGCTTGACAAGCTCGCACGGCAGGATTATGAAAAAGCATTCAGTTACATTGCTTCCCACAAAGAGGTAAGGGATGTGCTGATAAGCGGAGGCGATCCACTTACTCTTAGTGATGAGACACTTGATTATATTCTCTATAATATAAGGAAGATAGAGCATGTGGAAATGATCCGCATCGGCTCAAGGATTCCGGTAGTATTACCCCAGCGTATAACCGACGGTCTGATTAATGTCCTGAAGAAATACCATCCTCTTTTTATAAGCCTGCATTTTTCGCATCCTCTCGAGATTACCGAAGAATGCGCCAGGGCTTGCAATAAGCTTGCTGACGGAGGATTTCCTCTTGGAAGCCAGACAGTGCTTCTGAAAGGTATCAACGACAGTATTCCGGTAATGAAGGACCTTATGCATAAATTACTGAAGGTCAGGGTGCGTCCATATTACCTGTACCAGTGCGATCTGATTCCGGGTTCTGGTCATTTCAGGACAACTGTGGCCAAAGGGCTCGAGATAATAAAAGGTCTGCGTGGTTTTACAAGCGGGTATGCAATACCAACCTTTGTAATCGACGCTCCCGGAGGAGGAGGAAAGATACCTCTGCTTCCTGACTATGTAGTGGAGCATAATGATGAACATATAGTTCTCCGTAACTACAAGGGTGTTATCTGTGAATATCCCGAACAATAGATCCTGAATAATGAAGATCGGACTTACTTATGATCTGCGGTCGTGGTATCTCGACCGCGGATATTCTATGGAGGATACCGCAGAGTTCGACAAGCAGGATACGGTCGATGCCATTGACATTGCTCTGAAAAAGATGGGCTTTGAAACAGAGGCAGTAGGAAACTGCTTCCAGCTTATCGATGAACTGTCGGCTGGGAAGAGATGGGATCTCGTTTTTAATATTGCAGAAGGACTTTATGGCGACGGCAGAGAGTCGGTGGTTCCGGCTATCCTTGACCAATACAGGATACCATATGTATTCAGCGGACCTGTTATTCTCGGTGTTTCGCTCAACAAATATCTTACACGACTTATAGTTTCTGCAGCAGGAGTACCTGTAAGCCCGGGCTTTCTGATCTCAGATAAAAGTGATGCTGAGAGATGCGAGCTCCGTTACCCGCTTTTCATAAAGCCTGTATCGGAAGGTACAGGAAAGGGTATCACTGAAAAAAGTCTTGTCAGGTCGGCTGACGAACTGAAATCGATGGCCGTTTACCTCCTTGAAAGGTTTCAGCAGCCTGCCCTGGTGGAAGAATACCTTCCCGGACGGGAATTCACCGTGGGAATAGCTGGCTCAGGAGAAAACGCAACTGCCTTGGGCGGAATGGAGATCGAATGCAGGGATAACCTCCCATATTCCGTTGAATTCAAGGAAAATTATCAGCTTTTCTGCAAATACAGTCCCATGGATGAAGAATTCGCGGAAGAATGCAAAACAGTTGCCCTGAAAGCCTGGATAGCGCTCGGTGCTGTTGATGGCGGACGGGTCGATGTAAAAGCAGACAGGAATGGAAAGATATGCTTCATTGAAGTAAATCCTCTGGCCGGACTGCATCCTGTGCATTCTGACCTTCCTATTCTGTCGCGAATGTCGGGAATAGAGTACCAGACGCTACTGGAGATGATAATGAATTCAGCTTTAAAACGCCATGGGCTGAAACTATGAAGAAAAAGAACTGTTGCATAATTTATAACCAGCCGGGAGAGAATGCCCTTCCTGATGAAATGGATGTTCTTGATCAGGTTGAATTCATAAGCGAGAATCTCCGGAAAACAGGTATCGAAACATACAGGAAAGGAATAACTGCCGACTTCATGAATGAAGTTGCAGATCTTGCATCAGAAAAACCGGATTTTGTGTTTAACCTGGTTGAATCGATAAACAACAAGGGAGAACTTTGTTATTTTGTCCCGGCCCTTCTTAATATGCACTCTGTTCCCTACTCGGGCAATCCGCTCGAAGCAATTTTTATCACCACTAGTAAGACGTTGACTGCCAAAATACTTACTGAAAACAGGATAAATACCCCGTTGTCGTTTTTACCGTCTCAGTGCAGGAAAATGACACCCGGGAAAAAATACATAATAAAACCGGTATGGGAAGACGGATCTCAGGGAATAACACATGATTCAGTTTTTACCTTCAGCGATGAAGATGTGGAACGCCTTTTAAAATATGACGACTCGCACTGGCTCATTCAGGATTATATTGAAGGAAGAGAATTCAATATAACAGTCCTGTTCAGTAAATCGGGACCTGAAGTTATGCCGCCGGCCGAAATGGTTTTTCATAACTTCGGAGATGATATGCCGAAAATCGTCGACTTCAGGGCAAAGTGGATCGAAGACAGTTTTGAGTATGTAAATACAATAAGGGAATTCCCCGGCGAAAACCTCGATCCTGTCCTCGCTGAAAGAATACGAGATGCGGCTCTCAGGTGCTGGGAGGTGTTCGGTCTCAAAGGCTATGCACGGGTCGACATGAGGGTCGACAAAGAAAATAATCCCTATGTTATTGAGGTTAATGCAAATCCTTGCTTATCGCCCGACAGCGGTGTCGTTGCTGCCGTAACCCGGGCGGGTATCCCCATGACGGAGGCCGTAACACGGATTACTGAAGATCTTAACTATTGAATGATTATGGGAAATATAACAAAAGGCATTAATGCCGGCCACAGAAAGGATATTGAATCTATTCTGAGATCGACAGGATTCTTTTATGAATTTGAGATTCAGACTGCACTGGAAATTGCGGATGAGACAATTGCTGCAGGAGCAGAAAAGAGCGGATACTACTGGATGAAGGTTGAAGATGAAAACGGAATCTCTGCTTTTGCCAATTACGGGAAAAATCCTTTTTCGGTTCATTCCTGGGATCTGTATTGGATTGCTGTCCATAATAATTCGCAGAACAGGAAATATGGATCCCTTCTTCTCCATGCCATTGAAGAGGATGTAAGAGAAAGAGGAGGCCGTATCCTCTGGATCGAGACTTCAGGAAGACCTCTTTATGCGCCGACTGAAATATTTTATCAAAAGAACGGTTATAAACTGCAGGCAAGTCTTGAAGATTTTTATGCTCCGGGCGATCCAAAACAGATCTATTCAAGGGTACTCTGAGACATTCAGCTTCCGCTGTTCCTTAATATTGAAAATTTAAGCTTACAAGCAATATGAAAGGCCTCTACACAATCCTTCTGCTGGTTTTGTCGAACGCGTTTATGACATTTGCCTGGTACGGACATCTGAAACTGAAAACAATAAACAGGTTCGAAAACCTCAGTCTTCTTGCTATCATTCTACTGAGCTGGTTCATTGCCCTTTTTGAGTATTCCCTTCAGGTACCTGCCAACAGGATGGGATTCAAGGCAAACGGCGGTCCGTTTGGTCTTGTTGAACTAAAGGTAATACAGGAAGTTATCTCCATTCTTGTATTTACCGCTTTCACGCTTATTGTCTTCAAAGATGAACAGATAAGAACAAACCACATAATAGGATTTTTCTTTCTTGTTCTTGCCGTATATTTTGTATTTAAGAAATAAGACTCCTGCCATCAGATCATATTTGCATTATAGTACCTGGGATCTCCGGTAACCTCCTCTCCAAGCCATTCAGGTTTTTCAAATTCCTCCTCCTCGCAGGCCAGCTCGACTTCGGCCATTACCAGACCAATATGTTCTCCGTGAAATTCATCAACCTCAATTACGTGCCTTCCATGTAAGATCCTGTATCTTGTCTTTTCAATCCTGCGGGGAAGACAAATCTTCATTATTTCTTCGGCATCGGTCCGAGGTATCTCATATTCCCATTCGCCACGCGTAAAACTTCCTTCCTTTGCCGGCGACTTTATTGTTAAAAAAGCCTTTTTACCGGCTAACCTGATTCTCACCGTCCTTTCAGGATCAACTGCCAGATATCCCTGCAGTATATGCTGTTTGCCTGATGCCAGATGCCTGAATCTGCCGGTAACCAGAAATTTACGTTCTGTCTCTTTTCCCATCGATCCGTTTACAATTAAGAAATTATTAACTGTTGTTGATAAAAAAAATCAATATTTTAGTCAAAATGACTTATAATTTTCTATTTCTGTATTAATTTTTGGTTTAAATTTGATTAGTTCAGCATGCCAAAGTAGCCAAATTGTAATGTTCTTTTTACCAGTGAAGTTAATGAAATTACTTCTGAGCTGTCTGAAATTTTGTTTCTTTAGTTTTAGGTTGTGTGGGTAGATGGTTGTGTATGGACTGATGATTAATTCATCAGTCCATTTTGTTTTACAGGAACGGTTTTCTTATCTTTAGACATGGAAGTACGTATTGAGACAGGCTGGAAATCGAAGCTCGACGGCGAGTTCAGAAAGGATTATTTTCTTAAGCTGACCGATTTTGTCCGGAATGAATACGGGAAAGGTCAGGTCTTTCCACCCGGCTCACTGATATTCAACGCCTTTGAACTCTGCCCTTTCGAGAATGTAAACGCTGTAATAATAGGACAGGATCCATATCACGGACCCGGACAGGCTCATGGATTATGTTTTTCAGTAAGGGATGGTGTGGCCTATCCTCCAAGTCTTATCAATATATTCAAGGAGATAGAAGCGGATCTTGGTTTCCGGCCAGAAGGATCGGGCGACCTGACACGCTGGGCAAGACAGGGGGTTCTTCTTCTTAATGCAACACTTACCGTAAGGGCGCATCAGGCTGGTTCGCACCAGAGAAAAGGCTGGGAAGAATTTACTGATGAGGTCATAAGGGTCATTAACAGGGAAAAGGATAACGTTGTTTTCTTCCTGTGGGGGGCCTACGCACAAAAAAAAGGAGAATCAATAGACAGGTCGAGACACCTGGTCCTTGAATCCGCTCATCCCTCACCCCTTTCTGCCTCAAGAGGTTTTTTCGGTAACAGACATTTCAGCCACTGCAACAATTACCTGCTTGAGCACGGGAAAGAGCCGATCGACTGGCATTGACCATTGATTTTCAGCCCCTTACAGCTTCCGGAGAGCGTCGCTGATGATTTCAGTAATGCGTTCAGTTTCCTCGAATCCTGCCGACATTCTGATAAGTCCGGGCTCGGGATATTTTGCACCCCATACGGATTCTACCGGCATGATAATAGTTTTTGGATCTCCGAGCGACGGGATTATTTTGATATCTTCTGAAACTCCGCTGATGAACATATCCCTTCTCTTCCTTTTTTCACCGGAAGATTCACCGGCAAAATCGAAAGTTATCATTCCCCCGAATCCCCTGTCTTCAAAGAGCTTTTGTGCAACAGAATGGGTTTCATGTTCAGGAAGTCCGGGGAACCATACTTTTCCTACAACAGGAGATGATATAAGGAGGTCAGCAATGGCGGAGGCATTTTTGCACTGCTGATTAAACCTGAGCCTGAATGTTTTGACCTGGGTATTTAGCCTGTAAGCATCATCGGGCGAGATCATGTGCCCTACATACTTCCTGTATTCAATTGCCTCACGCATCAGGGCGTCATCGTTTCCGCAGACCACTCCTGCTGTTATATTCCCGTGGCCTGAGAAATATTTCGTTGCACTGTGAATAACAAGGTCAGCTCCCAGCTCAAGCGGTTTGCAAAGCAATGGAGTTGCAAAGGTGTTGTCGACTATTACTTTTGATCCAGTGCTTCTTGCAACTCTGATTACTTCAACAAGGTCGGTGACAATGAGCATGGGGTTTGAAAGCACTTCGACGTAAATTACTTCCGGTTTTCTTTTTTCTGCCATACGGAAAAATTCTGTAATATCATACCTTTCGCCCGAAGGATAAAAGCTCAGTGCCTCCACCCCTCTCCTTTTCCTGAGAATTGATTCGATGAAAGATATTGTTCCTCCGTATATCTCGTTGAAAAACAGCCATGGTCTGGTAAGGGATCCTCTCTGAAAGATTGAAAGAGCCGTATCAATTGCCGACATTCCCGACTGGGTAAGAAGAGCCCACCTGCAGTCTTCGAGTTTCATTATCTCATCCTCTGCTGCTGTTACGGTTGGATTCCGGTACCTTGAATATATGTAAAGATCGGGGATCCTTTCATTTTCAGGTTCCTTTTCAAAGGCCCTGCCTGTCGTTGAAGCATCGTAAAGTTCGAATCCCGCATCCCTGTAAACAGGCATGCGGGAGGAATTGACCTTTTTTGTTTTCATTTCGGAATGTATTATTCAAACGGCTAAAATAGAATTAACAGAAGGAGTGACTGTACTGCATGATCAGATTATTGTAAGACTTACTGCCGGCACCCATCCCTTGTTGCCATCGGAGAGCCTTATTTCATACCATTCTCCGACCTTATCTTCAATGGCTACTTTTGATCCTTCATGAAGAACAAACAGATCGGTTCCGCTGTTGTCAGGAGAACTCTTTCCATTGACTGAAGGTGCGAATATAACTGCATTCCTGCTGTCGTATACTAGATTCCTGTTGCGCAGGGAAAAGGTAAGGGACGAAAGAGACATGAGAAGCAGAAACAGCGAAAGCCAGAAGGAAGCAACCTTCAGCCTGTAAGCCGATGAATAGATGTAGAGTGAAAGAAGAACAAGGAACAAAATGAAGGTAACTATACTTATTACCGCCCAGGTATTGGTTTGAAGCATCAAAGCAACAAAGTTGTACCACCTGACAAAAAACAGTTCGGGTATTTCTTCAAATTTATCAACAACAAGCGACCTGGCTATCTGCAGATTGTAGTTTATGTTATTGTCGCCGGGCTTGAGAAGGCGGGCCCTTTCAAAAAACAGGATAGCAGAAGGAATGTCATTCAGTTTGAAATAGGCATTACCAATGTTGTAGTTAAGTATTGCTGACCTGTAACCTGTATTGTAAAGATCATTCCATTCACCAAGTGCGGCCTCATAATTTCCTGCCGTATAGTATTCCACTCCCTTCAAGAATTTCCCGTCCTGATCCTTCTGAGGAAATACAGAGAGAGTGGAAGAAAGGAAAAATATATGCAGTATTAATATTTTAATCAGGTTTTTCATTTCTAGCCAATTGAATTTTCTAACAGTCTGATGAAGCTGGATGCCCCTTCAAATATTTTTTCTGCTTCTGAAGGTGATGAGGAAGGTGCAAATCTTGCATATTCGCATGTGTCGATTATGGACGCCAGATTATTAACATCCTCCTCTCCTATTCCTTTATCTGTTAATGATTTAACAGCGCTAGTCCTGTTTAGTTCCGAAACAGGGATGTTAAGTTTATCGCTGAGATAGCCCCACAGGGCTTTAAGGATCTCCTCATAGAACCTGTCAGTCTGCTTTTCTCTGAGGCATTTTTCGGCCTCTCTAAGTCGCCGTGCAGCAATTTTACCAGCCTTCCTGTTCTTCACCGAAGCAATGTCAGAATTTCTTCTGATGTGCTCCCTTCTGACTACCAGGACAGCGAGGAAAACAATGAGGGCTATTGCGTAGGCGCTGTAAAACGAACGTTTGGAAGTGATGAGGCTGCCCGACTTTCTTAGCAGACCTGGTTCAGATCTTATATACCTGATGTCGCGGCCCAGGTATTTAACATCCTCTTTTGAGACGCCTCCGTAAACAGTTATACCTGCATTCTGATCATCTCCCTTCACGGCATGAAAACGAAGCTCCGGAATGCTGATATTCTCATACCGGCGGGTGGAAAGGTCAAAATAAGGGTAAGAAAATGAAGGGATGGTAAAATCGCCATGATGCCTTGGGATAAGCAGATATTCGAATATTTTCTGTCCGCTTGTTCCGTTAACGGTGTTCTTAAAGTTGTCGGTTATTTTCGGGTCGTACATCTCAATGTCGGCAGGTAGTTTAATCGCAGGGAAATTTGCCAGTTTCAGGTTGCCGTTTCCACTGAGAACGATCTTAAGGTTCAGTGCATCATTCACATTTACAGTATCTTTATCGATTGATGCTGTCATGGAAGCTTTCCCGACTATCCCAGAGAAATTATCAGGCCTGATACCCGGCAGGGGCTTAACTCTGACTCTTAGGGATTTGCTGACCAGAGCCCTGGGAATCGTGGTATAGGTTTGAAAGAAGTCGCCGAAAAATGGATCCGACTGTCCTGATTTCTGCTGAACAAGGACGGAGATCTGAACAGGGTCAATACTTATTTCACCGGTCACCTGCGGGTAGAGAAGGAATTGCTGAACCACCCCGGTCCCGTATATCCTTCCGTTTATGGTTTCACGTCGCAGTGAGGTAAGCGGAGCTGTTTCAAGATCGGTCCTGAGAAAGCCTTCAAAACCCGGAAACTTTATCTCGTTAATCCCGGAGATATCAACACGTGAATAGATCTTGACAGTCGCGGTAATATGTTCTCCCATGAAAACCTCGCTTTTGTCAAGGATGAGATTCACGAACAGGTCTTCACTGGTATCGACTGCTCCTTCATCAACGGAACCGGATCCGGCACCAGCTGCACTTTGGCTTACTGCCGAGACTCCACCCACAACCTCTATTCTCAGGGAATCGGAATAGTATGATTTGTTCCTGAGGGTGAACTTTGCGGGGGCAATGGCGTATTTTCCCTCGTTAAGAGCCTGAAGGTAATATGTGTAAGTATAGGTCGTTGATCTTGTAACCTTTCCGTTTATTATCTGAGTGCTTGAGCTGTACGAGGTCTGAGGCCCCATCAGCTTATAAAAGCCTTCAAATTCGGGTTCTTCAAATTCCCCGCCACCGGTGTTTATCGTCCATGATACCGCAAACTGCTGACCTGACCTGACAACCCCCGGATAATCGGCAACAACAGAGATATCCTGAGCAGATATTTCCATAAACAGAAACAGAAACAACAGGGTAAGTATATGATTTTGATATTTCATTCTGCCAAATTACCAGTTTTTTAAAGTTTTCACTCTTGCTTTTGCAGCTTTCTCCCTTTTTACTTTCTCCTGAACTTCCCTTTCGTCATTTGCTATTGCGTTCAGCAGCCTCTCAGCGTCTTCCTTGGGTATTGTCTGCTGCTGATCCTGTTGCTGTTCTTGTTGCTGCTTATTCTCATTCCCGGCCTGCTGGTTATCCTGCTTTTCATCTCTGTTCTGGTTTTGCTGCTGGTCGTCTTTGCCCTCATTCTTATTCTGATCCTTATTCTGATCCTTATTCTG
>JAVEZS010000017.1:38252-55597 GCA_034002885.1 Bacteroidales bacterium
GTTCTTGTTGCTGCTTATTCTCATTCCCGGCCTGCTGGTTATCCTGCTTTTCATCTCTGTTCTGGTTTTGCTGCTGGTCGTCTTTGCCCTCATTCTTATTCTGATCCTTATTCTGATCCTTATTCTGGTCCTGACTGCTACGATCCTGCTGCTGTTGCTGTTCCTGCTGCTCAAGAAGGTCCTGGGCATAGGCGAGGTTGTATTTTGCTTCAAGGTTTGAGGGATTCAGCCTGAGGGAGTTCTTGTATGCTTCGATGCTTTCCTTAACCTTATTTGCCATCAGCAGTGAGTTGCCCATATTGTAAAAGCTGGCTGACTTCCTTCCCCTGTCTTCATAGAGTTTGTGGTTTTCACTGAACTGCCGTCCTGCGTCTTCGTATTTCTTCTGTCTGTAAAGTGCATCTCCCGCATTGAATAATGCATCAGCTGAGTTAAGGTTTTTATCGGCTGCCCGGCGGTAAAGTATTTCCGATTCAGCGAAGTTCTCCTTTTCATACTGGCGATTTCCCTGTCTGATAAACTTTCTGTCGGCCTGGGCATCAACCGTTATTGTTGAACACAGCAGAATCATATTCAGTGCAAACAGACTCCTGAAAAAGCGCCCTTCCCTTCCGCGAGGGCAATTGTATCTTAACTTCCTGGCCATCGTTAAAGCCTGAATTTGAAAAGTTTCACATCACGAAGTTTCCTGTTCTTTCTTTCCATAATAATAAACTCGAGTAGAAGAAAAAAGAGGCAAATGCCGGCAAAAACCGGAAACTGGTCATTATATTCTGTATATATGGTGCTTTCGAGCTCCTCCTGTTTCATCCTTCTTATATCGTTGAATATTTTATCGAGGCCTAAATCTGAATTACTGGCCCTTATATAGTTACCTCCTGCGGCCAGAGCAATTCTTTTCAGCACTTCCTCATCGAGTTTTGTTATAACTGTAGTTCCTTCGGGATTCTTCAGATAATCACGCCTTCCTCCTGTCGTAACTGGTACCGGGACTCCTTCCGACGAACCGATACCTATCGTATGTATCACGATTCCTGCACCTGCTGCTTCTTCCGAGGCTGACACCGGTTCATCCTCATGGTTTTCACCATCAGTAATTACGATAAGAGCTTTGCTTTTTCCCTCGCCCGGGGTAAATGATTTCGATGCAAGCCTGATGGCCGATCCTATTGCAGTGCCCTGTTTAGGAACCATATCGGGACCAATGGTATTCAGGAACATCTTTGCTGAAACGTAATCAGTCGTAACGGGTATCTGTGTATAGGCATCGCCTGCAAAAACTATCAATCCAATCTTGTCGTTGTCGAGGTTGTCGACGAGCCTTGAAATGGCCTGCTTGGCCCTGGTAAGCCTGTTGGGCTGAATATCTTCTGCCAGCATCGAATTGCTTACATCGAGGGCAATTATTACCTCGACGCCCTGACGCTTAACCTCTTCAAGCTTTGATCCGTACTGGGGTCTTGCCAGCATTATCACTCCTGATGCGACAGCAAGTGACAGAAGGATGAATTTAACAATTGGCCTGGCTCCCGAAGCTTCAGGCATGAGCCTCTTTATCAGTTCCTGTTCCCCAAGCCTTCTTAATGCTTTTCTCCTCCTGATCTCATTAATGATAAAGAAAGCAATCATCAGCGGCAGGATCAGCAGCAGATAGAGGTATTCCGGATTGGCAAATCTGAACAGTTGCATTTTAAATAATTATGTAAGCTTCCTTAAAAGGATATAATTTATAAATATCTCCGCTGCAAGGATGAAGAAAGCAATCAGTGCCGGAAGCAGATACTCCTCCTCCTTCCTTGTGAACTGTTTAACATCGATCTTCGACTTTTCAAGCTGGTCTATTTCATTGTAAACCTGCATCAGTTTATTGTTGTCGGTTGCCCTGAAATATTTCCCGCCGGTTGTGTTTGCTATCTCCTTAAGGATCTCCTCATCGATCTCAACCTGCATATTCTGATACTGCAAGCCGAAAGGAGTCTGTACAGGATAGGGAGCCATTCCCTGCGATCCTACTCCGATTGTATAAACCCTTATCCCAAAAGTCTTTGCGATACCCGCGGCTGTTGCAGGAGCAACTTCTCCCCTGTTATTTACACCATCAGTAAGAAGAATTATTACTTTGCTTTTTGCCTCTGACTCACGTATCCTGTTTATGGCAGTTGCAAGACCCATCCCAATCGCAGTTCCATCTTCGATCATGCCGCTCTGCAACTCGCGCATAAGGTTTACAAGAACTGCATGGTCGGTTGTAAGAGGACACTGAGTAAAGCTTTCTCCGCTGAACACAACCAGCCCCATTCTGTCGTATGGCCGGCCTGAGATGAATTCTGTTGCTACATCTTTCGATGCTTCCAGACGGTCGGGTTTGAAGTCACGGGCAAGCATGCTGCCTGAAATGTCAATAGCAAGCATAATGTCTATTCCTTCAGTTGAAACATCCTGGAACCTATCGGTACTCTGGGGACGGGCAAGAACCACAATAAGCAAAGCGACCGCTGCAGTACGAAGTCCGAATAAAATATGCCTGAAAGTATTCCTGAATGTTCTGCCTGCCGCATTAAACTGCTGAAGGCCCGGCAAAGTAATGGCAGCAGATGTATTTTGCTGGCGGAGAACATAAAATGCTATCAATGCAGGTACGGCCAGCAGAAAATAAAGCAAACCGGGATTGGCAAAGTTAATATTAGTCATGACGCACTGCCTCCTTCCTTTACGACTGGTCCGTCCATTTCAGGACCGGCAGATTGTTGTCTGGTTGTTTCAACAAATTCCCAGGAATCGTTGTAACTCATATCGTTCTCAACCGGATCAGGCTTGTATTTTGCAAACTTCACAAGATCGGCACCGGTGAGGACCGATTTAAGTATGTTATAAGCCCTGTCTTTCTTAAGTCCTTTTCTTTCAAGGGCTCTGAGAGTATCGGAAGTCGTCATCTCCAGCGAGTCGACATCATACCTGTTCTCAAGATACTGCCTTACTATCTCAGTCAGGCGCGAATAATAACCCTTTACCTCTCCTTTCTGCCAAAGCTGTTCATCCCTGAGCTTCTCCAGCTCACGGAAGGCTATCACATGGGCAGGCTCCAGTATCAGCGGTGCCAGATCAGCTTTAGCAGACTTTTGGCGTGTTTTCAGGTATTTCATTACGAGCCATGCAATGGCTGCTGCAACAATAATAATAAGAAGCCATGGAAGGATCTCTCCCAGGGTCACCGGAGCCCTGTAAGGGGCAACGATGTCAAATATCTTTGCGGAGGTATCTGGCGGAGTTATCTTTACCCTGGCAACTTCCAGAATTGAATAGTCGGAATAATATCTTTTAATACCGTTCTCATCGTTCAGTTCTGCAAAAACGGGTGTTATTCTGTAAAGTCCGGTATCGAATGAGGTCACAAGGTATTTGCCCGTTATCCTTATTCTTCCGTCATCTGCCGGCACTGTGTCTATCTGCGGACCAGAAAGTATCTCAATATTTTCCACCAGAGTATCCCTGAACAGGGGCATCGACAACCGGGTAGAGGAAGGTTGATCGACAATAATTGAAAAGTTAATCTGATCGCCTATCAGGATCCTTGTGGAGTCGAAGGAAGCTGTTACATTGATATTCTGCCCGAAAGAGCTTGATGGAAATGCAACCATCAGCAGAAAGAGAAGGATATATGTCCTGACAAATGGCTTCATCTGCTTTCGAATAGCTGCATAAGTGGTTTGACATAGTCGCTTCCGGTTAAAAGTTCGGTATAATCTACACCGCATCTACGGAAAGTATTTTTTGTTGTCTCTATATGATTTTTCCACCACTCACTGTACGCCCTCCTGTTTTGTCCAGAGGAAGTGTCGATCCATTTTTCCTCGCCTGTCTCAGAATCGACCACTTTTATAAGCCCCACGTCAGGAAGCGTTTTCTCAAGAGGATCGGTAACCTTCAGGGCAACAACGTCGTGCTTGCTGGCTGCAATTCTCAGGGCTTCGTCATAGTCGGGTGCAATAAAGTCGGACAGTATAAAGGCAGTGCATCTCTTTTTTATTGCATTGGTAAGGTAGCGAAGTGCTTCCGTAAGGTTGGTACGGTTGCTTTCAGGTCTGAAATCCAGTAGTTCCCTTATTATCCTTAAGATATGCTTACGACCTTTCTGGGGAGGTATGAATTTTTCGACCCTGTCGGTAAAAAAGATAACTCCAATCTTGTCGTTATTATAAATTGCCGAAAAGGATAGAACAGCCGAGACTTCTGTCATGATGTCGCGCTTGAAGTTCACTGTGGTACCAAAATTCCCTGAACCGCTGACATCGATGAGGAGCATAACCGTCAGCTCCCTTTCCTCCTCATATACCCTGACATACGGATGGTTGAATCTTGCCGTTACGTTCCAGTCGATGCTTCTTATGTCGTCGCCGTACTGGTACTCTCTTACCTCGCTGAATGCAATACCCCTTCCCTTAAAGGCACTGTGGTACTCTCCGGCGAAAATCTGCCTTGTCAGTCCCCGCGTCTTTATCTCAATCCTCCGTACCTTCTTTAACAGTTCAGTTGCTTCCACTTTAAAGAGATTCAAAATTAGAAATCCTGATGGAAATAGTCACCTGTGATATCCTGAATGTAAGACGTTGAATTATATCAGGGTACTTCAACGACATTAAGGATTTCGGCTATAATCTTGTCCTGATTGACATTTTCCGCTTCCGCTTCGTAAGTCAGGCCTATCCTGTGCCTCATTACGTCGGGGCAGACGCTTCTGACATCCTCGGGTATGACGTAGCCACGCCTTCTTATAAAGGCATAGGCTTTGGATGCCAGAGCAAGGTATATGGATGCCCTGGGTGAGGCTCCGTACGATATCATGCTTGTAAACGCCGGGAGGCCATACTTTTCCGGATTTCTGCTGGCGAAGACTATGTTGAGGATGTAATTCTCGATCTTCTCATCCATATATACCTCCCTTACTACATTACGGGCACGGATGATATCTTCGGTTTTGAGAACGCCCGAAATCTTCGGGAATTCCTTTGCCAGGTTTTCCCTGACAATAAGTTTTTCCTCATCCATTGTTGGATAGTCGATAAGCACCTTCATCATGAATCTGTCGACCTGAGCTTCAGGCAGCGGATAGGTTCCCTCCTGCTCAATGGGGTTCTGTGTGGCAAGGACAAGGAAAGGCTCGTCGAGTCTGTATGTCGTTTCACCAATTGTAACCTGCCGTTCCTGCATGGCCTCAAGGAGTGCACTCTGTACTTTTGCAGGCGAACGGTTTATCTCGTCCGCAAGGATGAAATTGGCAAAAACGGGGCCTTTCTTAACAATGAATTCTTCCTTCTTCTGGCTGTATATCATTGTCCCGATAAGATCGGCCGGAAGCAGGTCGGGTGTGAACTGTATCCTGCTGAATTTTGCATCAATAGCTGAAGCCAGCGATTTTATGGCAAGCGTTTTTGCAAGCCCTGGCACCCCCTCGAGAAGGATGTGACCGTTTGCAAGCAGTCCGATCATAAGTGAGTCGGTGAGATGACGCTGTCCGATAATGACTTTACCCATCTCCATCCTAATAATATCGACGAACGAACTTTCCTTCTCGATCTTTTCATTAAGTAACCTGATATCTGTAGTATGCTCCATAGAAAAGAAATTTAATCCGCAAATATAGTAAAATCGAAATGCAGGCACTACTGCATTCCTGTCAGGCAAATGACCTACAAAAAAACAGCTCAATTCTCTAAAACAGAGTTAAGAAGTGTTAAAGTTGTGTTAAATAAGGCAGTGCGAATGGATTCCAGCTATAACCGGCTCTTGCCGAGCTCCTGAGAACAAGAATAATAATCAGGGGTACGGCAGCAATGTTAATATGCTGGGGAAGAACAACAATAAGCAAGACGAAAGCTGCTGAAAGAAGAAAAACGATTCTGAACCACAGGGTTCGGTTCATATTGAAAATAAGACTCACAAGACATAAGATAACAAAAGGGCTCAGCCAGATAATGTTCAGGTTCCATCTGAGCTGCTGGTGATCGGTAAAGAAATTAAAGAAGATCATCATAAGGGACAGAAGCGAAAAGACGGTGAAGAGTGTTATGTCGAAAATATCATTCCCTCTTCTGCCCCTTACAAAAGCCGAAAAAAGAACGGTCAGTATAAGCACCAGCGAAAAAATGAAGAATGGAGATGTAAGAATTCTGGTTTCTTTAACTGGTGTTGGAAAGTCAACGACAAGCGAGGGATCTGAAAGCAGCGGGACCATCTTTCCTGCGGTGCGAAAAAGCGATCGTGAGAGGCCATCCTTCAATTCTACAGGGAGAAACATCCTTTCCCTGAATGATGCTTTTTTATCAGTCGGAGCCCCAAGAAGCAGGTCAATGCCAAATTTCGTCCATGGATAGTCTTTCTCGTAAGCACCCGAAAGAGCTCTGAATGTGGGAGGTCTGGTCCCGCGATCATCAGGAGGATAAAGCAGATCTTCCCCTGTTGCTTTTTCAATAATATCGCGGATCCTTGTCGAACAGTTATCGTAGTAAAAGTCATACCGGTACGAAATATTTTCTGGCTTCAGGTTTTCTTCTATCAGACTGAATATTGATGCAATGGCAGATGAATCGAGATTCAGCTTCTGGGAAACAACCCAGCGCTGTTCCAAAAAATAATCCCTGAGGAATCTTTCATACGAATATACTCCCAGAGAATAGTCAAGCCGTCCCTTCGCAAAATTCCAGGCGAAATTGGGTGCAGCAAAGTCAAAGATACCCCAGTTGTATACAACGTCGGTATTGTTTGAAGGGATGACGATTCTCAGAGCGCTGTGTCCGTACACCGAGTATGTCTCCGTACCTGGTCCGCACGTAAGCAGATATAATTCAGCCTGTTGATTTTCCTGTGTTCTGAGAACCGGCCCTGTCAGCAGGAAAAGGAGAAAAAATGTCAGTTGCCTCCTCATATTATCGTTAAATTAGATGTAAACCTAATAGTTTTTTTCGAATATCATCAACGGTCATTTTGTCTCTTCCCGGTTTTTAAGTAGTTTTATGCCGGTTTCTGATCTCTCTGATCACCGGATCCGAAGTTAATATATCATTCAACCAATAATAATTACAGAGATGAAAAGAGTCATTCTACCCTTTGCAGCCCTTTTTGCATTTTTCATTACAAGCTGCAGTAATGAGCCAGATTTTAAACTTACAGATCTTCACGTGCATCTCAAGGGAACCCTCACTTTTGAAGACGCCGTGGCCAAATCGAAAGCAGATAACATTGATTACGGCATAGCTGTTAACTGCGGTGTAGGATTTCCGATACACAACGACAGTCAGATCGATTCGGTTGTGGCAACCTTCAGGGATTATCCCCAGTTCTATATGGCCATGCAGGCCGAAGGCAGAGAGTGGGTGAATACTTTTTCAAAGGAATCCATCGACAAATTTGACTATGTTTTTACCGATGTAATGACTTTCACTGATGAAAAAGGAAGACGTAACAGGATCTGGGTTAAGGAAGAGACATGGATAGACGATGAGCAGCAGTTCATGGATTACATGGTAAATACCCTGGTGAACATCCTTAACAATGAACCTGTTGATATTTATGTGAACTCCACCTTCCTTCCTGAACAGCTGGCCGACAGGTACGATTTCTTCTGGACTCCCGAAAGGATGGATAAGGTTATAAATGCAGCAAAGACCAATAACATAGCAATTGAGATAAATAACCGCTATCAGATTCCATCGGAAACATTTATCAAGCGAGCAAAGAAAGCAGGCGTCAAATTCACCATCGGAACAAACAATGCCGACGAGAACTTTAGTGGTGCTGAGTACGCAATCAGCATGATCAAAAAGTGCGGTCTTAAGGAAAGTGATTTCTGGCTTCCTGAAAAAAAGAACAGAAATTAAAGGAAAAGCGGAGGCTGTATCAAAGCCCGCTGTTTTGCTATCTGCCCCGGGCAGAAAAAGAACCTTCTGTAAGGAGGCGGAGCAGAAAACGGTTGATACAGCCTCTTTTCAGATCACGCCCTGTATATATTCAAATAATAGAAAGCCATTTCAATGGATTTTCCTGACCTGTCGAGAATGCTCAAATTCCTTCCCGGAATAATAACAGGACTTACCGTGCATGAATTCAGCCATGCCTATATGGCGAAACGATGCGGTGATCTAACGTCAGAGGCTCAGGGAAGGATAAGTCTTAATCCGATGAAGCACATCGACATGCTTGGCTTCATAATGCTTCTGGTGGCAGGTTTCGGCTGGGCCAAACCGGTCGAGTTCAATGAAGCCAACCTGAGGAACCCCAGGAAAGACATTATAAGGATAGCCATTTCAGGTCCGGCATCAAATGCTCTTCTGGCAATGTTTCTTTCCGTGGTATTTGCAGCAATTATGCATTTCACTGAAGGAAATTACAGCAGCGGAATATATCTTACAAAAGAGGTTTTCCTTTATGCAATCTATATCAACTGGGGGCTTTTCATATTCAACATGATACCCCTTCCACCCCTGGACGGTTCGCATTTGCTGCTGAATTACTTCAGGAGATTTCCTTCCCTTTATGAAGGCCTTTATAAATACGGCTCATGGATCTTCCTGGGCCTAATCCTGGTAACCGTTTTTACCAGTATTAATCTTCTTCCGATCTGGCCGGCTGTGGAATTTCTGGGAAACGGATTCCTTTCGGTTATCGGATACAGATAAAACCAGAAAAAAGGACTTGCAAAAAAGGCCAATTTCCTTTATCTTGTAGGAAAGAGGCCGAAATGAGACTTTTAATCATCATAATCTTAATAATCATGGGAGGTTTAAATCCGGCTCAAAAAGACAATTTTGCTGTCGCAAGGGAGAGAATGGTAAAAGAGCAGATAATAAGCAGGGGTATCAGCGATCCGGCGACATTGAGAGCAATGGCCAGGGTGGAACGACATCTTTTTGTACCTGATGAACAGCTCAGCCTTGCCTATGATGACATGCCTCTCCCTATCGGCCACGGACAGACAATATCTCAGCCCTACATTGTAGCCTATATGACTGAGATAGTCCGTCCTGATCCTCAGAAAAAAGTACTGGAGATCGGAACCGGATCGGGGTATCAGGCAGCAGTAATGGCAGAGATTGCAAAGGAAGTATACACAATTGAGATTATTCCCGAGCTGGCAAAGGAATCGCGGGAGAGGCTTGAAAAGATGGGTTATGGGAATATATACTGCAGGTTCGGAGATGGTTACAAGGGCTGGCCGGAACATGCTCCGTTTGACATAATAATCGTAACCGCAGCAGCAGAATCCATACCCGAACCTCTTATAAGCCAGCTTGCAGAGAACGGACGCCTGGTAATTCCGGTCGGTCCCCCTTATGCAGTTCAGGAACTTATCCTTGTTGAAAAACGAAACGGAAAAACAGTTAAAAAAAGACTAACCTTTGTCAGATTCGTGCCTTTCAAACGATTATGAGAAAAAATCAGTGCTGGATCAGTTAAATCAAATTTATTTATATATATATTTGAACTTACTTCCCGTTCGAGGGGGGAAACGATACGGGAAAAGAAGTTTTTATACAATAACCTGATCTGAAATTGCGTTTTGACTACAGTCAAGATAATTCTGAGAGTTTAGTCAATGGAAATATTACCAGCATATCTGAATCGTATTGTACGGAAAATCAGATCCGGACAAATTCTTAATAAACTTGGTGCGGGACGCACAGTTTATTTTGAAAATACCGTTGAAGAAATTGCCTTCAGATATATTCCTGACGGTTTTAATAAACCAGGCAGATATTATGCTAAATATTTCGGCCAGGATGAATATGAGATCGACTCTAATTCGTCTTCTATCCTTATGGCCGTAATGGAAGGCAGACAGATCAGCAGGACAAAGTATGAAAACTACCATCTTGCCAAGGGACATTACTGGAACAGGAAGCAGCCTGTGACTTACAGAGCAGCAGGTTTCTGATCCTTTCCTTATAAAATCGTAAAAATATTGAGCATTTCCGGAATCCGGAACTGATTTTGATCATCTGCTGATCGTTAAATTTGCATACCAGGTTTTTTCTGTACGCATATAAAAATTCGGAGCCATTTAGTATGACATACCCGCAGAATACATGAAACCATTGTTCAACAATAAATCAGATGAATCATAAGAAAAATAAACTTATTGAAACAGGATTGACCGAGGAGTTGTTACTGACTTTAACCGAGCCTGAATATGAGGACTTTTCTATCGGAAGGGTAACGCAGGAGCACAGGGAGAGATATGTTGTATACGACGGAGAAAATGAATATAACGCAGAGGTGACAGGCAACATGAGATTCTCTGCTGCCTCCAGATCAGATTTTCCTGCAGTTGGCGACTGGGTTGCCATGAAGGTGTATGATGGATTTCAGGCCATCATTTACAAAATCCTTCCCCGGAAAACCGTACTTGAGAGGCAGGCTGCAGGCGGTGAAGGAGAAAAACAGATCATCTCGGCCAATATAGACGCTGCATTCATTGTCCAGGCAGTAACCAATGACTTCAGCATTAACAGGCTGGAACGATACCTGGCAATCTGTTATAAATCAGGGATAGAGCCGGTGCTGGTTTTAAGCAAGACGGACCTGGCAACTGAGGATGAGATAAGGAAGGCTCTTGAAATGCTTGAAATAAGGGACGGGAAGGTGAAATATTTCCTGCTTAGCAACCGGACAATGGAAGGATTTGACAAGATTGTTGAATATATCCGGAAAGGGAACACCTACTGTGTTGTGGGATCATCGGGCGTAGGTAAATCGACTCTTATCAACAACCTGCTGAAGAAAAATCTTCTGAAAACCGGGGAAATAAGCTCGCATACCAACAGGGGCAGGCATATTTCCGATCACAGGGAACTTTTTATACTTGATAATGGTGGAATAATTATCGACACTCCAGGGATGAGGGAAATAGGAATAGCCGACGCCGGTGAAGGGATTACACAGATTTTCGGAGACATATCAGATATTGCCCGGAATTGCAGGTTTCCTGATTGTACGCATATCAATGAGAAAGGGTGTGCGGTTTTATCGGCACTGAATGCCGGAGCCATCAACAGCAAGTCATATGAAAATTACCTGAAGCTGAGGAAGGAACAGGAACATTTTCAGGAGACCGTCCATGAAAAAAGAAGAAAGGAAAAGATTTTCGGAAAGATACTGAAAGACTATCAAAAGAAAATGGACAGGCAGGATAAGGACAATGCCTCTGGCGACTGAAATCTAATCACATTGACCAATCTCATATGTTATTCCCTGGTATTGGTTAAATAAAGGAGAAAGTCATTGATGGAATGATAAAAAGGATGTACTTCAGCCGTGAGTTATTCCGCCATCATTTCATTACCTCTGAGAAGAACCTTCCGAGTTTAATGGTATCCAGCAAACCATTGGTCCTTACCCCGCTGCAAACATCAACAGCATATGGTTCTACCGTTTCAATTGCCCGTCTGACATTTTCAGGGTTCAGGCCTCCGGCAAGGAAGACCGGACAGGAGGCTTCTTCCCTGATCCTGCGGCTGAGTCTCCAGTCATGAACCCTCCCGGTGCCGCCGAGTTCCTTTATCAGCAGGTCCGGATTGCCGCTGTCGAGAAGTAAGGCATCCACAGACCGGGATATACGTATAGCTTCCTCCACCGAATCTTCGGCTGTAACATGGATTACCTGGACTATCTTTATTGCGGGCAGAGCCTCCTTAAGCTGCCTGTATGTCCCTTCAGAAAGACGATCGACTATCTGTATTGCATTGGTGTTCGTGATACTGTGATGTTCGATGATTTCATCTGCTGAGGTACGGCTGGTGAGCAGGAAGGTTCCTACCGGAGGGGGAACTGCTGCGGCAATCTTTTTTATAAGCTCATCCGGAATTGGTCCCGGACCGCTGGGCATCCTTGCAACCAGACCCACTGCTGATGCGCCGAAGTCTATTGCCGTCAAGGCTTCCCTGATGTTCTGAATACAGCAGATTTTGATTCTGGTTGACATGACAGTAAAATTACAAATAAAAAATGCTGACCAGGATATGGTAAGTCAGATGGTCCCTCCCATTCCCTTTATAAATTCAGAAAAACTGTCTATCCGGCGCTGTCGTAAGCTGCCTTAAGCCAGTTTAAGACCTCATCGTCTATGTCTTTTGCTTCACTTATATTTATCCTGTGCGAACACATTGCGTTTGGAGAGGTAATGGCTTCCAGTCTGCCTTTGGGCTCGTGTCCCCTGAGGTTTAAGCCTATTTCAAAGCGTGTTTTGGTAGATGGCTGAAGAATTGAAAACTGTTTTTTTCTTCTCAGGCTTACGTAGTTGTTTTTGGGAGCTACCTCTATATCTCCTCCAAACTTGCTGATTTCATCCATCAGTTTTTCATACAGAGGTATGAAATGTTCCTTTCCCTTATACTGTTTTTCAATAAGCTCATCCTTGTTTTCAGAGGAATCTGCATCGGATCCCTTTGCCTTGTGGGCTATAAGGTTTGCAAATCCGTGCGTGAGCCCGCGCGTTTCCTTCAGGAATTTCATTGCTTCACCGTGTTTTGCAAAATTCTCTTTTTTTACGATTTCAATCCACTGTTCGAGAGTCATTCCGGTGTTCCTGCGAAGGTTCTCAATCATTGTCTGTGTTGCCTTGTCCATCTTACTGGTTTTTATATCGCGATTTAAGATAATCAACAGTTTTCATTATCAGGTTCTTAAGTATTTCCTGATCGATGTCGGATAGCTTTCTTATGTAAATACAGGCTTTCCCCATTTTGAATTTTCCGAGGCCGTCGAGAAGATGCTCATGGTCCGCTGCTCCGGTGTATACATAGAGGGAGATTGCGGCTTTCCGTGGTGAGAATCCCACAAGGGGCCAGTCGCCTTCCTGGCGGCTTCTTTCCGATTTGTAATGATAGCTTCCGAATCCTATCATGGATGTTCCCCACATTGTGGGTTTGCAGCCTGTTATGTCCTCCATCAGCCCGAGCAATTCAAAGCTGTCTTTACGCTTTTGTTCGGTATCGGCAAAAGAGTTGATGAAATCTGTAACGTCTGCTTCGGTTTGTTTTGTTTTAAGTTCAGCCATTTTGATGAAGTTTGTTAAATATTAAATGTATTTAAGCCAGAATTGTTCACCCGGATAATTAAAATTACGTGATGATCTGCATTTCATTGCGGATATCCTGCCGGGATGGACTATGCCTCTTTCTTTGCATTTTTATTAAGAAAATTGATCTCCACGAATTGATTAACCACGGATTCCACGGATTTCACGGATAAAACCACGGATTTCATAATTTAAAACAATCCGTGTATAACCCGTGTCCTCTGTGTAATCCGTGGTTAATTAACACAAAGCAGATAAAGTATTTCCCTGATAGTTATGTTCTTTCCATCCCTGGTTAAAGCAAAAAGAGGCGTTAGTGAGCTATATAGCAAAAAACAACTATATATTATTCATATTCAGCAACATAAAAATTTTATCAAGACTGGATTGCGATACTTTCAGAAATATGAAGAATAATCATTCAAAGCAGATGGTCTGTTCGTACACCGGGAAACCAGACACCCCAAAAGGCTTTTGGTAAAGGATCAGGGATGGAAGAAGAACTCTTTTCCCTTGTACAGGAACATGATTATGGTTGGCAGTAAATGTCAGCGCGATTTTGCTGCCATAATATTTTTAAACCGCGAATTGCTGATGGGGTGGTGACTGATTACTTCGCCGTTATAAATTATGCAGAACGTACCGAAGGCACCGGGAGTATTCTGGGCTGTTTCAGCATCCTCCATTTCAATCAGTCTGGCTTCAATATTCAGTTCTTTTGCCGTCTGAAGAATGGCTTCGACATTTTTCACCGAATACGGGCACTGGGGAGAACGCATAATAATCAAACCATTACCGAGACTGTCAGTAGAAAATTCCTTAAACCCCGGATCCGGGGCTTCGGGATTGAATTTCAGGACCAAAAGTTCAAAGTCAGGCTTTGCCGAATCAACAGTAACGAATCCCTTCTTAATAAATATTTCCCTGCCAACCATGAAAGATCCTTTGCGGGTGACCACTGCCACTCCCAGCATCTTCTGACTTTCCTCCTCCCCGATACAGGAATCAATCAGAGAGGAAGCATATCCCCTGCCCTTGAACTCAGACCGGAAACCAACAAAAAGGCAATGAATGAACATGTAGCCTTCGGCACTTACGGGCCGGTGTGCATATTTACCGGGGATATACTCAAGCATGCCCTGATACCCGCCCTTCTCCGAGATGAGCGCCTTTATTCTCAATCCTTTCGGATAGTACCTGGCGAACCAGTCTATTTTTCTTCTCAGCTCAAGGTGCTTTCCTGCGTCCTTGTATCCGCATACACCGTAATCTGCGATATTTCCGGGAGTGAGGTCAATTAATTCAATGTCTGACATTTCAGAAGCAGATAATGTTTTAATAAAGTTACGCTTCCCCGGCAAATATACTCACTGATACGCTAAAGCGATCAGGCCTGTTTACCTGCCGGTACCGGAAAAACTTAGAAGACTCCTGTCAAACTCATCAAAATGCTCTATTACAGGAAGATCATATGATGAATAATCCTCCTTTGCCGAATTTACAATTATCACTTTACGCACTTTGCAGTTAAGTGCTGCCTCAATTCCTGAAAAAGAGTCTTCAAAAATGACCGATCCTTCCTTTTTTACGCCCAGTCTGCTTATTGCCTTCTCAAAAATTTCAGGATGAGGTTTTCCTTTTATTTTTCCGTCATTATAGATTATATGCTCCTCAGCGAACCAGTCAAGCAGTCTGAACCTTTCAATAAAAAAGTCAACATTCGATTTCCCTGCAGCTGTTGCAACAGCCATTGGTATTCCCTTTTCTTTTAAATATTCAAGAAGGCTTACTGCCCCGGGGGCAAGTTCCATCTTACTCTTAAGGCAATCACTCCTGTAAATGATCTCTTTCTCTTCTGTGTACTGATGGACTTCCTGGTCGCTGAGTTTCCGTTTAAATAAGATCTCGAGGGTATCTCTTCCGTTCCTGCCGTGTATGTATTCTTTTTTCTGGGCCCTGGTCAGGTATATACCATGGGCTGCAAGGTATTTATCCCACGAGACCTCCTGAAGCTCAGTATCCCAGAACAAAGTACCGTTAAAATCAAAAATCACTCCTCCTTTTTCCATAATCGGTTATCTTTTGAATTACACCTGCCGGCTCTTACTTAATGAACATGCTTAATTTTATTTACTCCTGTTTGCAGGCTTTGGTTGAACCATATTAATGGAACCTGCGGTCAGAAGAAAATAATGTGAGTGTAAAAATACAAGATATTCAATTCATGATCTGTAAACCCGGATGGAAGAATAGGCTTTCACGGGTAGCTATTCAAGTTCATTATTCTCGGATGGTCCCAAAGACGTGTTTGTGCCGGTTTTAGATTTTCTGAATTTAAGTTTCTCCTTTATTTTATTGTAGAAACCCTTGCCCAGAAAAACCAGGCTCAGATAAAATGTTACTTCACCAATTATTATCAATACCAGGCTGATACCTGCAATTTTCGCTGCGGGAAGACCCAGAAGCGCGACAACAGGAATCAAAAGAAATGAGATGCTGCAGATTATGAATAGTGTGTAACCTATTGTTTTGGAAACTGAATCCGTCATAGACTGAATTGAATTGGTTTTCTGAGATTAAACAAAGTAAAGCATTCACTGTTCATCTGTGCTGTCTATTGTTTGACGAGTTCGAGCTTCATCATAAGGTCTGTCTGACTTTCTTTTCCCAGCCTGAAAACATGCCTGTCAAATTCCCTGAATCCGTTTTTCATATAAAAGCGCAGGGCTTTATGATTTCTTTCCCAGACACCAAGCCAGACGTAATCCACTCCTCTCTCCCCTGCTATTTCAATGGCTTTCTCATACAGATGTTGTCCTACCCTTCTCCCCTGGTATTCGTTCAAAACATAGATCCTTTCAATTTCCAGGGCATTCTTATCCTTTATTTCAGTTTGGGAACTGCCCCAGTTTACCTTCAAATATCCTATCAGAGTATTTCCATCGTATGCAAAGTAAAATCCTGAGTTAACGTCCCTTAGTTCCTTTTTCAGTTTCTCATCAGCAAATGAATCGCGTAAATATTCCTTCATGTTCTCTTCCGTGTTGAAAGGCGAAAAAGTTTCATAAAATGTCGCTCTGCCAATTTCCTGAAGTTTATGAACATCATCCGCACCTGCCTTTTTGATTTCTATATGTTCCATTCTTCTGATAATATCTTATCCTTGAAATATCTGATCCTTATAATCTGTTATCCGGCCCAATCCCTGTGCATCTTTTTCTTCGCCGGCGAGGTATAGCTGCCTTTAATTCTATTTACCTTAAGGGAATAATCTTTCTTCGATTCAAGTATTCCGCGTTCGCTTCTGATCACAGGGATGCCTGAACCGTAAATTGTCATTTCAGCTTCAAATTCCTTTTTATCTATCCAGATCACAAATCTCCCTCCGGCGAAGAGGCCTTCACCAAGCTGATAGTAAAGAGATCCTTCATCAACCTTTGTTCTTACACCTTTTACCGGTCCTGGTTCTATCGTTATCTCCTGACCATCCTCAGAGAAAGTCACTTCATGACGGATATCCTCATCTGTCAGGGTATAGTCATCCTCCCGGAGAACATCCTCCGGGTATTGGACATCAGGTCCCGATGCGATCCTGTCAACGTTCATAATAAATTTCCTGCCGTTTAAATCTGAAAAATCAATAGTCTCTTCTGTTTGTTTTTTACACATTGCAAGAAACACAGAAATAATACAAATGCTCGATATTAATCTTTCCATTATTTCAGAAATAAGTTTTACTGTCGGTCAATTAAATCTGAAGTTTATCCCGGATACTAAATTACGGAAATTCTGATCTCCCTTTTCAGGATTCAATGAATAAGAGGGTTTGGAAATTGAAATCCATCCATGTGGTCCGGTTCGGTTTACCTGCCTCTCACCGTAATTATTACATGCTGATAGCTTATGAGATCCGGTGAGCCGTCGTCCGCAGCTGCAATTATGACAGGGATCTTCTGTCCTGCTGTTGAATTCTTTGGAACACAGGTCAGGGCAATCAGTTTTTAAAGAACAAATACTCAATAATAAATCAGCGATATGCCACTTGTTATGAATTACGTAATAAATTACGTAATTTAATACGTAAGGAATTTCGTAAAACATTATGTGCTAAAATTCATTGTATTGACCTGCATAAACAGTGGTGTGTTTTTCTCGGTAGAGTAGAGCGGGAAGGGGAAAATCAACCTTCCCTGCCCCCTCATCAATCCGTACGTGCGATTTTCCCGCATACGGCTTTCCTATAAACTTCTTCATAAGCATTCACAAGCGAGCTGGC
>JAVEZS010000018.1:0-54471 GCA_034002885.1 Bacteroidales bacterium
CCCCCTCCGGGTACAGAGAAAGAGTCAGAGTGAGAGTGAGAGTGAGAAGCTCGAACGATCACTCTCACTGTTTTTCCTCAAAACTCACTCTCACACCCACACTTTTTTGATCATCATAAACCTGCAACAAAAAACTGTACTAAATAAGCATTTGAAAATTAATCATCACTGCTTCTGACCATACCATTCCGGAGTTCCGAACCAGTCGTGCATCTCCTTTTCAAACGGCTGAACAATTTCAGGCGGCTCAGGAAATCTTCCGAGGTCACCTGTTTCCACGATCCACGCATCAAGAGCAGCCCGCAGACGTATCAATGCCTCACGGTGTTCCGGAAGATCTGATCCTGAAAGATTGTAAATCTCATGGGGATCAGACTCAGTGTCATAAAGCAGCTCTGCCGGCTGTGGCTTCATCAGGTCGGCTGCGGGTCCCGAAAGTTTTCCTTCCTCAAGCAGCTTACGCATCAGAGGCTTTACCTGGAAACATTTTTCCTGATACCGGTTCAGTGAAGTGAACCCTTCACCTGGAATAAAATTCCTGATATAGTGGTATTTACTTTCCCGTACCGAACGGATCCTGTTTACAGTTTCGTCTATCCTGTCGCGGGCGCTGAAAACAAATGTCCTGGGTTCATCTTTCTCCTCTCCCAGGAAGATCCGGCTCTGCATCAGCGGCGGCCTGGGGATCCCGGCAATTGACAGAGTGGTGGCTGTCAGGTCAATAAGACTGATCATTTCATTGCTGACAGAACCAGGTTTATATCCCTCAGGAGCCTTGATTTCATCAGGCCAGCGGATGATCATTGGCACATGTATGCCGGAATCCCATAAATAATGTATTCCCCTTGCTTCGAGCCGGCCGTTATCCCCGAAAAAGATAATGATCGTATTCTCCTCAAGGCCATCCTCCCTGAGACGATCAAGGATCCATCCTATACGTATATCCATTCCTGAAACAGAATTAAGGTACCGGGCCCATTCCTGCCTGGTGATCTCATGATCGGGATAATAGGGAGGAGGAGTAACGCTCTCAGGATGAGCTATCTGAGGATGACTTTCTTCTCCATACCACAGTACACGTTCTTTGGTTGCAGATTGACGGTCATATATATCATACTCTGCCTCAGGCATATTAATCTGGGCAAAAAAAGGCTGATTGGATTTTAGTTTTTCCCAGCTTTCCGACTGGTAGATCGGTCCCTCATTTACAAAATTGAGGTCAAGCTTACCGGTTCCAACTTCTTTTTCTCCTATCCTTGAAATATTTGCGGTAAAGTACCCTGCTTCCTGTAACCTGTGGGTCAGAGGTCGCACACCCGGAGGCAAGAGAAAATCATCATCGCGGTGTGATCTCATATTATGAGTATCCGTCGAAGTCTGATACATGCCTGTCATGATACAGGAACGACTTGGGGCGGACACGGAAGATGTTGAAAAAACATTGACATAACGGATCCCCTGCTTCGCCAGATTATCCAGATTCGGTGTCCTTACATTTTTTTCGCCATAGCAACCCAGGTCAAGAGCAAGGTTCTCTCCGACGATCCAGAGAATGTTAGGGCGGTTTTCAGGGTTGGGGGTCTGTGTTTGAATATCCGTTTCAGCCTTTTTTCCCCGACAGGCTAACAGTCCGAGAAACATTAAACTAAAAAATACCTTCTCGTGCATTTTTATAGAAGTTAAATTTAATATAACTGACCAGGGTTTCCCCTCTCAAATCAAATTTAGACTTTTTTTGATAACAGGAAGGAAAAAAAGAAACAACAGTCTGTTTACTGATTGTTCGCAGCCGATACATCCGTAGGCTTAACTATACTCTAAATGCTTCTATCGATATGGCAGATTGTTCACGGTTCTTTAACTGTGATATGGGATTATTTGCCATTGGGCAGCCACGAACAGTAAGATTCCTGTCTGCCTTAATTTTTAAGCTTTGTCTTTAGTATTATCACCCCCCCATAGCCCCTTGATCCATAAATGGAGGCGGATGCCCCCTTCAGAACTTCTATCGATTGTACTGTCGCAGGCTGAATGCTGCTAAAATCATCCACATAGGTTCCGTCGACAACAAGAAGAGCCGGAACCGAACCAAAGAAATCCTTTGAGTCGCGAAGAACAATGTCATTGCCGATGATCTTTACCCCTGAAACCTCCCTTTCTATCATTTCATAAACCGACTTGTAGGAGGCGTACTTGCTTTTTGTACCGTCAATCCTGCTCACATCTGTTGTAAGGTTCTTTTTCTTCACGTACGAGTAGCCTGTGTTGATCCCTTCTTCTCCCGGACCGGGTTCAATATCCTGTGCAGGAGCATTTATTCCGGTTTCCGTCCCAAACCTGAAATTGATTAAAGTTCTTCCCCCGATAGACTCTTCCCTGATGCCGTTTGTAAAGGTGAAAATGCCAATCCTTGAAGCACTGCTTTTAACCTTTATACTATACTTTCCCCATGCATCGGTAACAACGCTTGTATTCTTACCGTCGATCATCACTATGGCATTCCCGATCGGATTATCGCCTGCATCGACTACCGTTCCGGAGATCTCTGTCTTCCGGCCTTCCTTCTGCGCATAAATAAGTGAAAGGGGAAGAAAAGCCAGAACAATAACCATAATTAATCTTGATCTCATTTTAACTGATATTTTGTATTTACGGAATCATGTTGCTGCTCGGTCCATTAACTGCCCGGTATTAGTATGCGGACGTAAGCACTTTTTCAAATTTACAAAATCCCTGAGAAGATTACCGGTTTCGCTTCTGATGCAAAACAAAATAATCCCTTACAAAACCTGCTTTTTACTTTTTCAGCTCAGCAATAAGGTCCTGTCCGACCAGCTTGAACTTAGCTGACTCTTCGGGTGCTATCATATAGACGGATGTTCCCGGTTCCAGTCCCTTTTCTATTATAATATGCTTGTCATTCATTTCACCCAGAACAACCACCTGCCGTGTCTTGTTCTTTTTATAGACATAGGTAATCCCGTCAGCTCCTGTATGGACACATTCAGCCGGAATGTAAACTACATCATCAAATGACTGGATAAGTATCTTGTTATAGCTGGTCATCGCCGGTCTGAGTTCGGGAGATACCTTGTCGAGCTTTATCAGGACCTCAAACATCTTGGCGTCTGAATTCCCAAGCTGCTCACCGATATTGGCAATCGAGGTTACTGTGCCCTGCCACGATTTCCCGGGAAGCGCATCGACAGTAATTGTTACAGTCTGACCTGTTTTTAGCTTGTTAACCTCTATCTCGCTTACATAGGTTTTCGAGATCATGGATGAGAGATCCGGAAGTGTTGCAATAATCCTGTCGAAAGGATTTACATTCGATCCTACTTTTCGTTTTGATCCGTTGAATTCTTCCTTGTATATCACCATCCCTGGAGCAGGGGCTGTTATTGTGAACTGGGCGAGAAAATTCTGAAGATTATCAGCCAGCTCCTGCCCGTCGGAAAGCTGACGGCGCGTTTGTCTGATATCGACAAGAGCTTTTGCCTTTCTGAGCTCATATGCTTTTTTCCTCTGCTCCAGGGCTCTTATCTGTTTGTCGAGGTTAAGCTCAGCCTGACGGATGGTAGCTGGCGGCTCGTACTTCGACTGAGCCAGTGTGATCTGTGCCTCTTCTACTGCAATGACCTGATTCTTAATAGCATCTCTCAGATTTGTAAGAGTCACGGCAGTGTCCAGAATGGCCATCTCCAGCGAGGCTTTCAATGTGTTCAGTTTCTCGAGTGCTTCCTTAAGCGAGTTATCATAATCTGTACGGTCGAGTTGTGCTATGTAATCGCCATTCTCAACAACGGTTCCCTCGGGTACCATATCTGAAATCTTGAATGCCGAAAGTCGCATGTGTCCGCCTCTTGATCCTCCGCCTCCTGAACCCTGGCTCATTGCTGTCTGAATGTCGGGCCCGAGGATGTCAATTGCCTTTTCAGCCTCAAGCTCCCCTGCATTTGCTACCGTAATCTCGAACGGTCCCCGCACTGCCTGGGCATAAAGAGGCTCGTTCCCCTTTTTCGAGACCAGCTTGTTGAAAACAAACATGGCGATTAAAATCAGTCCGGCAACAAGACCGGTAATAATGATTGTCCTTTTCATCTCTAAAGAAGTTCTGTGATTCTTTTACCTTATAGACAAATGAGAATGATGTTTTATTTCTTCAGCGACGAAAATAATGAATCACTCACCTGAAATCATATCCCTTTTCTCTTTCAATGCCTGCCTCAATCCATTGAGGAAGAACATTTTTGAGGAATATTTTCTTTTCAGCAACGAGCTTTGGCATATCGAGTCCGATAAAAGCCTGAGCCTTTGCCTTTGTACTTATGTCGGGATAAGCGACCTCATCATTAACCCCAAGAGACGCTAAAAGCCTTGCCAGCCTTACCCGGGCCTCCTGTGCCATTGTTATTCCTCCTGAGATAATCCTGCTCAGTTCAACTGGTGAATGAAATGAGTTACCGTGACCTGCAGCCGAGAAATCCCATCTCCATTGTGCCCGCCTGATAAAATCCTGGATCTCTTTCATCTGCTCCTGGGTTGCACCCCTGTCCCAGGCGGTCTTTGCCTCAACATGGCACCTGACAAGAAGTCTCTCAAGACTCATCCGGTTTTCTGCCACCTTGTCCTGCCGTGTATAAACATCCTTTATCAGCCGATCGGTTTCTTCACGGTGGCAAACCTGGCACGAGCTGGCCACATTGTTAAGCGGGCTCTGCAGATGATGGTCGGTGAATTTCTGGCCTCCTTCGCTGATGAAAGGCATGTGACAATCGGCACACGACACTCCACGTGATGCATGAACACCGGTCAGATAAACCTCATAATCGGGATGCTGCGCCTTAAGCATTGGTGTCCGGCTCAATGCATGCGTCCAGTCATAGAATCCAATCTCATCGTAATATTTTTCAATCTCCTCTACTGATGTTCCGTTTTTCCAGGGGAAGACAAGATACTGGACTCCCTCCTCCATCTGCTTGTTGAAATAATACTCCACATGGCACTGGGCACAGACAAGACTTCTCATTTCCTGGTGCGAAGCCTTTGTAATATCCTTTCCCATGTTAGAGAAAGCCTCGACCAGAGCAGGCCTTGAAATTCTCAGATTCATCGTTTTTGAATCGTGGCAGTCGGCACATCCTATAGGATTTATGACTTCCGGTCCTTTGGTATCCCATGTACCCCTGTAGAACCCGGCAACCCCTTCCTGGTTCATCACTCTTGGTACATCAGGGCTCTTGCAGGCCCAGCAGGTATTGGGCTGCGGGCTCGGAACACCGTCAGCCGGAGATCCTGTCCTCAGGGTTTTCCTTATATCTTCCACAGCATAATAGTGCCCCCTCCCCTGACTGTAATCGCGCGAAAAGAGGTAACCTGCCCATAAAACAACCATTTCAGGCGACTCTTCAAGCATATTGACCATGGCGCTTCCGTTGTATTTGCTTCTGAAGGTGGTATCTGCTGTCTTCATATATGTGTTGTATTCCCTCGGGAAAAGCTCTCCCCACTTTTCATTTCTTGGTTCAAACTGTGAGAATTTAACTTCCGGGGTATAAGCGAAAACAGCCTCTGACCGCCTTTCAACTATCGACGAGGCAAGAAGCCCGAGAAAAAATACGACAACAACCGTTAATGCAAATATCACCCAGCCAAGCCAGGGCTTCTCTTTCAGCATCTCCTGTATTGATTTCATATTGTGATGTGTTATTTGTTGTTTCTGTTTACCAGACCGTCCATCCATTCCGGAACAAGGGAACCCGGAAGAGGAACCCTCGCGAAAGGTACGCTCGAAAGACTGTTGACCCTGCCATGCGGCGTCTCACGGTGACATTCCCAGCACTTCCGCTCCATACGGCTTTCGTGCGTAGTGCGGTTATATGCCATAAGCCGGCTATCGGTCAACAGCTCACCATGGCAACGTATACAGTTCCTGTGAACAACTTCACGACCGGCTTCATGAATGAAAATAACCTGGGGTTCAAGCCTCAGAGTGAACATCGTGGCATGGCGAAGACCGTCCTTTGCCTTGAAGTAATATTTGTTAAATACATTGTTATGAGGTACATGGCAATCGTTGCAGTGAGTCTTTTCACGGTGAGAGCTGTGATACCACGTAGTGTACTGGGGGGCCATAATATGGCAGTTAACACAGGTCTCAGGCCTGTCGCCGAGATACGAAGGAGCATTGGATATGTAAACCGTGAAAAAGAATAACCCGGCAAATATTGCGGAAACAATAATTACAGGAAGTTTCCATCTGTCTGGGGGTATCAGTTTCTTCAGGAAACGCATAAGGTTTTTTATGCAATTTAACAAAATATTCACTAAATCAACATTTATTGGTACAACAGATCCTTTACCATCCAGATATCGCAGCCGAAATGGCCTGAGTTACCCAGGGCATGGGTTATGTGCCTGAAACCCGATTTCAGGTACATCGACACTGCTTTCTGAAGCTCAGGGAGCGATTCGAGATACAGGTTTGTATAGCCCATCTCCCTTGCCGACTCGAAGCATTTTTCCATAAGCGCCCTGCCTATCCCCTTTCCACGCCATTGAGGGAGCAGATAGAGCTTGACCAGCTCGCCGTAACCTTCAGGAAGCCCTGGAGTGGGATAGATACCGCAACCTCCGGCAATAAGCCCTCCGCTCTCAGCAATCCAGTATACGGAACGGGGTTCCCTGAATAACCCATACAGATCATCTGTCGTCGGGTCAAAATAGACAGTTCCGGGACGGTCTATGCCGAACTCCCGGAAGACCTGCCTTATCAGAGCGGCCAGTTCTTTATTGTCGTTCTCTCCAATATATCTGTATGTTATTGCGTTACTATACATGCATTTTATTTGTTTCATGAAGCTGATAAAATTAAGAATTAATGCAGCTTTTTGTTAATTTAGGCCGATTTAAAAATCCAACTCCCCCTTGTTGTTATGATAGCATTTTCTAAGTCATACCCGAAGTTAAATTTTATCGCGGTAATACTTGCACTACTTATTCAAAACCCGGTCATTTCCCGTGATTACTATGTTACAGGAAGGATAACTGATTCAAACGGTGCCACGGTCGCTGATGCAAGAGTGTCAATGATAGCAGGTACGGCAAGGTATTCTGCCAGAACCGGTGCCGACGGGAATTACTCACTGCGTCTTTCAAATATCTATAATAACATCTCCGGATTGATCGAGACCGGAACTCCTTATCCCAATCCCTTCTCCTTTTCAGTGAATATCCCGTTTATCATTAACACTGAAGGAGATATTCGCTTTGCGGTATACAACTACTCAGGACAGAAGGTAATGGAAACCTTTTTTGACTCAATCAACCCGGGTAGCTATCATATAGTATGGGATGGCTGCAACCAGAACGGAATGCCTCAACCCGGAGGAGTCTATTTCTATGCCGTGAGTTTCAGGGGTAAAACCGTTTCCGGAAAACTTATAAGGGTTCCGGGGTTTTCTACTTATGCTGCCTCGACAGCCCTTGAGCCAGATATGCTTCCTCCCGTTTTCATGCCGCCTTCGGGACAGATAAGGTTTCCCATGGTGGCTTCAGTGGAATGTAACACTTACTACCCCGTAAGGCTTACTGACATTACCATTGGCCGCGACACTATTATAAATTTCGAACTCACTCTTAAACAGGAACTGCCGTTTAAAACATCTGCCGACAGGATCCAGATGCATACAGGTTCCGATTATAAATCACTGATGCTTAAAGGAATCAATCTGGGATCATCTCCTCCCGGATATTTCCCGGGCGAGATAGCATATGCCATTACCGGTGCTGAATATGAGGAATGGATAGCAAAGATGGTTCAGTCGGGATTTAACAGCCTCAGGGTCTATACCCTGCATCCCCCTGTCTTCTACGAGAAGCTGGCCAATTACAACCAGCGACATCCTGATAAGCCGTTGCTCCTCTTCCAGGGGATATGGCTTGATGAAGTGGAAGACTTCTCAAACCTTAACGCATATGATCTTCTGAGGCATAAGAATCAGTTCAGCGCAGGTATAAAAGAGGTTGTTGACTGCATAAACGGCAATGGTGACATTGCCTACCGTTATGGCCGCTCGTATGGCCGCTATCTTTCAGATGTGTCGAGATGGACTGCAGGCTACATCCTTGGAAGGGAAATAAGCCCGCAGGAGGTCGACTCAACAGACAAATGGCATCCTGAAATAAACTCCTATACAGGTACATATCTCACAGTTAACAACGCCACGGCAACAGAAGCTTTCGTAACAGAGATGCTCGACCTTGCAATAAAATATGAGGCCCAGAATTACTCGGTCCGCCGGCCGGTAAGCATGTCAAGCTGGCCTACACTCGATCCATTGATTCATCCCACAGAGATATACACCGACGAGGATAAGGCAAGCTACGACATGGAAAAGATATCCCTCAGAATACCAGAGCCCGGGATATTCGCATCGTACCATGCATATCCCTATTATCCCAATTTCATCAGCCAGGAGCCTTTTTACCTTACGTTCAGGGATAACGAAGGACCCAACAGCTACCTGGGCTATCTTAATGCGCTTAAACAGCACCATTCTTCAATGCCCCTTGTAATAGCTGAATTCGGAGTACCTTCGAGCTGGGGAAGCGCTCATCAGTCATTCAGCAACATGCACCATGGCGGATATTCCGAAAAACAACAGGGCGAGAAAAACATGCGCCTGATGCATAACATCATTGAAGCAGGATGTGCAGGCGGCTTTATGTTCGCGTGGATGGACGAATGGTTCAAACCGACATGGATTGTTTCCTATCTTGAAGCCTATGGAATGTATTCGGGAGGAATAACCATACCAACACGTCAGCTTTGGCATAATCTTACCTCTCCCGAGCAGAACTTCGGACTTCTTACCTACGAGGAGGTGAATACCCTTCCTTTCGTACCATACATGACCGACAGGACAGACGGACCGGTAAGTAAGATAAGTGCAACTCACGACAACAGCTATTTCTTCCTCGAAATGGAAACGGAAAGACAGCTTTCGGAGACTGATACTGTAATGATCGCCCTTGATACCTATCTTTCTGGTTTCGGAGAGTCGAGGCTTCCAAACGGCAAAAATCTTAAAAACAGGTCGGAATTCCTTCTGACAATGGTTCTGTCGAACGATTCAGCTTTGTTCCATGTAACCGAAGCTTATGATATGAACGGGCTCACTCCCCGCTTCGACCTGGCTAACCACGCAGTCCAGAAGTTTTACAGCACCATAAGCGACGGAGCCCAATGGGTTCTGATGAAGTGGACAAACGACGGTTATACCCTCACAACTCAGGATATCGGGAGGGTTCCTCTCGAGATGAGCAGCAACTATACGGCTGGAGAGCGGACGGCAGTTGCCTGGAACGGAAACAGGATAAGGATCAGGATACCCTGGACAATGCTGTACTTCCGCGACCCCACCCAGATGAATGTTATTGACGGGGCTGTATCGTACGATGGCGGATATAACTACACAATCTCTGTCAGGAAGTCGGACGGGATAGCGGTTTCAGTCTATTTCGACCGCCAGGTCACTTCCTCTGAGAGCCGGTATACATGGCCTTCCTGGATATCAGTTCCTGAAACGGTCGCAAAGGAGAAAAAGTCGCTTGAAGTTATAAAGACGGGATTAACTGCAATTCCCGATTTTACAGATTGAGATCCTCGTTGTCGCCCACCGTCACTGTCTTGGTCTTCTTCTTCTTTTCAAAACCCGACCGTTCGGCTTTGCCCCATCCTTTCTTTCCCCTGAGGGCTTCAATGTTCCCCCTGATTGCGAAATATGTATGGACGGGATAAAAGAATGGTTCGAAAAGCGCAATCCCAATGAGCTTAAGGACATCCCTCTTCCTCCTGTACTTGTGAAAGGTTATCTCCTCAAACAGTACAGCCCAGGTCGAGATGCACACTGCGAAAGTGTAGACGAACAGAAAAAGAAGAAGATAAAAGGGCCAGTTAAGGGAATCGGCGAGAACAAGGTATATCGTGTAGATAAAGCCTGCAAAAGCTATAAGCGGAGCCATCCACTCAAAGAAAAACCAGTAGGGATAGCCTAACAAACCAAGCCGGCCATATTTAAAATTAAGAAACATTGACCTGTGTGTCCGGAGCGATTCTATAAGACCCCTTGTCCAACGGGTCCTCTGCTTGCGCATCGACTTCAGGTCAGAAGGAACTTCAGTCCAGCAAAGGGGATCGGGAACATAGGTCACTTCATATTTCTGGTCGTTCTCGCACATAAAACGCCTCATCCTGAGTACCAGTTCCATATCCTCCCCAACGGTCTTTATGCTGTAGCCACCAGCCTTTATAACCGTTTCACGGTCGAAGATCCCCATGGCTCCGGATATCAGCATCAGCCCGTCGAGCTGGCTCCATGCCATCCTTCCCAGAAGGAAGGCCCTTGTGTATTCAAGAACCTGAAGACGCGGCAGTATCTTTGAAGGGATCTTTATCTCCCGGATGTGACCCCTCTCAACATCGCACGAATTGACAATCCTGATAACACCACCAGCACCGATCACCTTCTTCTCCTTCTCCTCAAGGAAAGGTTTTACAAGCTTCAGTATCGAATCGGCCTCTATTATCGAGTCAGCATCAATAGAGACAAAAAGATCACTATGACTGATGTTTATCCCCGCATTCAGCGAGTCAGCCTTTCCCCCGTTGACCTTGTCAATAATGGTAAGCCTGTTGTATGAAGGGTTCTTTGACCTGTAAACACCACGTATCCTTTCGCATGGGATCCGGTAATCAAAATAGTAATTCACCCTTACAAGGTCGTAGGCATCCTTCATCAGTTCGAAGGTATTGTCGGTTGAACCGTCGTTAACTATGATAACCTCAAAATTGTTATAGTAAAGGGAAAGAAGCGTCCGGACATTGTCAATTATTGTCTTGCTCTCATTATATGCAGGTGCTATAATGGAAATTTTCGGACTCAATGGTGAAAGTACCAGCGAGTTGTAGTTGATATAGCTGTTCTTCCTCAGATATTTGCGCAGGGCTATCGCGGAAAAGATACCCAGTGCCAGATATGATCCGAAAAGGAACAGCGTGAGATAAAAAATTATATTTCCAAAAATAAATCCCATTTCATTTAGAATATCCTGCGGTCGAGTACATGCCGCACAATAATATTATAGTTTTTATATTCCGACTTCATAAGCTTGACAAGAGTCTTTACACCCTCTTCTCCATGGTTTTCAATTGCCTTCGTTGCCTCTATCTGCAGCTGGACATCGTCTTCCTTGTCGAGCACAAGCCTGAGGAACCCCATCAGTGAAGGATCGGGCATCTTGGCCATCGCCCTGATAATCTCAAGGCAGGTATTGTAATCCTGGCTTTTATACATTCTCTTCATCACTTCAAGCGTGGAATGCATCTCGAGGTCGCCTGCCACCTGAACTGCCAGCTTGCGCACCTCCTGCGAGGGATGATCGAGAGCTTCTCTTACATCATCCTCTGAATCCTTCTGCTTGAATTCCCTTATCATCCTCAGTGCGAACATAACAACAGTAGGATTGTCGGCTTTGAGGAATTTACTGAACTCCGGAACAGGAAGATCGTGCTGGATTATCAGTTCATGCAGCGTTATCTGCTCCCATAGCGAGAAGGGTTTTTTAAGCTGCATAAGGAAGCCGAAGGGATCGTCATCGGTAAGCCTGACAAGAGCTATCTGTGCCTCCATCCTCAGGATCTCGTTCTTCGAGTTGAGAGCCTTGTATATTGAATGGTTGGCATCCTTGATATTCATGAATGCCAGTTCCCTGAATCCCTTGATCTTTTTGTGCCATCTGTAGTCGTTCGCCCTCTTTATTGAATCCCTGTCGAGACCGAGATACAGGTAAAGGCCACCCAGTTTCTCTTCGGCATCGCCTTTCAGGTTTACGCTTACATCAATCATCTGATCGATAAGAGCCTGCCTTCTGTAATTGTCGGAGGCAATGGATCGGAACCTGTCGGGGCTGCTGCCTGTGAAAAGGTAATCGATTATCATCCCCTGGTAAGTCTCGGCCAGATACTGCTTCAGATCTTCCTGCTTCTCCATCCTGGTCCTGTTAAGAAGAATCACCATCAGAAGGATTATCATTGTGAGGATCGAAACCATTATCGTTATAATCAGGGCATTTACAAGGGCAAATGATTTCCCGAAATAGTTTATCCTCTGAAGCCATGGGCTGTCGCTGTTGAGAAGAAAGAACTTCGGCTTTGGCATTTCGGTTATCTCAGTAACTGAAGGTTCCATTTCAACCTGAGGGGCAGACATTAAAACTCCCGGGATCGTATCGTTTGAAACAAGAGCTGTATCGGAAACAGAAAGTGCCGTATCGGCTGAAACCGGAATCGACTCTTTCTTAACATCAGAAGGAACCGGATTATCTGCCTGACTTCCTTCACCGGTCACGGTTTCACTTTCGAGGGAACTGAGGATCTTTGCCTTATCCAGGCGGGTAACCCTGATCTTATAAAATCCATCCTCCTCGATCATAATAACATCATTGCCAATAACATCTGCAACCCTTGCATACATCCTTTCGGCATAGGTCTTCACCCTGAAAGCCCCTATCTGGATCGGATAAATATCCATCGAAAGTGATATCAGGTTTTCCAGACCCTGATCGCCGCTAACGGAAGGCGATGTTATAAGTACTGCCCCGTCGGGGCTGTATACCGGTGTCGGATGATGGGCATTCAACATGAATGGCCGGGCTGCAGGTCCGGCTTCGGCAGCTGTGAACAGAATAAGTGACAATATGGTTATCAGACGGTGTTTCATCACTTCATCCTGATGGCATAAATTAAATTAATATTCCCTTCAAACCTGTCCCGCATAACCGATTCTTCATATTCTTCCCTCGAATACCCTGCCCCTATCCTCAGCATAAAGCGGCCTTTTACAGAAAAGTTGTACGCTAGTCTGATGCTGTTTGCACTGAGCCTCATAAGGTCTGTCTGGATATCAAACGGTTCGTCGGGGGCGGTACCCGTTCCCAGAGTTATCTGAAAATAGTCAAAGTCGTTGAAGTAGCGTCTTCCGGTCAGGTAAAAAGATGTTGTGGGTCCGTCATCCTTGAAATAGACAAAGCATTTGCCTGAAAACCAGTAGGTGCCAAGGTACTTCTCAACAGATGCAAGGGCAATGTAAATGTCCCTGTCGAAATGATAATAATTCAGTCCTGCCGACAGGGCCCATCCTTTGGGAAGAACCTGCCATAATTCCACAGCAGCCCTGTGTGCAGGAAAATATTGTCCGGGACTGTAGGCGTATGCAAGATATGCGTAGTTCTTTTTTGAGATTGTCGGGTATGCTTCTGCTGCAAACTGAAGTTCGGTGGCGTAAATATCGGTCTCGGCATCAGTGATCAGGTTCCCCACATTTATGTAAGCTGCTCCCGGACCCCAGCCGAATCTGTGTCCTGCCCCTGCACTGAAAACCTGCCAGAAACGGGTGTATGGTTCTGTAAAATAATCAAATGAATAACCAGTCCGGATATCTGTCGCGATAGCGGTGTTTTCTTTCGACCAGAGTGAAATGTCGCGCAGGGCCGACAGGGCATCTTCATTATCCGGGTCAGACATCAGAAGTGTGTCAAGCACAGCTTCAGCCTCTTTAAAATCTTTCTGCCAGGCAAGGATCCGTCCCAGAAGTACCCTGGCATCTCCATAGTCAGGAAAAGCATTGACGAGCTTTCTGGCTTCAATGGCAGCTTCGGAATGGTGACCTTCAAATGCGAGCGTCCTGACCCTTAAATATTCTGCTTCAGGATCACTAATCTCCTGTGCTCCTGCTTCGGAGATACCTGACAGCCCAGGTAGCAGAAGAACAAAAAATATCAGTGACAGGACCTTTCGCATGATCTATTTATTTAGGATTGTTTTTATCCGCGCAACAAGATCAGCTGGATTAAAGGGCTTAACAATATAATCGTTTATGCCCAGCTCACCTGCCTGTCTCTGCATCTGGTGATCGCTGAATGCTGTCAGAATAATTACCGGAGTCTCCTTACCCTGATCGGACCTTACGAATTTTACGAGCTCAAGGCCACTTCTGTATGGAAGATGAATATCAACAACCAGAAGATCGTAGTCATTCCTTTGCAAGAATTCAATAGCCACGTTGCCATCTTCAGCCATGTCCGCCGCAAATCCTTCCCGTTCAAGAATTACCGCGAGCGTCCTCATCGCCATCGGATTATCTTCACAAATAAGAATCTTCATTTTAAATTATTCAAAATACTAAAAAACTTCCCCTGTTGTTGCAAATCGTTGACTCAAAATTGGCGAATTTAATCTGCCCCCCAAAAGAATCGGTCATGATTTTGACTTCCTGCTGTTTTTCAAAGACAAACATCCGGTTTTAATGTGACCAATTTCCCAGGCATTCAACCTGAATCAACGATCGACCCTTACTGCAGCCCCCTACAGTCCTAATGACTTCCCGGCTTGTGAAGCTTTACGATTATCGGTTCAGCTATAACGAGGCACCCTTTCGGCATGTTCAGTAAATCGGGTTCAATCAGTTTATAAAACTCATTTATCACATCATTATTGTCAATGATTTCGATCATTACCGGAAGTTTTTCCGTCAACTCCCAGAATTTGGCCGAACTTATTGAACTGCTGAGCCCGTAACCCATTACACCCCTGTACACGGTAACTCCCGAGATACCCTTGTCCCTTGCCAGGTTAACAATGTGTTCATAGAGCAGTTTCGATCCGATCCTGTCGGTTGTGCTGGCATATATTTTCAATATGCTGCTCTCTCTTCTGATATCCATACGACTCCGGTGTTAAAGTGAGAACCAGTAATTAAGCTTTACAAGAAATATATTGGATGGGAAACCATCTCCAAGGTATCCGTATGAATCACCAAATGAGGAATTTGCAAGACTATTCCTGCCAGTCCTTTCACTCGACCATACAAAGCAGATGTAGGAACCAAGGCGATATTCCCATTTTGCAACCAGATTTGAACGGAACTGGTGAAAATTGAAATCCGGATTACGGAGAATAACCACAGGCAGGGGCTCATAATCGTCCCTGAGTTCATAATTATCACTGTAACGAAGCTGACTGAGGGGTACTTCTATCTCGGCAACCCAGGCTGAATTCTCGAGACCGACTTTTGCCTTCCACACGGCGTTCCAGTTGAAATCCCAATCGTTTGGATTGAACAACACCAGATCGACTTTCTGACCCCATGCCGAAACAGTAAACTCAAAACCTGTTCGATAGTCGCGATAGCTGTCAAAGTTCACCCCAACCAGGTCGCCAACAATCTCATCGCGCACCTCTGCATACCTGTGAACCTTGTCTGGTTCGGGATCAAAGGCCCTGATAGCAATATAGAGATGCTTGTCATCGTATTGAATGTTATGCTCCGTCTGATAAGTCGGCTCTGCTCCCTCATGGGGAATATACTGAATGTAGTCGCCCGCCCAGTTGCCGTTTTTCCAGCATTCGTCGTCAAGTTTGCCGTCGATGACGGGCCGTTCCGTCACAAGCCGTGTTGTAGCATATGCCGGCTGCTTACTGCTTCTTTCCCCTTCCGGAACAGTGTCCTGAAGAACAGGATTACCTGCAGGCAACAATGCTGACAGAACCGAAAATCTCAGAAAAAAAAGAATAAAGGCTGAGCCACCTTTAAAAATCAGGTTTTTGAGGGTCATTTCAGAAGCTCTCATTAGTCATCCCTCCAAAAATAATGAGATAAACCGATTATTTGAAACAATCCCTCAACAAAGGTCCCGATCTTCCTTTTAATCGTGATAAATAGTGAAGTAGGGAAATAACAAAGTAACGAAATAACGGTATTGGAAAAGTAGAAGAATGTAAATATTCTGATGGATTTATAATTCAAATCAATCAAAACCCAGAAATGTGGTTATTCGCTAACCAACGACAAGCAACCAGGAACTAGCAACAAGCAACTGTCGTTATTTATACAGAGGATATTTAAATAATCCCGTAATGCTGATGACCTTCAATTCCTCTATTTCCCGTCCCAGCCGGCAAGCCTTGCCCAGAGCCACCATGCAGCATATGCCTTCATATTTGCATTTACGGGCTGCGAATGGGCAGCGCTGCAAATAAACCAGTCGGTTCCCATCGTATGACGGTCCTGCCACTCGATAGCCCAGTTTGCATCGAGAGAACCATTTCCGTCGCTGTCGTAGGCACAGGCATCATTAGCCTTCTTATCGCCGAAGTAAGTTCCATCGGGATTATATGATTCAATGTCGGCAAAATCGTAGAGAATCTTCTTGTTGTCCCTGCAGTATTTTCTTATCTGCTCATTACGCACATGAAGGTTACCTGTAAGTCCTGTACCATCAAGGTGTCCCGTCATGTAAACAAACTTCACCTTTGGAAAATCCTTTTCAAGATCATTCATCAGGCTGAGATAGGTTTTAATATCATTCTCGCTTGCTGAGGTAACCTGGCCGCACCAGGACCACATAACAACATTTACGTCAGCATTCGCTGCAAGATATGTCCTTGTCCTCGATGCCCAGGTTGTCCTGTCGGGATTCCCCAGATCGCCCTCTATGGCGTAATCGTGGAGATCGAGAGCGCCGTCGCTTCCTCCGTTGTTCCACGAATATGCAGAACCCTTGAATGATACAAGTCCCGACATTCCGGTAATAAGCTGACTGCCATGCGATGTATGACTGTAGGCTATATGCAGTTTCTGCCTGGCGGCAGTGATGTATTCCGAAGGTATTGCCGTAAGCTTTACTGTCCTGTGATCAATAATGATTGCTTCGGTAACGGTAACCGGATCTGTACCCGGCACTTCCGGCTCATCTTCCTTTGTACAGCCTGCGATAAGGGAAACAAAAAACACAATGGGAATTAAGTAAATAAATCTCATGATTAACAATTTTGGTCAATAAAAAGATCTTTATGAAATCTCGCACCCTTAACTAACGCACAGGAAAGCTTTTTGTTGCATCCTTCTCACAAAATAAGGTGGTTTTACTGATTCCCGCCTTCGCGCTCCCTAAGCCTTACATGATCAACAACAGGCTCGGAAGCGCTGTTTATTCCTGTTACAACCTCAGGTATAAGACCCATCTTTTCGTATAGTGGTCTGACGTTCTCCTTAAGTCCGGGCAGCTTTTTATAAAAGATAAATGCCCCGGCTATGCAGCAAAGACCTCCGGCAAGAATTGCGCCCGGTGTGCCCAGAAGCCTCGCCAGGGTACCGGCCAGTAGGCTTCCGAAGGGGGCAGTACCCATAATGGCTAGCGTGTAAAAACTCATTACCCTTCCTCTCTTGTCATCATCCGTTATTGTCTGAAGAATAGTGTTGCTCGAGGCAGTGTAAACCATAAGGCTTAACCCGGTAACAAGCATAAGAAAAAGAGAGACAGGGAAATGACGGGAGAAGGACAGCGAAGCAAGCCCGGCTCCGAACATCGCCGCAGCATAGGGAATTACTTTCCCGAGCTTTATGGTAGTCTCCCTTGAAGCCAGAAGCAGTGCTCCTGCAAGGGCTCCGAAACCCGCAGAACCCATCAGAAACCCAAAGGTTGCGGAACTACCTCCAAGGACTTCTTTTGCAAAAACAGGCATCAGGACCTGATATGATGAACCCATAAGACTAACAGATGCCAGAAGAAGAAGAAGGTGCCTGATGGGTGCAAAACCGAAAGTATAATCCAACCCTTCCTTCAGGTCGCCCAAAAGTGTTCCTGCTTTCTTCTGCCTCTCCTTCACTGCCACCTTCATGCCCAGAAGTGAAAGTATGACAAAAACATAGCTCACGGAATTGATGAGAAAGCATATTCCCTCTCCCGCCGTTGCAAGAATAATTCCGGCTATGGAAGGTCCGATTATGCGGGCTCCGTTGAACATCATGGAATTGAGTGCGATGGCATTCCCCAGATCCTCCTTCTTTTCCACCATTTCGATAACAAACGATTGACGCGACGGAGTATCGAATGCATTGACACAACCCAGAACAACACTTAGAAATATAATCTGCCATATCTGAATAGCCCCGGTAAGAGCCATAATGGCAAGTACGGCAGCCTGTAACAGAGATATTACCTGTGTTATGAGAAGTATCCTGTACTTTGGAAATTTGTCGGTTATCACCCCTGCAAACGGCGCAAGAAGAAAAGTCGGAACCTGACCCGCAAAGCTGATCAGACCAAGCTGAAAAGCCGATCCGGTCATACTGTAAACGAGCCAGGGCATGGCTATCCTCTGCATCCAGGTCCCGATAAGGGAAATACTCTGACCCCCGAAGAAAAGACGGTAGTTCCGGTACTTAAGGGAGCGGAATATTATTGCGATCTTTATGTTGAAATTCGAAGCCACACCGGAAACGAACTGTTTCAGGGCACCAAGATAACAGCTTTGGCCCGGATCCGCGGAATTAAATATCAACAGGCGGCCCTGGGGTATAACAACTCTTTGTACACATCTTTTTATAAAGATGTGTACAAAGAGTAGGCGGTATTAAGGAGAGCGCAGTTCAGAAAATGACTTTCAGAAGGGCCAGAACAATAATGACCAGAATGGTAAGGCCTGATACGCTGACAGGAAACCAGACCGGTGCTATCCACGGTCTTGGAATAAGAAAGAGGACATCTGTAGTTTTAAGGTCAGGCGGCCATTTGATAAGGATATAGAGCGACAGGTAATAGAAAAGATCCCAGAAGGCAAATGTCCAGAGGAAGTATACCAGCCTTTCAATCCATGTGTTCCCGGTCAGAAAGGCAATAACCAGCAACATGATTATTGTTGCCGCTTCACGGGTCTTCTCAACATTGAGATACCACGGAGGTATCGAGTTAACCGACTTCTGGTTGGATGCGGAATCAGGCATACCGATAGCCTTCCGCAGGTATACAACAACGACCCCTTCAAAATGGGCCATGGCTATTCCGAAAACAGCCAGCATAATAAGTTTCAACAGCAGAGTGCTCATTATTTCAGGTTTAACTAACGGATTAGCTACAAACTGCAATGATGCCGGAATCTTCAAAGAACCAGTTCCCCATCGCCTTACTGCCTCCCATTGCCTGCCCGCAGATCTCCCTCCGGACACCTGTATGTAACATCTTTCACATTTGCCCTTCCGGCAGGAGTTTCACTTCAACAGGTCTTCGACTATTGAAACGGCATCTGTAATGAATTTTTTCTCGCAGAGTGTGTTGAAAAGATCCTGCTTTCTGATCTCGGCGCAGTCGACAGGATCGTTGAGATCAAGACCGTTCAACAGCTCCCTGCAGTTCAGTGAACCATTCAATTCAGTGAATTTTGCAAAGAACTCCCTGGTTTTGGCGTAAGTAAGCATCTTCTTTTCTTCAGAATCACCTATCCCTTTTCCGTATTTAAGCCCCAGCGCCATAAGGGCGCCGGTCACTGCTCCGCAGACAAGCTGGCAGCGGCCCATACCACCCCCGAAGGCGCAAGAAACTTTAAGACATTCGTCTTCACTTAACCCTGATTCCGTGCCGAAAACTGTAAAAACCGATTGTGAACAGTTGAATTTCGCCTGGTGATACTCAACTGCTTTTTCTGTTTTATTCATATTGATTCTTTCAATGTTGCCGTAAAGTTCACAAAAAGTTTTGAATTACCCGGGAAGGGGTCAAACCAATTTGCCGGTTAATTGTTGATCATAGCGGGATATGTTGCAGAATGATTTTTATTTTTAACTATTTCATTACCTTGCCTGCCGTTAATAAATAACCAATAAACATCAAATAATATGACCAGATTAAACAAGCTACTCGTTCTGATCCTTACAGGAGCCTTGCTCGCATCGTGTTCCCCTCTGAAGCATACTGCCGGAATCGACACCAGAAAGGCAAAAAACGTTATTTTGCTTATCGGCGACGGCATGGGTCTCCCACAGGCCTATGCTGCAATGACCGTATCGGACAAGCCGCTTAATATCGAAAGAATGCAAAGCACAGGTTTTCAGAAGACCTACTCGGCAAATGCATACATAACCGATTCGGGAGCTGCAGGAACAGCGCTTGCAACCGGAACAAAAACCAATAACGGAGCAATAGGGGTTGATCCGAAAGGTAATATTCTCAAGTCGATCCTTGAAATTGCCGAAGATAACGGTCTGTCGACCGGTATGGTTGCATCAGCATCGGTGACACATGCCACCCCGGCCTCCTTCATTGCCCATCAGGGAAGCAGGGGAAGCTATGAGGATATTGCCAGTGATTTCCTTAAAACCGATATCGACCTTTTCATCGGAGGCGGACTGGACCATTTCACAAAGAGGACCGACAATAAAGACCTTACCGGGATCCTTCGGGCAAACGGATACGCGGTAGAAACCACGCTTGACGGAGTCCTCAGCTCAAATGCCTCTAAACTCGCAGGCCTTATTTATGATGACCAGCCTCCCTACAGACTTAAAGGAAGGGGTGATATGCTTCCTGCCACAACAGCCAAGGCAATTGAAATTCTCAGCAGGAACAAAAAAGGCTTTTTCCTGATGGTCGAAGGCTCGCAGATCGACTGGGCAGGACATGCAAACGCTGCCGACACCCTTATTGACGAAACACTCGATTTTGACAGGGCAGTCGGTATCGCACTCGATTTTGCTGCGAAGGACGGAAAAACTCTGGTTATTGTTACCGGCGACCATGAGACAGGTGGAGTAACAATAACGGGCGGAGATAAAAATCTCAGAAAGACAAACCTCAGTTTTTCAACCAAAGGGCATTCCGGAATAATGCTTCCGGTATATGCTTCCGGACCAGGTGCGTACAGATTCTCGGGAATATATGATAACACCAGGATCCCTATGAAAATCCTGGAGGCATTCAGGTTCCCTGAAAACTAAATATCTGATTCAGCTTCAGAAGAACCTGTCCTCTCACTCCTGCCTTTTACAGGCTTCATCTTTGAAAGGATCTTGAGAAGCTTGCGCGCATCCTTCCATTGATCCTCATCAAGGGTGTAAATGATCTTCGGCAGCTCATAGCTGGCTTTTATCAGGCCTGCACTCCGGAGTTCACTCATATGCTGTGATACGGTCGAGTCGGACAGAGGCAGATGCTTCGAGATCTCACTGAAACAACAGGGGTCGTTTCCGGCGAGATGACGAATTATCGCCACCCTTGCCGGATGCGCCAGAGCCTTGGCAATCTTGGCCAGCTTAACGTCGTCTTTGTTGAATTTCTCCTTCCGGGGATGTGCCATGCTGATTTGTTGTTGTTAATCGGGTTACTGCATTTGCTTTAAATCATTATGTAAAAATAAGTATTTCATTATCCACTGATTAAAACAACAATCCTATTTTTTTTTAACTTTGGACGCTTCACGCGTATTTACAGGCCGATAGTGACAGATAACATAAGACCATACGGGGACAAACAGAAAACCTTCGACAGGAGATACATTGAAATGGCTCTCATCTGGGCCCGGAATTCGTATTGCATACGCCGTCAGGTGGGAGCACTGATAGTCAGGGGAAAAATGATCATATCTGACGGTTACAACGGAACACCGGCAGGTTTTGAAAATATATGCGAAGATGAAAATAACATCACAAAACCTTATGTTCTTCATGCAGAAGCCAATGCCATAACGAAAGTTGCGAAGTCGAATAATTCCAGCGAAGATTCAACGTTGTATGTAACAACATCACCGTGCATGGAATGTGCAAAGCTCATTATCCAGTCGGGAATAAGAAGAGTGGTGTACTGCAACAGATATCACAATGCCGACGGACTTGATCTTTTGAAACGTGCCGGTATTGAAATTGTTTATATTGACCCAGAGAACGACATTTATGAAATACAATAACTCACGCCGTACCATAATTCTCCCCCTTCTTCTCGCTCTTGCTCTTGTTACAGGAATAATAATCGGCTTCTTCCTTCCCGGAGCCAACAAGACGGTCCAGCAGCCAGGGTTCAGGGCCAGGAACGACAAACTCAACAGCATTCTCAATATCATCGAGTCGGATTATGTTGATACTGTAAACAGGAACGAACTTGTTGAAGCAGCCATCCCTGCCATTCTCAAGAAACTCGACCCCCACTCCGTTTATATTCCCGCGAAAGACCTGCAAAGGGCGAATGAACCACTTCAGGGTAACTTCGACGGGATCGGCATATCATTCAACATGCTTACAGATACAATACTCGTTATCAGCACAATCCCTGGAGGACCTTCGGAAAAGGTCGGACTTATGGCGGGAGACAAAATCATATATGTCAATGATTCACTCGTTGCCGGACAACAGCTAAGCGACGACAAGGTAATGGGAATGCTTAAGGGCCCGAGGGGAACAGTGGTAAAAATTAAACTGATGCGAAAGGGCTATGACGAGCTTATCCCATTCGAGATTACACGTGACAAGATTCCCATATCGAGCGTTGATGTCAGCTATATGATCGACGAAAAGACAGGTTACATTAAGATCAACAACTTCGCCATGACCACTTTCGACGAGTTCCTGAAAGGACTTTCGGAACTCAAAGGCAAGGGAATGCAAAACCTGATCCTTGACCTGCGGGAAAACTCGGGAGGTGTAATGGAACCTGCAATTAAAATCGCTAATCAGTTCCTTGAAAAAGGTCAGCTGATAGTATACACTATGGGGAGATCACAGCCCAGAAACGAAGCAAAAGCCACCGGAGGAGGAGAGTTTGAAGACGGAAAGCTTGTATTGCTTATTGATGAATGGAGTGCTTCAGCCAGCGAAATCCTTGCCGGAGCGATTCAGGACAACGACAGGGGCACAATAATTGGAAGACGCTCATTCGGAAAAGGTCTCGTTCAGGAACCTGTGCCCTTCAGCGACGGCTCGGGATTGAGACTTACGATCGCCCGTTATTACACACCCACAGGACGGTCGATCCAGAAACCTTACAATAACGGATTCGACGAATACTTCGATGACCTTAATGCAAGATATGAAAGAGGTGAGTTTGAAGTTTCCGACAGTATCCATTTCGCCGATTCCCTGAGGTTCACTACCCCGGGTGGAAAAACGGTCTACGGCGGAGGCGGAATAATGCCCGACATATTCATTCCTGTCGACACCACTGGCCGCTCCACGTATTTCCTCGCATCACGACCCCAGATTTACAGGTTCGCACTCAGTTTCACCGAAAAGAACAGGGAAGAACTCAAAAAGTACAGCGACGCTGCGGAAATGGAAAAATACCTTGACAGACAAAACCTGCTTAATGAATTCATCACCTTCGCGGAAAAAAACGGAGTGAAAAGAGACTATGAGGGTATCAAAACCTCGGGAGAGATAATCCATATTCAGCTCAAAGCATATATAGCCAGAAACATCCTCGACAACAAAGGATTTTATCCGATATGGAGAAAGCTCGATACAACTCTCAAATATGCCGTTGATTATCTGAACAAGGAATAACAATACTCTGCCGATGGTCTGCTCTTCACACCTGCCTGCCTAAAGATGAGGTGCAAAATTATATCACGTGTCAGGTAAAAAAGTTATTGCAGCAGGTAATAGATTTACCCCGTCACAATAAAGATTCTAATGGAAATTTTTGCCTCCCTTAAGTTATTTTCTTAGCCAATTCTAATTCAGTCCTCTGGCAAAAGAAGTGAAAATACCGGCCGAAAGCTCTTCCTCTTCAACGAAGCCCATATGACCTGAATTCCCGAGGATGGCAACCGTTGATCCGGAAGGAATATTAACCCTGCTTCTCATCTCATCGCAAACAATATAGTTATCCAGCTGCCCGAGTATCCAGAGGCAGGGTATCTTACCTTCTTCCATAACCCTGATCCTCGAAGGTCTGACCATCATGCCGTTAAGAACCGCGATGATACCTTCGTCCGAAATCCCCGATGCTATATCCTTTGAACGCGCAACCGCCTCATGCATCCTTCCGATATTGGTTGCAGCAAACATCTTCGAAACACTTTCGGGATAAACAAGATACTTCTTTCCGGACTTCACCACCCTTATCTCGTTTTCCCTCTTTTTAAGAGTTTCGGGGGTATCCGCAAAGGGGTGTGAATGAAAAAGACAATATCCCTTCAATAATTCAGGGTAGGCTTCCGCAAAGGCAAGGGTAACATAACCGCCCATGGAATGACCAGCAAGAATAACCTTATTCAGATTGAGATTGTCAACAAGCGCCTTTACTGCCCCTGCCATAAATTCCATGGTATGACATTCGCCGTACACCTTTGAAAGCCCGTGTCCGGGCAGATCGACCGAGATGACCCTGAAGGTTTTCACGAGCCTCGAGGCGAATCCGTTCCAGACCGACGAGTTCTCAAGATAACCATGAAGGAGAACAACAGTTTCTCCTTCACCATTGTCGGTGTAGTATACCTTGCCGCCGTTATAGTGAATATAGTAGTTCATGCCTGCCTGTTTTAAATATGATCTGAAATTTACACAAATCCTGTTGTTAATGCAACAGCTTATAAATTACTCTTAAGTGTCGCAATTGTGAAATTTATTAGATAAATTTACTTTCAGGAATTGTTCCTGCCCCGGAGACAGGCATTTACTTAATTCTCATCCCATGAATAAAGTACTCTTTTCCTCCGTTTCTAAAAAGTTTGTCATGGCCCTGGCGGGATTGTTCCTGATCCTGTTCCTGCCGGTACACCTGGCGATAAACCTGAAACTGCTTAACAGCGATCCTGTTCCTTTCAACACCGCGGCCCGCTTTATGGCGACCTTCCCACCGGTCAGGATCGTTGAAGTCCTCCTTCTTACTTCACTCGTTGTCCATTTCTGCTGGGGGATCTACCTTCAAATATGCAACTGGCTGGCACGGCCCGTAGGTTATGCGGGAGGCTGCAAAACAAAGACTTCCTTCTTTTCGAGATTCATGATATGGACCGGATCGTCAGTACTTATTTTCCTGGTCATCCATTTTTTCAACTTCTACTTTATCAGGCTCGGACTTGTCGAAGGCGATCATGAGGATTTCTACTCTGTTGCCCATCAGCTTTTCAGCATACCCGCCTACAATTACATTTACCTTGCCTGTTTCGTCCTGCTGGGGCTGCATCTTTTCCACGCTTTCAGCTCGGCATTCCAGACACTCGGACTAAACCACAGGATATGGACCCCCGTTGTGAAAGCCGTCGCCTGGATATATGCAATTGTCATTCCTGCCGGATTTGCCATTATTTCAATAACGATCTGGCAGTTCAGATAGAAAAACAGATGAAAATGGGAAGACTCAACTCCAAAATACCCGACGGGCCCCTATCGCAGAAGTGGACCAGGTACAAATCGTCGGCAAGGCTGATAAACCCTGCCAACAGGAAGAAGCTTGAAATAATTGTTGTCGGAACAGGACTTTCCGGTGCTGCGGCAGCTTCAGCCCTCGGCGAGCTGGGTTACAGCGTAAAGAATTTCTGCTATCAGGACTCACCCCGCAGGGCTCACTCGGTTGCTGCACAGGGGGGTATTAATGCAGCCAAAAACTATCAGAACGACGGCGACAGTACTTACAGGCTCTTTTACGATATGATAAAGGGCGGTGACTTCAGGGCGAGAGAAGCAAATGTGTACAGGGCTGCTGAGGTCAGCAACCAGGTAATTGACCATTTTACAGCTCTTGGAGTCCCTTTTGCAAGGGACTACGGAGGGACCCTCGATACGCGTTCATTCGGAGGAGTACAGGTATCGAGGACTTTCTATGCCAAGGGACAAACGGGCCAGCAGTGTCTTCTCGGTTGTTATTCATCGCTCAGCAGGCAGATAAAAAAAGGAAGTGTGGTAATGTATCCCAGGAGGGAGATGCTCGAACTGGTGCTTATTGATGGCAAGGCAAGGGGAATCATTACCCGTAATCTGGTAACAGGAGCCATCGAGCGGCATTCAGCACACGCCGTTGTACTTGCCACCGGAGGCTACGGAACAATTTACTATCTCTCAACTCTGGCAGTGAACTCAAATGCCTCGGCAGCATGGAAGGCTCACAGGAAAGGTGCATTCTTTGCAAATCCCAGCTTCATACAGATACATCCAACAAGCGTGCCCCAGCTTAACAGGTTCCAGTCGAAACTGACACTTATGTCGGAGTCGCTCAGAAACGACGGCCGTATCTGGGTGCCGGCTGTAAAAGGCGACAAAAGACCTGCAAATTCAATACCCGAAGAGGAAAGAGACTATTATCTCGAAAGACGCTATCCCACTTTCGGAAACCTGGTACCCAGAGACGTGGCATCGAGAGCTGCCAAGGAAAGATGCGATGCAGGTTATGGAGTCGGGGAAACAGGACTTGCAGTGAATCTCGATTTCAGGGATGCAATAAAGAAACAGGGAAAGAAGACCATTGAAAACAAATACGGGAACCTGTTCGAGATGTACAAGACAATAACGGGATCTGACCCTTACGAGGAACCTATGAGGATTTACCCGGCCGGACACTACACTATGGGTGGCTTATGGGTCGACTACGAGCTGATGACAACAATTCCCGGCCTTTATGCAATAGGCGAGGCAAACTTCTCTGACCACGGGGCAAACCGTCTTGGGGCAAGCTCGCTTATGCAGGCAGCGGGCGACGGATATTTCATTCTCCCGAATACTATCAGTAACTATCTGGCTGACGATATATCCACAGGTAAAATAGATACCGGCCGGCCCGAATTCGAAGAAGCTGAGAGATCCTCAACCGAAAGGCTTGGCAGGCTCATCGGGGTTCAAGGGAAGCAGACTGCCTCATCATTTCACAGAAGGCTTGGAAGCATCATGTGGGATTATTGCGGGATGACACGAAACGAAAAGGGTCTGAAAAAAGCACTTACACTGATACGCGACCTCAGAAATGAGTTCTGGAGCGATCTCCGTGTTCCGGGTTCTGTCAATGAGCTTAACCAGGAACTTGAAAAGGCCGGCAGGGTGGCCGACTATCTTGAAATGGCCGAGCTTCTGATCAACGATGCCCTTGCAAGAAAGGAATCGTGCGGAGCCCATTTCAGAGAGGAATACCAGACATCCGACGGAGAGGCACTCAGAAATGACACAGATTATGCTTACGTATCAGCCTGGGAATACACCGGGGAAGATAAGCCACATATCATTCACAGAGAAGAGCTTAAATTCGAAGAGGTGGAACTGAAGGTCAGAAGCTATAAATAGAATTCAGCCGTTCGTGTTTCTAACGAAGGAACGGATGTGATCAGATGAAAATTAAAGAAGATAAACAACTATATGAAGCTGACATTAAAGATCTGGAGGCAAAAGGATGCAAAGTCGAAAGGAGCGTTCGTTACCTACAGGATGGATGATGTTTCGCCAGAAATGTCATTTCTTGAAATGCTCGACGCCCTCAACAAGAAGCTTGTCGAGGGAGGAGAGGATCCGGTTGCCTTCGACCACGACTGCCGCGAGGGAATATGCGGATCGTGCGGGATGTACATCAACGGACATCCTCACGGCCCGGTACCTGCTGTGACAACCTGCCTTCTGTCGATGAGGTACTTCAGCGAAGGGGAGACCATCTGGATCGAACCGTGGAGAGCCAAACCCTTCCCGGTGATAAAGGACCTTATAGTCGACAGGAGTGCCTTCGACAAGATTCAGTCAGCAGGTGGCTTTATTTCGGTCAACACCGGAGCGGCACCTGAAGCAAATTCGGTGCTCGTTCAGAGAAAAAATGCCGATGCCGCTTTTGATTCAGCAGTGTGCATAGGATGCGGAGCCTGCGTGGCTGCCTGCAAAAATGCTTCCGCCATGCTTTTCGTTTCGGCAAAGATATCTCAACTCGCCCTTCTTCCGCAGGGCCGTGTCGAAGCAGGAGAAAGAGTCAGGGCAATGATTGGAATGATGGATGAGCTTGGTTTCGGGAGCTGCTCAAATACAGGAGCCTGTGAGGCTGAGTGCCCCAAGCAGATAAAGCTTGTAAACATTGCAAGGCTGAACAGGGAATATTACAAAGCGTTCTAAAAATATGACAATAAAAACCGGGGGACCCTGCCTCTGCGGATTCATCGCAAAAACCCCCGGAAGCAACTGCGGATCATCAGAACCTCAATCCCCGGAATGTAAAAAACAAGGCAGGATCACATGAATCATTTTAATATGCGATCATTATGCAGGAAAAATCAAAACAGCTGAAATACGTAATCTGGCTTTCAATAGTGGCATCATTGGGAGGTTTCCTTTTCGGTTACGATACGGCGGTGATCTCGGGAACAGTCGACCAGGTATCAATACAGTTCAGCCTCGACGACATAAAAAAGGGATGGTATGTCGGCTGCGCCCTGGTAGGCTCTATAGCAGGGGTGATGTTTGCAGGGTATCTCAGCGATAAATTCGGAAGGAAGATAGTGATGATCCTGTCGTCGGTGCTGTTCTCCGCTTCAGCCATTGGCTGCATGTTAGCCGGAGGTATCGATGAGCTTGTTGCTGCCCGCATAATCGGGGGAATAGGGATAGGGGTGGCTTCGGTCGTTTCACCGCTCTACATTGCCGAAGTGTCGATACCTGAATACAGGGGAAGGCTTGTTTCGCTGTATCAGCTTGCAATAACAGTAGGATTCCTTGGGGCTTATCTCGCCAATTTCGGTCTTCTTGAATATTCAGGATCCCTCCTGGCAGGCGGTTCAGTATCAGGCATGTACGCTAAGATCTTTGCCTCCGAAGTCTGGAGAGGAATGCTGGGAATGGAGACAATTCCCGCTCTTCTCTTTTTCATTGCCCTTTTCTTCATTCCCGAGAGCCCCAGGTGGCTCGTTGTAAGGAAACAGGAGAAAAAGGCCCTTTCAATACTCGACAGGATATATGGTGAAAAGGAGGCGGTTAATCAGGTGAGGAACGTGAAAAACCTCATTGCCATGGAGACAAAAACCGACTGGAAGATGCTGCTTCAGCCTGGCTTCCGGCTCGCTCTCTTCATCGGTGTTGCCCTGGCGATGCTGGGCCAGTTCATGGGAGTTAATGCTGTTCTTTACTACGGGCCCTCGATCTTCGTCGAAAGCGGGCTTTCGAGCGGAGATTCGCTCTTTTACCAGGTTCTCGTCGGACTGGTCAACATGCTTACAACTGTGCTGGCTCTGGCAATAATAGATAAAGTGGGAAGAAAACAACTCGTTTACTGGGGAGTTTCGGGAATGATAATTACACTTATACTTACCGGCCTTTATTTTAATTATGGCGAAAGTCTGGGTCTCCCTCACGTTTTCCTTCTGATATCCTTCCTTCTCTATATTTTCTTCTGCGCAATCTCAATCTGTGCGGTAATTTTCGTTCTTCTGTCCGAGATGTATCCGGTGAAGGTGAGAGGCGCTGCCATGTCGGTTGCCGGCCTGTCGCTGTGGATCGGTACTTACCTTATCGGACAGCTTACACCCTGGATGCTCACAACCTTCACTCCCGCCGGAACATTCTGGCTTTTCGCTTTCATGTGCATCCCCTATATCCTTATTGTCTGGAAGCTTTTGCCGGAAACTACAGGCAAGTCGCTCGAGGAGATAGAGGAAATGTGGCTCAGCAAAGGCAGAAACAATAAAAAATGAATGTCATGGACTTTACATCACTAAAAACACTTTACCGCGACGAGCTTCTTGAAAATGTTATACCCTTCTGGCTTGAGAGATCGCAGGACAGGGATTACGGGGGGTATTTCACATGTCTCGACAGAAAAGGCGATGTGTTCGACACTGACAAGTTTATATGGCTTCAGGGCCGACAGGTATGGATGTTCTCGGTCCTGTACAATAATGTTGCCACGAAACCCGAATGGCTTGAATGCGCCCTCAGGGGAGGCGAATTCCTGAAGAAGTACGGCCACGACGGGAACCTGAACTGGTATTTCTCCCTTACGCGCGAGGGGAAACCCCTTATTGAACCATATAATATCTTCAGCTACACCTTCGCCTCCATGGCCTTCGGTCAGCTGAGCAAGGCCGCGGGAAACACCGAATATGCCGATATCGCCCGCAGGACATTCGACATGGTCCTGTCGAGAAGCGCTAATCCAAAGGGGAAATGGGATAAATCGTTTCCCGGAACCAGGAGACTGAAGAACTTCGCCCTGCCAATGATACTGTGCAACCTTGCACTGGAGATTGAGCACCTTCTTGACGCAGAGTCCCTTATGAAAACCATCAACACCTGCATACATGAGGTAATGGATGTCTTTTACCGCCCCGACATAGGACTTGTGGTCGAAAATCTTACGGACGAAAATCAACTCTCGGATTCGTTTGAGGGCCGTCTGCTGAATCCCGGACACGCAATAGAAGCAATGTGGTTCATAATGGATCTGGGAGAAAGGATGGAGAACAGACCCCTGATTGAAAAAGCGGTTGAGATTGCCCTGAGGACTGCTGAATCCGGATGGGATGAGAAATACGGCGGTATATTTTATTTCCTCGACAGGAAGGGCTTTCCGCCCCAGCAGCTCGAATGGGATCAGAAACTATGGTGGGTTCATATGGAAACCCTTGTTGCAATGCTAAAGGGTTATCAGCTGACAGGATCTCCGGAATGCCTTGAATGGTTTGAAAAAGTACACAAATATTCCTGGGACCATTTCAGGGATAACGATTACCCCGAGTGGTTCGGTTATCTTAACAGGCAGGGCGAGGTCCTTCTCCCGCTGAAGGGCGGAAAGTGGAAGGGGTGCTTTCACGTTCCGAGAGGCCTCTACAAATGCTGGAACATCCTGGAAAAACTGGGATGATAGCCTTAAGAGCTTTCGCTGATCCGGCTCTCAGGAGCAGATCTTCTCTATATCCTTAATCGTTTTTGGAATTGGCTTCCCAAGAAGCCTGTTTCCCTTTTCGGTAATAAGCACATTGTCTTCAATCCTTATACCCCCGAAAGAGGTCCATTTTTCAACTTTCCCGTAGTTTATGAATTCGCTGAATTTCCTTTCCGATTTCCATTGGCTTATAAGCTGGGGAATAAAATAAATTCCGGGCTCAACGGTAAAAACATGACCTGCCTTGTAGGGCAGTGCAAACCTGAGAAACGCAAGTCCAAACTGATCGCTTCTCTTCGCCTGGTCGCTGTATCCGACAAAATTCTCTCCGAGCCCCTCCATATCGTGAACGTCAAGGCCCATCATATGCCCAAGACCGTGAGGCATGAAAAGGGCATGAGCCCCGCATGCGACCGCCTCGTCCGGATCTCCTTTCATCAGACCGAGATCCTTTAGTCCGGAAGCAATTATCCGGCAGGCACTGAGATGAAGGTTGCGGTTCGATAGCCCAGGCTTTGCTGCACTGACCGATTCGGTATTGGCCTTCAGGACTATACTGTATATGTCTTTCTGCCGTGAGCTGAATTTCCCTCCCACCGGTGTTGTACGCGTTATATCCGACGAATAGTGAAGAAGGGTTTCTGCCCCGGCATCGGTCACCATCATTCTTCCCTTTCTCAGGACGTTCCCGTGTTCGTGGTTATGCAGTGTCTGGCCGTTTATGCTTAAGATTATCGGGAATGAGGGACCCCATCCTTTCGAATGGGCAATTCCTTCGAGAGCACCGAATATTTCCTGCTCCCTTACTCCCGGCCTGCACATCTTCATCGCAGTGGTATGCATTTCATAGGCAATGGCAAGCGCTTTCTCAATCTCTTCCACTTCGACGTCCTCCTTTACCGACCTGAGCGAAATTACAGCTTTAATGAGGTCGACTGAGGCCAGTGTCTTCATCTGACAGGGATTTTCCTTCAGAAGGGCTCCCAGGGTCATCTTTGTCTCTGCCCTGTAAGGAGGAAGGAAGTGTATCTTTCGCTTTGAATTTACAGCCTCCTTCACAATGTCTTCAAGCTCTGCGAGCGGAGAACTCTCTTTTATCCCGCACTTAAGAGCCAGATCCATTACTGCAGGCTGTGGGCCCATCCAGATTATATCGTCGAGATCTGCATCATTGCCAAAAAGGTGGTCTTTTCCGGAATCGAAATCCATCACTCCGGCAAAGCCGGGAATGTCGAGACCGAAGAAGTAGAGAAAATCGCTGTCCTGCCTGAAATGATAGGAGTTTGCCGGATAATTCATGGGGGAATCAACATTCCCGATAAAAAGAGCAATTCCCGACTTCATTATACTGTGAAGCTTTGCCCTTCTTGCTGAGTATACTTCTCTGGCGAACATATTTTTTTAGGTATTAAATGTTACTTTTTAACACCCCTAATTTACTAATGAAATAATTGTAATCCTAAACATGGTCCCGATGAACCTTCAAAAACAAAAGGGATGCTGCCTGGCAATTTCTTTCCGGAGCCGTTCTGCACCTGTCAGCTCCTTTATCCCAAACATGATCTGACCTTCAGGGGGGAAGATCCTTTCATTGAGCTAATCTCTATAAACATCTTGTTTATTGAAATTCTTTATTTATCCAACTCCAGCCATTTTTCACCCCCCTGCCTTGCTCCGCCGAAGCGGCTACGCGAAGGCGCAGAAGGGGGGTAGGGGGGTGGAACAAGCAGGGAAGACATGCCACTTTCTGGGGTTGGGGGGGTGGAACGTAAATTGGAAGTGAAGTAATCCAACTTTATAAAAAGATGTGTATAAAGATTAGTTGTATGAGGGGAAAAGCAATTGCGAGGGCTGTCTTTTCTTCCATATAAGTTATTAACAAGCCTTGCTATAAAAATCCTTTCAGAACTTAATGTTAATCAAAACAATTTATTTGCGAATACTATAGTTTATAAACAAAACGTTATTATATTCGCAACAGGGTTATCAACATTTTATTAACACCGACCTGACGTTATGCCATACCGAAGATTACCCAACACTGATGCCGCACGTATCAGGGCATTAAAAACTGCTCTGGAGAAAGGGCGTGAGATTCATCCGAGCCAGATGGCTTATTCGCCTAAAACAATAATAAGGCTGCAGAAGTTTCTTCCGCGGTTTGAGAATATGATCCAGTTGCAGAGACAGTCGCATGCTTCCCAGAACAACAGGAGCAGGGATTATTCTGAGATAATGAGGAAGGCCAGGCTCTATCTGACACATTTCATCAGGGTGATGAACATGGCAATATTCAGGGGAGATCTTCCGGAGGAAACAAGAGCTTTTTACGGTCTTGCCACCAATGAGGCCACGGTTCCCGCCCTCAACACCGAGAATGAGCTTATTAGCTGGGGCAAGAGGATAATTGAAGGAGAAGAGTTCCGGATAAGAAAGGGAGGATCGCCGATAACAAATCCTACAATTGCCGTTGTAAAGGTACGTTACCAGAATTTCATAGAGGCATATAATTTTCAGAAGGCTCTGGCCAGAAAGACTCTCGACTACAGTGAAAAAAACTATGAACTCAGAAAGGAAGCTGATGAAATAATAGTGCAGATATGGAATGAGGTTGAAAATACTCACAGCACACTGCCGGATGATCAGAGGATGACCGAAAGTGAAAACTACGGCATAGTTTATTTCTACCGGAAGAACGAACTTAACAAGGCAGAGGAATCTTCAAGGGCCGGCAGCAATATCTGGCCGTAATTCCATTACCAGCTTGACCATAGGAAATATTAATCTAAGACCCTTTCCGCTTCTTCTTGCACCGATGGAGGACATTACTGATCCTTCATTCAGGTTTGTTTGCAAAATGAACGGGGCTGATCTTGTTTACACCGAGTTCATTTCGTCCGACGGCCTTATCCGCGACGGAGAAAAGAGCGTCAGAAAACTCGACCTCTATGATTTTGACAGGCCAGTGGGGATCCAGCTGTACGGACATATTACCGAAGCGATGGTAGAGGCCGCTCTGATAGCTGAAACGGCAAATCCTGATCTTATCGACATCAACTTCGGATGCCCGATGAAGAAGATCGCCAACCGTGGAGCCGGAGCCGGAATGCTGAGGAATATCCCACTCATGATCGAAATGACAAAAGCAATTGTTCAGGCTGTTAAAATCCCTGTCACAGTAAAGACACGACTTGGATGGGATGACGATAGCAGGAATATTGTCGAAGTGGCTGAGATGTTGCAGGATGCAGGGATAAGCGCCCTGACGGTCCACGGGAGAACGCGGGCTCAGCTCTACAAGGGTTCGGCTGACTGGACGCTGATCGGAGATGTTAAGAACAATCCGAGGATGAAGATCCCCATTATCGGGAACGGCGATATCGACGGCCCCATGAAAGCCAGGGAGATGTTCGACCGTTACGGTGTCGATGCTATAATGATCGGAAGGGCAACAGTAGGCAGGCCATGGATATTCCGCGATATAAGGCATTACCTTGACACCGGGGAGCTTCTTCCTGAACCGACAGTAGCTGAAAAAGCTGCCCTAGCCCTGGAACATTTTGAAAAATCGCTTGACTATAAAGAAGGTCCGCGGGCTGTTTATGAGATGAGAAGACACCTCTCAAACTACTTCAAGGGTCTCCCCCATTTCAGGGAAACACGTCTGAAGCTGCTAACAATACTTGATCCCGTTCAGATAAAGGACCTTATCAGTACCATAGGAAGGACCTGGGGCGACTACCGTACCGATGACAGAACATCGGTGTACGGGCTCTGAGGCTCAGGCACTACAGGCTCCACCTTCCCGGTAAGCCGTGAAAGTGAACCCCATCCGAATATCTTCTTCAATATTAACAGAAAGACAATACCCGAAACAAGCAACCCGGTGAATTCAATCCAGGGATAGATATTCTGCTGCTCATAAACAGCAGGGGTCTGCAGGGCCGATGAACTATGTGTAACCATTATGCAGAGGAAAATGTTGTTTGCTGCATGAGCCCCGATGGCTGCTTCAATGCCATCATCAAGAATAGCTATGATACCAAAGACAAGACCGAAAAGAACATACTGAGGCATCATGGTCAGAAACCCGAACTCCTCAACCTCCGGATTAAATGAATGCATCAGTCCGAAAAGCAGGGAGGTCATTACGAGAGGCACCCATCTGTTCCGTGAAAGCACCGTGAATCCCTGCATCAGGTATCCCCTGAAGAGAACCTCCTCAAAAGCCGCCTGGAAAGGGACGAAAAGAACTGAAAGCAAAATAAGTGTCGCAAGGCTTCCTGTTGTGTTATTCAGAACGAAGTTTGATGGATCAGCCTTAAGGTATACGAACAGATAAAGGGCTGAAAGTATAAGCCATACAAGTCCGGCCTTGAAAAACCGGTTCCACCTGAATGATCCAGAACCGTTAAGTGTCATTCCGAAAGTCCTTCCGTTGAGAACCTTTATAAGAAGTGCAAAGGCAATAAGGCCAATGAGGAAGGGAAACAGCATAGCAAAAAAACTGAAGTTCTGGTCGAAACCGATGGCCCCCAGATCGCCAGGATCGGATGAGATCTTTTCAAGAACTCCCGGATCGGACGCTGCCTTTGTCATATAAGCAACGAACAGAGGGATACCCCCAATGGTATTTGAGGCTATCAGAACAGCAACGAACATTACAATATATCTCCACACTCCGTTCTTTCCGGTAAATGAGGTTTCAAGATGATGCATAACATGAAAAGGATTAAATCGGTAACTATTTTTTCTTTGGATAATCAATTGAATAATGAAGACCTATGCTTTCCTTTCTGTTCTTGGCCATCTTGATGATCAGATAACCCACATTTATCAGATTCCGGAGTTCACAGATCGGACGGGAAACGAGCGATCGTTTGTAGAGGCTCTCTGTTTCCCTGTACAGTATTTCAAGTCTGACAAGAGCCCTGTCGAGGCGAAGGTCAGACCTTACGATCCCCACGTAGTTGCTCATGATAGTCTGGACTTCCCTCAGACTCTGGGTTATAAGAACCATCTCCTCCAGGTGGGTTGTCCCCTTGTAATCCCAGTCGGGAACCTTTTCCTCAAAATCGAGACTGGCTGTCCGCTTTTCAGAGTGGATGAAAGCACGGTGTGAAAAGACAACTGCTTCAATAAGTGAATTGGAAGCGAGTCTGTTTGCACCGTGAAGACCTGTTGATGAAACCTCTCCCAGCGCGTATAGCCTGTCGATATTACTCTGACCGTTTGTGTCAACCTTGATTCCGCCGCAGGAATAGTGAACGCAGGGAACAACGGGGATGAGGTCTTTGGTAATATCTATACCCCTTTGAAAACAATGCTCATAGACATTTGGAAACTTGCTTTTCAAACCTTCAGGATCGAGGTGAGTGCAGTCGAGCCAGACATGATCATCGCCCCATATTTTCATTTCGTTGTCGATGGCACGCGAAACTATGTCCCGCGGAGCAAGTGATCCCCTGCTGTCGTAACGGTTCATGAACTTTTCGCCTGCCATGTTCTTGAGTATGGCCCCGTGACCGCGAAGCGCCTCAGTAATAAGGAAAGATGGCTTTCTGCCGGGATCGTAAAGGGAGGTGGGATGAAACTGGATGAACTCCATGTTATCTATCATGCCCTTGGCCCTGTAAACCATCGCCACACCATCGCCCGTAGCCACTTCAGGATTCGTTGTCGTCTGATAAACGTTTCCAAGGCCTCCTGTAGCCATGACCGTGATCTTCGAAAGAAACGTATAGACTTTTTTGTCGATGAGATCGAATACATACGCTCCATAGCACTGTTTTCCCGGAAAATCCTTTTTTACCTCGATACCCAGATGATGCTGGGTCAGAATTTCTATCGCAAAATGGTTCTCATATATCTCGATGTTAGGATTTTTTCTGACCTTTTCGGTCAGAGTCTCCTCAATAGCTTCGCCTGTCTTGTCCTTTGCATGCAGTATCCGGTGTTCCGAATGCCCTCCTTCCTTTGCAAGATCGTAAGTTCCGTCTTCCTTCTTGTCAAACGGCACACCCAGGCCGATAAGATCCTTTATGCGTTCAGGTGCCTCCTGCACAACAAGCCTCACAACGTCCTCATTGCAGATCCCGTCTCCGGCAACAAGGGTGTCGCTTATGTGCTTCTCAAAATTATCAGGCTCCCTGAAAACGGCAGCTATCCCACCCTGGGCGTACCTAGTGCTTGAATCGTCAATTACCGATTTTGTTACTATTGCCACCTTCCCCGATCTGGCAGCCTTTAAGGCAAAGGTAAGTCCTGCAATACCCGATCCTATCACAAGGAAATCAGTTCTTTTTCTAATTGTCATCATTACCGGTTTAACAGTTTAAAGATAATAATTAATGTAACATTCCCCTTTTGACCTGCCAAACATGAAATCCTCTGCGATACAAATATGAAGCCGGTCATATGAAAACAACCCTGCCGGCAGGCGGACAGAAAGGATTGACAGTAAAGGGGATTGGAAAACCGAACTTTTAATATATTTTTGTTCTCCTTAAAACATACAAAAGATATATGGCTCAGGAAGATGTTTTTAAAAAACTGGTTGCCCACTGCAAGGAATACGGATATGTTTTCCCCTCGAGTGAGATATATGACGGTTTAAGTGCTGTTTACGATTACGGGCAGTACGGGGTTGAACTGAAAAACAATATAAAAAAATACTGGTGGGACAGCATGGTCCTTCTGCACGATAATGTTGTGGGAATCGATTCCGCTATCTTCATGCATCCGACCATCTGGAAGGCTTCGGGCCATGTCGACGCTTTCAACGATCCGCTTATCGACAACAAGGACTCAAAAAAAAGGTACAGGGCTGATGTTCTCATAGAGGAACACCTTGCAAAGATCGAGGAAAAGATTGCCAGGGAAGTTGAGAAGGCAAGGGAAAGGTTCGGAGAATCATTCGACGAAAAGAAGTTCAGGGAAACCAATCAGAGGGTTCTGGCAAGCCAGGCCAGGTACGATGAGATCAGTTCAGCATTCTCAAAAGCAATGAACGATAACGATCTTGCCGGACTCAGGCAGATTATCGTGGATAACGAAATAGTTTGTCCCATTTCGGGAAGCCGGAACTGGACTGATGTAAGGCAGTTCAACCTTATGTTCTCTACCGAAATGGGTTCAACTCTCGAGGGAGCAAGCAAGATCTACCTGCGGCCCGAGACCGCCCAGGGGATCTTCGTGAACTTCCTGAATGTGCAGAAAACCGGGAGGATGAAGATCCCTTTCGGAATAGCACAGATCGGCAAGGCATTCAGAAATGAGATTGTCGCCCGGCAGTTTATATTCAGGATGAGGGAATTTGAGCAGATGGAGATGCAGTTCTTTGTTCAGCCGGGTTCAGAGCTCGACTGGTTTGCGAAGTGGAAGGAAGCAAGGATGAATTGGCATAAGGCCCTTGGTTTCGGAGAAGAGAACTACAGGTTCCACGATCATACAAAACTTGCACACTATGCCAATGCAGCAACCGACATAGAATACCGCTTTCCCTTCGGGTTCAAGGAGGTGGAAGGAATACACTCGAGAACTGATTATGACCTCCGTCAGCATCAGCAGTACAGCGGGAAGAAAATGCAGTATTTCGATCCCGAAAAGGGAGAATCATACATACCTTATGTCATTGAGACATCAATAGGCGTTGACCGCATGTTCCTCCAGGTGATCTCAGCTTCGTACCTCGAGGAAGAGCTTAAGAAAGAGGATGGAAGCTCCGATACAAGGGTTGTACTCAGGCTTCCCTCATTCCTGGCTCCAGTAAAACTTGCGGTAATGCCACTTGTGAGAAAGGACGGACTGCCTGAACTTGCGGAAAAGATTGTAAGGGACCTTAAGTTCGATTTCAACTGCCAGTACGACGACAAGGACTCGATAGGAAGAAGATACAGGCGACAGGATGCAATAGGAACACCCTACTGCATTACCATCGATCACCAGACTCCCGACGATCAGACCGTAACAATAAGATTCAGGGATTCAATGGACCAGGAGAGGGTCAGGATCCCGGAGCTTAAGGATATTATTTCTGAAAAGGTAAACATTGGTACACTCCTGAAAAAACTTTAGGATGCAAAAGGTTCTTATTGTGACCTACTACTGGCCGCCCGGGTCGGGGGCAGGAGTACAGCGCTGGCTCAAGTTCTCCAAGTACCTTCCACAACATGGCTGGGAACCTGTTATTCTTACTGTCGATCCTGACTATGCAGCCTGGCCGGTGACCGATGCCTCACTAAGCGGAGAAATACCTGACAATCTAAGGGTCTATAAAACAAAAGCAACCGATTTCTTCACATTCTACAGGAGAGACAAAACAAAAATTCCTTCAGCCGGATTCGCAGGCAATGAAAAAAAAGAGTTTTACGGAAAACTTATCAGGTTTATAAGGGGTAACTTCTTCATCCCCGATCCCAGGAGAGGATGGAACAAACACGCTTTCAGAAAAGCCTGCGAGATAATAGAAAGCTTCGGAATAAGAAACGTAATAACGACAAGCCCCCCTCATTCAACACAACTGATAGGCCTCAGGCTCAGGAAAAAATATCCTGATATAAACTGGATTGCCGACCTGAGAGATCCCTGGACCGATATTTACTATTACCAAAAATTCTATCCGACAATCATCACGCGAACCATCGACAAATGCCTTGAAAAGAAAGTCCTGAGATCGGCAGGGAAGATAATAACAGTAGGAAATTCGCTCAAAGAGCTTTTCAGTGCAAAAATTGCCGGCCTGGAACAAAAGACAGAAGTAATCTTCAATGGCTACGATGAGGAGGATTTTTCGGGAATTAAGGGAATGAGGCCCGAAATATACACAATATCATATATTGGGACTCTTTCCGATGCATATCCCCTCGATGGATTTCTCAAGGCAGTCGGGATTCTTAAAGAGGATATGATACCTTGCAAAATAAGGTTTGTCGGACTGATCTCCCCGGAACAAAAGGATAGGATAATTGGCAAAGCTGAAGAATATGATCCGGAATTCATTCCATATTCCGGACATTCTGCAGCAATAAGGTATATGATGAACTCATCAGTACTGTTGCTGATAATCCCCGATCATGCAACCTCTCGAAGCATAATTACCGGCAAACTATTTGAATACATGGCATCAGGAGTACCGGTTATCTGCTTCGGCCCCACGGATGGGGATGCAGCGGTTATCCTGAAAGAGACCGGACTGGGAAAAACATTCCGTTATAATGACCCGCAGGGCGCCGCAGAATATCTCGAGGACCTTGCAGCCGGGAGCAGCAATTCAAAAATTCTTCCTCCCCTCAGGTATTCCCGGGAAAAGCTCGCAGCTGAAGTAGCCAGGTTACTGAAATGATCTGTTCCAAGCAAAACACGAAGTATGAATATCGGAGTTATAGTTGACAACGAATACAACAACGATAAGCGCGTTGAAAGGGAAGCGGATATCCTTAAGAGGGCCGGTCATTCTGTTTACGTGCTCTGCTTTGGCTTCGGCGCTAAAGTATACGACGGTCAGGAAGGGATTGAAATATCGAGGATAAGAATAAACAGGAAGTTAAAGGATATCCTTTTCTTTTTCCAGAACAGACTGCCTGCCTATGAGAGGATGTGGAGCACAAGGATAACCCGGTTCATAAAGGAAAAGAACCTCGATTCTATTCATGTGCACGACCTCTATATGTCGAAAGCCGCATCGGAAGGAATAAGAGACTCGGGAAAAAAAGTCTCCATGGTCCTCGATCTTCACGAAAACTACCCCTTCGCGGTGACCTCGTACAACTGGTCCGGAGGCCTGGTCCGGAACTTTCTTGCAAAGCCCGCCCTGTGGCAGAAGAAAGAGAGGGAGTATCTGGGCTATGCAGATAAAATAATAGTCCTCAGCGAAGATTACAGGGATGCACTTACAGAAAAATACCCTGAGCTGCCTCCCGGGATGTTCAGGGTAATACCCAATGTGCCTGACATCAGGATCTGGCAAAACAGGAATGAAGCTCCTGGACCTGGAATTACAAGGGAGGGGACCTCTGTCGTTCTTTATTTCGGAGTAATTGCCGAAAGAAGGGGTGTGTTCGATGTACTCGAAGTATACAGGGAACTTGCTGCTGAAAAGTTTCCTTCGGTATTCCTCGTAATCGGACCGGTGGACAAAAGAGACAGAAAAAGGTTCTTCAGACTGATAAAATCAGAAGACCTGCAATACAATATCCACTATGTTCCTCCTATCGGGTTCAATGAGCTTTCCTCCTATCTTGACATTACAGATATCTGCATTGCTCCTTTTCACAGGAATCCACAGCATGAATCAGGGATAGCTAACAAGATCTTCGATTATATGATGGGAAAGAAACCTCTTATTGTTTCAGACTGCAAACCACAGAAAAAGCTTGTGGAGAAATATGACTGCGGCCTGGTTTATGCGGATAACCCAGGTATGAAAGATGCAATTAAGGAACTTTCAACGAATCCCGGGATGAGAGCCAGGATGGGTGAAAACGGTTACAGGGCCGTTATGGAAGAACTGAATTCGGATATGATAAGGGAACCACTGGCTGATCTGTTCAGCAACGATTAATGTTTCCAGGCAAACAAATGAAGATCATTAATTTCATACCTTTGCTGTCATATCCTGTTTTCCTGATCCGATATGAAGAACCTCGTACTGATCACTTCCCACTTTCCCTTCGGAACAGGTGAATCATTTCTGGAATCTGAGCTTCCCTTCCTCGAAAGAAATTTCAACAGGATAACCATAATCGCCCTTGACGCAACCAGTCCAAAAACCAGGATCATTAATGAAGCCATAACGGTTTACAGATTCAACCCTTCGACCTCCTTTGCAGGATTTATGGCATTGCCTTTCCTCCTGTTCCGAAATTTCCGCCTGATAACAAAAACCGTTAAGGATGAGGTAAGGTTCAGGCACAGTACCGATGAAACCTTCAGTGCAGGGAAGCTTATGATTCTCCTGAGGAAGACGATAAAGGCCATTCAGCTGAGAGACTTCATCACACATAATATCCCACGGGATTATACGGAAGGCTCAACGGTTTTTTACTCGTACTGGCTGAAAACAGGGGCGCACGCCATTTCAATGCTTGAATATCCCGGCATAATCAGGATAGCCAGGGCTCACGGAAGCGACCTCTACGAGGAGAGAACCGGGGTTGGGTACCTTCCCCTGCTGCATCATGCATCAGAAAAACTCGACTCAATATTCTTTATTTCTGAGAACGGCAGATCCTATTTCCGGGAAAAGGTCAGGACCAGGCAGCCGCAACTTAAGGTCTCCTATCTTGGCACTTTACGGCCTGATGAAACTTCCTGCACCGAAGAAGACGGAGACTTTGTCATTGTATCCTGCTCGAACATGATAGCCCTTAAGAGAATAGATCTTATTATCAAAGCCCTTTCCCTTGTGAAAACTTCCAGAAAGCTACAATGGCTACACTTTGGGGAAGGTGCTCAAAAAGAAGAACTGACAAACCTGGCTGCCAGCTGTCTGTCGCACCTTGATTATATCAGACACCGTTTCATGGGATATCTACCCAACAATGAACTGTTGAAGTTCTACAGCTCCAACCGTGTCGACCTTTTCATAAATACAAGCTCATCGGAGGGAATACCAGTAAGCATAATAGAGGCACAGAGCTTCGGCATACCCGTTATTGCCACTGATGTTGGCGGAGTAAAGGAGATAGTCAGGAGCGGGACCGGATCTCTCCTTGATCCTGATTTTACCCCTTCTGACCTCGCAAAAATTATTGAGCAATACATTGTAATGGAAAGGCATAAGACCGGAGCTATAAGAAGCTCAGCCTTCGAAAACTGGAAGATGAATTTCAAAGCAGAGCACAATTATGGTAACTTTATCGAGAGCATAAACAGTATCTTAGCAAAAGCAAAAGGGAAGGACACAAACTGAGAATGAAAATACAGGGAGAACTTTTAAAATATCTTTATGATGAGGCTTTTAAAACGAGCCTTACCATTGACTTCGAAAGACGGAAATTCAGGGCAGTGTCGAGGGAAGCCGCTATAACAGAAATGATTGGAAACAAAAGGGTGATTCATATAGGTTGCACGGATCATAAAGAGATCATAAGTGAAAAAATAAAAAACAATACATGGCTTCATAAGCTTATCACTGAAAATGCCGAAAAATGTGCAGGCATTGACATTGATGCCGAAAGTGTAGGATATGTGAGGGAAGAGCTGGGTTATGACAATGTATATCAAGGAAATATCCTCACAGATGATTTTCCGGTAATAAACGAAGAAAAATGGGATTATGCCGTTTTCGGAGAGATTGTCGAACACCTTGATGATCCTGTGGAGTTCCTTAAGGTCTTTGGAACAAAGTACGGAGGGAATACAGGAAGATTTATTATTACCGTTCCAAATATCTATAATAAACTTCAGTATAGAAATATGCTGAATTACAGGGAAGTAATAAATTCTGATCATCGTTTCTGGTTTACTCCCTATACTATTTTGAAAGTCGTGGCGCGGGCAGGCTACAGACCTGAGGAGATGACTTTTGCCAATCTCCAGAGGCTGAACTTTGCAGAACTTGCCATTAGAAAAATAAAGAAGTTCAGCGGTATGGAAATAAGCTATCCTTACTATTATTTTAACTCGATAATTATTACAGGAACCATCAGGGCTCAATAAAGCCGGACAGACGAATATGCTCAGATCTATCAAGATATCTTTCAGGGATTCCCTGGTTTACAGCCTGGGCAACGTTGCAGTAAAGATAGTCGGACTGATACTTATTCCACTTTATACCAATCCGAGATTTTTCTCAGTGGACGATTTTGGTATTCTGGGGATTCTCGAGATCTCGTCTCTCCTTCTGACGGCCTTTATGGCTTCCGCTCTGCCACAGAGCCTGACAAGGTGGTACTGGGACAAGGAGCACAGGGGCGATCAGAAAGGACTTTTCTTTATGAGTCTTACGGTGCAGTTTGTTGTTTCGGCAGCTTTCTGCATCGGACTAATTCCCGCATCAGGATATCTTTCCGAATTGATCTTCTCCGGTCGTGAACTGGAAAATGTTATTAAACTCGTCATTGCAGCGTCGGCTCTTCAGTCTCTTAACAACATTATAAATACACTTCTCAGGCTTCAGTCGAGGTCGGTCCTCTATTCTTCAGTCAACCTTATAAAGCTTGCACTTGTACTTTCACTGACACTTTATTTCATTATCAGCCGGAGGATGGGCCTTGAAGGGATCTTTCTGGCCCAGGTGGCGGGCAATATTGCCTATATTCTGATTCTGGCTGTTTATACTGTAAAGAACTGCAGAATCTTTTTTGATTTTAACATTCTGAGGTCGATGAGTTATTACGGTTTTCCCCTTTTGCTGGCCAATATATCCTCAGCTGCACTTACGGTTATTGACAGGTATGCCCTTAACTCCCTCACTGTATTGAAGTCGGTTGCATTGTACACGCTTGCATTCAAAATAACAAGTGTTCTTAAACTGGTCGTAGCTGACTCAATAAAACTTGCGATAGGCCCAATAATGTTCAAATGGATGGACAGGCCTGACAATAAAAGATTCTATTCAAAGGTGATGCTCTATTCATCCTTTGTTCTTATGTTCGGGGTGGTAGGAATCTCGCTTTTCTCCTACGAGGTGATAAAAGTTCTTGCCAACTCAAACCAGTTCTGGCCGGCAGTTGCCATTGTCCCGATATTATCGCTGTCTGTCTTCTTCGGCAACATGAAGGACATATCGGTCTACGGGCTTCACTTTGCAAAGAAGACAGGGATAATAAGCATCATAATTGTTTTTACGACAATACTGAGCCTTTGCCTTAACCTTCTGCTGATCCCTTACTTCGATATTACCGGGGCAGCTCTGGCCACCCTTCTGGCGCAGATCGTATACTGGCTTGCCTGTTACCATTTTGCACAGAAAACATTTTTTATTCCTTATGAAAAGACTAAGCTCGCAATATTGTTTGTTGCCGGTGCGCTCCTTTCATTTCTGGGGCTAAGCCTCAACGGGATGGATCTCATACCAAGGCTGCTCACAAAGACGGTGATGCTCCTTTCATTCCCATTCATCCTTTACCCGGCGGGATTTTACGAGAAGGCTGAAACGGATGCGATAAGGGGATTTGTAAGGAAATGGGGGTCCCCCTCCAGATTCATGGAAAACCTTAAGTCATTAAAAGAGATCGAGGGGGAGAACCCTGATTAAATGTTAACATTGGACCGTAAGAAAATAATTAGATATTTTTGCAGCTACTCCGGAAGGAAAATCCTAAAACAAGAAACATGGATATAAAGAAAATACTTACACCTGCACTGCCCCATCTGATTGCAATTCTGCTCTTCGCTGTTATTTCCTTTGCCTTCTTTTTTCCGGTTCTTGAAGGAAAGGTTCTGAAAGCCAACGATTCGATGGTATCGACAATCAACTCGAAGGAGATCCGCGATTACCGCGAGAAATCCGGGGAAGAGCCGCTGTGGACTAACTCGATTTTCAGCGGAATGCCGGCATACCTGATTTCCACCTATTTCCCGGGTAATCTTATGAAACATGCCGACAATATTCTGAGAGGCCTGAAAATGCCTGTTTCGGTATTATTATTGTCAATGGCAGGATTCTACCTGATGATGCTCCTTTTCGGTGCAAAACCCTGGCTTGCTGCTTCAGGTGCAATTGCGTGGGGATTCTCTTCATTCTTTTTCCAGATACTTGCTGCTGGGCATAACACACAGGCCATAGCGCTGGCTTATATGCCACCAGTTGTCGGAGGCATCTGGTATGCCTACAGGAAGGATGCAGTAAAGGGGGCTCTTCTGACAGCCTTCATGCTTGCGCTCGAGATACTGGCCAACCATCCGCAGATAACCTACTACGCCTTTATCTGCGTGCTTATCTTCATTATTGTTGAGTTTGTATATTCCCTTAAGGAGAAAAGTTTTAAGAAATTTCTGAAGACCTCCCTGATTCTTCTTATCCCGGTAATTATAGCATTAGGGATCAACTATGGTAATCTCAATACAATAAGGGAATACGGGAAATATTCAATAAGGGGAAAGTCGGACCTAAAGAGCGATGCAAGTACCGTTTCTGCCGGACTCGACAGGGATTACATCGTAAGCTGGAGCTATGGCATCGATGAAACAATGAACCTGCTTATACCGAACTTCAAGGGAGGATCGAGCAGGCCTTTTGACCGTGACTCAGAAACAGTTCGGGCCCTCAGACAGAACAATGCTGCAGAAGCATCGAACCAGATAATGAAATACTGGGGTACACAACCAATGACCGAAGGACCTCATTATATGGGAGCAATTGTGATTTTCCTTTTTGTACTCGGACTTGCTCTTTTAAAGGAAAGAGAGAAATGGTGGCTGCTTGCGGCAACAATTCTTTCTATTGTGCTTTCCTGGGGCAAAAATTTCATGCCGTTTACTGACTTTTTTATTGATTTTTTCCCGGGATACAACAAATTCAGGGCTGTAACAATGACCCTGGTTATAGCCCAGTTCACAATACCCCTGATGGGCTTCCTTGCCCTGCGGAGGTATTATTACGGCATGATGTCGGGGAAAGAGCTGCTGAAGGGCCTGAAAATAGCAGGTAGTATTACCGGTGGTATTCTTCTTCTGGTTCTGGTAATCCCGGGAATAGCAGGTTCTTTCCTGAATTCCTACGAAACGGATTACCCCTCCTGGCTGACCTCGGCGCTTGTCTCCGACCGTAAGGAGCTCCTCAGAACAGATGCCTTCAGATCTATGCTTTTCGTTGCCGGCGGGGCTGCAGCTCTTTTAGCTTTTGCATCCGGAAAGATGAAGAGAGAATATTCCATTATCATTATTACCCTTCTTATTTTCATCGACCTCTGGAGTGCCGGAAAGAGATATCTCGGAGCTGACAGGTTCGAAAGGCCTTCAGCAATAAACAAGGAATTCACCCCTTCCCCGGCCGATGAAATTATTCTCCGCGATAAAACATACCACAGGGTCCTGAACCTGTCAGTATCAACCTTTAATGATAATTCTCCCACATCCTGGTTCCACAAGTCGATCGGAGGCTATCACGGGGCAAAGCTGAAAAGATATCAGGAACTTATCGACAGCGTGATTTCCCGCGAAATGACAGTGATAGCATCATCATTCGACGGTGCGACTACCGTTGATGAGGTAATGCCTGCTTTTGATAAAACTGCCGTGCTGAACATGCTGAATGCCAAATATCTGATATACAACAGCGACGCCCCTCCCCTTGTCAATCCAAGGGCTCTGGGCAATGCCTGGTTTGCATCCGGGCCGGTAATGGTTGATAACGCAAATATGGAACTTGCTGCTGTGAAGAACTTTGATCCTTCCGCCGAAGCGGTTATTGATGCATACTTCGGCGATCAGATAAAGCAGGGCTCCTACCCTGTTTCACCGGGTGATACAATCTCACTTGTTTCATACCAGCCCAACGAACTGGTTTACAGGTACACGGCAAACAGTGAAAAACTTGCCGTATTTTCCGAAATATATTATCCGGCAGGCTGGGAATGCTACATCGACGGAAAGGAGAGCAGTTATTTCAGGACGAATTACATCCTGAGGGGGATGATATTACCTCCGGGAACACACGAGATAAAGTTCTCCTTCAGGCCTTCTTCATACTATTCGGGCAACAGGGTTTCTCTGGCAAGTTCCGTTCTGCTGTTCATCCTTACGGCAGCATATTTTTCTTTCTCTTTCCTGAAAAAATCAAAGAACGAGTAAATGGTTTGCCATTCTGAATGCCCTCTTTGTTCATCGGATAAGATCGATCCATGGCTGGTCTGTACTGATCATCTCGTCAGCCATGAACAGTTTGAACTTTACATGTGTCATTCATGTGGATTTGTCTTTACCCGGAAGTATCCCGAAGAGGAACAGATAGGAAGGTACTACGACTCGTCCGGATATGTTGCTCATGATGATAAGGCGCCCGGAATCGTTAACCGGATCTATGGGGTTGTAAGAAAAATAATGCTCAGGAAGAAGAGGAAGCTTGTGACGGAGATTACGGGTCTTGCAGGTGGAAGAGTTCTTGATATAGGTTGCGGGACAGGCTATTTTGCCTTCGCAATGAAGGAAGCGGGCTGGATTGCTGAGGGAATTGAGCCGAACATTAAGGCAAGGGATCACTGTAAGACGACTTTCGGAATAAATGTTATCGATCCTTCAGCTATTAACAGTCTTCCGTCGGAACAGTACGACTGCATAACATTCTGGCATGTTCTGGAACATCTTCACGATCCTTCCGGATATGCTTCGGAGGTTCAGAGACTCCTGAAACCCGGGGGAGTGTGCATAACAGCTCTTCCAAACAGCTCATCGTATGATTCGGACTTTTACGGTAAAAACTGGGCCGGTTTCGATGTGCCTCGTCACCTGTGGCATTTCACTCCAGAAACAATTGATCTTTTTGCCTCAAAAACAGGATTCGTCATCAACGGTAAAAAGAGGCTTCCCTTCGATGTGTTTTACATTTCTGTACTTAGTGAGAAGCATAAAGGTGTAGTATTCCCTTTGCTGAAGGGGATGGCAAGAGGCTCCTGGTTTGCACTGAAAGCCTGCATCAGGCCGGATAAAAACAGCTCTCTCATCTACATCATGAAGAGGAGATCATAAAGAAACGGAAAAGTTCATTCCATGTGACAAGCAGACTTCCGGAGCCGGCAAATCATACTGCATAAAACAAATCAGGCTAATAGCGGTCGAGCCAGCGGTACTTCCTTGCACTGTCGCCGAATCTTACTGCAACTGTAAGTTCATGAGTGCCATAGGTTAATCTTTGAATCTCCTGAAGAGTAAAGTCGAAAGCATATCCGACGTACATGTTGGTGTATGCAAATCCAAACTGACCTATAACAGCCTTGCTTGTCCGGTACGAGATGCCCGCCCATAACCTGTTGTCATAATAGCAGGTGACTCCTATATCCGCCAGTGGTCTCATCTGTTCCGACATCATGAACATTGCCGAAGGGCGGATCTCAGTTTTATCCTTCAGGTCGAAGCTGTAGGAACCAAAAAGATAGTAATGCCTGTCCATGCGGTAATTCCGGTAAGCTTCGTCCCCGATTTTTGCCGCGGCACCGAAGAGCTGTGCGGTTGAAAAACCAGCACTGAATTTTGGATTGAGGATGTATATTCCAAAGTCTGCATCAGGAACAAAAATACCCCTTCGCAATTCATTGTTCATCCAGGGTTCGTCAGGATTCTCGAAGTCAAGCTCCCTTTCGTTTATCTTGAAATGATACCCTGTTACTGCAAGACCCATAGAAAGCTGGGTATTGTCCCTCAGCCACATATGATAAGCATAGGATGCCTGAAACCCGGTTCTCTGGATCAGTCCGTTCCTGTCGCTGAAGACATAACCTCCCATTCCGATCTTCCCGTCGGACTTAGGCCGGTAGACATTGCCGGAATTCCTCGATTTGAGAAAATAGCCTCGTTTGAGTATTCTTCCCTGGCCGCTGAATGAGAATGTTCTCGGAGCGCCTGAATATCCTACCCACTGTTCGCGGGCTGTAAGGTTGATGCTTGTAATTCCGTCGCTTCCGGCCACAGCAGGATTAATAAGGTACTTATTGAAAAGGTACTGGCTGTACAAAGGCAACTGCTGACCCATGCCATGAAGGGAAAGCAGCACAAGAAATGATATGAGGGCCAGTTTTTTCAATTCATCATTTACTGTTAATTATTTAACAATTGTTATATGGCCAAGAAGGGGCCTGGTCCCGTTATTAAGGTCAATAATGTAATGATACGAATCTATCGGGAGTATCTCTCCCCTGCTCCTTCCGTCCCACGGCACAGGATAACCCCTGTCCGACTTCCATATCATTTCTCCCCACCTGTTGAATATCTTAACTTCCATTTCGGGATACAAATCCTTAAGACCTATGTTCCAGACATCATTACGAAGATCCCCGTTTGGAGAAATTGCATTCGGGATATCGAGGCACAGCTCATTTACGGGATTAACTATTACGGAACCGGTAACCATGCAGCCGGATTCGTCCGTCACGGTAACGCTATACAACCCGCTGACAGCAGTGCCAAGGTCCTGTGATGTTGAATTGTCAGACCATAAGTAAGTATAAACCTGTCCTGTACCTCCGGTTACAGTCAGATTAATCTGACCGTTTGGAAGGTCTGTACAGAGAGGCTGAGTAACCGAGAATGACAGGCTGATGGAATCAGGTTCCACAAGGGTGATAACCGAGTCGGCTGAACATCCGTTTGAATCGGTCAGAATGAGTTTATAGTCTCCCGCCATGAGTCCTTTTCTGGTCTTCCCAATTTCTCCATCTGCCCATAGGTAATCAACAAGGCCTGCATTATTGACAGGTTCAACTGATATTGATCCTGTTTTTTCGCCTGCACAGATAATATCCTCAAGAGTGACAGTCATGCCTGTTCTGCTTGGCTCCCTGAGTTCAATAGTCTCTGTGGCTGTGCAATGATTCTTGTCGGTGATGTCAAGTATGTAAATACCTCCACTCAGGCCCGAGATACTTGCAGCATCCGCCGTGAAACCGTCAGGACCCTGCCATCTGAAGACATAGGGTGGCGTTCCGCTTGTGGGCGTGATCTGAATATAACCGTCAGTCCTCCCGTAACAGCTTATATTGAACCCGTTATACACAGAAACTGTCTTTTCATACGAAAGTGGAGGAGGAAGATTTATTATTTCCGTTGCCGACGACTTGCAGTCATTGGCGTCAGTAACCGTTACCGTATACCGCCCTTCCGTTAGGCCTGTTATATCCTGTGTCATTTCACCATTCGACCAGAGATAGGAATACGGAGCCACGCCTCCGGTAACGGTCAGATTCATCGTACCGTCGTTGAATCCCGATTCCTGGCAGGTTATGTGTCCCGGAATAAGCTCAGATGTCAGCTCTTCAGGTTCAGTCATTGAAAAATCGATGGATGCCGGGCAACCGTTAAAATCGGTCACTGTAAGGCTGTAGTTACCCTTCCTCAGTGCATTCTGATCTTCCTGACCTGCGATAATGCCGGATCCGCCGTTTGTACTCCAGCTGTAGGAATAGTCTTCTTCACTTCCTCCTGTGACGGTGATATCAGCTGTTCCCGTTCCGCCTGCGCATCTTATGTTCCAGTTGCCAACAGAAGAAAGGGATGCATCTATTTCCAGCGGTTCCGGTTCCCTGAGCTCAAACCGGGGAGCTGGAAACAAAGTACACCCGTTTATGTCGGTTACCGTACAGGTATAGATCCCTGCCCAGAGATTCGAGATATCCTTATCGGTGGAGGTGAATTCTCCCGGACCAACCCATAAATAGGTATAGTTGCCTGAACCTCCTGTTATTTCAAGATTTATGTAGCCGTCCGAAGCGCCATTGCACGAAATGTGAAAGTCCCTGTCGAGGCTGTGCGACACTTCGCTTCCTGAGAGGATCATTCCGGGAGGATCCGTCAGGGTAACGCTTTCGGTCATAGGGCAACCCAGCAGATCGGTTACCGTAAGATAGTAAGTTCCGGCAGGGACGCCCGTGAGTACATTTGTGGTGTTGTCCACTGATAGAGGTCCTGAAGCAGCAGACCAGTAATAGGAATACGAACCGTTCCCTCCGGTAACAGAGGCAATGATATATCCGTCGCTGTGGCCCCTGCATGAGATGTTCGATCCATCGTAACTGCTCGCTTCGAATGATATCCTGATCGGATCCGGTTCAAAAAGTTCGACTTTACTGAAGGTCTCGCATCCGTTTTTATCGGTTACCACAAGCTTGTATTCACCCGCTCTGAGATTATCAGGTGTAACATAGGTCGTTGGTACTGAATTTACGTAGTTTCCGCTGAAGGTGCCTTCCCCAACCAGCTCAGTATCATTCCGGTAGATCCTGTAATTATAAGGTCCCGTTATCCCGCTTCTTACATAGAAACGTGCTGTGCCATTGCTGCCTCCCGGACACGAAACATGAATATCAGGAAGAACGGGCCAGGGCGATATTATGGGTTTGGCACTCATGTCGTAAATCTGTTCTGAGACATTGTTTGTGCATCCTATGTTGTCCTCAACGTAAACAGTATAGTTTCCGGCGTAGAGACCTGATATTTCCAGCACATCACTCATCGTATAGCTGACTGGACCTTTCCAGAGAATCTTATAAGGTTCAGCTCCGCTCGAGATCTCAGCTCTCAGGGATGCCTTGCCTGAACTGGCGTCACATGTGAAATATTGAGTTATTTCGATATCCCGTGCAGGTACCGGGTGAACCTGAACCTCCTGTGTTACCATATCTCCATCCGGACAATCCAATCCCGCAACTTTTGGCGTTATATAAAAATACACAGACTGAACAGCTGCGTCATTGTTACTGAACTCAAACGAAAGGTCTTCGCCTGTCTCCAGGCCGAAACCGGTACCCGGATCTCCGGTAACTCCGGGAGGAACAGAAACAGTATAGTCAAAAACTATCCTGCCTGGTGATGTCATTTCGGTTGGTGAAGCAAGAGTTATAAGGGTTTCATCTGAATAACAGATTGCAGGCTTGACATTAACAGGTATGGCAAGGGGCGTCGGATTTACTGTTACCCTGAACTTAAGCTCCTGCCCGCTGGCGCAGCCGAAAGGAGAAACAGGGACAACGGTATATTCTACATCAAGAGGGGCATAAGTTTCATTGACAAGAATGTCATTAATGACATGTCCTTCTGGCAGACCCGTAACTGATTCAGAAAATCCTCCTACTCCTTCAGGAGCGGTTGCTGAAAGGTTTATGGTCACCAGGCTGCCTCCCGAGAAAAGCGACGGGCTGTTAAGGGTTATGTTTACAGGAAATTCATTACACCTGATATTTTGTTCATCGGGAAAAGGATAAATTCTCGGAGTCGGATTTACTGTTATCTCAACTTCAACAGGGGGGCCTTCTGAACAAAGTCCGGTGGGATCGAGGGGATATATGGTGTAGGTAACTGTCTGTGGTTCATCAGTAGAATTGTAGAGATCATCGTCTATTACAAAGTCTATCTCAAGACCATCCTCAGATGTATCAAATCCCGTTACTCCGCCTGTGGACTCAGCCTCGTACCTGAACCTGGTATCTCCGTTGCTGAAGGAGCTCAGACTGGTTAATCTTATTGATGTTGTTCCTTCGTTGCAAAGAGTGACTGTCTCAACGACCGGAACTACGTTAGGAGTCGGATTTACGGTTATTACTACCTCAACCGCAGGTCCTTCCGGACACAGTCCCGTAGGATCAAAAGGATAAATTGTATAGGTGACTGTCTGTGGTGCATAGCCTGTGTTGTAAAGCTCGTCGGCTATTACAAAGCCGGTTGAAAGACCACTTTCAGATGCATCAAATCCCGTTACTCCGCCTGTGGACTCAGCCTCGTACCTGAAATGGATATCCCCGTTGCTGAAGGTGCTCAGACTGGTTAACCTTATTGATGTCGTTCCTTCGTTGCAGAGAGTGAACGCCTCAACAACGGGAACTACAGTTGGTGTCGGATTTACAGTTATGGTAAACGTAACGGGCTCTCCGTCGCAAATCAGGGTGCCGTGCTCAAAATGAGGAGTAACAGTTATTGTTGCAGTGACATGTGAATCGGTGTAATTTGATGTCGTGAATGCCGGAATGTTTCCTGAACCATTCGCATCGAGACCTATTGAAGAGGTATTGTTTTCCCAGGTAAAGCTGACGTTGCCGCTTGTAATAGTGTTAAGGTTTACCTCAGAAGTCAGCTCTCCGTTGCAGAAAGTAAGATCTGAAGGCTTTGTCACCTTTGGGGTGGGAAGGACCGTAACAACAACTTCAGCTGGTCCGGAAGCACATCCGGTGATGGGTGTGACAGGATAAATGGTGTAAGTTACGGTTTGCACCTCATCGGTAGAGTTATTCAAAACATCCTCAATAATATAGTCTTTTTCTACAGGTTCAGATGGTATAGTAAAACCGGTAACGCCGCCTGTTGCAGAAACAGTATAGGTGAAGGTCACTTTTCCGCTGCTGTAAGTACTTGGACTTCCAATTACAATGTGTGTTGTACCATCATTGCAAATGATTTGTGAAAGTGTGCTTGGTACTACCTGTGGAGTAGGATCTACCGTGATGGTGAATGTCCTGGATGGGCCATCACAGGTATGTTCGCCGTTTGTGAAGTGCGGTGTGACCACTATAGTCGCCACAACAGGTGCGTCTCCGGTATTTGTTGCCTGAAATGAAAGAATGTCACCTTCACCTTTTTCTGGAAGGTTTATTGTTTCATTATTATTTTCCCATGTATAGGTGGTTGTTCCTACATCATTTATGGTTGTAAAGACAATGTCCAGAGTAGGGGAATCATTACAAACCACCTGATTGCTGATATAGTTTACCTGAGCTGTCGGGTTTACAGTGATTGTAAAAGTTACCGGGATGCCTGTACATGTGAGTGATCCCAGTGTAAACCTGGGGGTAACCTCAACAGTGGCTTCGATTGGTATATTACCTGTATTAACTGCTTTAAACCCGGGGATGATCCCTTCTCCTGCCTCACTCAGGTTAATCAATGCCGGACTTACTTCCCAGGCGAAAGAAACAACACCCCCTCTGTTCGGGGAAATAAATTCAATATCCTGAATATTTTCCCCGTTACAAACAACTATATCTGCGGGCTGTTCTACTTGTGGATCAGGTAATACCGTCACATCAAGGTTGAACTCCGTGCCTTCACAGCCATTGACCGACGGGGTGATTACATAGCGGACCACTACAGGTTCATCAGTGTCGTTGACAAGCGTCTCGGTGATCTCATCCCCGCTTCCCTCAACCCTCGGATTGGTTATACCCG
>JAVEZS010000019.1:0-51427 GCA_034002885.1 Bacteroidales bacterium
ATCAAGAGTAAAGAAAGTTTCAAATTAATTGTAGAACCAAAAAATCAATAAACATGACTGTTATAACAACAATTGCAGCTGCTGCTTCGAGCACCACATTCATCCTTATCGGAATAATATTCCTTGCCTTCATTCTCATCTCGTCGATGGTTAAGGTTATTCCGCAGCGAACCGCCGTCATCGTTGAACGGCTTGGGAAATACAGGGCAACATATACCGCTGGTTTCCAGGTTCTTATTCCCTTTATAGACAAGATAAGATACAGGCATACCCTGAAGGAACAGGCAATAGATGTAGCATCTCAGATATGCATAACGCGCGACAACATTGCAGTAGAGGTTGACGGGATTCTCTATCTTCAGGTGCTTGATCCCCAGAAGGCTTCTTATGGTATCGACAATTACAGGTTTGCATCTATACAGATAGCACAGACCACGATGAGGAGTGTCATCGGGAAGCTTGAGCTTGACCGTACGTTCGAGGAGCGTGAGTCGATAAATGCAACTATCGTTGATGCTGTTGACAAGGCCAGCGAGCCCTGGGGTGTAAAGGTGACACGCTACGAGGTCAAGAATATCTTCCCGCCGCAGAGCATTAAGGATGCCATGGAAAAACAGATGAGGGCTGAGAGGGAGAAGAGGGCCACCATTGCTGAATCGGAAGGAGCCAGGCAGGCCAAGATAAATGTGGCTGACGGTGACAGGCAGGAGTTCATTCTAAGATCTGAAGGTGAAAAGCAAAAGAGGATCAACGAGGCTGCCGGCCGTGCTTCAGAGATTGAACAGGTAGCAACGGCGACTGCAAACGGACTCAGGGCTATTGCCATGGCAATATCCGAAGAAAACGGTCTGAACGCCGTCAACCTCAGGGTGGCTGAACAGTATCTTAACGGTTTTTCCAACCTTGCAAAACAGAACAATACGATTATCCTTCCTGCAAATCTGGCTGATGTAGGTGGTATTGTTGCCACGGCAACAGCGATGTTCAATGAGGTAAAGGATAAGAAGAAGTAGAATTACACGATTACTGCATTATTGTCCCCTCCATCGGTCATAGGGCTGATGGAGGGGATTTCTTTTAACACAACATGAACTGGTGGAACCGCTCCGCGGCACGAATGGTTGGATCGATTGGATACCGGCTATCATTGATAAAACCGCTCCGCGGTATGGGATCTTCAAATGAACATGGCTGGAACAGGCGAAGCCTCTCTGCCGCAGGATTAAGAAATAACCTCACATTTCACCATGTTCTGTCCTCCGGATAATCTCGTTCTGAAGGTCCTCACCCAGATCGTTGAAATAATCACTGTACCCGGCCACCCTTACGATAAGATCGCGGTATAGTTCAGGATGCTTCTGCGCATCACGCAGAGTTTCCGCATTAACTACATTGAATTGAATATGGTGACCGTCGAGGCTGAAATAACCCCTTATCAGAGCTGTCAGATTCCTGTAACTGTCTTCATCCTCAAAAAACTGAGGCGAAAATTTCTGGTTCAGAAGGGTACCTCCGGTCCGCAGATGATCTATCTTTGAAGCCGATCTGATAACAGCTGTCGGTCCCTGACTGTCAGCCCCCTGGAAAGGGGAGATACCTTCCGAGAGAGGAGTGAAAGCCTTGCGTCCGTCGGAAGTTGCACCTGTGACGCTTCCGAAATAGACATGAGACGTTGTGGGAAGCATATTAATCCTGTGAACGCCGCCCCGTGAGGCCGGGCGGCCGTTAACAGCATCGTAGTATATCTCAAAAACGGTAACTGCCTGCTGATCGGCATAATCATCGTCGTTGCCGTACTTAGGGGTATTGTACACAAGATCATACCTTAGTTCATCAAATCCCTCAAAATCAGCTTCCATGGCAGCAAGAAGCTCATCCCAGCTGTATTTTCCGATGTCGTAGATATTATAGCGTATGGATGTAAGCATATCGGTAATGCTTCCGAGCCCCACTCCCTGAATATAGGTTGTGTTATACCTTGTGCCTCCGCAATTATAATCCCTGCCGCTTTCTATACAATCCTCCACCAGAAGGGAAAGGAAGGGAACAGGCAGCCATGTTTCGAATATACTGCTTATGATATTGTTGCCCCTGATCTTGATGTCGGAGAAGTAGTTCACCTGTTTTCTGAATGCCCCGACAAGATCATTAAAGGTCCTGAAGCCGGCGGGTAACCCTGTCTTTAGTCCGACCTGATTCCCGGTACGTTTGTCGAACCCGTTGCTGAGGGTCAGTTCCAGTATCTTCACAAGGTTGAAATAACCTGTAAGCCAGTAGGCTTCGGTTCCGAAGGCACCTGTCTCGACGCATCCCGAGGCCCCTCCGTTGCGGGCATCAGCAATGCTTTTACCCTGGCGGAGCAGTTCCTGGATTATTGCTTCGGTGTTGAAGCATGAAGGCTGTCCGAATCCGGTACGGATTATATCAAGAGCTTTATGAATGAACCTGTCGGGACTCTTTCTGCTTATCTGGACCATGGAACTTGGCTGAAGAATCCTCATCTCCTTTATCACGTCAAGAAGGATGTACGACATTTCATTAACCGCATCAGAACCATCCTCTCTTACTCCGCCAAGATTTATCAGGCAGAAGTCAGTATAGGTATTGCTTTCGCTCGCTGTGACACCCATCTTTGGAGGTGAGGGGTGATTATTGAATTTTACCCAGAAGCATCCCAGAAGGTCAAAAAGCTTCTCATCGGAAAGGGTTCCCTCCTCTTTCTCCTTACTGTAAAGGGGCCATAGATGCTGGTCGAGCCTTCCCGGATTAAATGAATCCCAGGGATTTAGTTCGGTTATAACACCCAGGTGAATGAACCAGTAATGCTGAAGCATCTCATGGACAGTGGAAGGAGGGTTTGCAGGTACTTTTCTGCAAACGGAAGCCATGTCATGCAGCTCCTGCCTTCTGACAGGATCAGTCTCCTCCGAAGCCATTGCGGTCAGTCTGTCAGCATGTCTTTCTGCATACATAATTATCGCATCGCATGCTATTTCCATTGCCTTCAGTTCCTCAGACTTGTCGAACGCCTCCCTGTCGCTGAAATAGTCGAGATTTGAGAGACTTTCCCTTATCTCCTCTTTCAGCTGAAGAAATCCTTTTCTGAACATTTTATAGCCCAATACAGTATGACCAGGAGCCCTCTGTTCCTGAAACTCGGTAAATACTCCTGCATCATATGCCGCAAGCCATTCATCTGTCATGAAGGACATAATCCTGTCGCGGTTGCTCTTTCCTTTCCAGAAAGGGATGATCTCTTCCTCATACATCCTCCTGACTTCATCATCCACCCTGAACGAGACTTTCGGTCTGGAGTTCAGTATCTCAAGGTCCTTCAGGGAATGAAGACATATCTCTGGATAGGTGGGAGTAGCTTTCGGGGCTGGACCCCTCTCTCCCACAATCAGTTCCCCTTCGTTAATGCAGATTTCCTTGTTCCTGAGTATGTATTCGAAAGCTCTTGCCCTTTTTACCGGTGTTGACAATTCCCTGGCATCGTCGCTCTTATAAAAACGGGTAAGGAGTCTTGCTCGCTCCGCTGTAATTGTCTCAGCTGCATTCAGACTCTCTGCACGAAGTCTCTTTACTCTTTCAGACAATATCATTGTATGATGTTTTAATTTTAAAGTTTATTATGTTACTGGTCCGCCTGCGGCAACCATCTGAAGACCAGTTTATAACGACTATAAAATGTCGTTTGTCTTCAGTTTAGTCTGTTTTATCTTCATTATAATGCCGTTCAATTCCAGCATCTGTTTATAGGTTCAAATCACGCATTTTATTACATTTTCAGGCTCCGGTACGGACATTTATCCCTGTTTCGGCGAAAAATTCCGCAAGTTCCTTCATCCTTTCGGGTGAGGCTTCTGCCGTATCGCCCATTTTGTATTGGAGACCGAGCGCCCTGTACTTCGACGTTCCTGTCCTGTGAAAAGGAAGGAGGCTTATCCGGAGGAGGTTATCGCATCTCAGCTTCATGATAATGCTTCGAATTTCCTCAAGGTCGGCTCTGTTGTCGTTGACTCCCGGGACTACCGGAATTCTTATCCACACATCCTTCCCCTTTCTGAGTATCATTGCAAGGTTACCTAGGATGCCGTCATTAGCTACGCCGGTATATTTGATATGGTCCATTACCTGAGGATGTTTTATGTCGTACATGAATAGATCCGTAAAGGGAAGTATTTCCCTGAATTTTTCCTCCGGTGCATAGCCCGACGTGTCGACCGCAGTATGAAAACCCGCATTTCTGAAGGCTTTCAGGGCTTCAAGAAGAAATTCCGGCTGAAGCATGGGTTCTCCTCCTGTAAAGGTTACACCACCTCCTGACTCCTGAATAAACACTCTTTCCCTTTCAGCAATACTGATCAGTTCGCCGGTGGAATAGAATTTTCCTGCCGGCTCCTCTGACCGAAACTCCCTATCCCCAAGCCTTCTGGTTACCACAACAGGCTCCTGCATGGCAGAAATTCCTTCGGGATTGTGGCACCACCAGCAGGACAGAGGGCACCCTTTCATAAAAAAAGCCACCCTGATCCCCGGACCATCGTTTATTGAATACCGTCTGACATTGAAAATCAATCCATTCATTTACTGAATATACTGATGAGAAAGAAATGAAGTTTGAATAAAACTGAAGATTGCCCGCTCCGGGGAACGGGAAGAGGATCATAGCGAATAAAACATAAGGCAGTGATAAAGGCGCCGGCCGAGGCGCTGCATCATAAAACGATATCTGAGGTTCTGTAACATAAGTAATTAGCCGGACGAAAGTTACAAATAAATCTCAGATGATATCACCACATTAAGAAAAATGTGTTGAAAAATTAACATAAGATTAACAAAATATGATGCAACAAAATCCTTTCCGTGGCGTCTATATATTGAAAACGTTCTTTACAGGCCATTCGGCCAAATTCTACGATCAGGTTTAGGTTAATGAAGGAAAGATAACTCCCAACTATCTTTCCTTTTTTTTTACCATTTCATGATCAGCCGCTTGCGAGGCTATGAAACTCTCCTAATATAACATAAAAAGTAAATTTCAATTGTGTCCGGTACTGATCTTTTAACGAAATAGTTATTCATCATATCAGAATTGCAGCGATACCTAAGCGGGATTCAGGCTATGACCCGAACATAAAAAGCATTACCCATGGCTTGAGGATGAAAAGCAGAAAAAGAAAATCAATAAAAAACACTTTAATAAGCTTTAATAAAGAGGAATTTTTAATCTTTGTAAATTACCTGTTCAAAGAATTGGTATTCAGTATCCCTGTAATGGATCCCGGTATTTCACCGGAAATACCGCGGTTGTCTGAGGCTGACAGCCGGGGATTGTCTGTTTGCTGACAGGAAATTATAATGCTTTAAATTAAAATAAGTACTCATGAAAAAAACCGCACTGCTGATGGTTGCCATTATCCTTCTGATTGCTTCATGCCGGCAGAAAGAAACGGCAAAGAGTGATAATCCTCTGCTGAATGAATTCGATACTCCCTTCGGAGTACCGCCCTTTGATCTTATAAAGGCTGCTCATTTCAAGCCTGCCTATCTGAAAGCGTTTGAAGATCAGAAGGTAATAATAGGAAAGATCATTAATAATACCGACGAACCCACTTTTGACAATGTAATAAAAGAGCTGGAGTACAGCAGCGAACTGCTAACAAAAGTTAGCAGGATCTTCGGGTCGTTGAATTCAGCCAATACAAATGATTCACTTCAGGCCATAAGTCTCGAGATGGCGCCCCTGTCATCAAAGCACAGGGACGACATCAGCCTCAATGACACTCTTTTTAAAAAGGTAAAGTCGGTCTACGACAATATGGAGAAGTTCAACCTTACTGACGAGGAAAAGAAGGTCCTTGACGACACCTACAAGGGCTTTGTGCGCAGCGGAGCTCTTCTTTCGCCGGGAGACAAGAACAAGCTGAGGGCAGTCAATGAGGAACTTTCGACACTTTCGGTGCGATTCGGGCAGAATCTTCTTGCCGAGACCAACAATTTCAAACTTGTAGTCGATAAAAAAGAGGATCTTGCAGGTCTTCCCGAAGGTATAACAGCTCAGGCCGCAAGTTATTCAGAGAAACTGGGTATGGCAGGAAAGTGGGTTTTCACTATTCAGTATCCGATAATGGAACCCTTTCTCAAGTATGCTGACAACCGAGAGCTGAGGAAGAAGCTTTTCACCGCCTATTTCATGAAGGGTGACAATGACAATGAATACGACAACAAAGCTATTATATCGAAGATTGCGAGGCTGAGGGTCGAGAGGTCAAAACTTCTTGGTTACGAAACCTATGCTGATTATGCACTCGAAAGGAACATGGCAAAAACCCCGGAAAGAGTCCTTGAATTCCTGGGACAGGTCTGGAGTGCTGCCCTTCCCGTTGCAAAGGCAGAAGCAGCAGCCCAGCAGGAAATAATAAACAGGGAAGGAGGGCGGTTCAGGCTTGAGCCCTGGGACTGGTGGTATTACACCGAGAAGATCAAAAAAGAAAAGTATGCTCTTGATGACGAGGCTACCAGGCCATATTTCAGGATTGAGAACGTGATTGAAGGCATGTTCTATGTTGCCAACCGTCTTTACAATCTCAACTTCACTCAAAGGAATGACATTCCGAAATACCATCCCGATGTGGTTACCTACGAAGTAACGAGGGACGATATTCACATCGGGGTTCTCATGATCGACAATTACCCCAGGGCATCGAAGCGCGGGGGTGCATGGTGCGGGGCCTACAGGGGTCAGAGCCGCGACAGGGACGGAAAAATGATAACCCCGGTCGTGACAATGGTAACCAACTCTTCACCGCCTTCGGAGGGCAAGCCTTCACTTCTCACTCCCGATGAAGCCAGCACTCTTTTCCACGAATTCGGCCATGCACTTCATCAGCTTCTATCAAACTCGACATATCCCGGAGTTTCAGGGACATCAGTCCCTCGTGATTTCGTCGAACTACCCTCACAGATAATGGAGCACTGGGTACTTGAGCCGGAGGTTCTGAACGTTTATGCAAAGCACTACCAGACAGGAGAAACCATTCCGGCCGAACTTATTGACAAACTCGATAAGGCAGGGAAATTCAACACTGGTTTCGCAACTGTTGAGTTCCTTGCAGCAGCGATTCTCGACATGGAATATCATACAATCAGTGAAGCTTCGGAGCCTGATATTAGAGCTTTTGAAAAGAGCGTCCTTGACAAATACGGACTCATTCCTGAGATAAAGCCAAGATACAGGTCAACCTATTTCAATCACATCTGGAGCAGTGGATATGCATCAGGATACTACAGCTATTACTGGAGCGAAATGCTTGATGCCGACGCTTTTCAGGCCTTTAAGGAAACCGGCGACATCTTCAACAGAGAGGTTGCTGGAAAATTCGAAAAAGAAATCCTGTCACGCGGAGGCTCCCGCGATCCTCTTGAGATGTATATCTCCTTCAGGGGAAAGGAACCGGGAATAGATGCACTTCTTGAGAACAGGGGACTGAAATGAATACCAAGGCATTCCTGTTCCTTGCATTTCTCTTCTCCCTTTCGGTTTCTTTTCGCGGCCACGGTGAACCCGTCGCTGAAAAAGGGATTATCGATCTGAGGACAACAGCCTCTGAGAAGTTTGTTGTCAGGCTTCAGGGAGAATGGGAGTTTTACTGGAACAGGATGCTGACTCCTGATGATTTCAGGATCAAAGGTAAAGAGGGACCCTTTTATTATGGAAGGGTTCCCTCCTACTGGACAGATTACCCGCAGGATTCGGTAAGAACAACCGGAATGGGCTTTGCGACCTACAGACTGCTGGTTCTTCTTCCTGAGGGATTCAGAAATTCAATGGCCTTCGAGATCCCGGTTTTTGATTCATCGTATGAAATTTTTCTTAACGGGATATCTATGGAAGGAAACGGCAAGCCTGGAAAAACTGAAGCCGAGACGGAACCCTGGTACGAAAAAAAGGTTCTCAGGTTCAATCCCGACAGCGATTCAATAGAGGTAGTTATTAATGTAGCTAACTTTCATCACAGGCGGGGAGGGTTCTGGATGCCCATGAACGTCGGGACCTTTCAGGAATTGCAGAAAAAAGTGTCCTTGTCGTGGGCTTACGACTGGGCCACCCTGGGTTTCCTGCTGGGCTTCTCCATCCTTTTCTTCTTTTTCTACATAATATACATCAGGGACAATCTGATGCTCTTCTTCAGCGTGGCGTCGACAGGACTTGCCCTGAGACCTCTCTTTACATCGAATTTCATCGTCCAGTCATTTGCCGGGATAAGCTGGGAATGGACGGTAAGGTTTGAGTACCTGGGCCTCTATGTGATACTTGCCGGATGGTTCTGGTTTACAAATAATCTGTATCCGTCAAAGCTGATCAGGATAGCTACATGGATGATAACGGCAGTTCTTTCCGTCGCACTTATACTGACACTGTTACTTCCCGTAAGGATCTTCAGCCACATGACTTTCATCATTTACCCTCTTCTGCTGTTCCTTATCATTTATTCCCTGACCGGCAGCATAAGAGGAATGCTGAAAAAGAACAAGATCGACATTATTTATTTCGCCAATATTTTACTTTTATCATATGCTGCCATCCACGATGTGAGGGTTTCCCTGGGAAGGGCAACCATTCCCTCAGGCTATATCCTCACATATATCCTTGTGTTCTTTGTTTTCGTTCAGGCTGTAATGCTTCTTTACAAATGGGTAAAAGCTTACACGGAAAAGGAGAAACTACAGAGGGAACTAGAATACATCAACAGGAACCTTGAGATAATAGTAAAGGAGAGGACTCAGGAGATAAATGCCAGGAGAGAGGAGATTGAGGCACAGAATATGAAGATAGCGGTTCAGAACAAAAAACTTTCCGACACCATCCAGCTCAAAAACAAAATTTTCTCCTTAATAGCGCACGACCTGAGAAGTCCTGTGGTGAACATTCTTTACATGCTCAACCTCCTCAAGGACGAAGAGTACCGTGATAAATACGACTCGTTTGCGGATTCAAGCATTCAGTACTCCCAGCAGGTAATAAATCTGCTGGAGAATATGCTGGTCTGGGGAAGGGGGCAGGAAGACAAGATAAAGTTCGCTCCCGGGATGTATGATCTTGCCGATATAATACTTACCAACCTCAGTATTTTCAAGGAGACAGCCGACAAGAAGGATATATCAGTCAATTTTACACAGATAGGCAATTCAAAAGCCTGGTTCGACAAAGATCTTATGGATATTATCATAAGGAATCTTCTTTCGAACGCAGTAAAATACACCAGCAGAGGAGGCAGGATAAGTATCTTACTTAAGGACAAGTCGTTGTCGGGAGAAGGAATAGTTTTAAAGGTTTGCGATAACGGGATCGGCATTCCGCCGGGAAAACAAAAGACACTCTTTTCGACAGGTGAGATTGAGAGTACTCCGGGTACGGAAAATGAAAAGGGTACTGGTATTGGCCTGAAACTCTGCCAGGAACTTGTAATGCTTAATAACGGAACGATATCTGTTGAAAGCAGGGATGGAGAAGGGACCTGCTTTACCATCATCCTGCCTCATCAGAAGTGATTTGCTATTCCAGAGTGAGGTCGGTAAGTTTCTGACGGTCGAGTATTTTCAGATTCTTTCCCCTTGTCAGAATTATTCCTTCGTCCTCGAGCTCGCCGATAACCCTTGCAATCGACGGACGGGCCACACCAAAATATTCGGCTAGTGTCGTCTGTGTAATGCCAAGGGTGATCTCGTTCCTTGCGGGGCCGGCAGATTGAAGGATATACTGGGCAAGTTTACCCCTGATAGTCTTGAAATTAAGAAATTTTATCTTGTCGGACAGAAATTGCGACCTGTTGGAGATAATATCAAGGAAATTAACAAGGATCCTGTCATTACTTTTCAGGAAGCGCAAAAAATCAGGTTTGTCGATAATGAACAGTTTCAGGTCGGAAGCAGCTATTACATTCACAGGAAACTGATTTCTTGTCCCGAAAAGGAAAGCAGCCGCCAGGGCTGCCGATGCAGGTATATCCTCTATTTTTATCACTCTTCCGGAATAATCAGTCATTTCACCTTTTGCTACCCCTTCCAGAACCATAAGAAATGAATTAACGGTTTCGCCCGAATGAGCTATTACCGAACCTGACTTGTATTTCCTGACCCTGAAAGGAACACTTGATAGAGCAGCAGCTATCTCATCGGTTTTAATTCCCCTGAAAATTGCAGCTTTCGATAATAAGTTATAGTCCATGGCATACCGATAAATTATGTAAATGTAACAAATGTTACAATTTGTTACAATCAGTATAGTGATCTTTGTCTTGAATTACGAAAAAAACGAAATGAAAAGAGATATCCTTAAAATAGACGAAGAGCTCTGCACAGGATGTGGTCTTTGTGTTCCCAACTGTCACGAAGGGGCTCTGCAGATAATAGACGGCAAGGCAAGACTTGTAAGCGAGTTGATGTGCGATGGTCTGGGCGCGTGCATCGGATATTGTCCCGAAGGAGCAATTTCAATTGAAACGCGGGAAGCTGAACCTTATGACGAGATCAAGGTAATGGAACAGATGATCCCAAAGGGCAGGAACACGATAGTTGCACATCTCAGCCATTTAAAGGATCACGGTGAGACAGGTTATTTGAAAGAAGCACTTGCTTATCTCAGGGAGCGGGAACCTGAGCTCGGGTTTGATCTTCAGGAAGTACGGTCACTGGTACATAATGGCAGTAATGAGCCTGTCAGTCAGTCGGGTGGGCACCAGCATGTTCATGGGAAAGAAGGCGGATGTCCGGGTACTAAGGCAATGGTAATAGGTAGAGAAGGCACGGCAGGCCCGGAGGGTATCACAGATCAGCCGTCCGAGTTAAGGCAATGGCCCGTTCAGATGCATCTTCTTAATCCGGGAGCTTCTTATCTGAAAGGATCCGATCTTCTCCTTGCAGCCGATTGTGTTGCTTTTTCGATGGGCAATTTTCACAGCCGGTATCTGAAGGGAAGGTCACTGGCAATAGCATGTCCCAAGCTTGATCACGGGATCGACTCCTACATTGAAAAGCTGACCGCCATGATTGATATTGCCAGGGTAAACACAATAACAGTCATGATGATGGAAGTCCCGTGCTGCGGAGGCCTTCTCCAGATGGTCAGAAGGGCCCAGGCAGCAGCTTCCAGAAAGGTTCCGGTGAAGCAGCTCGTTATAAGTCTTTCGGGAGATGTTCTTTCAGAGGAGTGGGTTTAGGCCTGCCTGCCCCGATCATGCCAGAGTGAAACCCAGCTCGCGCAGAAGAGTTTCAATTTCAGTTGTTCCGTCCTTAAGCTGGATGGTATAGAAGGGAAATTCACGCCTGACAGGATAGGTTTCCCTTTCCTTCTCGAAGCGTGAGGGGTCGAATCTGAGCCTGACGTCATCTTCAACGATGTTGTAGGAATGAAGAACTGCCCTTCTTGCAACCTCTTCAGGGCTTTTTCCTTCACAGTCGACCGTAAAGACCGGGTCGGCAACCGAAGGGATCTCTCCGGGGTACCACTCAGACAGGGGAAATCCGAATTCATGGCTAAGGTCGCGTACCACCATAGAGGTACCGTTCGCCTTTCCATCCGCCGAATAACCTGCAATGTGAGGGGTTGCAATAAAAGACATATGCATCAGCGAAATATCGATCTCGGGTTCTTTTTCCCATACATCGACCACTGCCCCTGAAAGTATTTCCCCGCTGAGTGCATCCTTCATTGCATCACCGGCAATCACCTCGCCCCGGGATGAATTAATCAGCCAGATTCCCCGTCGCATCTTCCGGAATTTATCCTTGTCGAGCATATGCCATGTTCTGTCTTCTCCCTCCAAAGTGAGAGGAACGTGAAGAGTAATAATATCAGATTCGCCCAGTAAGCTCTCAAGGTCAGCAAAACCCTCGTATCCTTCCCTCCTTGCACGGGGCGGATCGTTAAGAAGTACCCTCATTCCCAGTGCAACAGCCGCTTTCGCGACTTTTGATCCGACATTGCCTACTCCGATTATGCCCAGAGTTTTACCCTTGAGACTGAATCCATTCTCTCCTGAAATATGCATCAGTGCTGATAAAATGTATTGCTGCACAGATGATGAATTACAGCCGGGAGCATTACGCCATTTTATGTTATTGGATTCACAGAACACAGTGTCGATATGATCGTAGCCTATTGTAGCTGTTCCTATGAACCTTACAGGAGTATCCTGCAGGAGTGAGCTGTTGCACTTTGTCCTTGTTCTTACAAGAAGAGCATCAGAATCCTTAGCCTGGTTACGGTCTATCTGATTTCCAGGCATATATAAAACCTGAGCGAAGGGTTCGAGAACCCCTTTCAGAAAAGGTATTTTGTCATCAGCGACTATCCTGACCATAACTGAAGAATTTCACTTGAAAGTTAATAAAATTTGTCGCTTTTTTTCAATGAGCATATTTAAAAGAGAATTATTTGCCAAAAATCCGCCGGTTTTCTTCAGTATTTTGATTTTAAAAGAAAAAAAAGTCTGCTTATCCGTGCACACAACTGATATATAGCATATTAAGATTGGTATCATTTTTGTTAAACAGTATGATGGAATGATAACCTAGATTGATCCAAATATTTGTATATTTAGAGTTATCTACCTAATTTTGGTTATTAAATTAATAATGATGAAAGCAAACGTTACTTTACTTTTATTTGTTTTGATTCCATTTTTCGGAATTAAAGCACAGCAGCCCATTACCCTATCGGAAGACTCGCTTCAGATTGGCAAAAGCCTGCTTCCCTCGATTTCGGTTACAATACCTGAAGCTGATTATGACAAGACTCTGAAAGCCTGGTTAAGGGAACTTCAGAGCGGTACAAAATCGAAGGTTGTTACAGAAAACAGTGAGATGTCGATTTTCGGAGCAAAGATCAAAAGCATCTCCTCAAATCCCGTAAATGTTTACAGCAGGCTCGACAGGCAGGAATCGCATCTCGTGCTCAATGCCTCATTTGAAACAAAAAAGGATGAATATGTTACCGGGTCTGCAGGAGTACCGGAGTACACGAAAGCGCTTGATTTCATGAAGGACTTTTCGAAAACCCAATACATAGAGGTTGCCAAGGCACAGGCAGATGCTGAGGAAAAGAAACTGAAAGATCTCGAAAGGGAGCTCTCTTCGCTCGAAAATGAAAAATCGCGCATGCAAAAATCAATCGAGAGCGGAAGATCCACCATCCAGAGTGAAAATGAGAATATAACTCTTATGAACAGCGAGCTTTCGACAGTGAACACCTCCCTCCAGGGCCAGGACACCCTTCTTGCTTCGATGGAAGCAGGAACGGCAAAAACGGAACTTGAAAAGCAGATAAAAGAACTGGACAAGCGTAAGAAGAAATCGCTCAACTCCATAGAATCGTCTGAAAAGAAGATACAGAAGGCCAACGATGATATTGACAAAGCCACAAAGGCCATTCCCGAGAACGAAAAGATGCAGCAAAATGTAAGAGAGCAGATTGCTACCCAGCAAGCAGTTTATCAGCAGTTTGCTGAAAAGTTGAAAACAATAAGAGCATACTGATAAAACTCAGCCCCGGCAGAGCGGATAAAAAGACCTTTGGGGGACTGGTGCATCAATAAGGAAACTGAAAAAAGATCCGGAGAAGGAATTCTCCGGATCTTTTATTCTATAATAGTCATCTCATCAAGCAGGTAGCGGGCCCCGGCGAACTTATCTATTATAAACAGGGCAAAGCGTATGTCGAGACTTATATTACGGCTTTGCTCCGGATTAAATGCCATATCGCTGGCGACACCTTCCCAGGCTCTGTCGAAATTAATCCCGATAAGAAAGCCTTCCGAGTTTATCACAGGGCTGCCCGAATTACCGCCTGTGGTATGGTTGTTCGCAATGAAGCAGACAGGTATTTCTCCATCCTGTGCATAGGGTCCATAGTCTTTTTTCTCATATAGTTCCTTCAGCCTGTCGGGTACATCATAATCGTATATCTCCGGGTTGTCCTTTTCAATTATACCCCTGAGCGTCGACAGATGTTTATAATACACACCATCTTTTGCGTAGTATCCCTGTACCGTTCCGAAAGCGATTCTCAGAGTTGAGTTGGCGTCGGGATAGAACACCCTGCTATTGTCATATTCCATCTGAGCTTTCATATATCTCCTGTTGAGATCCTGCAGTTCCCTGTTAAGTCTTGTAAGTTCCGGTCTGACGTTTGCGGTCACGAATGCAGAGGCATCCCTGGCGAGCAGATAAAAGATTTCCCTGTCAAGCTTTTTGAGGGATTTTTTTCCGAATTTTGTTACGAATTCCCTGAACCAGGATTTATCAGAGAAAACCGAATTTTCGTACAATTCGCCGGCGGCTGATGTAAAATCGCCCTTGCACGACTCCCTGAACTCCCTGTAACCAGGCGACAGCCATTTTTCATCAAGTGATTCACCGTAGGCTTTCATCATTGCAGCGAAGAGCTTTTCGTCGGTAACCCTGTCGAAATCCTTGTAAAACTGGTCCGAATACTCCAGCAACCGTTCCCTGGCCTTCTCTACAACATCCACCGGAGACTTACCACGCACAGCGGAAGCAAGTGCCTCAAGATTGCGTGCAATGCCCAGGACCTCAACACCGTTGAATATTTCATTTGTAAAATTGTTTACCACAGTATAGATTCCCAGGGAATCGTACACCCTCTTATATGACGGCAGGATGTCGCCGTAAGCTTCCCTTCTCTTATCATCTGATCCGGCCCATCTGGAGAATCCTTCTTCAAACTGTTGTTTCTGTCCGACAGTATTCATTCTTTCGAGACCCTGCAGTTCGCCTATCCATTTCTTCCACGAATTTGAAATACCTGCTTTCTTGGCTGAATACTGTATCCTTAAGAGCGGATCTGAATTCATTGCTGCATCTATTATGTCTATTTTCTGCGATCTTATGCCGATCATTTTCGGATTTACAAGGTTCTTCACCATTTCGATATGATATGAAGGGACATATTCTGCGGTGGAACCCGGATAGCCGAAGACCATTGTGAAATCGCCCTCCTGGACTCCTCTCAGAGATATCGGGAAATAGTAGGCCGGTTTATAGGGTACGTTATCCTTCGAATATTCTGCCGGTTTATTATCTTTTCCTGCGTATATCCTGAACAAAGAAAAATCACCGGTATGACGCGGCCATACCCAGTTATCGGTGTCGCCTCCGAACTTTCCGATTGCCGAGGGCGGAGCTCCCACAAGCCTTACGTCACGGAACGACTCGTTTACAAAAAGGAAATACTGATTACCCATGAAAAACGGTCTCACAACAGCCCTGTATCCGCTTGAACCTTCCGCTTCAGCTGTAAGTCTTGCGATATTTGAGGAGATTATTCTTTCCCTGGATGCCGGCTCCATATCGTCAGTCACCCCGGTAAGAACCTTTTCCGTTACATCTTCCATCCATTTCAGGATTGTGACGGTAACACCGGGGTTAGGCAGCTCTTCCTGACGCGACATTGCCCAGAATCCATCGGTAAGGTAATCATGTTCAAGGCTTGAGTGTTCCTGGATCTGGCTGTAGCCGCAATGATGATTGGTGATAAGAAGTCCCTCTCCGGATATCAGTTCAGCTGTACAGCCTCCGTTAAAACTTACAACGGCATCTTTCATGCAAGCCCTGTTCACGCTGTAGATATCCTCGGCAGAGAGCCTGAATCCCTTTTCTTTCATTATACGGATATTGTATTTTTCGATCAGAAGGGGTATCCAGATACCCTCATCGGGGACTGTTGAAAAAGTCGTCAGAAATGTAAAAAAGAGGATTGAAGTCAAAATTGTTCTTCTCATTATATTTTCATTTTAAATTTTACACTACAGGATGCAGGGCTATCAGATGCAACAGGAAAACAAAGCCTCCGGCAGACTTACTAACCGCTCATCCCGGAAATATTTTACAGCATTATTCTGCAAATTTCAACAATTCGTGATAAAGCTGCTCAGAAGGAAGGCCCATTACATTAAAGTAGGAACCTTCTATCCTGCTGCAGGCGGCAATCCCTATCCATTCCTGAATCCCATAGGCTCCAGCCTTATCGTATGGTCTGAAATTATCGATATAATAATCAATCTCCTCATCAGTAAGAGCAGAAAATGTAACTAAGGTTGATGAAGAAAAACATGCTTCTTTTTCAACCGACAAGAGGAACACGCCTGTTATTACCTCATGTGTATTTCCTGAAATTTTACGCAATATCTGCCTTGCATCTTCCCGGGTGTCAGGTTTGTCAAGAAGCTCATCATCGCACCACACAATAGTGTCAGCTGTTATCACAATCTCATTTCCCCTTATTCTCATCCTGAAATGATCAGCTTTTCTGCGGGCGAGGTACATAGCTATTTCATTTCCTTTCAGTCCCGAAGGATAATCTTCATTCCAGTCGAGAACTTCAACGTCAAAACGAAAGCCAAGGTCTTTCAGGAGTTCCTGCCTCCTCGGCGACTTGGAAGCCAGTATGATACGGTATTTGTTCAGGGAACTGACAGTCATTTCAGACAAGATTCTTATCCAGGATAAGCTTTACCACAACTGAATATAGAATCCCTGATATCATTACAATTTTCATGGTTCTGCTTGCAGTGTGCAGGGCTTTCTTTGTCCTGGTTGCAATAAGGAGATATATTATGAAAAGCAGCGGCAAAGAGATCGTCAGTGTCAGATATATCAGTGTTATCCTGTCGTTTAAAAAGAAGTACCAAACAAGGTAAAGAAGGACAACCGTGGCAACGAGCAGTACAACCGAAATTATCCTGGTAGTCATTATTCCTGCAACGACGGGCAAGGTATTTCTTCCATATGCTTTGTCTCCCTCAAAGTCTTCTATGTCCTTGATTATCTCTCTTGCCAGTGTCGTCAAAAAGGCAAAAAGGGCAAATCCTCCAACCCAGTAAAAAACAAGATTCAGATCAGGGGGGGTGACACTGAATTGAGTGTAATATCTGTACAGTGCAGGCCATTCGAATACAGCCACAAGCATCGGAACCATTGCCGTCAGCAAGGCGACCACAAGGTTTCCCACCAGGAACTGCCTCTTGTAGCTGGCTGAATAGAAGTATAAAAGTCCGGACACTATCAGAAAGAATATTCCCAGCCAGAAAAAACCTGCTTTCCATGACACATAGAAGCCTCCGGCTACTCCAGCCGCGTTAAGAATGTTATGCCACAGCATTGCCTTTCGCCTTGGGATCTTTGTGCCTACGATAACCTCACCCTTATTGATAAGGTCAGTCTTTATGTCAAAATAATCGTTGATCACATAGCCTGCTGCGGTTATTGCCACAGTCGAGAATACGAGAATGACAAAGTCGTACCAGGGAAATTTGAGCGTCATTGGAACTTCAGCGCCCGGAACCTGAATCAATTCAACAAATATTCTGCTGATGACGGGTTCAATGACGGCATAACGCATAAGTATCATTGTAAGTATTACAATGAAGAGATTCTGCCATCTGACGAGTTTGAGAAATTCCATCATCTTTACCATGTAAGTCCGTCGTGATCCATCCATTTCCCGTGAAGCCTGAGTACCTGTTCAATAACATCCCTGACACATCCCTCTCCTCCTTTTTTATCGGAGATATATGACGAAACTTTTCTGATTTCACTGTCGGCGTCGGCGGGGCAGACGGGTATTCCTGAAGCCTGCATCACCTCGTGGTCGGGGATATCATCTCCCATATAAAGCACATTTCTCCTGTCGAGGTTATATTTCTTCAGGAAGGCGTTAAAATGTTCTATTTTAGAACGGCTGTTGAGATAGACATCCTTTACTCCGAGCTGTCTGAGTCTTTTCTGATAATCCTTTGCATTGCTTCCGGATATCACTGCAACGCGATAGCCTTTTTTAACAGCAAGCTGCACGGCATACCCGTCGCGCAGGTTAACAGTCCTTCCTGGCACACCGAATGAGTTAAGGCTGATTGTCTGCAGGGAGAGTACACCGTCAATATCAAAGACAAATGCTTCTACTTTCGCCAGATCCTCCTTAAAATTGGTCATTTTCTTCTCTGTTATAATAATTGATGATTGATTGTGTCAGTTCCCTGTATATTTTTTGCATTTCAGGTGAGAAAGATAGTAAATCAATGTGTCTTTTTAAAGTGCTTTTGTCAAATCGGTAAGCAGGGCCTGTCTGTGATTCCTGAGGACCAAGCTCAAATGCCTTGCTGACAGTCTCATTGACAAGTGGTTCCAGGATATCGAAAGTCAATCCGGCACTGCCGGCAATATCCCTTCCAAGGGTAAACATATGATTTGTAAAGTTGCAGACAAAAACTGCGGCGAGGTGGATCTTCCTTCTTTCCTCACTTGTGGTAATATATACCCTCCCTCCTGCTGAGCGTGCAAGACCGGTCATTAACGAGAGTGACTTTTTGTCGGATGCCTCCAGAAAGAAGGGCAGGTTTTCAAAGTTTATCTGCCTGTTTTCAGAAAAAGTCTGGAGAGGATAAAATACTCCCTTGTGTTTCAGATGTGAGGGGAAAACATCCAGTCCGAAGCTTCCTGCGGTATGAGCAACAAGGGTTGAGGCTGAGCACGTAACCGCTCTCAGCACACCGGCCAGAGAATCGTCGGAGACCGCTGTGATAATAATGTCTTCTGAACCGGTGAATCTGGGGACGGATGACCATTTTGCACCACAGGATTCAGCCAGTGCCGTACCTGAAGCCTCGCTCCGGGAAACAATTCTGCATATCCTGAAGCCACGCATTTGAAAGTAGCGGCACAAAGCGCCCGCTACTTTACCTGCCCCTATAAAAGATATTTTGTATTCCTTCACGGAATAATTTATATCCGCCCGCCTATGCCTGTGCTGTCGGCCCTCCGAATGTCAGTGGCAGGACGGGAGTCGAGCTCTTGACTTCCTTTATCTTGCCATGAACCGCCTCGTATTTGGAAATATTGTCCTGAAGGGCTGCCACAAGCCGCTTTGCATGCTCGGGAGTAAGAATAATCCTCGACTTCACCTGTGCTTTGGGAATTCCAGGCATTATCCTCACAAAATCGATCACGAATTCAGAGGAAGAGTGGGTTATCACAGCCAGGTTTGAATATGTGCCCTGGGCTACTTCCTCGTTCAGTTCAATGCTGATCTGATTCGGGTTTTTTGGCTCTGACATTTCATTAAATTTTTATTTTCACCGGTCCGAAGCATGGCCGGCTTCAACCTGGATATCTGTAAGGCTCTCGTATTCTTCAAGCGAACCGACAATAATCCCGTTATACTGCCTCTGACCTGTACCTGCAGGGATAAGGTGACCTACAATAACGTTTTCCTTAAGTCCTTCAAGCCTGTCGATCTTTCCAAGGATTGCGGCCTCGTTGAGAACCTTTGTCGTTTCCTGGAATGAAGCAGCTGAGAAGAAGCTGTTCGTCTGAAGTGCAGCCCTTGTGATACCCTGAAGTACCTGGTTAGAGGTTGCAGGCACAGCATCCCTTGCATCAACAGTTTTCAGGTCGCGACGCTTGAGCATGGAGTTTTCATCCCTGAGTTTACGTGCCGTGACTATCATACCCGGACGAAGAGTCTGCGAATCGCCGGAATCAACTATGTACTTCTTGCCGTAGATCCAGTCGTTTTCATCCATGAACTCAAGCTTATCAACTACCTGACGTTCCAGGAATTTAGTGTCACCCGGATCTACTATCTCAACCTTTCTCATCATCTGGCGGACGATTATCTCGAAATGCTTATCGTTGATCTTTACACCCTGGAGCCTGTAAACCTCCTGAATCTCATTAACAATATATTCCTGAACCTTGGTCGGGCCTTTTATAGCGAGAATGTCAGAAGGTGTTATGGCACCGTCGGAAAGGGGGATTCCGGCTTTGACATAATCATTTTCCTGGACAAGTATCTGTTTTGAAAGTGGAACCAGGTATTTCTTGATCTCGTCGGTTTTTGACTTAATCGAGATCTCCCTGTTACCTCTCTTTATCTTGCCGAAGGTGACTTCTCCGTCAATTTCGGAAACGATGGCCGGGTTGGAAGGATTACGTGCCTCAAACAGTTCGGTTACCCTGGGAAGACCACCGGTAATGTCGCCTGATTTTCCAACGGCCCTTGGTATTTTGGCCAGGACTTCTCCTGCCTCAACCATCTTGTTTGCATCGCTCACGAGGTGCGATCCGACGGGCAGGTTATAAACTCTCAGTTCCTCTCCTTTGGGGCCAAGGATTTTGATGGCAGGGTTCTTCGTCTTATCTCTGCTTTCAATAATGACTTTCTCCTTGAATCCGGTCTGTTCGTCCGATTCCTCACGGAAGGTAACACCTTCAATAAGGTAATCAAAGGCAACCTTTCCGGCTATTTCAGATATTATCACGGCGTTGAAGGGATCCCATTCACAGATGAGTTTGCCCTTCTCAACCTCCTGACCAGGCTTTATATATAGCCTTGATCCATAAGGAATTGTGTGGGTTGTAAGAGCGATGCCGGTCTTTTTGTCAATAATTCTCATTTCAGCCAGTCGGCCGATAACGATGTCTATTTCACCCTTTTCCGGATCTTTTTTCGGTACTGATCTGATTTCTTCTATTTCTGCAATACCGCTGTAACGTGCGATAAGGCGTGATTCAGTGGTTATGTTTGAGGCAGTACCACCGACGTGGAATGTACGTAGAGTAAGCTGTGTTCCGGGTTCCCCGATACTCTGTGCGGCAATTACTCCTACCGCCTCACCCTGCTGTACCATTCTTCCGTTAGCCAGGTTTCTGCCATAGCACTTGGCGCAAACTCCCTTCTTCGATTCGCAGGTTAGAACGGAACGTATTTCAACCTGTTCGATTGGAGAATCTTCGATCTTACGGGCTATATCCTCATTAAGTTCCATTCCTGCCTCGATAATAAGTTCACCGGTAAGCGGATGGAAAACATCGTGAACGGTTGTACGTCCTAGAATCCTTTCATAAAGTGATTCAACAACCTCCTCGTTCTTCTTGATCGCTGTAGCTACCAGCCCTCTCAGGGTGCCGCAGTCTTCCTCATTTATGATGACATCCTGTGAAACGTCGACGAGACGGCGAGTAAGGTAACCAGCGTCAGCAGTCTTGAGAGCTGTATCGGCGAGCCCTTTACGAGCACCGTGTGTTGAGATGAAGTATTCGAGTACTGAAAGTCCCTCCTTGAAGTTGGAAAGAATCGGGTTTTCGATGATTTCCGATCCGGTTGCCCCCGATTTCTGGGGTTTTGCCATAAGGCCCCTCATTCCCGAGAGCTGACGGATCTGTTCCTTTGATCCTCTTGCACCCGAGTCGAGCATCATATATACTGAATTAAAGCCCTGCTTGTCGGTTGAGAGCTGTTTCATCAGCGACTGTGTAAGCCTTGCGTTTACATGTGTCCAGATGTCGATAATCTGGTTATATCTTTCGTTGTTGGTAATGAAACCCATGCTATAGTTATTGAGCACTTCTTCAACCTGTTCATAACCTTCTGCAACAAATTTCGCTTTTTCCTCAGGTATGATAACATCATCGAGGTTGAACGAAAGACCACCCTTGAAAGCTGACTGGAATCCAAGATTCTTTATTGCATCGAGGAATGCAGAAGTTTTCGCGGTGCCGGCGAGTTTCAGAACACGTCCGATAATATCACGGAGAGATTTCTTTGTGAGGATCTCATTTATATAGCCAACCTCTTCAGGGACAAACTGATTGAATATAACACGTCCGACAGTTGTCTCAACAAGATGGTTGACCATCTCTCCCTCAACCCTGTCGTTCACCCTCACCCTTATGAATGCGTGAAGGTCAACTTGTCCCTCATTATAGGCTATTGTCACCTCTTCGGGCGAATAAAACACTATACCCTCTCCCCTGACTTTTCCTTCTGGTGTACCCTTTCTTCCCTTTGTAATATAGTACAGACCAAGAACCATGTCCTGTGAAGGTACCGTAATTGGCGCACCGTTGGCCGGGTTGAGTATGTTGTGTGAAGCCAGCATAAGCATTTGGGCTTCGAGAACGGCAGCATTTCCAAGAGGAAGATGAACAGCCATCTGGTCACCATCGAAGTCAGCGTTGAAAGCTGTACAAACAAGGGGGTGAAGCTGTATTGCCTTTCCTTCAATAAGCTTGGGCTGGAAGGCTTGTATGCCGAGACGGTGAAGAGTAGGAGCACGGTTAAGAAGAACAGGATGTCCCTTGAGAACGTTCTCGAGTATGTCCCATACCACCGGGTCTTTTCTGTCGACGATCTTCTTTGCCGATTTAACTGTTTTTACTATTCCTCTTTCGATTAGTTTCCTTATTATGAAAGGCTTGTAAAGTTCGGCTGCCATATCCTTCGGGAGTCCGCATTCGTGAAGGTCGAGTTCGGGGCCCACGACGATTACTGAACGTGCTGAATAGTCAACTCTTTTTCCGAGGAGGTTCTGGCGGAATCGTCCCTGTTTACCTTTAAGGCTGTCGCTCAATGATTTGAGAGGACGATTAGCATCAGTTTTAACTGCATTGGCTTTTCTCGAGTTATCGAAAAGCGAATCAACAGCTTCCTGAAGCATTCTCTTCTCATTTCGGAGAATCACTTCGGGAGCTTTGATCTCGATAAGACGTTTCAGCCTGTTATTTCTTATTATTACCCTTCGGTACAGGTCGTTGAGGTCGCTTGTGGCAAACCGTCCGCCGTCGAGAGGAACAAGAGGCCTCAGCTCAGGCGGGATAACCGGGACGACTTTAATTATCATCCACTCAGGCTTGTTCACATTTTTGGAATCCCTGAAGGCTTCTACAACCTGAAGTCTCTTGAGGGCTTCGTTCTTCCTCTGTTGTGAGGTTTCTGAGTTTGCCCTGTGCCGAAGCGAGTAAGAAAGCTCATCAAGGTCGATCCGGGTAAGGAGCTTATAAAGCGCCTCAGCTCCCATGTCGGCAACGAACTTATCGGGGTGGTTGTCCTCGAGGTACTGGTTTTCCTTGGGAAGCGACTCGGTTATTTCGAGGTATTCTTCTTCCGTAAGGAAATCGAGATATTTTACTCCGTCGGTAGCCTTGATTCCGGGGTTTATCACCACATAGCGTTCGTAGTAGATAATGGAATCGAGTTTCTTGGTAGGGAGTCCCAGAAGATACCCTATTTTGTTGGGAAGGGAGCGGAAATACCATATGTGAGCGATGGGTACGACGAGTGAGATATGTCCCATTCTCTCTCTACGGACTTTTTTCTCTGTCACCTCAACACCGCACCTGTCGCAGACTATACCCTTGTACCTGATCCTTTTGTATTTCCCGCAGTGGCATTCATAGTCCTTTACCGGTCCGAAGATCCTTTCGCAGAATAACCCGTCGCGTTCGGGCTTATAGGTCCTGTAGTTTATTGTTTCGGGTTTCAGGACCTCTCCGCTCGATCTGTCGAGGATCTCTTCCGGGGAAGCCAGTCCGATTGATATTTTCGAGTAACTTGTTTTTTGTTTGTTATCTCTTCTGAATGACATATACCGAATTTTTTTTATTCAAAAATTAAGACAAGAAATAGGCGGGTATTAATCGAGGATAACGCTTAATCCCAGGCCTCTCAGTTCATGAAGGAGCACGTTCAGCGATTCGGGTATTCCCGGCTGAGGCATTGGTTCTCCCTTAACGATCGATTCATAGGCTTTCGCCCTTCCGATAACATCGTCCGATTTGATGGTAAGGATCTCCTGAAGGATGTGGGCTGCGCCGAATGCTTCAAGGGCCCATACTTCCATCTCACCGAAACGCTGGCCACCGAACTGGGCCTTACCACCGAGCGGCTGCTGTGTGATAAGGGAATAAGGTCCGATGGAACGGGCGTGCATTTTGTCGTCAACCATATGTCCAAGTTTGAGCATATAGATAACACCGACTGTTGCAGGCTGGTCAAAGCGTTCACCTGTACCCCCGTCGTAAAGGTATGTTTTGCCATATCTTGGCAGGCGGGCTTTTTCAGTGTACTCGGTAATCTGATCAATTGTTGCTCCGTCGAAGATAGGAGTCGAGAACTTAAGTCCAAGTTTCTGACCTGCCCATCCGAGGACAGTTTCATATATCTGTCCAAGGTTCATCCTTGAAGGCACGCCCAGAGGATTAAGGACTATGTCGACAGGTGTTCCGTCTTCGAGGAAAGGCATATCTTCCTGGCGGACAATCTTGGCAACAATACCCTTGTTACCATGGCGTCCTGCCATTTTATCTCCAACCTTGATCTTGCGTTTCTTGGCTATGTAGACTTTGGCAAGGCGGACAATACCGGCTGGCAGCTCATCTCCGATTGTAATGTTGTATTTCTTTCTCTTGAAGATGCCGTCGATCTCCTTGTACTTGATAATGTAGTTATGAAGCAACTGTTTTATGCTGTCGTTTTTCTTCTTATCAGTGGTCCACTTGTTAGGGTTAATGTTAAGGAAATCCAGTTCCTGCAGCTGCTTAAGCGTGAATTTACTTCCTTTTGGAATTACGTCGACATTGAGATAGTCTTTCACACCCTGTGAGGTTTTGCCATTCACAAGGATAAAGAGTTTGTCGACCAGTCGTGCTTTAAGCTCATCGGTGCTACGAATGAAGTCGGCTTCTATTTTGTCGAGAAGCGGTTTTTCAACAGCCTTGGCCTTACGGTCCTTGATAGCCCTTGTAAACAGTTTTTTATCGATCACAACACCTTCGAGTGAAGGGCCTGCTTTCAGAGATGCATCCTTAACGTCGCCTGCCTTGTCCCCGAAAATTGCACGAAGCAGTTTTTCTTCGGGTGAGGGATCGGATTCACCTTTCGGAGTGATTTTTCCGATCAGGATGTCTCCCGGCATGATATGGGCTCCTATTCTTATGAGTCCGTTTTCGTCGAGGTTCTTGGTTGCTTCCTCGCTAACGTTTGGTATATCGGAGGTAAGCTCTTCGAGGCCGCGTTTCGTGTCTCGCACTTCAAGAAGGTATTCATCGATATGCACCGAGGTGAACATATCCTCATGTACAACCCTTTCGGATATTACAATAGCGTCCTCAAAGTTGTATCCTTTCCAGGGCATGAATGCGACCTTCAGGTTTCGTCCGAGAGCGAGTTCTCCGTTCTTTGTTCCGTATCCTTCTGTAAGGACCTGTCCTTTAGCGACCTTCTCCCCTTTCTTTACAACAGGGATAAGGTTTATGCAGGTATTCTGGTTTGTTTTCTTGTATTTCGGAAGAACGTATCTTTTTATATCATCGTCGAAGCTTACAAATTTCTCCTCGTCGGTACGGGTATAGCGAATTACTATTTCATTCGAATCTACGTATTCAACAACTCCGTCTCCTTCTGCCGCATAAAGGATACGGCTGTCCCTTATTACCTGTCCTTCGAGTCCTGTTCCCACCAGAGGGGCTTCCGGGTTAATAAGAGGAACAGCCTGACGCATCATGTTGGATCCCATGAGTGCACGGTTTGCATCGTCGTGTTCGAGGAAGGGTATCAATGAAGCGGCTATAGAGGCTATCTGATTGGGAGCTACGTCCATAAGGTCAACTTTTCCTACTTCCTCAAATGGATAATCAGCCTCGTAGCGGCATTTTGCCCTTGAGTTTTCAAAATGGCCGTCTTTGGTAAGCGGAGCGTTAGCCTGGGCAATCATCTTGTATTCCTCTTCCTCAGCGCTCATCCATACAATACCTTCAGAGCTGAGGTCAACCTTTTCCTCGTTTACCTTAAGGTATGGAGTCTCGATAAAGCCGAGGTCGTTTATTTTTGCATAAACGCAAAGAGAAGAAATAAGTCCGATGTTGGGCCCTTCCGGTGTTTCGATAGGGCAAAGGCGTCCGTAGTGCGTATAATGCACGTCTCTCACCTCGAAGCCCGCTCTTTCGCGCGACAATCCTCCGGGGCCCAGGGCTGACATTCGGCGCTTGTGGGTCATCTCAGCCAGAGGGTTAGTCTGGTCCATGAACTGCGACAGCTGGTTTGTTCCGAAGAAGGAGTTAATTACGGATGAGAGTGTTTTCGAGTTGATAAGGTCAACAGGGGTGAACACCTCATTATCCCTCACATTCATTCTCTCGCGGATAGTGCGCGCCATACGGGCAAGACCTACTCCGAACTGTGCATAAAGCTGTTCTCCTACTGTCCTCACCCTCCTGTTGCTCAGGTGGTCAATGTCGTCGACTTCAGTCTTTGAGTTTATGAGTTCAATAAGGTATGCTATGATCTTTATGATGTCCTCCTTTGTCAGGATCTTGACGTTCATATCGGTTTCGAGGCCGAGTTTCTTGTTGATCCTGTAGCGTCCCACTTCTCCGAGGTCGTAGCGCTTATCCGAGAAGAAAAGTTTGTCTATAACATCTCTTGCCGTTGCCTCGTCGGGCGGTTCAGCATTACGCAGCTGGCGGTAAATATACAGTACAGCCTCTTTTTCAGAGTTACAGGGATCTTTCTGCAGGGTATTATATATGATGGCAAAATCCGACAGGCTTGCATCCTCCTTGTGAAGGAGAATAGCTTTTGTTCCCGAGTCAACTATCATATCCACATGATCTGCTTCAATGACCGTCTCTCTGTCGAGGATCACCTCATTTCTTTCTATAGAGACCACTTCTCCGGTATCCTCGTCGACGAAATCCTCCACCCAGGTTTTAAGTACCCTTGCAGCGAGTTTACGACCAACCAGTTTCTTAACGTTGGTTTTGGAGACTTTATGTTCTTCAGCGAGGTTGAAGATCTCAAGTATTTCCTTGTCGCTTTCGAAGCCTATTGCTCTGAGAAGTGTTGTTACCGGCAGTTTCTTTTTCCTGTCGATATAGGCATACATCACGTTGTTGATGTCGGTAGCGAACTCGATCCAGGAGCCTTTGAACGGAATTATCCTGGCCGAGTAAAGTTTTGTGCCGTTGGCGTGAATGCTTTGTCCGAAGAAAACGCCCGGCGATCTGTGGAGCTGTGACACCACTACCCTTTCAGCGCCGTTTATGACGAAAGTTCCTCTTTCGGTCATATAGGGAACTGTTCCCAGGTAGACGTCCTGTATCACAGTATCAAAATCCTCATGTTCAGGGTCAGTACAATAGAGTTTGAGTTTTGCTTTCAGCGGAACACTGAATGTAAGACCTCTCTCGATACACTCTTCAATTGTATAACGGGGAGGGTCTATGTAATAGTCAAGGAACTCAAGTACGAAATTGTTTCTTGTATCTGTTATCGGGAAGTTCTCGGTAAAGACTTTGAAGAGTCCTTCTCTTTTTCTGTTTTCGGGAGTTGTCCCCAGCTGGAAAAACTCTCCGAAGGATTTCAACTGAACTTCCAGAAAATCGGGGTAATCGATCTGAATCTTCCTGGAAGCAAAACTAATTCTTTCAGTATTTTTTGAGGACATTTATAAAAGATTAAGTGAACTTATAATTAAAAGAACGAAAAGGCTTAGTCCCGAGGAATCGGGACTAAACCTAGAACCCAGAAATCAGGTATAACTTATTTAAGTTCAACTTCAGCTCCTGCTTCTTCCAATTGACCTTTAATAGCTTCTGCTTCATCTTTGGAGACACCTTCCTTAACAGGACCGGGAGCAGCGTCAACGACTGCCTTGGCTTCCTTGAGTCCGAGTCCGGTAATATCCTTAACCAGTTTAACGATCTGCAGTTTCTGTCCGCCGGCTGATTTCAGGATAACGTCGAATGATGTTTTCTCAGCTTCCTTGGGTGCTTCGCCAGCAGCAGAGGGACCTGCGACTGCAACAGCTGTTGCAGCAGGTTCGATGCCATACTCTTCTTTAAGTATTTTTGCCAGTTCGTTTACCTCTTTTACAGTCAGGTTAACCAGTTCTTCTGCAAATTTCTTAAGATCTGCCATTTTTATAGAATTTTAAATTGATTATACTTTTGTTATACTTCTTTCTTTGATAGTGTTTCAAGAACACCGTGAATTTTATTTCCGCCTGATTGCAAAGCAGATACAACATTCCTGGCCGGAGACTGAAGAAGGAGAATAATATCACCTATCAGTTCTTCCCTGGTTTTGACGGAGATAAGAGCGTCGAGCATATTTTCTCCTACAAAAACGGATTCCTGGACGTATGCACCTTTGAGGACAGGCTTATCATGTTCTCTTCTGAACTCTTTAATAAGTTTTGCCGGAGCGTTTCCGGTGTTGGTGAACATGATGGACGTAGTTCCTTTGAGGATCGGATAAAGTTCTTCAAAGTCACCTTCAGACATTTCGAGTGCTCTTTTCAGGAGAGTGTTTTTAACAACGATAAGCTTGATATTGTTTTCAAAACATTTTCTTCTGAGGGCACTTGTGTCAGCTGCGTTCAACTGAGCTGTATCAGTCAGATAAAAGTGGCTGTACTCTTTTAGTTTCTCAGCGAGGCTGTCTATGATAGCATTTTTTTCTTCCCGTCTCATACTTTTTCGAGTTTTTACTAAACAAATTAATCATCAAGACCCTTCGGATCGACCTTAATACCCGGGCTCATCGTGCTAGAGATGAACAGGCTGCGGATGTATGTTCCTTTTGCAGCTGCCGGTTTCAGTTTGTTTACCATATGGATAAACTCCCTGGCATTCTCGACGATCTGTTGTGGCTCGAAAGAGACTTTTCCAATAGAGGTATGAATGATTCCGTTCTTATCAACTTTGAAATCAATTTTACCCTGCTTCACTTCTTTAACAGCCTTACCAATTTCCATTGTGACAGTTCCACTTTTAGGGTTCGGCATCAGTCCTCTCGGACCGAGTATTCGACCTAACTGACCGACTTTGCCCATTACGGATGGCATGGTTATAATGACATCGACATCGGTCCAGCCTCCCTTGATTTTTTCGATATAATCATCAAGTCCCACATAGTCGGCTCCTGACTCTGTTGCTTCATTCTCCTTGTCGGGAGAGCAGAGAACGAGTACCCTGGTCTGTTTTCCTGTTCCATGAGGAAGTGAGACCACGCCGCGCACCATCTGGTTGGATTTTCTCGGGTCGATACCTAACCTTACATCCAGGTCGACTGAAGCATCGAATTTTGTTGTGGTTATTTCTTTAACCAGTGAGGATGCTTCTGTCAACGTATAAAGCCTGTTTTTGTCGAGTTTCTCGGCAACAAGCTTCTGGTTTTTGGTAAGTTTAGTCATTTCTTCTTCTAATTAATTATTTACCGGGATCGCCCTTAACGGTTATTCCCATACTTCTTGCGGTACCAGCTACCATTTTCATGGCCGACTCAATTGTAAAGCAATTGAGGTCTTCCATTTTGTCTGAAGCAATTGTCTTGACCTGGTCCCAGGTAATGGTTGCAACCTTATCCCTGTTAGGTTCCTTGGAGCCCTTTTTGGATTTTGCAACCTCGAGAAGCTGAACGGCTACCGGAGGTGTTTTGGTAACGAAATCAAATGATTTGTCAACATATACTGTTATAACAACCGGTATCACTTTTCCCGCCTTGTCCTGGGTCCTCGCATTAAATTGCTTGCAGAACTCCATAATATTCACACCTTTAGAACCCAGTGCAGGTCCTACAGGCGGTGATGGATTTGCTGCCCCGCCACGAATCTGTAACTTAATAAGTCCAGCAACTTCTTTTGCCATAATTTAAAATTTGCGTGTTTATTGCGAGAGTTTGACAGTTATTCAGGAAGCATTATGAATATTATAACCGTCAATATCTTCTGTTAATTATCTTTTTCTACCTGCATAAAACTTAGCTCAAGGGGTGTTTTTCGTCCGAAGATCTTAACCATAACCTTAAGCTTTTTCTTTTCATCATTCACCTCCTCGATTATTCCCGTGAAGCTGTTGAACGGACCGTCGATGACTTTTACCGATTCGCCCACGAAGAAGGGAACATTCAGTTCTTCATCGCTTGCATTCAGTTCATCGACTTTACCGAGAATCCTGTTTATTTCGGATTTTCTGAGAGGGACGGGTTCACCGTCCTGTGAACCGAGGAATCCGATGACATTTGGAACATTTCTCAGAAGATGAGGTATTTCACCGGCCAGCACTGCTTCGACCAGAACATAACCCGGGAAGAAAGTTCTCTCCTTGCTTATTTTCTTTCCTGACCTTATCTGGTAAACTTTTTCTGTCGGGATCAGAACCTGAGAGACGTATTCCTCAAGTTTCAGGCGGGCCACTTCATTGTCTATATATTCCTTAACCTTCTTTTCCTTCCCTCCAATAGCACGAAGCACATACCACTTCTTTATATTCTCGCTCATCGGAATAGATCTTCTGTTTAATATAACAAACTGTAAATGAATTCCATTACCTCACCGAAAGTCAGATCCATAAGAGCAACGATTAGGGCAATGATCAGAGTTGCGACAAGAACAAGAATTCCACTGTTCTGGAGTTCGCCCCATGTCGGCCACGTTACCTTATGAATGAGCTCGGTATATGATTCCTTGAAGTATCCTTTTATGCTCATTTTTTAAAATTTATATGCACGGGAGGAGAGACTCGAACTCCCGACACCTGGTTTTGGAGACCAGTGCTCTACCAACTGAGCTACACCCGTGTTTTTATACGGTTCCGGAACAATTGTTCCGGAACAATCGCATAGTATATCCAAAACCTTATTATTCAAGAATTTCAGTTACAGCACCGGCACCAACTGTCCTTCCGCCTTCACGAATAGCGAAGCGAAGACCTACATTGATAGCGACCGGATAAATAAGATCAACCGTGATTGTCACATTGTCGCCCGGCATAACCATTTCACGTCCTTCAGGAAGTGTAATCTCGCCTGTAATATCAAGAGTTCTGATATAGAACTGCGGGCGGTATTTGTTATGGAACGGAGTATGGCGTCCGCCCTCTTCTTTCTTAAGAACGTAAATTTCTGATTTGAATCTTGTATGGGGAGTGATGGTACCCGGTTTTGCAAGAACCATTCCTCTTTTGATCTCTTTCTTGTCGACACCGCGAAGGAGAAGACCTACGTTATCACCAGCTTCACCCCTGTCGAGGATCTTACGGAACATTTCAACACCGGTACATACTGTTTTGCGTTTTTCAGCTCCAAGTCCTATCATTTCAAGCTCATCGCTTGTGAGAACTACTCCTGTTTCAATACGGCCTGTTGCAACAGTTCCGCGTCCGGTAATCGAGAATACGTCTTCAACCGGCATCAGGAACGGCTTCTGGCTTTCGCGGGGAGGAATGGGTATGTAGCTGTCGACAGCATCCATAAGTTCCATTACCTTATCTTCCCATTTTGCTTCGCCGTGCATTGCTCCGAGAGCTGAACCGCGTATTACGGGGGCATTGTCGCCGTCAAACTTATAGAAATTGAGCAAGTCGCGTACTTCCATTTCAACCAGATCGAGAAGTTCCTCGTCGTCAACCATGTCGACCTTGTTCATGAAAACAAGTACCTGGGGAACGTTAACCTGACGGGCAAGAAGGATATGTTCGCGTGTCTGTGGCATTGGACCGTCGGTTGCAGCAACAACGAGAATAGCGCCGTCCATCTGCGCCGCACCTGTAACCATGTTCTTGATATAGTCAGCATGTCCGGGGCAGTCTACATGAGCATAGTGGCGGGTTGCTGTCTGGTATTCAACATGCGATGTATTGATTGTTATACCCCTTTCCTTTTCCTCGGGAGCATTATCAATCGAGTCAAAATCCCTGACTTCAGAAAGACCTTTCTTGGCAAGGACCATGGTGATCGCTGCGGTCAGAGTGGTCTTACCATGGTCAATATGACCAATTGTACCAATGTTCACATGTGGTTTCGACCTGTCAAATTTTTCTTTTGCCATAACTTCAAGCTTATTAAAATTTAAGTTTATTTATATCAGTTTTAACATCATATTCTCGTTGAGCCGGAGAGGGGAATTGAACCCCTGACCCCTTCCTTACCAAGGAAGTGCTCTACCCCTGAGCTACTCTGGCATCAAAAAGTGAGCGGGAGACGGTGCTCGAAACCGCGACCCTTAGCTTGGAAGGCTAATGCTCTACCAACTGAGCTACTCCCGCTTAATATCATCCAAAGAGGACCGTATTCTGTGGAAAGGAATTCAGGTTTCACGTCCTGATCTGTCTAAGTGGGGAGAGCAGGATTCGAACCTACGAAGGCATTTGCCAGCAGATTTACAGTCTGCCCCAGTTGGCCGCTTTGGTATCTCCCCTCTAAACAGAGTCTGTATCCTAAGTCACACATTTACATCTCTTCCAAGAGCCGATGAAGGGATTCGAACCCCCGACCTGCAGATTACAAATCAGCTGCTCTGGCCAACTGAGCTACATCGGCAATTTAAAGAACGTCCCGGAAGGTCATATTATACCCTCAAAAATCGGTCTGCAAATGTATGAATTAAAATTTCATTTATCAAAATAATTCAAATTATTTTTGAACCACAGGGGGTCAGTCCCCCCTTTTCTTTTGGTTATATTTGGTAATCTGCTTCTTAAGAGCATCAATAGCCAGGTCGGTAGCCTCCTCAAATGTTTTACTTTGCTTTCTGGCAAATAACGGTCCACCCCTCAGATCAAGCTTGATTTCGCTTATCTTGTTCTTACGCTCCTGATCCTTGTCAAGCCTCAGGTACACTTCAGCATTTACAATCCCCTCCCCTAAAATAGTGAGTTTATCCAGTTTCTGATGCACAAAATCAAGTAACTTCTTGTCAGCATCAAACCTTACTGAGTGAATCTGAACGTTCATAGTAGCACCTCCTGTTTAAATGATTAATAATTAAGCCCTTGGATGAGCCTGTCTATATATTTTAATAAGCTTTTCAAATGAATTGTGAGTATAAATCTGAGTTGCTGACAGATTTGCATGACCGAGCAGCTCCTTAATTGAGTTGAGGTCAGCTCCATGGTTAAGCATGTGCGTGGCAAATGAATGCCTGAGAACATGCGGACTTTTCTTCTCCATAGTGGTAACCATCGAAAGATACTTCCTCACCACATTATAAACATATTTGTCATACAACTTGTTTCCCCTGTCACTTACAAAAAACCACTCCTGCATTTTTCCCGGAAACATCTCATCCCTTGATTTAAGATATTTTTCGATCTTTATTGTAAACGGTTTAAGCAGTGGAATTATTCGCTGCTTGTTCCTTTTTCCAGTAACTTTTAATGATTCTCCTCCAAGATCAACATCTGCATCCCTTAGTCCGGTAAGCTCAGCTCTCCTCATACCTGTCACATAAAGCATTTCGATGATCAGACTGTTCCTTAATCCGGCAAAGTCATCTCCGAAATCATATTCATCAAGAAGCCTGTCGAGTGCGTCTTCTTCAACAAAAACCGGCAGTTTCTTCCTTATTTTGGGCAATACCACCTTTTCAAGGGGATCGGTACCCGCGATTCCCTCTTTCCTGAGATAACGATAGAAAACACGTAAAGAGGAAATCTTGCGGTGAATGCTTTTGGCTGTCAGACCCTGCTCCATCAGAGAAACAATCCATGACCGTACATCATGAGAGCTTACTGAGGCAGGGTTGCCTGCAAACTCACCAGAGCCTAAGTGATTTTCAAACTGATTGAGATCGTTCAAATAAGATCGTGCAGTGAGAGGCGAATAACGCTTTTCTGCCTGCAGATACTTTAAGAATGATTCCTTATGATCCATAAAGGAACCTCCTTAATTAAATATTTAAAAGTGATACAGAGTGAGGATTAGTCCTCGCTTGTCTGTAACTTCTGAACGTACTTAGCCTTCTTTATTTCTTCCCTGCGTCGTACTGAAGGCTTGATATAGGCCTGACGGGAACGTAATTCACGGATTACGCCGGTCTTTTCAAATTTCCTTTTGAACTTTTTCAAAGCTCTTTCGATATTTTCGCCTTCTTTTAATGGTACAATGATCATAATAAAAATTTCTGTTTTAAAACGAGGCGCAAATGTAGGCACAGAAAAAATCTTTTCAAAGCTTTTATGGCAATAATTTTAACATTGGGACTTAATTTAATGATTAATATTGTAAAAGATGCATAATTTCATGACAGTGCGATTTATTAAATGTACAGCTTTTTTATCTGGTTTCAAAACAAACGGATATTAATAATATATTTTAAAGCCACTGCCTTCGATGCATCCACGCCTGTCCTGACTACTATACCTTCACTAACCTACAGGAAAAGAAAGGCTTTGAGGCATTCTGTTTTCTGAAATGAAACAATCGGGTATTGCAGGTACTGCATCTGACAATTTCAGTCCTGATTTGAAAAGCTTGTCCGGAAATAATTACTGGTCAGACAGGGGTGTACTCCCTGCAGAGGTTTTTTCGCTAAAATCCAGGTACCTGCCTATTCTTGCGAGTGTCACAGAAGAAATGATCTCTTTCCCTGCCAGCTCCGATGCACTCCCGATCCTGCCGTTTTCCTCCCTGTACCGGATGATCGCACCTGCCTCTCCCTTTTGAAAATAAGGATGCCTGGCGAGTTCAGCGAACCGAGCTTCGTTAATCCTGATCTTTCGTATCGACGAAGTATCGGCAGAAAGCCCGTTTCTTATCCTTGAAAAGGTCTCTTCCGAAAGTCCGTAAACTTCCCTGAGCTGGTCAGGAGAAATAAAACCTCCAATAAGATTCCTGTATTTTATTATCCTGGCCGAAAGTACGGGACCAATACCAGGAAGCGCGACAAGAGAAGAGGAATCGCATGAGTTGATGTCAAGCTTCTTTCTTAGCACCGGCTTTACATCTCTCTGTTCCTGAAACGCCAAATTGACTGGCCCTGGCCGGCTATCCTGCACCCGTCCCTGCTCCGGGAGCCGGATATCGACAGGAATATCAGTAAATTCATTCCTCCCGGAAGGGATCAGGTAACGCAAAACAAAAACAGCAAAGGTCAGGGCAAGAAGGATGGAAGAAGACCTTCTTTCACGTCTTGAATAACCAAACCATTTCCTGATAAAATCCTTGAGCATGGGCATCAGGTAAAATACAGTGAGACATCATGCAAGATACCAAATATAAGTCAGATAACACTTGGCTGAAAAGGTATTTGTTAAGGAAAAAATCAGGATATCAGAATGGGTAGCCTATACCCAGGACAAATGTAAAGTCGTCGCTGAAACTGTAGGGGCGGCTGGAAATTATCCATTCAGATCTGTCTTCGATCGAAGGATCACGAAGCTTTACACCCATATCCACCCGGGCGGTCACAAACTTGAAATCAAACCTCAGTCCGGTGCCCGTACCGACAGCAAACTCATTCAGAAAACTGTCGAACCGGAATTTTGAACCAGGCCTGGATGTGTCCTCATTGAAAGTCCAGATGTTTCCGGCATCCATAAACAATGCACCTTCGAGGATCCAGAAGAGTTTGAATCTGTATTCCACGTTTGCCTCGAGCTTTATATCCGCCGTCTGATTGATGAATTCGTTGTCGGAAGGGACGTAGGATCCGGGGCCGAGAGACCTCACCTGCCATGCCCTTATGCCGTTTGCTCCGCCACCGAAGTATTGTTTCTCAAAAGGAAGGGCTTTTGAATTTCCGTAAGGTATGCCCAGACCGACGAATCCGCGGTAAACAACCGAGCTGACATCGTTCAGAATAACGTTATATCTGAGATCAAGGTCAGTTCTCAGGTACTGGGCAAAAGGTTGTCCGAATATCATATATATGCCGTCGGTCTTTTCTGCTCCAGCCATCCGGCTTCCAAGCGAAAGCATATTGCCCGCTATCTCAGCATTCACCCTGAGGAACCAGAAGTCCCTCGAACGCTGAATCTGCTGATTGTTAAAGATAAAGGAGTAGTTACCCCCAAGAATCATAACGTCGCGATAACTGTAAGCCAGATAGGATGATGATTCGATTTTCTGCCTGAAGGCAGTATCGATCTTGAGAAGCTTTACAAGGTTAAGCTGTGCGGGGTTCACAATGTGGGACCTGTACTTATGACCAGACCAGCTGTAACCGAAAGTCGCATTAGCAATTGTCCTTGTATAGAATGGCATATTCTGATAGTTATATGCCGCTAAAATTGTTGTTGTCGGGTTGTAGTTCTTCACGAATTCCTCACTTTTCAGGAAAGGCATAAGGAACCTTGGCAGGCGCATGCTGGTTTCAAATCCGTATTCCTGAGTGCTTCGCAGCTTGGTGTTTTTCTGAGTCATTGCTTCAAAAGCCCCTTTAAGTTTGATATTGAACTGTTCAGCACCACGAAGGAGGTTCTTGTGCTGATAAATGAAATTCAGGGCTCCTCCAAGGTCTCCGGCAGTGTTTGTCCCTTCAATCTCCACATTGAATGACTGCTGACTCAGAAAGGTCAGTTGTATATGACAGTCAAGGAACATTCCCGGATTCCCGGAATCCTCAGGCGGCTGCGCATCGGTAAAGAAAATGTTTACAAGACGGTACACTTTCAGCGACATCAGGTGATTCTGTGTCTGCTCGGTGTTTGTAATATTATACAGGGTGCCGGGTTTGATATAAAGCGATTGCAGAATGAGGTCATATTTCAGATGGGCTTTTTCTGACGCGGTTATAAAATAATATCCCCGGTAATTCACCGTATCGAGATTACTGAGATAGTTATTGCCGCCTTCTATAACATTTTTCGGTACAAAATCCGGATAGATGTATATATTCTTTACCTGGTAAAGTGAATGCGGCTCATTCATAATCCGGTTGTAGCTGTCGATTTTTACAGCTTTTTTGATATCATAGTAGATATTCACCTGCCTGTTGCCGACTGTACTGTCGACCCTGAAAGAGACATGGTCAGCAGAAAATCCATAAAAACCATGATTCCTGATATAACGTTCGATCCGTGTTCTTTCAGCCTGAAGGACATCCACGTCGTAGGGTTTGCCTCTCTGGATCAGACAATTGATCGAATCAAAATAGAAAAGCTGCTGAATGGTCGTATCTGGAATTTCGTAAAAAAGGTTCCGGATAACGTAAGGAGACTTAAGATTGACACTGTAATACACATCTGATTTCCTTTTTGCGGTGTTGACCGAATCTGAAACCCTGCCGTCAAAAAAACCCTTGGAGCTCACATATGACTCCAGCTGCTGCCTGCTTTTTTCAGCTTCCAGACTATCATATATCACAGGCTCCTCTCCAATATTTCTCAGCCAGCCATGAGGCCATTTCAGCTTGTTTATGTCCGAGAGATTGTATAATCCAAGGTGAAAACGTGTACCAAAGATCCTTTTGTTCGGCTTCTGCTTGATAAAAGGTTCAAGATCAGAAGCATTTAATTCTTCCCTGTTAACTGCAATATGATTATTATTCAGAAGTGTTCTGCCCTGTGGAACATATTTTGTCGGGTTGCATGAGTATAAAAAAAGAATTAATGGAATAATAAAAGCCAGAACTCCCGGAGAATTACTATTTTTATTTAAGAAGCTTTTTTCCAAAATTTGTACCTGCATGTGAGAAGCAAATATATCAATAATAAAAATCAAGTTGAACCGGTAGCAACTAATAAAGAGGCCGGAATTTTGTCTGCCGGCCTGAAAACCAGGGAAAAAGAATGCTCAGCAAAAACAGGATAAAGTATCTTACCGGGCTTCAGAAGAAGAAGGAGCGTGATGAAGCCCGTCAGTTTGTGATCGAAGGTGACAAGATGGTACGGGAATTCCTCAGGTCAGCTACCCGGCTTTCTTTACTTGCCGCCAAGCCGGAATTCATAGCCTCGCTTAAGGAGGAAGAAAGATCACTGATCGGCGAGATCGAAGCATGCTCATATGAGGAACTGAAGAAGGTCAGCGCACTTACGACTCCTCATAACGCTCTGGCTGTTGTGCCTTTTCCATTAAAAAGAGACTTACAATGGCTGATTTCGGGTGAACTCTCAGTAGCTCTTGATTTTGTACAGGATCCGGGAAACCTGGGCACAATTATACGCTCGGCGTCATGGTTTGGAATCAGGACCATTGTCTGTTCTGAAAACTGTGTTGATCTTTATAATCCAAAGGTAATACAGGCGACCATGGGAGCCATTCTCAACGTCAGCGTACATTATTTAAAACTGAATGAGTTCCTTTCACAGGTTCGCGGCAGGGGAGCTCCGGTTTACGGAGCATTGCTGGAAGGCGATCCGGTTTACTCACAGCCTCTCGGAAACAGAGGCGTCATTCTTTTAGGTAACGAATCAAAGGGCATCTCACCTGATCTAATGCCCTTTATCACCGACAAAATAATGATCCCGAAATCGGGTAAAGCTGAATACGGTTCAGAATCGCTTAATGTCAGCATGGCTGCCTCGGTGATTTTTTCGGAGTTTGCAAGGAGAAGAAGCTGAGCACTAAAATTTTTCAGGGTATTACGGATCCTGCAGAATTTTCATCCGCTGATTTTTGCTGCCACAGCCTCAGCTGACTTCATTCCGTCGACTGCCGAAGATACAATACCTCCGGCATAGCCTGACCCCTCACCGCACGGAAACAATCCACTGACAGCTGTGTGTTCGAGTGTTTCAGGGTTTCGGGGTATTCTCAACGGAGAGGAGGTTCTTGATTCAACACCTACAACAACAGCTTCTTCGGTGAGAAATCCCTTCAGCATCGTCCCGAATTGTCTGAATCCTTCCTGCAGTCTTCTGGTCAGGTCCGGTGGGAACCACTTGTCCATTGACGAAGGTGTGACCCCTGGAAAATATGAGACTGCCGGCAGAGTGGAGGATTCCTTTCCCTGTATAAAATCTGTAAGCCTCTGTGCAGGGGCTCTCTGAGTCATTCCTCCGTTTTCCCAGGCCAGCCGTTCAAGTTTCTTTTGAAATTCAAGGCCTGCAAATTCCTTATATTCTCTGCAGGCTGAGAGCTCTGAATCATTTATCTCTGTTACGATCCCTGAATTGGCCCACTTTGAATTCCTTGCCGAAGGCGACATACCGTTTACAACTATTTCCTCCTGCGAAGTTGCTGCAGGTACTATAAATCCTCCCGGGCACATGCAGAAAGAGTATACCCCTCTCCCTCCAACCTGCCTGACAAGGTTATAGGAGGCTGGAGGAAGAAACCTTCCCCTGGGCTGGCCGTGATACTGAATCCTGTCGATAAGTTCCTGAGGATGCTCAACCCTCAAACCCATTGCAAATGGTTTTGCCTGTACTTCTATGTTATGACGAAACAGGACCGAGTAAATATCTCTTGCGGAATGGCCTGTTGCAAGGATAACATAAGGTGTTGTGAGTTCCTCCCTTTCGTTTACGACAACACCTTTTATTGAATGGTTGCTCAGTATAAAATCCGTTATCCTGTTCTCGAAAAGGAAAACACCTCCTGAACCGGTAATGGATTCCCTGATATTGGTTATTATCCGGGGCAGTCTGTCAGTTCCAAGGTGAGGGTGAGCCTCGTAAAGAATTCTTTTATCAGCGCCGTGCAGGCAAAGAAGCTCCAGGACCCTTCTGTTGTTTCCTCTTTTTTTTGACCTTGTATAAAGCTTGCCGTCCGAAAAGGTTCCTGCTCCTCCCTCTCCGAAGCAATAGTTACTGTCGGGATTTATCGTGTGCTCCCTGCTTATTAATGCAATGTCCCTTTTCCGGTTTTTTACCTCCTTCCCTCTTTCAATAATAACAGGTCTGAGACCGAGCTCGATAAGCCGCAGGGCTGCAAACAGGCCGGCGGGGCCTGCTCCGGCAATCAGAACTTCGGGCCGGAGGGAAACATCTGACTGACTGAACGGTGTTATTTCTTCGTTTACCGGCTCATCAGCCCGATAAATATCTATTTCGAGGTTAATCCTTATGTCTTTTTTGCGGGCGTCAACTGATCTCCTTACAATTCTTAGCAGATCCATGCCTGAGGGATCAAAACGGCAGTATTTTGCGGCAACAGTCCGGATTGACTGTTCATCAGAAGCAGTTTCCGGGTCAAGGTTAAGGTTTATCCGTACCGGCATTCTTACTCAAAATGGAAAGCGATTATCCAGAGCTGGGAGCGCATCCTTTCTATGGCATTAACAAACTGCTGATTTCCTGGAGCTCCTCCGTCATGCACGATTATGTCTCTCAAGCCGTTCGACATCTTCAGCTCGACCGACAGTTTAAAATAAGGCAGATAAAAATCGAGTCCTGTGCCGACTTCATAATAGAGATCTGATCGTCTTAGCCTTATGTAAACAGGCTTCTCATCGTCATACTCCTTTTTACCGGCAAGATCGTATCTGTAATTCAATCCTCCGACGATGTAGGGCCTGACGTTATTAAGTCTGTCACCCTTGTATTTAACCAGCAGAGGGAACTCAAGGAAGGAAGACTCGACTCTCTGATTTTCATTTAGAATCTCCTTCGTCTCATTATTATAGTACCTTATGTTCCGTTGTCCGAACGAAACTCCCGGGAGGAATCTCAGGTCGAAATATTTTGCAGGCCGGTAGTTTGTGACAATCTGTATATTGATACCGGGGTTAAGAATACTCACTTCAGGATAATACCCGTCGGCATTAAGGTATTCCTGCGAGGGAGTGATGCTAAAATCCATCAGGTTCATGCCAAGGCTGAAACCGAAATGTAGAGGCTTGTCATCATACCATGAATCATTCTTCGGCTTCTGCTTCTGACCATATGAGTCAATATTCAGCAGAAGCATGAGGCCTGCCAGAACAATATGAAGAAGTCTGAATGTCAAATAATTCTCTTGTGTAAAATTATTTCCTTAATAAAAACCATAAAACGGGTAAAACATTTACGGTCGATAGTCCTCTGACAAAAAAATCCGGACGCCGGCATATTTTCTTATAAAACTACATCGAAAAGCAATTATTGTATCTGATTATTAACACCGCTGTATATAGTGACGATCCCTGCTGAAAGTCTTTCCTGTTTTATATCATAAAAACCTGCCCCTTTCATTATCTTCATGAATTTCTCATTGTCAGCAAACCCCATAACAGACTGATTAAGATATCTGTATGCCCTCCGGTCTTTGGAAATCAGGCCTCCTGTATACGGCAGCAGTAGTGCAAAATAAATGTTATAAAGATGTTTAAAAATAAAACCGCGGGGTCTGGAGAACTCCAGGACGACAGCCATCCCTCCGGGAACCAGCACCCTTCTCATTTCGGCGAGTCCTTTAAGGGGGTCTGAGAAGTTCCTTACGCCAAAAGCCACCATAGCCGCATCAAATGAGCAATCAGGGAAACAAATATTCTCCGAATCGCATTCAAGCAGCTCAATAATATTTCCAAGGTCTCTTTCAGAGACTTTCTTCCTTCCGATCTCAAGCATCTTAGGGGAAATATCTATTCCCGATATTTTCCGGGGACCATACCTTGCAGCTTCAATAGCCATATCGGCGGTTCCTGTTGCAACATCCAGTATTGCAGGCTTCACGAACCTTTCGAAGATTTTTTTTACCGCTTTTCGTCTCCATCTGCGGTCGATCCCGAAGGAAAGAAAGTGGTTCAGAAAATCATAGCGTCTGGCTATTGAATCGAACATCTGACCGATGCCTTCCTTATCCTTTGTTATATTTCCTGTTCCTGCACTCATTCCGGGATGTTATCAGGCAAAGATAAAATAATTGCCGAAGCATAAATGGTCAGTATTGTGATACATTTTAAAATATTACATTTGCATGCTGCAGCCTTTGTGTACTATGGCTGCATGGTTTTGCAAACAAAATAATCTTTAGTCTATTAAAATCACTGAAATGAGAAAATTATCTATCTTTTTCACAGGGATTACGCTGTTATTTTTCACAGTTTCCCTGTCCCTTTCCGCTCTCGACAGTTCCCAAAAGCGTCTGGGGATTGCCACCTATTCTGTAAAAGGTCTTGAATCAGACATTGAGGGTTCTTTTGGAGCGCTGGCCGACGCAGGATATAAAACTGTTGAGATTTCCAACTACAATGCAGGCAACGGGACTGTTGCCGGATACAAGCCGGCAGATTATGCAGCAGTAGCAAAGAAGTACGGACTTGAAATAATCTCGAGTCATGCAAGGGCAAAATTTGACGTTAAGGACGTTGAAGGTACTCTCGCCGCATGGGGCAAGCTTTTCGACGATCATAAAACTATGGGCTGCAAATACGTAGTATTTCCAATGAACATGTGGTCACCTTCCGTGGAAACCCTGAAAGCAGAATGCAACCTGATGAACGGGATTGGTGAAGAGGCAAACAAGAGGGGAATTAAGTTCGGCTACCACAATCACAGTTTCGAATTTGCCAATGTTGCAGGTACGGATCAGACATTTGAGGATTTTCTTATCAATAACACAGATCCCGGTAAGGTATTCTTTCAGATGGACGTATACTGGGTCACAGTCGGAGGGAAAGATCCGGTTGCCTACCTTCAGAAATATCCCGACCGTTTCAAGGTGCTTCATATCAAGGATGATTATGTTATCGGAGAGAGCGGTACAATAGATTTCAAGGCCATCTTTGAACAGTTCTACAATAATGGTTATCAGGACTGGTTTGTTGAGATGGAAGCAAAGATGACTCCCGAGCAGAAGGCTCAGTCGATGGCAATGATGGAAATGATGAAACAGAGGCTGTCGCAGGGTGGAGGCAACGCACAGCCAGGGCCACAGGCAGGTCAGGGGCAAGCAGGCGCTCCTTCCCGAGGGAATGCTCCCGGACAGGGTGGCCAGGCCCGTCAGGGTGCAGGTCAGTCTCCTCAGGGATTCGGACAGCGCGATCCCAAAGTCATCGCTGAACAGCTTCAGACATCACTGGAAGGAATCAGGCAAAGTGCTGAGTTCCTGATGAAATCAGATTTCGTGAGATAATCATCCAAGACATCACGGAGAGATTAACCGGTAAACATAAAAAAAGCCATCCGCGATCATTATGATTAAACGGGTGGCTTTTTTCATTACCATTCTGTCAGCGACAGGCATCAGAAAATGCAGATCTGATTTTGTTTGAGGTTAATCCGGAGTTTTCTAAATTTGCCTTCAAATTATTAAAGATGGAAAAAATAATAATGATTACAGGCGCCACAGCCGGTTTCGGAAAGGCAATAGCAATAAAATTCGCCTCGAACGGATATAACATCATTATAACCGGCAGAAGAAAAGAAAGGCTTGATGAACTGGAGAAAGAATTATCATCCCATAACATAAAGGTTCTGGCGCTCAATTTCGATGTAAGGAGCAAGACTGAGACTAATTCTGCAATCGAGAATATTCCTTCGGGGTGGAAAAACATCGATATTCTTATAAACAATGCCGGACTGGCTGTCGGATTATCCCATATCGATGACGGAGATACCGACGACTGGGACAGGATGATCGATACAAACATAAAAGGACTGCTATATGTAACGCGTGCCGTTGCTCCGATTATGATTTCCAGAGGGAAAGGTCACATTTTCAATATTTCCTCCATTGCCGGAAAGGACGTCTATGAAAACGGGAATGTCTATTGCGCTTCCAAGCATGCTGTCGATGCACTGTCGAAGGCGATGAGAATAGATCTGCTGAAGCACAATATCAGGGTTACAAACATAGCACCGGGAATGGCTGAGACCGAATTCTCGATTGTGAGATTCAAGGGCGACAGGGAAAAGGCAGATTCGGTTTATAAGGGAGTCGATCCGCTTACTGCTGAGGATATCGCTGAAGTCATTTACTTCTGCGCCACTCTTCCCGGACATGTATGTATTAATGATCTCGTGATAACACCGACACAACAGGCAGGGGTGAATAACTTAATCAGAAAATCCTGACATTAGAAACATTAACTGGGCCAACACAACCAGGTGTAAGGTAAATGATTGAAATAAAAAACCGACAAATAAAATAAAATGTTCACCTACAAACATTTACTTGACTTCACGAAAAATGCTTTCATGAAAATGGGATGCAGCAGCAAAGACGCGGACGTTATTGCAGAAGTCTTTCTTGCAGCAGAGCTGAGAGGCCACGCATCTCACGGGATGCTGAGGCTTAAGGATTATTATGAGATGTGGAAATCTGGCAGGATTAACGTCAGTCCGGCTGTTAGGGTAGTTTATGAATCACCGGGCACGGCAGTGGTGGATGGTGATAATGCAGTGGGAATGGTTGCAGCCAGAAAATCGATGCAGATTGCAATTGAAAAAGCAAAAACAGCAGGAACGGGATGGGTGGCAACGCGAAACTCAAATCATTTCGGCATTGCGGGCTATTACGCGATGATGGCTCTTGAGGAGAATATGATAGGGATTTGTCTTACGAATGCCAATCCACTGGTTGCGCCCACCTTTTCGATAAGCCGTATGATGGGAACGAATCCGATTGCAGTGGCAATACCGGCCAGGGATCAGCCTCCTCTGGTAGCCGATTTTGCAACCACCCCCATTGCCAGGGGTAAACTCGCAGTGGCAGAGAAGAAGGGAGAAAAGGTAGCGTTCGGGTTTGTCCAGGACAAAGACGGGCAGCCTTCAGATGATCCATCAATACTTAAGTCGGGAGGATCAATGCTTACTCTCGGTGGTGACAGGTTGCATGGCAGTCACAAGGGATACTGCCTTTCGGCTCTTGTAGATATATTCTCAGCCGTTCTCAGCGGAGCCAATTTCGGACCTTTTGTGCCTCCCAGCGTCGCATACCTTCCCGTACTGGAAAAGAAGACCGGCGAAGGAACCGGCCATTTTTTCGGGGCCATGAGGATTGATGCATTCCAGCCTGCTGATGAGTTTTTAAATAGAATGGATCAGTGGATAGAGACATTCAGGGCTTCAAAACCTTCCCCTGGGCAGGAAAAAGTGCTGATCCCCGGTGATCCGGAGCGTGAAGCTGAGGAAAAGACAAGGAAGAACGGAATATCTCTTGTTCCCGCAGTCGTTAAGGATCTGGAAGAAATTGCCAAGAGGCTGGAGATTACATTTTAATCGTCCAATCAATGGCGGAAGACGGAAGGCCATTTTTCCTGCCTACAGCCTTCTTCCTTCCCCTTTTTTTACTGATTCATAAATCCCTGGTCTTTAAGGACCTGTAGCAGTATCCCGGAGAAGGCGACATTATCATCCTTCCTGTATCTAACGTCGGTAAACACCTGGGCAAGTGTGGTTTTGTTATTCTCCCTGATAAACTTTGCAGAATCTGGTCTCGCCTCCTTGTCTTTATAGAACTCTTCAATACGGGCATCGCTGTAATCCATGTACACATCATGGTGGACAACAGCATCGAGAGGCAGTCTGTCAGGCTGTTCCGGTATTTCGGCGGGCCAGCCCAGTGTTATTGTTGTAACAGGCACGACACCCTTTGGGAGTTTGAGCACATCAATTATCTTGTGCGCCATGTATGTGGTGGTTCCAAGGTAGCAGATGCCCAGTCCGTTTGCCTCAGCTGCTATACAAAGGGTTTGCGCTGCAATCAGGGCATCAATGGCAGCTGTCATGAATGAGAGGAAATTATCGTAGCCAGGCCCGGCATTTCTTAGCCTGCACCACCTGCTGAACCTGTTGAAATCGGCACAGAAAGTAAGAACCACAGGCGCCTCTGTTACCATAGGCTGGTTGAAGTGCAGGGGAAGAAGTTCCTTCTTCAGTTTATCATCTCTTGTTACTATAATACTATAAACCTGCATATTGCCGGTTGTCGATGTACGGCATGCCGATTCAAGAAGTCCGGTCAGAAGTTCATCATTTACCGGCTCCTGAAGGTATTTCCTGATAGTCCTCCTGTTAAGAAGCAGATCCCTTATATTGTCCATGCTTATCTTTTAAGAATATTCACAAAGGAAAGAAATTCTGCCGGAAACGTTAAAACTGATGGGAAGGATTTTCTTATATTAGCAAAGCTTTCTTTCGGACGGATAGTCAATGGTGAGCCTGATGTGGTGTGATAACAGCAACCAGACAACAAGATATAATACAAAACAGGAAACAAACACAAATATTTATTGAGATGAGCAGACCAGTAACATTATTCACAGGCCAGTGGGCCGATCTACCATTTGAGGAAGTATGCCGGAAAGCCAAATCGTTCGGATACGACGGTCTTGAGCTTGCCTGCTGGGGTGACCATTTTGAGGTTTCGAAAGCTAACCCGGACTATTGCAGATCGAGAAGGGACCTGCTTGAAAAATACGACCTGAAGGTATTTTCAATTTCAAATCACCTTGTCGGGCAGGCTGTCTCGGACAGGATTGATGAAAGGCACAAATCGGTTGTCCCCGAACATGTATGGGGTGACGGAGATCCTGAAGGTGTAAGGCAGCGGGCGGCTGAGGAAATGATCAGGACAGGCGAGGCAGCCAGAAGGCTTGGTGTATCGGTTGTAAACGGATTTACCGGGAGCCCTGTCTGGCATCTCTGTTATTCTTTTCCTCCCGTCCCTCCGAAAATGATAGATGATGGATTCCGCGAGTTTGCAGACAGATGGAAGCCTGTTCTGGATGCATACCATAAACTTGGGATAAGATTTGCTCTCGAGGTTCATCCTACGGAGATCGCTTTTGACATCGCATCGGCAGAAAGAGCTCTAAGGGCTCTCGGAAATCACCCGGCATTTGGTTTCAATTACGACCCCTCGCACTTCGGATACCAGGGCGTTGACTATGTCAGGTTCATCTACACCTTCGGCGAAAGGATCTACCATGTTCACATGAAGGATGCATGGTGGTCGGATGTCCCCACAGAAGCTGGTGTATTCGGCGGGCATACTGAATTTGGGGCCAGGGGGCGTTACTGGGATTTCAGGAGCCCGGGCAGGGGCAATATCAACTTTGAGGACATTATAAGGGCTCTTAACAGAATTGGTTACAAAGGGCCTCTGTCAGTGGAATGGGAAGACAGCGGGATGGACAGGGAACACGGAGCAAGAGAAGCCTGCGAATTTGTAAGGGCAGTGGATTTTGCGCCATCTGAGATCGCATTCGACTCGGCATTCGACAAATGATCTGCCGGGAATTTAATCTTGTACCTATTGATTCAACAGGTTTAACAGCGTGAAGAGCAGGCTTCAAGCTAAATTTCTTCACTGAAAAAAGTAAAAAACCAAAAATATCTATATTCAACCAAAACGAAATTATATGAAGAAAATCAGAATGGGAATGATAGGAGGCGGTATTGGAGCATTCATCGGGGATGCTCACCGCCGGGCATCGCGCATCTGCAATGGGTTTGAACTCGTGGGCGGTGTATTTGACGCAGATTATGGGAAAAGCAGGGAGTTTGCAGAGAAGGAAGGCATCGATCTGAGTCGTTGTTACGAAAGTGTGGATGCCATGATCGCTTCAGAACTAAAGATGCCGGCCGGCCAGCGTATGGAGGTAGTATCGGTTGTGACACCGAACGCCCTTCACTATCGATTTGCAAAGAGCCTTCTTGAAAACGGATTCCACGTGGTATGCGAAAAACCCATGACAATGACAGTTGAAGAAGCTGTCGACCTGGAAAAGCTTGTTGAAAAGCACAGGCGTACCTTCGCACTGACACATACCTATACCGGTTACCCTATGGTCCGCCAGATGAGGGATCTCATTGCCGGAGGAGCCCTTGGAACGATTCAGCGGATCGATGCACAGTATTACCAGGGATGGATCAACTCAATAATACATGGAACCGACAGCAGGATCACCGGAGTGTGGAGGCTTGATCCAAAACATGCCGGAGTCAGCAGCTGCATGGGTGATATCGGAGTCCATGCCTTCAATCTGATCGAATATACAACCGGACTCGAGATAAAAGAAGTTCTTTCAGATCTCAGTCCGGTTAAGGACGACATTAAACTTGATCTCGACGGGACCGTCCTTCTGCGATTCGGGAAGAACCTGAAAGGAGTTATAAGGTCGAGCCAGGTTTGCGGAGGAGAGGAAAACTGCCTTACAATTGCGGTTTACGGGTCGAAGGCAAGCCTCAAGTGGGGACAGGAAAATCCAAACTACCTGTACATGCTGAGCGACACAGAACCTACCAGGATCTTCAAGCCTGCACACAGTTACAATGAAAAACTTGCCGAAAGTAGTCATACGATGCCTTCAGGACATCCTGAGGGGATATATGAGGCACTGGCAAACATTTACAAGGGAACTGCAAAATCGATACGGGGAGAGGCTTTCACAGCCGGAGAATTTCCGACAGTTCACGACGGGGTGAGAGGGATGAAATTCATACACTCGGTTGTTCAATCGAACAAAATGGGTAATGTCTGGGTGAGCCTGTGAGATAAAGAGACAGTGCAAACCTTACATTTTACAAACAAACAGTGCATCCGCGGTTGCCTGATATTAAGAAATTGATCAATATTTCAGGCGTAATGAGGATGCACTGTTTCGTTTCTGCTCAGGGCGGTATGCTACCTTCGTCTCCTGAGAAGCAGATAGCCTGCAATTACAACAATCAGAACAAGTACAGAAACCATCAGGACTTTGACATTGCCTGACATGGCTTGTTTCAGAGCCGCGGGAGCATAAGCTGACGAAAGAGTGATGATAGTAGTTTCCATTTCACATTAGTTATTCAAATCTTTCTGCAAGGGTTCAGAACCTTTTTGTATAGGCATGGCAATAAGGTACCTTGCCGTTCCTGAAGTAATAATCCTGATGGTAATCCTCAGCATCATAGAATTCTGTTGCCCTGGTTATCTCCGTCACCACCTTGATTCCCTTTTCCTTCAGTATCCCGATGATCTTTTCAGTGATCCTCTTCTGTTCCTCATTAAGGTAGAATATCCCGGACCGGTATTGTTCCCCCAGGTCGGGTCCCTGCCCTCCTATCTGGGTAGGATCGTGAATCTCCATGAACAGTCTGAGGAGTTTTTCATATGAGGTCTTCTGAGGATCATAGACGATCTTTACGGCTTCCGCGTGTCCGGTCCTGCCTGTACATACCTCCTTATATGATGGATTTTTAACGTGTCCGCCTATAAAACCGGATGTTACAGTCATTACGCCGGGAGACTTCTGCATGAAATACTCTACCCCCCAGAAGCAGCCTCCTGCAAAAATTGCCGTTCCGTATCTCCCTGATTCCAGCAGGGCAGGTACAAAGTCGAGGGAAACGGAGTTAACGCAGTGTCTGATGTTCTTCTGTGTAAAACGCTCACCTGTAAAAACATGACCCAGGTGTGCCCCGCACGAAGCACATTCTATCTCGGTTCTGAGACCGTCGGGATCAGGAAATCTTTTAACAGCACCTTTTATTTCATCATCGAAGCTGGGCCATCCGCAATCGGATTTGAATTTTGAAGAAGAATAATAGAGGGCGTTTCCGCATTTTTTGCAAAGATAAGTGCCATTGCCGGTATGATCGGTATATTTCCCCTTGAACGGGGCCTCCGTACCTTTTTCATTTATGACATGCGACTCCTGGCTGTTAAGATCATTGAAGTAAAGTTTCTCCTGGGAAAAAGAATTAGCGCTCATAGCTGAAATTATCAATAAGATTAAGAGATTACGTTTCATTTTTAGTATGAATGAACTGGTTTAAACAACAAAAATGCAAAAAAAAAGTTTAGTATAGAGTATACCGGCAATTTATTAGCCTGGTACAATTTTCCGGAATAAATAATATTCTGGCACGAAGATTGTTTTTTAAATGATTGTTTTACTTTTGTGATACTTAAAAACATTGTTTTTATGAAAAAGATTGCTGTAATCCTGGCTGTCTGTTTTATAACCGCGATCTGCATAAGCTCGTGCAACGAAAAAGCCTGTCCTGCCTATTCAAAGACCGGCACTGCCCAGACTGAAAGCAACGGCTGAAACCGTCGGGATTTCACCCTTCTTTATAAGTTAGCAAAATTTAATGAGAAAGCTGCTTATAACTTTAATAATCTTTGCCGGCTGTTCATTACTCCTTTTCTCCCAGGGGGAGCTTGATGAGCAGCAGAAAATATTTTTCAGAAATGAAAGATCCTTCGGCCTCGCGCTTAATTCCGACGGGTTCGGGATAAGTTACCGTGATGCCAGAAGGATCAACTTCCTGAACAAGCAGTATTTTGAAATTGAAGGAGGCTATCTTAAACACCCCAGGGAGTACAGGTCGCAAAACCCCCTGTTTCAGACTCCCGGAAGTTTCATTTACGGCAAGATCAATTCTGCTTTTTATTTCAGGGGAAGTTATGGTTTACAGAGGGAAGTATTCAAGAAAGCTGATCTTGGGGGTGTAGCCGTACGATACTTCTTTTCGGCAGGCCCGACACTGGCGGTTTATAAGCCTATTTACTACAAGATCCTCTATCGGGTATCACAGTACGAATTTAGAATTGTTGAGGAGAAACTGGATGTAAACCAGCATCCACCCTATGATATTTACGGCAGGTCGTCATTCACAAAAGGGTTGAATGAGACCAGGCTTCTTCCGGGAATATATGGCAAGGCAGGGCTCAATTTTGAGTACAGCAAGGAAGAAAAGATAATTCATGCGGTTGAAGTGGGAGCCACAGTAAGCGCTTACACGAAAAAGATACCCATTATGGCCACAACAGACAACAAAGCTGTTTTCGTTTCACTTTTTGTCAGTTACAGATTCGGGGTTGTAATCGATCCTCTTAATCCCGAGACCAATAAGATATCCTATCTTTTCAGGAGAAAAAGAGCCGCTCCTGTTTATTAAGCCTGCTGTTTTTTTTAAAAAAATAGTATCTTTGGGCTTTCAAATTATTAACCAATATAATAAGATAATTATGTCAGCGATTAAAGTTGGAATCAATGGTTTTGGCAGAATCGGCCGTTTGGCTTTCAGGGCTGCCCTCAAGAGGACCGATATTGAGATTGTCGGAATAAACGACCTTCTTGAAGTTAATTACATAGCTTACATGCTCAAGTACGACACGATGCACGGCAGATTCGACGGCACAGTGGATGTTAAGGACGGCAGGCTTGTTGTTAACGGCAAGAGCATACGTGTTTCGGCTGAGAAGGATCCTGCAAATCTGAAATGGGATGAAGTAGGTGCTGAGTATGTTCTTGAATGCACGGGATTCTTCCTGACCAAAGAAACAGCTGCAGGACATATCAAGGCAGGGGCAAAACATGTTGTAATGTCAGCTCCTTCAAAAGACGACACCCCGATGTTTGTCATGGGTGTTAACCATAACAAATATACTGCTGACATGCAGTTCGTATCGAATGCTTCATGTACCACCAACTGCCTCGCTCCTGTTACAAAAGTCCTCCACGATAATTTCGGGATCGTTGAAGGCCTGATGACAACTGTTCATGCCACTACAGCCACTCAGAAGACTGTTGACGGACCGTCAAATAAGGACTGGAGAGGCGGACGTGCGGCTGCAGGCAACATTATTCCCTCATCAACCGGAGCTGCCAAGGCTGTAACGAAAGTCATTCCCGAGCTAAAGGGTAAACTTACCGGTATGGCTTTCAGGGTTCCTACCCTTAACGTTTCAGTCGTTGACCTCACCTGCCGCCTTGAAAAAGCAACAACATACGAGGAAATCAAGAAAGCCATGAAAACAGCTTCAGAAGGACCTCTGAAAGGAATTCTCGGTTATACTGAAGACGAAGTCGTATCAAGCGATTTCAATGGCGACCCCCGTACATCCATCTTCGATGCAAAGGCAGGTATTGCACTCAATGACAATTTCGTAAAGGTTGTTGCATGGTACGATAATGAATGGGGATATTCTTCAAAACTTCTCGACCTTGTGGCACATATGAATACGGTTAAATAATTACGCTCACATAAAAAA